>JAUZOA010000025.1 GCA_030706685.1 Bacteroidota bacterium
CTTCCTTATGTTGCCGTACTTACTATCCTGTCGGCTGTTCGCGGATTAGAATTCTGGCATCGCAGCCAGAAGAGCTATTCGCCGGAAGAACTGGAAGAGAATATGGTGACTTACCTGATCTCCGGTTTGAAAAGCAATTAGAGTTGTCACGTCCTTACGCCAGGTTTTGGTCATGGGACGCAAAGAATTTACATGTGATAAAATCCCTTATTTGCCTTCGAGAATCCCTGTTGTCTTTCCGGGAAATACTCCGCATTTCCAAAAAGCATCTTATTTTGCATACTATCCTAACGATGAAATAAAATACATGTCCATTCACTTTCATAAGCTTGCGATAAAAGAGATCAATAAAGAGACTGCCGATTGCGTTACCATTTTGTTGGATGTTCCCGAAGCCCTGCAGGACGTTTTCCGGTTCAAACAAGGCCAGAGCCTGACGATGCGTACCACCATCAATGGCGAAGAAGTGCGGCGTACCTACTCTATTTGCAGCACTCCCTTAGAAAATAAATGGCGGGTCGCTATTAAAAAAGTAGAAGGAGGGTTATTTTCCTGCCTTGCCAATGAGCAATTAAAAAAAGGAGACTGGCTGGAAGTAATGCCCCCCGTAGGAAAGTTTTATGCAGAACTGGACCCGAATCATAAAAAGAATTATCTCGCCTTCGCTGCCGGCAGCGGTATCACACCCGTCATTTCCATCATCAAAACGACATTACAAACAGAACCGCAAAGCAGCTTTACTTTAGTGTATGGCAACCGCAGCCGTCCTTCTATTATTTTCTTTGAAGAACTGGAAGCATTAAAAAATAAATACCTGTCACGCTTCAACCTGGTTAATATACTTAGCCGGGAAAGAACAGATGCTCCCATCAACTTTGGGCGGATCAACCAGGAAAAATTACTGGAACTTTCCAGGCTTATTGATTATACTTTAATGGATGAAACTTTTATCTGCGGTCCTGAAGAAATGATCTTTTTAGTAAAAGATTTTTTGGAAGCCAAAGGGGTTGATAAAAAGAAAATTCATTTTGAATTATTCACGACTCCGGGACAAAAGAAGCCGGAAGTCAGGAGTCAGAAGCCGGAAAGTGAAACAGGGCCCAGGAGCAGGATAAGCGTTAAACTGGATGGAAGAAGTTTTGACTTTGATCTTTCCTTCAACAGCCATACCACCATTTTGGATGCCGCACTGCAACAGGGCGCCGATCTGCCTTTTGCCTGCAAAGGTGGCGTCTGCTGTACCTGCAAGGCCCGGTTACTGGAAGGCGAAGTGTCCATGGATGTCCATTGGGGACTTGAAGATGAAGAAGTAGAACAGGGCTATATTCTTACCTGCCAGAGCCATCCGAAGACAGAAAAAGTAGTGGTGGATTATGATATTAAATAGAGCCCCTATTTTACCAACTCAAAAGAATCTTTCAGGCGTATATCTTCCGAAGAAGCCCCGATCATCAGGTCAAACTCTCCGGGTTCCGCTATCCATTGCAGCTTATCATTGTAAAAGGAAAGTTTTTGCTTATCAATGATGAAATGAATGGCCTTGGCTTCGCCCGGCTGCAGCTTTATTTTTTGAAAATCTTTTAGCTCTTTCACCGGCCTGACAACCGACCCCACCTTGTCCCTGAGATATAATTGAACTACTTCTTCGCCTTCATACTTTCCTGTATTGGTAAGTTTCATGGTCACATCGATCTTTTCTGTGTCTTTTATTTTCTTTTTGCTCAACCGCAGGTCACTGTATTGAAATGTAGTATAGCTGAGACCATAACCAAATTCGTATTTCGGGTAGATGGAAAGATCAAGATAGGCGGAGCGGTAAAAGCGGTCACTGTCGCTGGTCGCCGGCCGGCCTGTATTAAAATGATCATAGTAAATGGGAATCTGTCCCTCTGTTCTTGGAAAACTGATTGGCAATTTCCCCGAAGGATTATAATCACCAAATAATACATCAGCAATAGCATCACCGGCTTCTGTGCCCAGCCACCAGGTATATAAAATAGCAGGCACATTATCTGCTGTCCAGTTAAATATCAATGGACGGCCAGCGCTGACCAGGACGATCATTGGTTTGCCTGTAGCATAAACTGCTTTTATCAACTCTTCCTGAACTCCAGGCAAATGAATATTACTCCGGCTTTTGGCTTCACCGCTCATATCTCTTGCTTCACCAGCAGTCATGATAATAAGATCAGCATTTTTTGCAACTGCAACCGCCTCTGTAAATCCTGCATGGCTTGTATCATTAATATTACAGCCCCTGGCATAAAGCAACCTTGTATCTGCGCCGATCTTTTTTTGCATACCCTCCCATACTGACACAATTCTTGTTGAATCATCCGGCCAATCATAACTCCAAAAACCAAGATTATCGCTTTTAGCTTTGGCAAATGGGCCTATTACGGCAATATTCCTGGGCTCACTGCCTTTTGCGCTTTGCTTTCTGATTGGAAGGATCCCGTTATTCTTTAGCAGTACAATACTTTTTTTTGCAATCTCTCTTTCCATCCTTAAATGTTCGGGGTTATTCCACTGTTGCCGTTCTCTTTCTTTATTGCAAAATCGAAAAGGATCATCAAATAATCCCAGTTCAAATTTTTTCCTCAATATCCTTCTTACTGCTTCATCCACTACTTCCATCTTTACTTTGCCTTCTTTCACCAGCTTTGCCAGGTTTTGAATATAACTGCGGCTTTCCATATCCATATCGCTGCCGGCATTGGCTGCCACCAGGGCAGCCTCGTAATTATCCTTTACAAAACCATGCTGGATCATTTCGCCGACACTGCCCCAATCGCTCACCACAAAGCCTTTGAATTTCCACGCTCCTTTTAAAATATCTCTTTGCAAATATTTATTTCCCGTTGCGGGTATGCCATTCAGGTCATTGAATGAATTCATGAAAGTAGCCGCACCTGCTTCAGCAGCAGCCTTAAAAGGTGCGAGGTAAATTTCATGCAGTTGGCGTAAACTCATATCCACACTATTATAATCCCGGCCACCAACGGCTGCGCCATAAGCGGCAAAATGCTTGGCGCAGGCCATCAATGCATCGGTATTGCCCAAACCATTCCCCTGGAAACCCTTTACTCTTGCTCTGGCAATTAATGAACCGAGGTATGGGTCTTCACCCGCTCCTTCCATTACCCGCCCCCATCGCGGATCCCGGGCAATATCCACCATGGGCGCGAATGTCCAGTGAACCCCCGCCGCAGATGCTTCTGTAGCGGCAATTCTTGCTGATAATTGTATGGCATCGAGATCCCAGCTTGCCGCTTCTGCCAGGGGTACCGGGAAAATTGTCCTGTATCCGTGAATGATATCCTGCCCGAAAAGCAAGGGTATCTTCATCCTGGATTGCATCGCGATCTCCTGTAAGGTTCTTGTATGATCCACACCTGTTACATTCAGCATGGAGCCTACCATTCCGCTTCTTATCTGGCTTTGCTTATCGCCATCTTTGGTTATCGGGCCGGTAGCATCCCAATCTCCATTATACTGGTTCATTTGCCCGACTTTCTCTTCCAGTGTCATCAAATGCAGCACAGAATCAACTTTTTGATCAATTGTTTTTCGCTGCGACCGTGAGGTATGAAAGGCAACCAGGAGAAAAAATGATAAGAACAGCCGGGAAATATGTTTGACTTGTTTCATATAGCCTTTATTTCGCCATGCGCAAAGTTAACTATTCAAAACACGTCTGCGCTTTGAATATAAGCCGTTTTATATTTTTTCGAATTTTACAGAGAATTAACTCCCGTTTCGTTTTTAATACTTATGACCACCACGAGTTATACAATCGATTAGAATACTTGGGTTAACTTTTTCCAGGACCTGACATTTTTTGTTATACTGAAACTATAGAAGACTTATAGAGGAGTTATAGAAGGAGTCTCTGTACACAGTTTGCATACAGTCTATATACAGTCCCGGGGTAACTCCAGGGGATATTCAAGGGAATAGTTAGAAGTATTCTACATGTATTCGGCGAAGATGGCAAATTAATTATTGAATATTCCAGGGAGTCTCTCAAAATAGTCAGTCCCCCCATTGAGTTGTCTAAACCGGCTAATAAGACCAACTCCTCCGCATTGCAGTCGAACCGGCATTTGCAATCTTTCTAACAGCCGGGGTTCGGTTCGGCGCGAACCTTGTACTTAAATACCAGTCCATAGTAAAAATTAATTTACAGCCCGGTTATTCTCGCGTTGATACTATTGGCTCTAAGTTGAATTTATTTTCAAAAAATGTTTATCTTATCATTTCATTATACGATTTGTTATGCCAAAAACGAAAATTGCCATTTTAGGAGCCGGTTTTATCAGTGATATTCACCTGGAATGTTATCACCGCTTTGTACCGGAAGCGGAAATAATTGCTATTTATACCCGCAATGCGGAAAAGGCAAAAGCTTTTGCGGCAAAACATCATATCCCGCATTGGTATGAGGACCTTGATAAAATTATCCGGGATTCGGGTTGTGATGTCGTGGACATTTGTTTGCCCAACTACCTGCATGCTGAAGCGGCGATTAAAGCAGCAGCAGCCGGTAAGCATATCATTATTGAAAAACCTTTGGCCATAACACTGGAAGAAGGCAATGCAATGATCACTGCCTGTAAAAAAGCAGGCGTTAAGCTAATGTATGCAGAAGAGCTTTGCTTTGCCCCTAAATATGAAAGGGTGAGGCACCTGGTGAAAGAAGGAGCGATTGGCGATATCTATATGCTGAAGCAGGCGGAAAAACATTCAGGCCCCCATTCGGATTGGTTTTATGATATCAACCTTGCTGGTGGCGGAGTATTGATGGATATGGGTTGTCATGCCATCGCCTGGTTTCGCTGGATGCTGAATAATGCGCAGGCAACGAGTGTATATGCTACCATGAGTACTGTATTACATAAAGGACGCACGAAAGCTGAAGACAATTCAGTAGTTATAATAGAATTTGAAAATGGTGTTACGGCTGTAGCGGAAAATAGCTGGGCCAAACACGGGGGAATGGACGACCGCAGCGAAGTATATGGTACGGGCGGAGTTGTTTATGCAGACCTCTTTATGGGAAATGCGGCCATTGCTTATAGCAAGAGTGGTTATGGTTATGCTATGGAAAAAGCAGACACTACGGTAGGCTGGAGCTTTACTGTATTTGAAGAAGCTTTCAACCAGGGCTACCCGCATGAATTGAAACATTTTATTGATTGCGTGCAGCAGGATAAACAACCACTGGTGACAGGTGAAGATGGCCTTGCCGTCCTCGAAATTATCTATGCCGCTTATGCTTCTGCCGCGCAGGGTAAAAAGATCATGCTGCCTTTTACACCCAAGATAGGGAAGCCTATTGATCTTTGGCTTGAACCTTCGGTAAAAAAATGATTTAATAATTGTTCCTGCAAAAACTTTTAAACTAATTAATGGAGATTTTTATAGCGGATACTTATCCTGACTTGTCAAAGCAAGCCGCCAATGACCTGGTTCAATTAATGCGATCGCGCAAGCATCCTCTTTTATGTACCGCTTCCGGCGATACCCCCGCCGGCCTGTATAAAAATATAGTGGATAAGGTTGCAAAAAAAGAACTGGATATTTCAGGCTGGTTCTTTGTCGGTCTTGATGAATGGACAGGAATGAATGGCGATGACGAAGGGAGCTGCCGTTTTCATTTAAACAATCAATTGTTCCGTCCTTTACAGGTCGCGGACAATAAGATTTTTTTCTTTGACGGGAGAGCAAAAGATTTACATAAAGAATGTGAAGACGCTGAAAACTTTATTGTTCAACAAGGAGGCATTGATGTGGCAATACTTGGGCTTGGAATGAATGGTCATATAGGAATGAATGAACCGGGAACTTCACAATCATTACGTTCACATGTAACCGCTCTTGATCCCATAACGCAGCAAACAGGACAGAAATATTTTAAAAAACAGCAACAGCTTACAGGTGGCATTACATTAGGGTTGGCGACGTTACTTGACGCTAAGCATATTATTTTACTGGTAAGCGGTTCACATAAAGCCGGTATAGTTAAAAAAATACTTGATGAGAAAATATCAGAGCAAGTGCCCGGCAGTTTATTGCGCCAACACCCGGGGCTAAAAATTTATCTCGATGCAGACGCGGCAAAAGAAATACAATCAAAGTACCCATGAGCAAACAAGTAATTCTTGGAATTGACCTTGGAGGCACTAACCAGCGGGCAGGACTGGTAAAGGATGGCAGTCTATCATCTGTTATTTCGCAACGAATAAATCCGGGAGGCGCTATGGAAGAAATTTTACAAGAACTGTTTAATTTCATTGATCCATTAATAAATAATGAGGTAATAGCTATTGGCATCGGGGTTCCCGGCCTGGTAACGGCAGGAATTGTTTACGATGTAGTCAATATTCCCTCCTGGAAAGAACTTCCCCTGCAACAATTGATGGAACAGCGTTACAGGCTACCTGTTCTTATCAACAACGACGCAAATTGCTTTGCCCTGGGAGAATTTTACTTCGGAAAAGGTAAAGGCTATGACAATATGGTCGGGCTTACAATCGGGACCGGCCTGGGATCGGGCATCATTATCAATAAAAAATTATATGCAGGGAAAAATGGTGGCGCGGGCGAGTTTGGAATGGCCGCTTATCTTGATAAATATTATGAATACTATGCCAGTGGCCAGTTTTTTCAAAATGTATATGGAACAAATGGTGAATTGGTTTTTAAAAAAGCCGAAGACGGAAATGCGGAGGCAATAAGAATGTACCGTGAACTGGGCACTCATCTTGGCAATGCCATTAAGATGATACTTTATACTTTGGATATTGAACTTATTATCCTCGGCGGATCTGTAAGGCAGGCATTTCCTTATTTTTCCAACGATATGTGGAAGCAAATTCAAACTTTTGCTTACAAGAGAGCTTTACATAGTTTTAAAATTGAGGTTTCTGAACTGGAAAACAGCGGTATTCTTGGTGCGGCGGCGTTACATTATGATCTCAAAAAAAACACGTGATACCGTTTAATTTCATTTTTACCATTTGATATCGAGAATACTTGTACCCGGCACGATGTGGGAGACCTGCAGGCCGGCTTCTTTGGCTGCTGTCATATTCGCTGCAGTATCGTCAACAAAGAGTGTTTCTGCAGGATTGAGTTTATTTTCATTGATCACCAGGTGAAAAATAGCCACATCCGGCTTACTCAGCCCGACTGTATGAGAATAGTATGTTTTTTCAAACAGGTCTTCAAGGTAGCCTCCGGTTTGTGAATAGATCCGCTGTTGAAATTCCCGGTAATGAATCATATTGGTATTGCTGAGTAAAAAAAGCCTGTATTTTTCTTTCAGCTTTTGAAGCAATTCAATTCTTTCGGCCGGGAAATCGAGTAACAAGGCATTCCAGGCACGAATAACTTCTTCTTCTGTTATAGCTTTCGTTGATAAAGACTGTATTGAGCTGACAAATGCGGCATCATCAATTTTACCTGTTTCATATTCTTTAAAAAAAGAGGAAATGGAAGATCTCGTCAGGTAATCCGACAAATTATTAATACCGAGTTCCAGTAAAGCCATTTCAGTTTGCCCAAGGTCTATGTTCAATATTACACCGCCGAGATCGAGAATGACGTTTTTGATGTTTTGCATACTGAATAAAATTATAAAGACCCTAATCAATTTACATTGTGTCCGACTACAAAACAATTGTATGGGCTAAATCCTTAATCAGCCCGGCTTCCATAACACCCGCCCTGAGGCTGGTGTTAAATCTACAACCACTTCTAATGGGCTTTACCCCCGGTAAGCCGGGCAACAACAAATTTAATAGCCACAAATTTGTGTTCATTCTTCTAATTCGCATTCCTGGAATTAATACTTTTTACACACCGGAACCCTGTATGCTCCAAACCCGTATCCGGCGAGGTTTTCATCCTGGAAGTAACACGGTAACCTTTGCAGTAAGAGGCATTACATAAAAATGATCCCCCTCTCACTACTCTCTTGGGAACTGTAGGCTCCATCGGGTCATAACTCTCAGCCGGGCCTTTTGGATTCAGGGCGGTTTGATCTTTTAAGTGCAGGTAATAATCGGGGCGGTACCAATCACCGCACCATTCCCATACATTACCTGCCATATCATACAAGCCAAAGCCATTGGGCGAAAATGATCTTACGGGCGCTGCATTATAATATTTATCCCAGTCGGTATTTTTATCGGGAAAATTTCCCTGCCAGGTATTCGCTTTGGGTTTACCTGATTCTACTTCCTCATTTCCCCAGGGATATTTATTATTCTTTAAGCCTCCTCTCGCGGCCCATTCCCATTCGGCTTCGGTCGGTAATCGTTTGCCCGACCACTTACAATATGCTATCGCATCATCCCACGATACCTGCACCACAGGATAATTTTCTTTTCCTTTGATATTGCTGTTTGGCCCCTGCGGATGTTTCCAATCAGCCCCCTTTTGCCAGCTCCACCATTGTGAAACATCGTTCAAAGAAACAGGATGATCAGGAGGAGTAAATACTAATGACGCAGCTACCAGCAGGCTATCATCAGGCCTGGGTGTACCGGCGGGCATTTGTTTTTTTATTTCTTCCCAATCGGGTTTTCTTTCCGCAGTGGTAATATAACCGGTTGCCCTTACAAATTTTTCAAACTGTAAATTGGTTACTTCCGTTGCATCCATCCAAAAGCTATCAACTTTTACCTCATGTTGCGGGTATTCATCCGGTCTGCCTTCATTATCCGATGCTCCCATCATAAATTCGCCACCGGGAATTTTTATCATCCCTTCCAAAGAATTCTCACCCTGTACAATCGAAGATGTATCTTTTGAATTGGCAAAACGGGAAGGCAGGTTCGATTCACAGGCTACCAGGCTATCCTGGCTGATTTTTTTTGTATCATTACCCGGAGAACAGGACGCACTTACTATCATTCCAATGGCAGAAAACCCTATAATTACTTTTCGCAATAACAATTTATGTCTTTTTATTTTTGGCGCGGCATTACCAGTTTATCACTCAATTCTGCCATTATCTTTTTTCCTTTTTCAATATCACTTGTCAATTTCTCTTTTTTAAATTCATGTTCAGTGACAAATACCTGCAGATGCTGCTTTAGTTCCTGCAGCAGTTTTTTGATATCAGGGTCAGCCGACTTTGCGGCCTGCATTTCTAACATCCTCAGTTTTTCGAAATCAACAATTCCTTCCCGCAGTTTTTCAAACCGGATACTACTATTAGCGCCGGGATATATCATATAAGCATCCCCCGCCGGCCAGTAGATATGTCTTGCATCTCTTACAGGATCAGCTACCCATGCATCATATGCCCAGCGCAATAATCCATCATAACCAAATGCAAAAGCATACCAGCCAAGCCACCTGCCTTCTACAGGGGGCGAGAATACAAATGTATTAGGTTTTGGCGGCGTACAGCATATATAATAGGTTGAGGTCCGTCCTTTCATCGTTCGCTTGTTTACATCACTCACCCGGGGTTCTTTTCCATAGACACAGGAATAATCGTCCAACAGGCTGTCCAGTTCCGGGTGCCAGTCCCCTGCATAAGTTATCTTCCATCTGGTATGAAAGTTCTCTGAATGATTTTTTATTACTTTAATAGCAGCCATGCACTGATCCATGGCATTCTCATTAATGCCAAGGTAAGTCTTACCGAACCATCCTTTCTTTTCCAGATGAGTTTTCAGGTCTGTGAGAAAAATATTCCAATTGGTCTTAAAAGTATCTGAGGTGGGCAACCATCTTTCATATACATAATTACCGGTTGCCTCATCCAGGTAGCGAAATCTTTCTCCCCAGGGAAGTGGTGTGTAGATAGTAATGGCTTTATCAATACCGGCACTCATAGCCAGTTCTACATACTGATCAAAAATGCTGTAATCAAATTTCCATTGTGCATTTTTTGTCTTGCGCCACCCGATCATTCCTTCTTCCAGGTAATATTCACCATCTCCCCACGGAGAATGTACTCCATACGTAGTAATAAATTTCCCGCCGGCATCGGCATATAGCTTCAGATGCTTTTTCAGCAGCGCTTTATGTTCTTCCCCCCAGGGCTTTACATGATAAAAATCAGCGATTACCCATGGATTTTGCCAAAGATCCAGCCGGAATTTCCAATCATGTGGTTTGGGCAATAGTTGATTTTGAATTTTTATTTTCAGTGGCAACACTACATTTTCCTTCTCAGATTTTACCTCGATATTGCCATTGTAAATACCGGGGACTGTTGCGGAAGGGATATTAATGGCAATCCATACCGGGCGTACCGTTCGGCCGGGGAGATCAAACCTGTCTGTCCCGGTGATTATTGGGGCTAACCTGTCAGGCATCAAATACGCTTTATCAACCGGGCCTTCCCCACAGGTTACCTCTGCAGCGTCATAAGGATAGTTGGAAAGAACATATTGCACCCGGTTCACCTCCATACTTTTTTTACTCAAGATATTCCCGCTGTTGTTTTTCAGATCATTCAATAAAACACGAACCTGGTTGATCGTATCCGGCGACCAGATAAGGAGCATAACGTTGAGCCGTTCACCTTTCCATGCTATTCCTTTCCATGACAGGCTTTCTTCTTTCAGCGCTGGAGCTTCAGTTCTGAAATAAGCTTCATCGGTAGATCCGAACGCCACATGTAATCCCTGCTTTTGATTTTGCCAGGATGCCGGATCAGCAGGTCCATCAAATGTATATTCAGGTTGAAAGTGAAGCGACAGCTTAGGGATCACTGCTGAATCTATTTTTCCGGGTTGCGCATGAAGTGCTGATACCCGGCATGATATAATCGCAAGCTGGAATGTTATTTTAAGGAACAACCCTGCTATTTGCTGAAGTTTTACTGCTGAAGTTTTCATTACAAAACAGGGCTGCCAACCCTTATTTTACCCAGTTTACTGTGGCGCTTTTTACATCTCTTGAATTGGTGCCGATCATAATAACGAACTCACCGGGTTCCCAGTCATATTTCAGATCATAATTATAAAACTTCAGGTCATCGGGTGTAATATTGAAAGTAACTGTTTTGGATTCACCCCCTTTCAATTCTATTTTTTGAAACCCTTTCAATTCCTTGACAGGTCTTGTAACGCTTCCTACTACATCCCGTATATATAATTGAACGACTTCTTTGCCATCTTTATTCCCGTTGTTTGTTACTGTTACACTTGCGGTCAATGCCTGATTGCCTTTTAAAGAAGTACTGCTCAGTTTGACATCACTGTAAGTGAATGTAGTATAGCTCAATCCGAAACCAAACGGGTAAACGGGGTCATTGGATACATCCAGGTAATTGGAACGGAATTTTTCAAACCATTTTCCTTCTCCTAATGGACGACCTGTATTCTTGTGAGCGTAATAGATAGGAACCTGCCCAATATTTTGCGGGAAAGTCGTGCTCAATTTCCCGGAAGGGTTCACATCGCCAAATAAAACATCCGCGATCGCGTAACCGGCCTCACTTCCGCCAAACCATACATTTAATATAGCAGGTACATTTTCATTTTCCCATTTTAATACTAATGGCCTCCCTGTGAATAAAACCAATACTACCGGTTTACCGGTTTTCAGCAATGCTTTTAATAAATCTTTTTGTGCTTCCGGTATTTCAATATTGCTACGGCTGGATGATTCGCCACTCATCTCTGCCGATTCTCCCAATGCGGCAACAATAACATCAGCCTGGTAAGCGATATTCAGGGCTTCCTGTATTATTTCTGCCGCAGGGCGGTTATCTCTTCCCAATCCTTTGCCAAACATACCGGCTCTTTCTTCAAAAGCCGCGTCCGCATCAAGATTGGACCCTTTGGCATATATAATCTTCGCTTTATCGCCAGCTACCTCCTTCAATCCTGTCAATAACGAAGTTGCTTTTGAAAAATTAGCCGCCACACTCCATGTTCCCGGCATATTTTCTTTATTATCGGCCAATGGGCCAATCAAAGCAATCGTACCGCTCTTTTTTAATGGCAATACAGGTCCCGACCCGCCGGGGAGAAGTTGATTCTTTAGCAACACAAAACTTTGCGCAGCTATTGACCTAGCTTCTTTCCTGTTGGCATCTGTAAAGATTTCTGTTTTTGCCCTGTTCTCATCACAATACTTGTACGGGTCACCGAATAATCCCAGTTTATATTTCGCTTCAAGTATTCTTCTGCAGGCGGCATTAATTTGCGCCATTGTCACTTTTCCCTCTTTCAATGATTTAGCCGAATAGTTCAAAATACTTTCCCCTACCATATCCATATCAACGCCTGCCATCAGTGCCCTTGCGGATACGGCAGGAAGATCGCCGATTCCATGATCTACCATTTCATTGATTCCTGTATAGTCCGTCACTACAAAACCTTTAAAGCCCCATTGTTTACGCAGTACATCCGTCAATAACCACTTATTGGCAGTAGCAGGTACGCCATCCACTTCATTGAAAGAAGACATTATGCTTCCGGCGCCTGCGTCCACTGCTGCTTTGTAAGGAGGCAGGTATACATTATACATTCGCTGGTGACTCATATCAACTGTATTGTAATCGCGCCCGGCTTCCGCGGCGCCATACAAAGCATAGTGTTTCACGCATGCCATGATCGTGTTGTTCTTTTTAAGATCATTTCCCTGGTATCCTTGTACCATTGCTTTGGCTACCTGCGAACCGAGATAAGGATCTTCACCGGCCCCTTCCGCAATCCTTCCCCAGCGCGGATCACGGGCAATGTCCACCATGGGTGAAAATGTCCAGCATATTCCATCCGCACTGGCTTCCGTAGCGGCAATCCTCGCGCTTCGCTCGACCAGCTTCATGTCCCAGCTGCAACTTAAACCTAATGGTATGGGGAACACGGTTTCATAACCATGTATTACATCCATCCCAAAGATCAAGGGGATTTTAAGCCGGCTTTTTTCCACCGCCAGCTTTTGAACTTCTTTGATCTTCGCAACAGATTTTATATTGAATAAGCCTCCTACCTTTCCCTCTTGTATTTTTTGGGCAATATCAGAATTGCCTGCCTGCCCTGTAACAATATCCCCGGAACCTGGCAAATTCAATTGCCCCAGCTTTTCTTCCAATGTCATTTTTTTCATCAGGGCATCAATGAACACTTTCATCCCGGCGTCTTGCGCCGTTGCCTGCAGTGAACCAATAAGAAGTAAAATGATTCCCAGTCTTTGCAATCGTTTCATGTTTGTAATTTTATTATTTCAGTAAATGAGACTTTATTAGTTTTTGCCAAATCGCATAACCACTCTTGTTCATGTGCAGGTTATCATCTAAAAAAAGTTCAGGCCTGGGCTTACCTTCATCATCAATCATCTCTCTATATACATCAATAAAGACTGTATTCTTTTTAGTTGCCAGGAACTTCTTAATCATTTCATTCCCCCTGATCATTTTCGGGAGAAGCAGTTGCCGGCTCGGGCTCGGCTTCATAGATATGTATATAAGCGGCAGACCGGGAAATTTATTCCTGATTAAATTAAAAAATTGCCGGAAGCGGTTATATACCATTTTAGCAGTAACGGTATCTGATGAAGCCAGGTCATTTTCACCACAGTAGATGACAATTTGTTTGGGCTTATAAGGATAGACCACTTCCTTTATATACCTGATTTCGTCAAGTAATGTCGAGCCACCAAAACCGCGATTGATGATCGGGAAAGAAGGAAAATAGGTTTGCACATCGGTCCACTTGGTAAAAGAAGAACTGCCCGCAAATAAAATCTTATTTGTTCCCGGAAAATGAGCACTGTCCTCCTTTCTGAAAGCTTGTATGTCATCCCAGAAAGCGGGCTGCTGCGCATGAGAGTATCCTGTAAACAGGAAAAGGAAAACAAATAGATACAGTTTCTTCATTTACTTATTGATTACTAATTATTAATTATTCACTAGCCATTGTGTAACTCATTTGACTTCTATTACCCTGGTTTTTTCTGATACTCCGTTTTCATTAATCGCTTCAATAGAAAAATAATATGTCTTTAATTTATCCATTGCTTTGAACCAGTATTCATTGTTTTGAAGCACCATGATGCAGTTATACAGCTTATCCGGCGCTGTACCATAATAAATATTATAGGCATAGGCATTACTTACCGGGTTCCATTTGATCCAGCCGCTGCGTTTGTCTTTCTCTGTCCTCAATACAAAAAATGTTCTTACGGCATCGGGTTTTGCTCCATTGCCATTTCCAAAAACCCTTAGCCCGCTGATAGCAAATTTGCCGGTTGGCATATGTATATTCTCCAGCTTAATGAACCTGGCTTGTACCGGCTTTTCCAGCTCCACATACTCGTGAGGAACATCAGTTTTATTATTACTCTTATCAACCAGCACATTCCATTTTTTTCCATCGGAAGAAGAATACAGTTTATATTGATGATACTGGTCATTCCATTTTCCAAGGCGGTTGCTGTCTACATCCTGGTCGGCATAGTTTATTTGTATCGCATTCACCGTTGATGTATTTCCGAGATCGGTTTGTATCCATTCACCTTTATCGCCTGTTGCCGCGCTCCAGTAAGTTTTTATGTCTTCATCATTGGCATTGTTGGCATGAAAGCCGCCGAGCGTAGAAGAAACAGTGATGGGCTTGTTGTAATTTAATAGCATCCAGTTTGGCCTCACCCCTGACCCCTCTCCTTGCAGAGACGGGAGCCAGGCCGGATAATCTCCAAAAGCAGTATTGCAATACATCACATCATCTTTATCAAACCCGGCGGGCCATATACCGATTCTCCTTTCAAAATTATTTTTTACGGAGAGCATGATGGTACTTACATGCCAGTAATTTTTATAATTATCCCGGAATGTAGACCCATGGCCCGCTCCTCTTGCAAAGCCGCCTAATTTCATACTCAATGGATCGGACTGGGGAGCAATTTCTATTCCATCAAACAATGGTTGGCTTCCTACCACTACTCCATCTGCATACCCGCTGAATTCAGTTCCCGGCGCTCCGTACTGAAAATAATATTTGCCGTTGTGCTTTGTCATCCACGAGCCTTCAATAAAGGGATCCAAAAAAGTATTGTCCATGTGTTCCCCGAATCGTTGCCAGCCATAACGCCAATCCTGGAGCAAGTACATGGGCATACGTGTGCCAATGGGCCGAAATGTTTTCCTGTTCAATTCAACACCATAAGTAGGATAGGTATTGCTGCTGCCATTGTACATGTACAACCTCCCGTCATCATCTGTAAAAAAAGCAGGATCCCATCCCCCGATTTCAAATGAATCTATCAATGGTTTCCATTCATTGGCTTTAGGATTCGTACTCATCCAGATCGTAAATGTTCTTGTATAGGTAGAGCCAAACACGATCATGGTATCACCAATTATTCCTACTGCCGGTGCGCATAATTCATCATAACCCTGGTTCCAGGGGCGAAGAAATTTTTTGGAAATAAAATTCCAGTTCAGCATATCCTTGCTCCACCAATAACCCCATTGGTTGGTGGAAAACAAATAATAATCACCTTTATAATTAACGATCACGGGATCTGCTGTGGCGCGGTGTCTTCCCCATTCAGTGAAATCAGGGATGGGTGTATACCCATAATCAATGTTTATCGGGTTGCAGTAGGTGTGTTGCTCCCGCTGAGGCGCGACAAGTTGTGAATAGCTGACCGGGCAGAGTAAAAATGTGCACTGGAAAATAATGGCCATTACTATGTAAGACGTAATCTTTTTCTTTATCCTTTGTATTCCCATTATTCAATCAATTAAATCACTGAATAAATAAACTCTTTATTGCAAAGATATCTATGCCCAGGATGTCTCCCCTTCTTTATAATCAACGCATCCTTCATACTTTCCTGGTACGGGCACATAACGCAATACCTGTGTAACACCCGGTTTGGATGTGAAAAATCCAAATAACACCAATTGTTTCATGAGTGTAAAATAATGTGGCGGTTGTCCATTGTTTTTTCCATTATATTTTTTTGCTTCAGCGTCTATTTCCGTGAGTAGTTCCTGTTTTTGGGGAGCGGCTACGTGCATAAAATCGCTTCCATACTTTTTGTCCGACGCATCATTCAGATTCTTAATTCCTTCTTTTAAAGTCTTAAGCTGCAATTCATCATAACAGTCAGCTGAATAGAAAGCCATAAATTTCCCAACTTCCGCATCTTTTGCTCCCGGGGTATTTGTTTTTGGCAAAATAGTTTCCGCTACTTCGTCGAAGAAAGAAATATCCCTTTCTGTAAAAAAACCAACAGGCTCCTTATCATTGCTTTTACAACCAGAGAGGAAAAATTCACTGCCGACCACCGCTGAACCGGTTAGTAATGCGATATGTTTAATAAGTTCTCTTCTGTTCATAATTATTTGTATTCAATTTTATAAATTTCCTTTTTTCATTTCTTCTACAGCATGATTAACGGCTCTTGCTGTAAGCGACATGTATAAAATAGAAGGGCTTTGATTCCCCGTGCTCGTCATGCAGGCGCCATCGGTGACAAATACGTTTTTACATCGGTGCATTTGGTTCCATTCATTCAACAAAGACGTTTTCGGATCACGCCCCATTCTCACGCCCCCCATTTCATGTATATCTAACCCGGGGGCCTGGTGGTTATCGTATTCATAAGTAATAGTAGCACCGGCCGCTTCGAGCATCGCTTTGCCTTGCGCCAGGAAATCTTTTACCATTTTATCATCATTATCATCATACCCTACCGAGGTGATCAGTTGAGGGATGCCCCATTGATCTTTCTTATCCTTGCTTAACCTGACATGATTAGCTTCTTTCGGAATAGTTTCCCCCTGCATGTACATATAGGCCGTCCAGCCTCCCGGTTCGCTGATTGCCTTTTTAAAATCAGCGCCAATCGTTGGCTGTATCCCCCGCTCGCTGGTCGTTTCACGGGATGCCCCGGAAAATATTACATACCCGCCTACGAAATCTGTATCCTGTTTGTGTACGTTTCTGAAATTGGGGATAATGCATTCAGCAGGTTTTCTTACTTTATAATATTTATCGCGGTATCCTTCAAACGTACCGCCGGTACCAGCCCTGTAATTATGATGACAAATATATTTTCCCAATAAACCATTATCATTGCCTAACCCGGCCGGAAAACGATTGGATACGGAGTTTAGCAGAATTAAATTACTGTTTAGGGCAGATGCATTGACAAAAATAATATTGGCAAAATATTCAGTTGCCTTCATGGTATTGGCATCAATTACTCTTATACCGGTTGCCTTCCCTTTCTTTTCATCATAAATGACTGAATGTACAACGGCAAAAGGTTGTACGGTGAGATTCCCTGTCTGCTTTGCCCAGGGCAGTGTTGAAGTAACCGAACTGAAGTAGCCTCCAAAAGGACAGCCTCTCATACAAAGGTTCCTGTTGAGGCAATAACGGCCTTGTTTTTTTTGTATTTCGCCGGGTTCCGTAACATGTGCCCAGCGACCCGACACATAATATCTTTTAAACTTATCCCACAACACTTCTTTCAAATGTTGTTCAACACAATTCAATTCATAACCCGGCAAAAATTCCCCATCGGGCATAGATTCGATATCTTCTTTAGTACCGCATACGCCAATAAATTTTTCTACATGACTATACCAGGGCGCAATATCATTGTACCGGATAGGCCAGTCAATGCCATAACCATAACGTTGCGGTGCTGTAAAATCAAATTCACTCCACCTGGCGCAGGCCCGGCCCCAAATAAGGGATTTACCTCCAACCTGGTAGCCTCTTATCCAGTTAAATGGTTTTTCCTGTATATAAGGATGATCTTTATCTTTTACAAAAAAATGAGCTGTGTCTTCTCCATAGCCGGCCGCTTGTGATATCAGGGAATTCTCTTCCCTGAGCTTCTTTGTAATGGAACCCCGGTGTTCAAATTCCCATGGCGCTTTATTCATCGTGGGATAATCCTTAATATGCTCGATATTTCTTCCGCGCTCCAGTACTAATGTTTTTAACCCTTTTTCGCAAAGCTCCTTGGCTGCCCAGCCACCACTGATGCCGCTTCCAATCACGATTGCGTCATAAGTGTTTATCTCTTTGCCCCTGGCATTGATATTTACCTGTAAAGTATCCGGCATGTTGAGTGTTTTTTATTGAATAATATAGATTGATCATGTACGATGTCAGATGTACGATGTACGCCAGTCCTAAAATTTAAGGACTTTTCATTTTTCAGGCTGTCGTACATCGTACATCTGACATCGTACTTTATTTCAGTGCCTCATCTTTTTCTTTTTCTAAAAAATTCGCTTCATCGGTAATTTCCTCTGTTCTCCATTCCAGCAAGGCCTCATCGGGAACTTTTAACAAAGGAATAGTGCTTGACTTCGAAGGCTCATTATAAGGAACATTCGCACTACGGTTGTAGACCGATATCAGCGACCATCTTGGCTTATCTGATAAATTGGCTTCAGAACGATGAAGCAGGTTGGGATGAAAGATCAGGGCATCCCCGGCTTTCAGTTCTACATACACCAGCTCCATTGTTTTCAATGCAAGGTCCACGTAATGTTGTGAAGCGCCTACCTGCTCACCGGCAAAGCCATGTTCGATGCGTCCCATCTTGTGTGATCCTTTGATAACCTGCAAACACCCGTTTTCTTTATTCGCTTCCGTAATGGCTACCATGATGGATATCATTTGGTCGGGAAACAGGAATTCATTTTTATACCAATAACCATAGTCCTGGTGCCATTCCCAGGCACCGCCGACCCTTGGCTCTTTTTGCATCAACTTACTGTGAAAATGGCAAACCGCGCTTTCCCCGTCCATCAGTTTATCGGCTGATTCTACCATCCGGCTGCTTTTTGTCAGCAATCCATAAGCATCATCACCGGGAGTGTACCAAAGGGTCAGCTTTGTTTTTTTTCCTGACTGGTCATTGAGATCAAAAGCATGTTTTTGAAGTGTGCTGTCACCGGTGGCTATACTATAGAGTTTTTTGATTTCTTTTTCGCTCAAAAAACTATTTATAATAACATACCCATCCATGTGATAATCCACCATCTGCTTTGCGGTTAATTGAAAGTTGGACATACTATAAAATTTACCCCAAACCCTAAAGGGGCTTTAGAAACCTCTTTATGATCCGGGCTGGTTTGAAAATAATTTTCTGAAAAGAGCTTGTTGTTTCTTTATTCCCCTTTAGGGGTTGGGGGTATCATCGGCCATTTAAATTTACTTTGCAATTTCACCTTCATTCCTGTCGCCGAAGACTTTCTTGCCCCTTCTATGATCTCCAGTACATGCAATGCATGCTCTGCATTAATGCGCGGCTCAATACCTTTTACCAATGCTTCGCCAATTTTGGTAGCACCTTCCTGCCATTGATACCCCTCGCTGTCCTGCTGGTACAATTTAGCCGGCTCTGTCCAGGAGTTATCCAAATACACACCATTAGTTTCCCAGTCATATCCAATCAGGCGCAGGTTACCCTGGTCGCCATATATCTGTATGGAATGCAGGCTTTGTCCTTTCGCTTCATGCCCATGCGGATCAAAATAATTGAACCCGCACATTACATGCGATATTACATTATTGTCATGTTCCAATAGCAGGTGTGCATTGTCTTCCGCTTCTACTTTTATTTTCCCTTTATCATCCACGGTTCTTTCGGGATTCACAATACTCAGCATAGCCATCACACTTTTTGCAGGACCAAGTAAACCAGTGAGTGTAGCCATATTATATACGCCAAGATCAGGCATGCTGCCCCCGCCCTTTTCATAAAAGAAAGCGCTCCAGGTCGGACCAGTATGTCCATACTGCCCATGTGCGCTTGCAACACGACCCAGTTTGCCTTCCTGTATGCATTTACTCATAAAAGCAAATTGGGGGCTATTCACTACAGCCGGCGCACCCCAGATGCGAAGACCTTTACTTTTTGCCAGGTCCAGCAATGCCTTGCCTTCCGCATATGTATTGGCCATCGGCTTTTCACTCCATACATGTTTACCGGCATTTAAAGCTATTTTATTCAATTCTCCGTGCACCTGCATGTCCGTAATTGTTATCATCATATCAAATGGCGGACCGCCAAGCATTTTATCAATATGCGGGTAAGTGCCCACGGATAAATTGTATTGTTTCGCCTGCGCCAATGCCCTATCATATTTGATATCGCAGAGGCTTACAATCTCGAGCAGGGAAGACGTCTGCAGGTGCGGGATATACCTGTTGCTTACACTCCCGCATCCGATGATGGCAATCCTTAATTTTTTGTCCGGCCTTTCCGATGCAAAACTTTCCAAAGACGAAAGCAATACAGCTGCACCTGCTGAGGCAGTATATTGCAGAAACTTTTGTCTCGAAATAGTATTTGTCATATCGTAAGTTTATTTTTCTTTTTCCAGTTTCTTCAGCCCATTCCGGATATCCGGTATTTGCATAAACAATTTCCAGATTAACCCGGTACGGTAATTTTCTATCATCACCGCCATGGGAGCCTGGTTGAGCCCCATATAAATTTCCGAGCACCAGTTATTGGTAAGATCAAATGCATCTTTAAAACCATATTCACCCCATAACCATTTACCATAATTGAAATAATAATTCTTCAATGCTTTCATGGACTCCGCTGGTGTATAGGGAAAAGAGCTGATAGCACCTGTTGGCGTTATCTTTCCATGATCCTGCCAAACCACAGGTTCGTCCGCATAATAAGTATCCGGGCCGTCGCTGGCAGTCAATCCCCAGGCACTATCACCATATCCTTTAAACTTATTAGGATTCTGTACGCAATAACTGTGATTTATTTTAGCGATATGCTGATTGTTTATAAAATAATTGGTGTACCTGTCTGTGATAAAATGCGGGTCATAGCCCATGTAAGAATAATGGGTGAAGAATAACGGGCCGCCATCGGATACGCCCACATCCAATTTAATTCCAAAATAAGTATTGCCGTTGGTATACATCGATCCTTCCTTTGTTTGTCCCCAGGCGGCCCGGTATTTTTGGCCGGTACTATCCTGGTTAGCCCAGCCGCTGTAATATAGGCGCGCAGGTACTGAGTGGGTAGGCGATGCAATAGCCAGCAAATAAGTGATCATCGTTTCATTCCATCCTATTAAATTATGATGGATTACCCATCCCTGGTCGGGCGACCAATGCCAGTATAGAAATTTACTATCAGGCGTTATCCTGAACCAGCTCCATTCTGCTTTTTTCCAGATAGTGGTTATCTTTTCCCTGATTAATTTTTCCTGCGGGTCGTTGCCGGAGAAGTATTGGCGGGCCGCCAACAGGCCCTGTAGTAAAAAAGATGTTTCAACAATATCGGCGCCATTATCCTTGTTACCAAAAAACGTTTCGACCTTACCGGTCAGCCCATCTATAAAATGCGGGTACATCCCGTGGAATGTTTCCGCCTTATCTAAAAAATTTACAATATTCACGAAGCGGGCTACCGATTCCTGCCGTGTAATAAATTTTCTTTCTGTGCCGGCAATCAGCGCCATTATACCAAAACCGGAAGCACCTGCAGCAATCATGTTCTGCCTGCCTGAGATGTTTTCCCGGGCCAATCCGCTATTGGATTCTGCCGCTTCCCAATAATAACGGAATGATGCTTCCTGCACCATAGTAAGCAAATCATCATCTGTCATTGACCTTGTCGCCGCCGCTACAGGCAATGACAAGTTTGTCTCTTCATAATTACCATCCACGAAAGAAATCTTATAAAAGTATTTCTTTCCTGTTTCGCCTGTATAATCAGCATAACGATTGATATAAGGCTGTTGTACACCAACTGCCCGGTAATCTTTCCCATCCGCAGAACGATATATTTTCACCCAACGGATATTTTTATCGGTAATCTTTGCCCATGTAATATCGATATGCATAGCGTAACCGGTGGTTGTTGCTATTACAGGCAATTCGGAAACCGGACCGGCATGATCAGTTGATAAAAATGCAATATCATCGATATAAATTGTATGTTCCCTGTTATCCGTACTTTTCTGCCCCGCAAAAACTATCGCGATGATAGTCCACGGTTCATCCGGCTTAAAACCTTTTATTGAAGTGGTGGGTATGATCACCCGTTGCCACTCATTAGCTTTCCCGGCGGTAATAGTATATGCGGAAGTAAGGCTGCTGTCTTGTCTCATCAGCTGAACGGCCGGCAAATCTTGTAGCGATGTATTCGCCGATGCAATAAATATCCAGAAAGATAGGAAGGATGCTTTTTTAAAATGATCCATCCCCCTTATTTCGGCGTGGTAAATGGCAGCCTGCCACTTACCATCCGCGGCATTGCGGTACTGTAATTGCAAAGCATTGCCGGGTGTATGCAATATTGTTTCGCTGACAGGAAGTTTACCATTGCTGTTTTTTATCCCCGAACTGCCACTGTTTGCCGTACGACTAAAATAATGACTGCCTGCCATTGAGCTGTTGGAGAAAAAACTATAATTGTATTCATACTCCTGTGCATAGGACAGAAAGCAGAACAATAAACAATAAACAAGCAATTTGACTCTCAACATAGATTAATCTTTTACCCCGCTATCTATATTCACTTTTTAAAGTAAGGGCTTTCAAAGCCTAACCTCTTTAATCCCTTTTGTATATCCGGTATATTCATGAACAGCTTCCATAATAAACCGCTCCTGTAATTTTCGATCATCACAACGATCGGTCCCTGGTCAATGGCTAAATGACTTTTCGCATACCAGCTATGATCAATACTAAAGCCATCCACAAACCCGTATTTACTCCATATTTTATTTCCCAGCCCATAATAGAAATACCGAAGTGCTTCCATGCTTTCCTTTGGCGTATACGGCATAGAAGAAATAGCGGCGGTGGGTTGTATTACACCAAGGTCCACTTCAGGACAATGCGCCACATATCCCTTATAACTGTCGCCGGCTGTAAGTCCCCAGCAGGCAGAGCTGTACCCTTTATATTTTTTCGGGTTTTCGATGCAATAGGCGCGGTTGATCAATGTATGATTACGTGTCTGTTCTGAATAATCAATGCCCAGAGAATCTTTCAGGCCATTGGGATCAATACCCTGGAAAGTGTATTGTTCAAAGAACAACGGGCCTCCTTTATCATAATTGCCTAATGGCAGTTTATAGCCATAATAAGTATTACCGTTTTTGAAACCACTACTGCCTGTCCAGCTTCCGTTATAGACTTCTTTTGAAATAGGATGATTCGGCGAAGAAGCTGCGATGATATAAGTGATCAGGCATTCGTTCCAGCCCCAGATAGGAAAATTCATATCAAAACCATTGTTGGGACTCCAGTGCCAATACAATTTATTTTGGCCATTGGTATGCCAGTTCCAATTGGCGGCACCCCACATTTGTTCTATTCTTTTTCGCAGGTATTTTTCGCGGGGCTCATCTTTATTGAAATATTCTTTGGCGCAAAGAAATCCCATCAACAGGTAAGATGTTTCTACAAGATCTGCCGCGTCATCCAGGCGGTCAAACTTAATGGTCTTGCCTGTTCGTCCATTGATAAAATGCGGATAAATGCCATGATAACAATCCGCATTCATCAAAAAGTCGGCGATCTTGATTAACCGGCGAACGGCAGTATCCCGTCCGATCCACCCTCTTTGCACGGCAACAATGGTACTCATGATGCCAAATCCTGTGCCTCCCATAGCACAGGCATCAGGGCCGAATTTTGTTTTACTGAAATTGGGTTCGTCCCATGCTTCATTGATATAATCCCAGTAATATTCTCCAAGCACAGTATTGCTTCGTTCGAGCGCCATGCCACTTACGGGGTGCGCATCATGCCAGAAGAAACGAAAGGTTTGTCTTTGTACTACGTCCAGCAATGCAGAATCAGAAAGGTTTTTAATGATCCCTACGGGAGGAATCGAATCAAGGTAATAAAGCACATCCCTGCCATTATTTTTTTGGGCAATTGATACAATACTGTAAAAGACAGTACCGGTTATGATGATAAATTGGCGAAGCATGTTTCATTTTTTATACCGTGTCAAATCATTTTTTGATCCATGGGCTTTCGAAGCCTAATTTTTTTAAACCTTTCTGTATCTCCGGGCAACTCATGAATAATTTCCACAGCAAACCACTGCGGTAATCTTCAATCATCACTATAATAGGTCCCTGGTCAATGGCTAAATGAGATTTCGCATACCAGTTCTTTGTTTCATTGAAAGCATCCGTAAAGCCATATTCGCTCCATATCTTATTGCCAAGGTCATAGTAAAAATGCTTTAGGGCTTTCATCGAGTATTCGGGTGTATAAGGAAAAGCCGATAAAGCAGCCGTGGGAGTGATCGTTCCGTGATCGTTCGTCGGCGAATGAGCATCATACCCGTTGTACGTATCGCTCGCCGTCAATCCCCAGCAGTTTTCTCCGTAGCCTTTGAACTTTTTTGGATTATCGAGGCAATAAGCATGGTTAATCAGTGTATGATTTTTATTTTGCTCCCAGTAATCCGCATAACGGTCTTTCAAACCTCTTGGATCCAAACCCAGGAAAGAATACTGCGAAAAGAAAAGCGGGCCGCCATAATCAAATCCAAGCGGCAATTTGAAGCCATAAAATTCTTTGCCATTGTTGAAGAAACTGCTCTGGGCCCATCCCCGGTGATAAACCGAAGAACTCACTTCGTATTTTTCATTTTGCCCCGACGCGGCGAGTACATACATGATAAGACATTCATTGAACCCGCGTACAGGAAAATTCATGGCCCACCCGTTGTTAGGACTCCAGTGCCAGTACAATACTTCTTCGCCTCCTTTGGTAAACCAATTCCATTCAACATCGTTCCAAATCCAGTTAATACGGTCTCTTAATTCCTCTTCCGTATTATTATTGCCGTTAAAATATTGTCTTGCACAAAGCAAGCCCTGCATCAGGTACGAGGTTTCTACCAGGTCCGCACCATCATCTTTACGACTGAACGGGATGGTTTTCCCGGTGGCGCCATTCATCCAATGAGAAAATGCACCATGATAAGAATCGGCCTTCACTAAAAAACTCACCATCTTCAATAAGAATTTCGCGGCAGTATCCCTGGTGATCCATTTTCTTTCTGCGGCTACAATAACTGCCATAACCCCGAATCCCGTCCCCCCTGTCGTTACCACCTCATGTCCATATCCAAAATTCTCATTGCTTCTTTCCCTTGCCATGTTACTGACTGGATGCGCAAAGTCCCAGAAATAACGGAAAGTCTGTTTTTGAACAAGGTCCAGCAATGCCGAATCGGAAAGGTCTTTGGCCTGTGAAAACGCTGTCCCGGTCAATAGCATACATGATAAGAGAAAGAATAATTTCATCTCACTTATTTTTCTGGTAAACCCTGACGTAATCTATTTCCATGCGCATCGGGAATGCTTTATCATCCACCCCTTTCTGGCCGCCCCAGTTTCCGCCAACAGCAATATTTAATATCAGGAACATTTTATTATCAAAAGGCCAGTAATCATATCCTTTCTTTTCATTGGCGAATGAAAAAAACACTTTCCCGTCTACCGCCACTTTAATGATTTCACTATCCCATTCGAGCGAATACACATGAAAGGCCGAAGAATAACCGGGAACATATACGGTATCCGTTTTTTGTGTACCGATGACGTGGTAATATTTTTTACAATGAATAGAACCATGAATGTAGCCGGGACGAAAACCAACATGCTCCATAATATCAATCTCCCCGTCATCGGGCCATGCTTTGATATTATCTGCCAGCATCCATATCGCGGGCCAGGAACCCGTTCCTTTGGGAAGTTTGGCCCTCACTTCAATTTTTCCATATTGCCATGCCGCTTTTCCTCTTGTAAGAAGCCTGGCCGATGTATAGTGAAAGGAGTCAACATTTTCCTTCCTCGCCTCAATAACCAGTTTGCCATTTTCCACTCTTGCATTTTGCAATTTTTTATACGTATAATATTCGAGTTCATTATTCCCCCATCCGTGGTCACTGGCTGTATCATAATTCCATTTATGCGCATCCGGTAAACCTTTATAATTGAACTCATCGCTCCATACCAAATGCCAGTTTGTCTTTTGTTGCTGCGCGCAGCAACAAACGGAGATGGCAAGATTCGCTATTAATAAAAGTATAGTCCGGGTCATTTTCTCCATCTGTTAAGAACTGCATTTTCTTTTGCAGGTAAATAAATCGTTACAGGTACGGCGCCGTAAAGCCCAGTGATAACATGCCTGCTTTTACTTCCGGGCAGCTTGTAAATAAATTCCATAATAGTCCTGTTCTGTAATTTTCTATCATCAGGATGATAGGCCCTTCATCAATCGCCAGGTAGGAACCGGCAAACCAGGTATCCTGCAATGTAAAAGCATCCCTAAATCCATAGTCGCTCCAGAGCTTATCGCCCAGTACATAATAAAAAAACTTCAATGCCTTCATGGATTCGGTTGGCGTATAGGGCATCGAAGAGATGGCAGCCGTAGGGGCGATCACGCCTATATCGTTGGTAGGCGAGCTGGCCGTATATCCATTGGGAATATCACTCGCTGTAAGGCCCCATACCGAATCACTATAACCAAAATAGCCACCCGGGTTGTTTTTACAGTAAGTATAATTGATTAATGTATGGTTGGTCGTTTGCGTTTGATAATTGGCATAAGCATCATTCAAGCCGGATGGCTTAATACCAAGAAAAGAATAGTGCTCAAAAAAAAGCGGGCCTCCTGATGGTTGCCCCAATGGAAGCACATAACCATAATAGCTGTTGTTATTGACCATTGCGCCATTGCGGGCATAACCACTGTCATAAACCGCTTTGGAAATTCCATGTGTAGTGGAAGAAGCTGCCAATACATAAGTGATCAGGCATTCATTCCATCCCTGCACAGGAACATTTACTGCCCATCCATAATCGGGACTCCAGTTCCAGTATAAAACTTTCTTTCCATTTTGCCTGAACCAATCCCACTCCACCCCATTCCATAAAGTATTAATATCACTTCTAAGCGCCGTTTCCCCGGCATCAGCGCCATCGAAGTATTGCCTCGCAGTTAATAAACCCATCATCAGGTAAGATGTTTCCACCAGGTCGGCGCCATTATCATTCGAAGCAACGGGAACGACCGCGCCGGTAGTTCCATTCATCCAATGAGAAAAAGCGCCATGAAAGCGAGGTGGCATTGTTTTTAAAAAGCCTGCTATCTTTTGCATTCTTGCCAGCCCTTCAGCTCTTGTAATAAAATTCCGGCTGATGGCAACAGGTATCGCCATGATACCAAAACCAGAGCCGCCTGTTGTAACCACGTTATTGTCGCCATTACTTCTCTCTCTTGCTAGGCCGCTTACAGGGTGACCAAAATCCCAGAAGTATTTGAATGTTTGTTTTTGCACGGAATCCAATAAGGCATTATCCGATAGAATAGGAAATTTTCTTGATGAGTCAATCAAAGTGACCAATAAAAGATCCTTTCCTGAAACAAGGAAACCGCCATTGGTTGATTTCAATGAATTCATTACCGATATAGTATACTTCGCGAGATAATTAAGCGGTAAAGAGGGTTGTATGACAACTACGCTGTCTGAATTTTCATAAGATACATTACTGGCCACCGGGTTACCCGGATTATCTTTCAAAATAATATTCGCAGTAACTGTACCCCGGTTTATAGCTGCTCCAAACCTGAATTTTATGACCGGCGTCCTGGTTACATTGTAATACGTTGTTTGAGATGTGGCAATATTATTTACCGACCAGGAAGAAAGAATAAAATTAACAGGGGTCGGTCCCGGCGGATTTGCATCTCCCGGATTCTTTTTGCAGCCTGCCCATAGCAAACTAATCAAGATGAAACCCCGTATCTTTTTCATTACACGTGACCTTATTAATTAAAATATCAATGTATTGATTGAGTGCGGCCATGCTGTTACCTCAGCGGCTTTACCATTAATCCATAAATAATACGGGAATTTATCCTTCCCCTGGTTCATTACTACCACAACAGTCTTGCCATCTTCATTCCTGAACGCAGTAGTGAGCAATTGACTGCGGCTGGCTACGCTGCTTATTCGTTTGGCGCCCGGTGTGATAAACTTTGAAAAATGACCTATATAATAATAGGCATTGGTATAAATGAGCTGACCGGTTTTTATATCCCCATGAACAGGCGAAAAACAAAAATTCTGTACATGGTTCGGTCCGCCGGTTTCATCTAATAAAATATTCCAATCTGTAAAACCTGTCATACCATTATTAAAATCGTTAATCATTGAACGCGCATATCTTTCTCCCAATGCCCAGTCATTATATCTTTTTGGATCAAATTTTTCATTACATCCTTCGGTGAAGAATAAATTTTTATCCGGGAAAGATTCATGTACTTTTTTCAGGTTGTCGTACATGGGTTCTCCGCCACTCCAGTTCTCATACCAATGGAAACCAATACCCCAGATATATTTCGCGGCTTCAGGATCATTGAGATAAGTGGCCGCTCTCTGATAGATAAGATCGCGGTTGTGATCCCATACAATGATCTTTTTATCACCTAATCCTTCTTTTTGCATAGTGGGACCCAAATGATTTTTCAAAAAGTCTCTTTCTTCTTCTGCCGAATAAATACAACTTTCCCAGCGCTGCGTGGCCATAGGTTCATTTTGTATGGTGATCCCCCATACCGGTACACCCTCCTTTTCATATTCTTTAATGAATTTTGTATAGTACATCGCCCAGCTATCATAAAATTCAGGTTTCAGCTTGCCTCCGTGCAGCATGTCATTATTGGTCTTCATCCATGCCGGCGGGCTCCAGGGGCTTCCGAATAAATTCAATTTTCCCCCGGCTACTTTCATGGCTTCTTTGATAAAGGGTATCTTGTATTTTTTATCATGATCAATATTAAATGACTTTAGCTCTTTATCACCATCACTGGTATAAGTATACATATCACTGCTAAAATCACAACTATTAATATTGGTACGGGCTACGGTGTACCCGATACCTTTTTGTTTATCGAAATAAGCCTGCAATAATTCCTGCTGTTTGTCTCTGGGAAGCTTTGCAAAAGTCTCCGCGGATGCATCTGTCATCGCAGCGCCAATGCCCAGGAAATCCTGGAAGGTTTTACTAGGATCCACAAAAACACAGATCTGCGTTTCGAGGGGTTGGCCCATTTCTTTGAATTCCAGTGTATCGGTAGCCGACAACCGGTACTGGCTGCTGTCTGCGGTAGTATAAACGATAACTTTTTTTCCATCGGTAGAAAAAGAAGGGGAATCCTTCAACTGGGATGATTCCTTCTCTTTATTCCCGGAGCAGGAAAACAAGCCGGTCATTATTGCAGCGAATAATAATCTTTTCATGTTATACTTATTTTTTAAACTCATGGCCAGGTATAGGTGCCTGCTCCTCCGGCTGGCAATGATGCGCTTATCCATTTCCCGTTGAAACGTATATTAAAATTGTACATGCTGGTACCTGTATTGACGGCAACCACAACTTTTTTGCCGGCAGGAGTTTTGAATGCCGCGTTTGTTATGGAACCTATATTATTGCTGGCGATCCTTACAGAACCGGCCGGAACAAATTTAGAAGCATGTGCAATGTTATAATAACCTACATTTCTCGTATAGGAAGAGCCATTGATTGTGACCGCTCCTTTACATTCTGTGCAACCGCCCGGCGTATGAGGATTATAAGCCGGGTCATTAGCAAGGTTCCATTCCAATGCCACTTTGCTCCAGTTGCGCATGGAACCAATGATCACATTTTGCAAATGCCACTGCAGATCGCCTCCAAAACTTGCATTGGCGCCTGTCCATTCTTCGGTAAAATACACTTGTTTGTCAGGGTAAGCATTATGCACTGTCGTCAATGCGCTGATATCGCCTCCATATAAATGAAAAGCGGAGCCATTGACATATTGCCTGGCCGCTGCGTCATTTAATATAGTAATGGGATAATTGGGGTTATCACAGTTATGATCCCACACAATGATCTTTGTAGTGATCCCGGCAGTTTGAAAAGCAGGCCCAAGATTATTTTTTATAAAATCCGCTTCCTGCGTTGCGCTCATGACCATGCTTGGATTATTGCCACCGTATTGCGGCTCATTCTGAATAGTAATAGCGTCAATAGTGATCCCTTTCGCTTTCATCGCTTGGATGTATTTCACAAAATATTGCGCATAGACTCCATAATACTGCGTCTGCAGGCCTCCGCCGATTGTACTCCCATTATCTTTCATCCATACAGGCGGGCTCCAGGGAGAACCAAGTATTTTTATATTCGGGTTGATCAAAAGAATTTGTTGCAGTACAGGTACCAGGTCAACAGAATCTGCTGAAAGACTAAAGTTAGCCAATGCCATATCCGTCTGCCCCGTTGGCATATCATCATAACTGAATACGGCAGGGTTAAGATCAGAAGCTCCAATGCTGACTCTCAAATAACTTACACCTATTGAATTGGGCCCGTTCCCGAAAAATTCGTTTAATAATGCATTTTTTTCTGTCGCATTCATCCTGTTGATCAAATAGGCGCTGCCCCCGGTGAGGGTATAACCAAAGCCATCAACCGTTTGCATTATTGTGGCAGTATCCACATCAATAAAAGGGTTGCTGTTAACAGTGGTGCCAAACGTAATGACTCCCGGTTGCTTCTCAAGACGTATGGCTCCGTCGTTTGTAGTTAGCCAAAACTCAGCATCAGGGCCGTTTGGGGTACTACCACCTCCGCCATTAGTATTATTATTGCTTTTTTTGTTACACTGGCAACTGACCCCGATCGCGCAAAACGATACAAACAGTATACAATATTTTCGGAGCATAAGGCTGCTTTTAAATTGTTCCTATTTCACAGGTTTATAAAACAACAGTTCTTTATTATTCCTCGCGATCACTACTATTTTACCATCCCTGGCGCTGTTAAGCCATTTGACATCTCTCACTTCGCCATCCAGTAAGGGGATATTCGACCCGGTTTGCCATGCGGAATTCTTTTTATCGAAAGAAAAGGATGTGGGCAGCAAAGCATCATATCTTCCTTCATAGGGAATAACGCCATAAAAATTACCGGCGGCGAGCCAGGCATTTGTATTTCCGGGAAAAGAAGGAGCAAATGAAAAGACCGGCGCCAATTGTAATTCATCCGGCAAATCCATTTTTTTGAAATTCCCTTTCCCATCATTAATAAAACAGGCAGATCCCAGGGTTTCGGCTTTTAATTCTACATAATCCTTAAACAAATCGTAGAAAATATACTGTACCGTTTTGCCGGCCACATCGCTGTAATGCAAATAAGCTTTCTTTAATACCGGCAAAGGGCGTTCCAGTTCATCTTTTGCCAAAAAAGGATATTCTTTCCCATCAATTGTATAAGCCATAATCTGTTCAATAGAACCGTTCTTATCAAAATCTTTTACATATAGTTTTAAAGGGCCGTTCTTGCCGGCATAAAGCTTTGAATTATGTCCCCAGTTACCTGCCAGTATATCTGTAAAACCGTCCCCATTCACGTCGGCTGTATAAACAGTTTGCCAGAGCCCGGTTGATTGGGGAATATCGCCCGGCACGAAAGCGCCGTTGTGGTTTATATATATTTTCATCGGCATCCATTCTCCTGTCACAACCAGGTCGGGCCATCCGTCCCCATTTACATCGGCAAAAGAGGATGTAGTAACCATGCCGATCTCTTCCAGGTTAATGACGGATACATCTGCCTGTTTAAAATTACCTTTCCCGTCATTGATCAACATAAATGACGATTGCGGCAAACCATACCTCCTTGCATCCGCCAGGCCCCCTACAAAAAGATCCAGGTCCCCATCCTTATCAATATCAGCGACGGAGACGGTTGACTTATTCGTCAATATGGGGGGTAACGCACCCGGGGCATATGCAAAATGTCCCTTGCCATCATTTAAATAGAGCCTGTCGGCAAGGTTTGGGTTATCGTTGGGATATTCATTTCCGCCCGATACTACATACAGGTCGGGATAACCATCATTATTGGCATCAAAAAAAACCGCGTCCACTTCCTCGCTCCCTGAAGCCTGGTTGAATACAGCCGTATCCGATTGTATGAATTTTCCTTCTTTGGTCTGGATCATCAGGGCGCCCGGATTTCCCCTGGCGCCGCAGACAAAGAAATCATCAAGCCCATCTTTGTTTACATCACCGACAGCTATTTTCGGGCCTCTGGAAGACTCCTGGTGAGGGATAAGATACTGCACATTATAATCAAGAAAATCATTCTCCTGGTGTTTCCATCCTGTGTGCAGGCTGGTAGATATGTCTTCAAACATTTCTTTTTTTGGCGGGAAGTAAGCAGAATAATTAAAGACGCCGGACGCGTCGGCCTGTTTAATCTCCAATTGCTTATTAGCCACGATATTTTTTATTACCTGGTATTTCTGATCGGGCCATACAATAAGCAGGCTGTCAATAAGCGAAAGAGTATCCAATCCAAAATGCAAACGGGGCTCGCAGGAAGATTGAAATCCCCTTGTCAGCATCAGTTGTTCATATTGCATCTTGTCTTTCTGGAATAAATAGACTTTGGCGCCGATACCAAATTTGTTCATTCCTTCTCCTTTCAGGGCAATCGTAATATTTTTTTTGGGAGGGGTATTATTTTTCAATACAACTGCAGGGGCATTGAGGCAATTGATGACAAGATCCAGGTTTCCGTCATTGTCCAGGTCCGCATACGATGAACCATTAAAATAGCCTTTTAATTTGCCGGTACCCCAGGCATTGCTTACATCGGTAAAATTTAATCCGCCATCGTTTTTAAATAAGAAGGGATGTGAACTTCCATCGGGCATGTTCTCAATGGCAATGTCGTCGTATTTATCTGTTTTTTGTCTTCCTTTTTTTATGTCGAGATCGGAGACGAATCTGATATAATCAAGATCAACCGGCCGCTTGACGATGCCGCTTGATATAAACAGGTCTTTACGGCCATCATTATCAAAATCCGCGAATAAAGGAGCCCAGCTCCAGTCTGTAGCCGCTACCCCGCTTTGTAAAGATGTTTCGCTGAAACTGCTGCCATTGCCGTTGTTTCGCTGAAGGCAATTTTTTGAATACTGGTTTTGATAGCCGTGTATTTCTAATTTTATTTTATAAGTATCCGGGTTCTCATCACTGCCATAGCTCTTCAATGTTTTTTCATCCGGCGGCAACATGTCCACTGTTACTACATCGAGTTGACCATCGTTATTATAATCAGCCACATCATTGCCCATGCTGAAGCGGCTGTAATGCCGGAAATGCTGTGCCCCGCTTTCTGTAAAGGTTCCATTGCCATTATTGATGTAGTAGTAGTCGTTTTCGTGGAAATCATTGCCGATATATATATCCTGCCATCCATCGTTGTTGATATCACCGACGGCGATCCCCAATCCGTAACCAAGACTGCTCTGGTAGATACCGGCCTGCTTAGAGACATCGGTAAACTTCCCGGTAGTATTCAGGTCATTCCGGTAAAGCCTGTCGCCGGACAAGGAATCGTAGGTTCTCCGGTTGCTTGTATCTACAATGTTGGCATGAGGATGATGCGATTGATTCAGTACATAACAATCCAGGTCGCCGTCATTATCATAGTCAAAAAAAACAGTTTGCGTGGTAAACCCGGAAAAATCGAGGCCATATTCTTTACTTTTTTCCGTGAATGTGCCATTGCCATTATTAATAAAAAGCTCATTGTGACCAGCCAGGCCATATCTGCCACTGACCGCACTTACGTAAATATCTAAAAGGCCGTCGCCGTTCACATCGGCCATGGTTGCACCTGTACACCAGTCCGCCGTACCCGCCACTCCGGCTTTTGCTGTAATATCTTCAAATTCGAAATTCCCTTTATTCAGGTAGAGTTTATTATTCCCTTTACTATTGGCGGTAAAATAGATATCCGGCAACCCGTCATTATTAATATCACCGGTGGCGACTCCTCCCCCGTTATAATAGTACAGATAATAAAGTATGCTGAATAGTTTTTTCTTTTCCAGGTTATTGGCAAAATCAATATGTGTCTGTGAAGAAGGAAGACTGGTGAATACCGGTTTATCTTTTTTATTACATGTTACATTCAACAAGCAAATAATCATTACAGGAAGTAATGCCGGTTTTAGAAAGACTGATTTTTTTGACATGCCCAATTGATGTTTTCGATACTCCTATAAGTTTAAAAGGGCTGGAACAAAAATTTGTTCAGCCCTTTTCTGCTTATACTCTGCTTGCTATATGAAACGAAAAGTTTACAACTTGTTAGTATACAAAGCCAATACTTCTGCAGTAGATAGAGCCTTATTATAAAGCCTTATATTGTCAAGCAACCCGGGGAAACCCGACATCCAGGAATTATTCGCATAAGTATCTACTATACTTGCTGCTTCCTGGAAACCACCTACCACTACTTGTGATTCATGACCATCAAATGCGATTGTTTCATTTGTTTTTTGATCAAATTGTACGCCATCCCTGTACAGGGTAGCGGTCTTTGTTGCTGAATTATAAACAAATGCTACATGATGCCACTGACCATCATACATGTGCGGCCAACGGCTACCGCCGGTATAACCTGCAAAATCCCAGTTGTCTCCCGAGCCATTGGCAAAATGGAATTTTAATTGCATCGAATCGGAAGTACTTGATTCATGGTCGGCGAAAATAACAGCATTGCTCCAGAAGTTGGTTGTGCTGGCGATAGCCAGGATACCATCAGCATTATTATGATCCTTTTCCGCGATTGTTGTCTTTAGCCAAAATGCAATGGTGAAATTGGTTGATTTAGCAAAATCATTAGCATTCAGGTAATGAATGTACCCATCCAGTGCTCCCTTGTAAGCTGTTCCCCGCACACCTGCGGCATAGCTTACTGATGAAGGAGGGAAAAAAGAAGGATAGGCTGAAATACTATCTTTAAAACGAAGATTAATCTGCTTGTCATCCGCCGTAGTGGAATCGAAGTTAAGGTAAAAGCGAAGCTCTGTAGTTGGCGTGACTGTCTGGTCAGTCGGGTAATTGCTGGCCAGCTCCGGTTTCTTCATTTTTTGGCAACTGCTTACAGCTACCACAGCCACCAGTACCGTCAACCATTTAAAAGAAATATTTTTTAATATCATAACTGTATTTTTAAATGATAAAAAATCGGGTTACGGCCATTGAGGGTTCTGAATTAAAACACCTCCTGATATATCGATTGCCTTTTGAGGTATGGGATAATATTTGGCACGATCGGCATAGCCTAAAGTTCCGAGGACACTCAGTGCATCTCCCCACCTTACAAGGTCATAGAACCTGTAACCTTCCATGGCAAATTCCCAGCGCCTTTCATTTTTGATAGCCGTACGCATCTGCGCCTGGTTAGCATAGGCGATATGCGGCAATACAGCATTATTTCCACCCCTTGCTCTTGCCCTTACTAATTCAAGCATGGCTTCTGCAGTGGGACCATCGCCTGATTCATTGGCGGCTTCCGCTTTCATCAATATCACATCCGCGTAACGCAATATTCTATGGTCAATCCATGCAGGATAACCCGATGTTGTGGTACCGGTGAATTGACGCATGGCAGGATCGGAATAAACTTTCTTGTTCCAGTATTTCTGATCCAAGCCTGTACCCGGGTTATAGGGTGGTAATGTAGCGCCATATCCCCCTGTAGCAGGACCTCCGTCAAACTGTCCTGAATAAAGAATAGTAGCCGCTTTTCTTGGGTCTGTATTGCTCCATGCTGTTTCCAGGTTATCGGTTGGCGTATTCCATCCCCATCCCAGGTTCCAATCACTGGTAGCACCACCCTGCCGAACATTTTGTGATACGGCAAAAAATGAGCCTACATCAGGCGTACCACCGGGGCCTAAGTAAGCCTGTGTTTCTAATATGGACTCCTTGCTGTTTTTACCTGCGCCGCCCAGACCATCTTTCCAGATATCTACAAAATTAGGTAAGAGGTTATATTGGGTTGAACCAATAACTATATTGGTAAGCGCTAAGACTCTTGCCCAGTTTCCCCTGAACAAATAAGTCTGTGCCCATAATGTATTAGCGGCGCCACTGGTCGCCCTGCCGGGATAAGGATTTTGACCAATCGTGCTGTTGAACCAACTTAATGGCAATAACCGGGAAGCTGAATCAAGGTCCCTGTCTATCAGCGTGTAGATATCGGCAACTGTTGATTTGGGTTTGATACCTTTTGAAGCATCCGTAAAATAGAAATCAATCTTGGGCACTTCACCATAAGCTTTTACCAATTCGAAATAAGCATAGGCCCGGAAAAAATGTGCTTCTCCATAGTTTCTAAGCGAATTTCCATCGGTAAGTTTTAATGAGTCCAGGGTGAATAAGAGCTGGTTGGCTTTATTGATCATATAATAATGATCGTCCCAGTATGTGTTGGTAGCCCAGTCATCTTTGGTATACTGGAAAGTCTCAAATTCAGTATTGATTTCACCTCCATCTGTGGTACTGCTACCCTTTTGCGCATCATCATCCCGGATACTGTTAAAATCCAACCAGGGCAAAGTATTAAACCCGGCATAGGTATTAAGGATGGAGTAAAGGTTAAGGGCCTGCGCATCTGCCACGCTGCTTACATCGTTAAGCGTCGGGGAAAGTGGTTTCCTGTCAAGGAATTTCTTACACCCGGTTACGGAAAAGTAAACAACCGTAAACAGCAACACTCCCACAAAAAGTTTACTATTATTTTTCATAATCTAAAAATTTCTTTAGTTATAGATTAAAAAGTTACGTTTAATCCAAAAGTGATAACACGCGGAATAGCGCCACCTGCCTGGTCAAAACCAAAAGCTGTTGCAGAGCCGCCAAACTCCGGCGTATAGCCTTTGTTATGTTTCCAGGTCTTAAGATTCTGAGCATTGGCAAAAATGCGCAGGTTCTTAATATACGCCCTGGATATCATCTTGGCTGGAAAATCATATCCTACCTGCAGGTTTCTTATTCTGAGATAGCTTCCGTCTTCGATATTATAGGTTGAGCCATTGTAATTAAACCTGTCCTGCTGGCTGATAATAGGTTCCCAGTTGGAAGTACCCGCGCCATGCCATCTTTCTGTCTTGAATGCAGGATAGTTTACCCTTTGAAAAGGAGATTCCAGTGATCCCCATATTCTGAAAACATCGTTTCCATATACTCCGCCTAAATCTATACTTAAACTGATCCTCTTATAAGTGGCCCCGATCGATCCCCCATAGATGAATTTGGGAGAAGGATTACCGATGACTGTCCTGTCATTAGCGTCAATGACGCCATCGCCGTTGACATCTTTGAATTTAAAGTCACCCGGACGGTAAGAACCAATAGAAGAAGCGGGAGGTGAGGTAAGAATATCACGATTGCTTTGATAAAGTCCCTCCACTACATAGCCAAAGAAAGAACCGATAGGATAACCGGCTACTGTCCTGGCTTCAGCACTATTATTATTGGCCTTTTCTTCCAGGATTAATCCTCCCGGCAGGTCTGCAGCTACGCTCAGCACCTTGTTTTTTAAGAAAGTGATATTACCGGATATATTAATCGTAAGATCTTTGTTGATACTTTGTGCCCAGCTTGCTGAAAATTCTTCACCCCAGTTCTTGATCTTGCCACCATTTTCCAAAATAGGATCCTGGCCGCTTATATAGATCAGGGTCATCATATCCTTGGTAACCTTGCTGTAATAATTGGCTTCAAAATGCAACCTGTTATTGAATGCTGCTGCTTCCACACCTATTTCAGACGCAGTTACAGTTTCCCATTTCAGGTCCGGGTTTGGCTTAAACGCGGGACGGGCTATATTCACCAGATTTGTCCCAAAAGGAACCTGTGCTCCGGAAACAAGACCGGGCGTGTAGAGGTAATTAGGGTCAAAACCTGCTCCATAAGTACTTTGATTACCCAGGACACCTACCGAACCTTTTAATTTCAGGAAATTGATCTGCCTTACGCTTTGCATGAAATTTTCTTTGGTCAATTCCCAGGCGCCGCCAACGGCCCAGAATTTCTGATGCCGGTTCTGCGGCGCAATGCGGGAAGACGCGTCATCGCGGAATGAAGCATTGAGATAATACTTGCCCTTGTAGTTATATAATACACGGGCCAGGCTCGATACGGTAGTATTCTCTGTTTGATTTGAGGTAGCACCATTTACTCCCAAAATTCCAAAACCATTATTCAGGTACCATAACCTGGAATCATTGGGAATAGGCCTGTCTGAAGCTGAGGAACCTTGTGTGGATGTACCGCTCAGGCCGAAATTACCAAAGTAATAGGTAGTAAAGCCACCCATTACCGTCAGGCCATGATCACCAAACTGTTTTTTATAAGTCAGGATATAATCCTGCTGAAACTTCCTGTATGTCTGGTTATTTTGACTGACTGTAGTTTTATTGGAATACAAGAAAGGAATATTCGTCAGCGGATCATAGGCATAATACAAAGGACTATAGGTCCGGCTTTCTACATTGCTGATATCAGCATACCAGGTAGATCTAAAATTGAAATCTTTTAAAAAGCTAATGTCAACAAAAGCACTGGCTACATACCTGTACTCATAGCTGATATTCTTATCCCAGGTATTTTCAATTTCCAGGACGGGGTTTACCACACCTGAATTTTGAAGGGCTACATCCAGTCCCGAATAGACAGGAACATTCAGGCTATCGGAGCTATAGGGATCTTTTACTTTGAAAGTCTTGGCTGATCCCGATACATTGGGCATAGCTTTCCGGGCATCATCCAGTCTCGAAGTGGCATCATAAGGATTGTGCTGTCTTGAGCCATTGAAATTGACACCTAGTTTTATGGCCTTGTTCAGCTTTACTTCATCGCTGAAACCAAGAAGTATTTTGTCCAGTTTTTCGTGAATGAGAATCCCCTCGTCGGAAATGTATCCAACATTCATCATAAACTTGTTCTTGTCGGTACTGGAAGACAAGCTTAAGCTACTGTTATTAAAATGACCTGTGCGTGTTACCGCATCTATCCAGTCTGTATTGGAATTCAAAGCCGAATAGTTGGGAGTAGGTATCCCGTTATTGGTATTTTCTTCCTGGAACAGAGTGTTGAACTGGTCAGCGCTTGCCATTTTGATCTTATCCACTAATGTTTTAAATCCATACGAATTGCTGAAATTGATAACTGTCTGACCTGCTTTAGCACGCTTGGTACTAATTGCAATAACACCTGTAGCCCCTCTCACCCCGAAGATGGCCAAAGAAGACGGGTCTTTTAATATTTCAATGGATTCAATATCGCTCGGATTGACATAATTGATATTGTCCTGGAAAACACCATCTACAATGTATAAAGGATGCACCTGTCCAAGACTTACTGTACCCCTGATACGGATATCGGGTTCTTGTCCCGGCGTACCGTTATTTACAATATATAAACCGGCAACTTTGCTTTGCAAAGAGGCAACCGGGTTAGTATTAGGTTTATCCTCAATTTCTTTACCGGATATTTTAACAATGGAACCTGTAAGGTCTCTCTTACTCGCCGTACCATAACCAATAACAACTACCTGGTCCATTATTTTCGTGGAAGTAGCAAGCCCTACAGTAATATCTGTTTTCCCTTCCAATGCAATTTCTTTGGTATCATATCCCACTGAAGAAATGATCAGGGTTACATTCGCGTTCGGTACACTGATCGCAAAATTCCCTTCGTTATCGGTAGTAGTACCGGTCTTTGTTCCTTTTACCTGCACGGAAGCGCCGGCAATCGGGGCGCCGCCTTCGCCTGTAACTTTTCCGCGTACAACAATATCCGGAATACGGGGAGGAGCGTTGGGATCCTCTTTGATAACGATCAGGTTATTTTCCATCACCTGGTACAATAACCGGGTTTTTTCCAGAATAAGCGCAAGCACGTCGTTAATGCTCGCCTCCCTGACATTTATAGAAACTTTTTCCCGGATATCCTGCAATTTGTCATTGTAGAGAAACCGGTAGTTGGTCTGCTTTTCAATAGAACGAAGCACCCCGCTTATTTCGGCCTTTTTTACCTTGAGGCTGATCTTTTCCTGCCCGAAACCATTAGCAGAAACATTCAGGGTAAAAAAGAAAGTAAGCAGCGCGGTTAGTTTCATAGCAAGCAGAACTTTTGATTGCAACGGTTTTTTTACAACCGTTAAGAAACATTTCATATTTTTAGCATATTAGGGGTTAAACAATCCTACTGTCACAAGTTGGTTTCTGCGTTTAGCCTTAATCTACACGGAGGATGCGTCAACATTCTCCGTTCTTTTTTATCTTACATAAACGTTATTGCGCAGAGCCAACGGAAATTTCATGATTACTTATTTTATAATTGAACGTGTTGTTTGCTTCTTTTAAATATTTAAATGCCTGTTCTACCGTTTCTTTTTCGAAAAGGCCATTAAAGGACAGGTCCTTTACTTTTTCATCCGTAAAAACAATGGTTACATTATACCATCTTTCTAATTTCCTGGCCAGTTCTTCGAAACTGTCTCCCCGGAATTCGAGGCGGCTGTAAAGCCAGGCTGTTTCAAACCTTTCATTCTCTTTCTTAGTACTGTCAATGTGGGCAATGGTGAAGCTTGCGGGTATTTCTTTGGCCGGTGAAGGCTTTATATCTTTTTCTTTAGACAAGCCTGGTGGGTCAATAGCTGCCTTCTTGGCAAGAATGAGTTTTTCGTTAGGTATTAACTGGATAGCTTTTTTTTCAGATTCTTCGTGGCGAAAAACCTTGACCGACCCCCTGTATAATGTTGTTTCAACCGTTTTGTCTTCAGGATAAGATTTTACATTGAATGCCGTACCCAATACTTTTATGTCAATCCCTGAAGTATGAACGATAAAGGGATGTTCCGGTTGTTTTACAATATCAAAAAAAGCTTCGCCTTCCAGCCTGATTTCGCGGGTTGCTCCCGAAAAGTCAGCATCCGCATAATATATTTTTGAACCGGCATTGAGCCAAACCGTACTGCCATCGGGCAACATGGATCTTGAACGGCTTCCTTTTTGCGCTTCGATAATTTCCTGCTTCTTTTCCTTTACTTCTCCGGGTTGACGATTGATCCAAAGCCATCCCGACAATAAAATAACCAGAACAGAAGCTGCTGCCATCCAGGTTCTGCGTCTTCTTAAACGGCTTCTTACCGGTATAATTTCTACCAGGTCCGATCCAAACTCGGCCTTATTAATAATTCGGGAGATAGTGTTTCTTGCTGCATCCCTGTCTTCATCCCGGAAGCTTCCTTGTTTTTCAGCCCAGATACGGGCCAATAGATCATATTGCTGGTGTAAGGATTCATCCCGGCGCAGCATTTCCATTAATTCCTGCTGCTCAGGGATTGTTGCTTCCCCGTTCAAAGTCCTGGCTATCAGGTGCCATATTTTCTCAGAAGTATCCATACAGCAGTCGTCGTTGTCCTGTTAAGGACAGGGAAACCCGGATAATCTACTAAAGCCAACGAGGATTTTTTTATTCCCCGCCTTGTATATCAAGCTTTAGATAGCTGCCCCGTTAAGACACAAATATGGATTAGAGCAAGGATAACCACAGAGCTGCCTGCAGGAGGCCGGTAAAACGGATTTTCCCGGATTTTTTTCTCCCCCAAGTATTTTTTGCGAGATCTGCGAATACCCAGGCGGAAGTAAACAGGGCGAACTCTGAACTATAATTTAGATAGATAAAAACAGAGGCTAAAGAGGGTTAAAGACGGATCAAACACGGATTAAAGACGGATCAAAGACGGGCATTTTCCCTCTTTTATCCCTGTATAAACCCACTTTTTTTCCTGTATGATCTTTTTTTATATAGGTTATGTCCCTAAAAAAAACCTGGGTAGACAAGGTTATAAGCAGTTTTTATAAATGCCATCAATGGTGGGAAAGCAGGCCTTGCGGACACGATCATTGGTTAATTTCAGGCGATAATTTGGCCTGCCTAATCGCTCTGTAACTCATTCGTAATTAAAGGAGTAATTATTTTTTATTTCCTTTTTGAAGCCTCGATGGAGGAATGAGATTTCCCGGGCTTTTCTATCTGAAGGGCGGTACAGATCTTTTTTACAGCGATGGCCATCTGGGCGTCTATCGTGTTGACAGATATATTCAGAATTTCCGCTACTTCTTTATACTTGAGACCGTCTTCGCGGATGAGCTTAAATATCATTTTACAACGCGGGGGCAATGTTTCAATCACCTGGTGCATACGGAGCATCATTTCCGAAGTGATCATCAGGTCATAAGGATCCACCGCAAATTCATCTATGGTTGTATCCAAATAATCGAAGGGTGCAGCTATCAGTTCATTCGCTTTTTGGGAAAGCTTATTCAACGCTTTATTCTTGACAGCTATATATAAGTAGACAGTGAGATTTTCAATTTTGATGATAGCGTGGCGATTCGCCCAGAGCTTTACAAATACATCCTCTACCAATTCTTCAGCTATTTCTTTAGAGCGTACTAATGAAACACCGAATAAAATCAGTTTTTTGCCGAAATGAAGATAGAGTTGTGTAAAAGCACTTTCATCTCCACGGGCAACTCTGACCTGCAGTTCCCTTAACTGAACTGCTGTATTGAGCTCGTTTGCAGGCAATCGTATAAGCAATAATAGTTAACAAGCAAGATCAAAACCATATTAAAGTTATAATAATTCTCAGACAAAAATCGTCATCTGTTTTTTTCCTCAAAAATTTTTGTTCTAAATCATGAGCCCCGGCCGGCAAAAAGAAACCCTTACAGCTGTTAGGTTTTCATAAATTTGCGGGATAAATTATTGTTGCCATGCCCCTCCAGGATTTGGAAAAAATATTCCAGGATAAAATTGACGCGGAAATCAAAATAGAGCCGAAAGACTGGATGCCGGAAGCTTATCGTAAGACAAATATCCGGCAAATAAGCCAGCATGCACATAGTGAGATTGTAGGCATGCTTCCCGAAGGCAACTGGATCACAAGGGCTCCGTCATTAAAACGAAAAGCCATCCTCCTGGCTAAAGTACAGGACGAAGCCGGGCATGGGCTCTATTTGTATTCAGCAGCAGAAACATTGGGTACCAGCCGGGAGCAGACTATTAATGATTTACACAGCGGTAAGGCTAAATATTCTTCCATATTTAATTACCCGACACTTACCTGGGCCGATATTGGCGCAATCGGCTGGTTGGTGGATGGGGCTGCCATATTAAACCAGGTTATGTTATGCCGTACTTCTTATGGTCCCTATGCAAGAGCCATGGTGAGAATCTGCAAGGAAGAAAGTTTTCATCAGCGGCAGGGTTTTGAAATATTATGGGTATTATCAAAAGGTACCCGCGAGCAAAAAGCCATGTGCCAGGATGCGATCAACCGCTGGTGGTGGCCATCGCTGATGATGTTTGGACCACATGATAGTGAATCGACCAACAGTGAACAAAGTATGTTGTGGAAGATCAAAAGAAAAAGCAATGATGAACTTCGCCAGAATTTTGTTGACATGATCGCGGAACAGGTAAAAGTTCTAGGCATGAAATTGCCCGATGATAAATTGAAATGGAATGAACAAACCCGGCATTATGATTTTGGTGAAATAAACTGGGACGAATTCTGGAATGTGGTAAAAGGAAATGGCCCCTGCAATAAAGAAAGACTGGAAGCCAGGAAAAAAGCATGGGAAGAAGGGAAGTGGGTGAGGGAGGCGGCGGCCGCGTATGCAGAGAAGAGAAAACCCCAAACCCCTAAAGGGGCTTTAGAAGCCGCTTAAAATTTAAAAGTCTTATCAAAATGAACTATCTGAAAAAATTCTATTACGGAGACATTCCTGAAGACAAAGGAGGAAGCAACGAATTAAAAGACTCTTCGAAAGTCTCCTCCTCTGGGGGAGCCTCCGACTGGCCTCTCTGGGAAGTCTTTATCCGCAGCAAACAGGGCCTGGACCATAAACATGCCGGTAGCCTTCATGCCGCTGATGCGCAGATGGCCATTGAAAACGCAAGAGATGTTTATACCCGAAGAATGGAAGGAGTAAGTATCTGGGTAGTGGAAAGCAAATATATTCATGCCTCCAACCCCGATGAAGCTAAAAGCCTGTATGAACCTGCTGAAGACAAGATCTATCGCCATCCTACTTTTTATGATTTACCGGATGAAGTGAAACATATGTGACCCCTGATTACCCTGATTAAATGATCTTAATGAAACAAGATTCCTTTATTTACTATACTCTTCATCTTGCTGATAATGCATTGATACTTGGTCATCGCAACAGTGAATGGTGCGGGCATGGACCTGTACTGGAACAGGATATCGCTATCACTAATATCTCTCTTGACCTGATAGGACAGGCAAGAAATTTTTATCAGTATGCCGCAAAATTGATGAATAAACAAAATGCACCCTCTCCAAATGGAAAGGAGGTTGGTGGTGAGTTTACGGAAGATAAACTTGCCTACTTAAGAGATGTGCGTGAATTCAAAAACTGTTTATTGGCGGAACAACCCAATGGCGATTGGGCGCAGACTATTTTGCGGCAGTTCTTTTTCAGCACTTACCAATTTTATTTATACCGGCAACTGCAGGAGAGCCATCCCGATGAGCAACTGGCTGCTATAGCCGCTAAATCATTAAAAGAAGTAACTTATCATCTTCGCTGGAGCAGCGAATGGGTAATCAGGCTGGGTGATGGTACCGAAGAAAGTCGCAAAAGAATGTTGAATGCCCTGGAAAATTTGTGGCCCTACACGGGCGAGCTGTTTGTTCCGGCCGCTTATGAGACCGATAGGATGGATTTAAAAAATATCAAAGAGCAGTGGGCCCAAAAGGTAAAAGATATTTTTTCGGAAGCCACTTTGCCTTATCCTGCCGAAGGATGGATGCATACGGGCGGCAAAACCGGGATGCATACGGAACAACTTGGTTTTATTTTGGCTGAATTACAATTTATGCAAAGAGCTTACCCCAATAGTGAATGGTAAACATTCTCACCTAAAAGGGTTTTTATAATGAGCCGGACTGAAGAACATACTACTGTTTCTGCCGAAACAAAGAAGATTGAAATGATCCTGGAACAGGTGCATGATCCCGAAGTGCCTGTATTATCCGTTATGGACCTGGGAATTGTCCGGGACATAAAATGGAATAATGATGAATTGGAAGTGATCATTACGCCTACCTATAGTGGTTGTCCTGCGATGGATGTAATCAGCCTGAGCATAAAAATGACCCTGCTTTCTCATGGGTATAAAAAAATAAAGATCACGCAGGTGCTTTCTCCGGCCTGGACCACTGACTGGATGAGTGAAGAAGGAAAACGGAAACTCGCGGCTTATGGCATAGCGCCTCCCAATCCCAAACAACAGGTTTGTAACGATAAGTTGTTTGCCCCGGATGAAGCGGTTCAATGCCCGCATTGTCATTCTTATCATACGCACCGGGTCAGTGAGTTTGGTTCAACGGCATGTAAAGCATTATACCAATGTGATGATTGCAAAGAACCCTTTGATTATTTTAAATGCCACTAACCTTACTTTTATCCTTCAATATTTTTTGAAATGAAAAAAACAGGGATCCTTATTGGTTTGTTGGTAAACGGCTTTTTTTGCGCGTATAGCCAGCAAGCGGGGGATACCCTTTCGCTCATTGCTCAAAAATGGAATATCCGGAGCATCGACGACAGCGTATACAACCTGATGGATTCCGCCGAAAAAGAAGACTTTAAAAAGGCTGTGATAACTTTTACAAGCGATGGAAATTATATTTCCTCTATCGGCAATAAAGAAGCAGAAAGAGGCACCTGGAAGTATCTCCCCGATAAAAGAAAACTTGTTTGTAAAAGCGCCATTAATAAATCTACCGTGATCATCATTCAAAGTATTACAGAGAATGAAATAAAAGGACAAACTTACGCTGATAATGAAAAAGAGAGATTCGGCGTTGTTCTTAGCGCAATAAAATAAATTAACCATGTCTTCCATACTTTTTGAAATAAAAAATAATATTGGCATCATCACTCTCAATCGTCCAGACAAACTCAATTCCTTTAACCGTGAAATGGCTTTGTTGCTGCAGCAAAAATTAGATGATTGCAAAAGTGATGAAGTAAGATGTGTTTATATTACCGGGGCCGGGAAAGGTTTCAGCGCAGGTCAGGATCTCGCGGAAGTGACTCAACCTGGTGCACCGGGGTTTACTACCATATTGACCGAACATTATAATCCCATCGTTACCCGTATAAAAGACTTGCAGAAACCCGTTGTGGCAGCTATAAACGGCGTGGCAGCCGGCGCAGGCGCCAATATTGCTTTATGTTGTGATATTGTTGTAGCCACGCAGTCAGCCTCATTCATCCAGGCATTTTCCAAAATCGGTTTGATACCCGACAGTGGCGGCACGTATACACTTCCCCGTTTGATTGGCTGGCAAAAAGCTTCGGCTTTAATGATGCTTGGCGAAAAGGTATCAGCGGCCGATGCGGAAAAAATGGGAATGCTTTATAAAGTTTTTCCTGATGAAATTTTCATTGAGGAATCGAAAAAAATAGCGCTGACACTGGCAGGAATGCCTACTCTTGGATTAGCTTATACAAAAAAAGTATTGAGACTGTCTTTGACAAATTCCCTGGAAGATCAATTGATGCAGGAAGATATCTTTCAGCAAAAAGCAGGTCAGACTGCAGATTATCATGAAGGAGTAAAAGCTTTTATTGAAAAAAGAAAACCCTTGTTCAGGGGTAAATAATCAATAATTATTTAATTAATAATTACTAATTATTATGCAGACAAAATATGAAGAAGTCGTCGCGCACATGATGGAAAATGACTATTTCAGCCAATGGATGGGTGTGGAAGTACTCGAAGTAAAAGAAGGGTATAGCAAAATAAAAATGACTATCCGCAAAGAAATGGTGAATGGTTTTGGGATTGTTCATGGCGGTTTACCTTTTTCCTTAGCGGACAGCGCATTCGCTTTTGCCTGCAATAACCGGAATAATTTATCGGTAGCGCTGGATGTGACTATCACTTTTACCAAAGCGGTAAATGTGGGAGATGTATTGATTGCTGAAGCAAAAGAAATTCATAATGGAAGGAGTACGGGTGTTTATCTGATTACAGTGACCAACCAGAAAAACGAACATGTAGCTTTGTTTAAAGGTACTTGTTTCCGAACCGGCAAAACCTTAATATAAAAATGATCTACGAATTCGAGGGATATAAACCAATCATTCATGAATCATCTTTCATTCATCCGCAGTCAGCTGTGACAGGGAACGTAATCATTGGAAAGAATTGTTATATCGGCCCGGGGGCGGCGCTTCGGGGCGACTGGGGAAAGATCGTTATTGAAGACGGTTGCAATGTGCAGGAGAGTTGTACGATCCACATGTTTCCGGGTATCACTGTTTTGCTGAAAGAAGGAGCGCATATTGGTCATGGCGCTATCATTCATGGCGCTATGATCGGCAGGAATTGCCTGGTGGGCATGAACAGCGTTGTTATGGACAATGTGGAACTCGGTGATGAAAGTATTGTCGGCGCTCTCTCTTTAATAAAAGAAGGAGAAAAAATTCCTCGACGTAGCCTGCTTGTTGGCAACCCGGCACGCATCATCAAAGAAGTAACCGATGAAATGATTGCCTGGAAAACAGAAGGCACCAAATTATACCAGGCCCTGCCCGCACAAATGCATCGCAGTTGGAAACCTGCCGACCCATTCAATGAAGCTCCGGCTTCAACCCCCGGCCAGAATATTTCTTATAAACCATGGAAGAGTAATCAATGAGATCATTAACTTTTCCACAATATTATTTGTTCTCCCCTGATCTCATACTTTAAACAGATTATAAAAAAACTTACTTGATTTCTGTTACCCTTATTCCTATATATTTTCCTATATATTTGCAACCTTTTATGTATTTAATATATCTGTAGAACACTTTTCCCTTATTCTGAATTTTCATTTTATCCAATCCTCCACGAAAGCCCGGGTGAATCCCCTGTACTGATTTTTTGTACCCACGGAAAACAAATTTGGTCATAGTCAATTAAAACCTGAGCATGCTTAAAAACTTTACCCTGAAGGGAGTTATTTCCCTGTGTTTAATCTTTATTCTACCGGCAATCCATTTACCAGCTCAACAAATTACTACCCGTTTTCAACGCTTTGACCTGAATGCCTCCGCAGTATTCCGCGGCAAGATTTCCTTTCATTACCATGATAGTGGAAATAGTGGAAACAATTATTCCGCAATGATCATCACGATTCCAAAAGAAACAAGTGCTATAAAAGGTATTATGATTAATCCGAACCCTGGTTTTAATGAGATGGTTACAGCCCGGCTCACTGGCAATCAGATTCTATCAGCAAAATTCACTATTGCCAGATGATACAAGTACCTGACCCGTCCATTCCAACCCCTGCCCGTGAGGCAGGGGTTTTCTTTTAAAAGCAGCACCCGGCTGCCTTTCATAAAATTTCTTTTTTCAGAAAACAGAATAGTAGTAACTTAATTGTCCGTATTTTTGATTTATCCTAAAAAAATCTTTGATTATGAGAAAAAGTTTACACTTCACTTCCCTGTTAATGGGAACAATCCTTATTTCTAATCTTGTTCAAAGTCAGTCCGATCGTTTTGCCTATGCCATTACAGATATAAATAAAGAAGGCGCGAACTGGAGCTTTCTCCGGAAAATTGATTTGCAGACCGGTGCATTCAGTGATGTATTATTAAACGGCACTGATGTATCCCGTATAGCCTATGATGCCGCTACCAAAAAACAATTGACGACCCCCATCACGGATGCGCGCTTTGGCACTATCGCCAATGCAGCTTTCGGCACCGGGGTAGCTGCTGCTGCTTATGATAAAAGACACGACAGGCTTTATTATACCCCGATGTTTATTGACCAGCTCCGGTATATTGATCTCAAAACAATGAATGTCTATTTTGTAACTACCGATTTTACCGGCATGGCCACTAAAGCTGCGGATCAAAGTAATATTATCACCCGTATGGTCATCGCCGATGACGGTAACGGGTATGCCATGACAAATGATGGCAATCATTTTATCCGTTTCACCACCGGCAAAAAAACAGAGTTCACTGATCTCGGAACAGTAGTGGATGCTGCCAATAACAACGGTGTTTCCATTCATAACTCCTGCAGCAGCTATGGTGGCGATATGATCGCTGATAATGAAGGGAATTTATTTGTTTTCTCCGCCCGTAATCATGTTTTCCAGGTAAATATTGAAACAAAAGTGGCTACTCATATCGGGGCTATTTCAGGATTACCCGCCAATTTCACTACCAATGGCGCTGCTGTGAATGAGAATAACCAGGTATTGATCACCAGCGCTGTTGACGCATCATCTCTGTATACAGTTGATCCAAAAACATGGGTCGCTACCCAGGTAAAGTCTACTGTTGTTCCCTGGCATACCTCCGATCTTGCCAACAGTAATATTCTCCAAACAAGAAAATCAACTGCGCCGGAACTGATCGCGGATAAAACAATCCCGCTCAACGATAACATACAGTTGTATCCCAACCCTGTTACCAATAACCAGTTCAGCATTCAGTTCAGGCTGGCGGATGCAGGAATCTATACCGTTCAGGTTACCGACGCAAGGGGTCAGCAGGTAACACAAAAAATCGTAACTGTAAATGGCAAAGGACAAACTATCTCCGGTATTAATCTTCCGGCTCCTGCTGCCAAAGGCATTTATATTGTTAAAGTAAATGACTCCAACAGCAAAACAGTATACAGCAATAAGATTATCGTTCAGTAATACATACTTCCGCTAAAGATTTTCCCCCGGCAAATTTCTTCTTCGCTTTTGCCGGGGGATTTTATTTTACAGGGGTAGGTTGAAATTGAAGTAATCCCATTTCGAAACCGGGAAAGTGGAACTGGGAACTTTATTCAAAGTTGGAGACCCGTTATTATCCCTAAACAGTTTAAAAGTCGCCATACTGAGAGAATTGGGGAGCCGGAAAGAAATTTCCCAATTCCATTTTCCCAATTTCAAAATTCTAAAATGCTGTCACTACTCCAATAAGGTATATTTGCAGTCCTGTTGAAAAAAGGAACTTCTTGGAAAAAAGCAATTTCGTAGATCAGATACGCATTTTTTGCCGCAGCGGTCATGGCGGACCGGGTAGTAAGCATTTTATGCGCAATAAATTTACCGCATTGGGTGGTCCTGATGGGGGTGATGGCGGTCGTGGCGGGCATATCGTTTTGAAAGGCAATAGTAATCTTTGGACATTACTTCATCTGCGGTATTTTAAAAATGTATTGGCGGAAAACGGTGAAGGGGGAAGCGGGAATAATAAAACAGGGCGCTTTGGAAAAGATATTATTATAGAAGTTCCACTTGGCACTATCGCAAGGGATGAGGAAACAGGAAAGCAGGAAGCGGAAATATTAGAGGATGGCCAGGAATTTATCTGGATACCGGGAGGCAAAGGAGGCCTTGGCAATAGTCATTTTGCTACCCCTACTAACCAGGCTCCCGAATATTCACAACCTGGCCTGCCTGGTATTGAAGCGTGGAAAATACTGGAGTTAAAAGTTTTGGCTGATGTAGGGCTGGTTGGTTTTCCCAATGCGGGTAAGTCAACTTTATTATCGGTTATTACTGCTGCAAAGCCTAAGATAGCTGATTATGCTTTTACCACTATCACTCCTAATCTCGGAATCGTAGAATATCGCGATGGAAGAAGTTTTTGCATGGCTGATCTGCCGGGTATCATTGAAGGAGCGGCTGAAGGCAAAGGATTGGGGCACCGTTTTCTCCGGCATATTGAAAGAAATTCCATTCTTCTTTTTTTAATCCCTGCCGATAGCCCGGATCATAAAAAGGAATTTGAAATACTCGTCACTGAACTGGAAAAATATAACCCTGAGCTCCTGCATAAGCAATTTATTATTGCTGTCAGCAAAAGTGATCTGCTGGACGATGAACTGAAAACCGCTATTGAAAAAGAATTGCCCCCGGTAATCCCCCACATCTTTATTTCTTCTGCTACCCATCAGGGCATCCTGGAGTTGAAGGATCTTTTGTGGAAAGTATTGAATGAGCCGCAGGAATAATTATTTCCGGTGCGACATTCCCGGAACGCGATCCCTCGCTTTAGCAATATTGCCCCGATTTTTCTGCCTTACTTAATTAAATAAGAGTTTCCCTTAAGGTACGCGGAGTCAGTTTTCCACAAAAACAATGTGGAAAAACAAGATTCGGGATTATTTTCTCATCAGTTATATTTGTCTATCGAATCAAAAGCAGGTTTACAAGCCTACCGTACACTTTCTTTTACCTGCGCTTTTTTTCATTAATCTTTACTGATTACTCTCCCTTTGAACCAACACTTGCCGGCGGTTGCTCATTTAAACTGTTCGACAAAAACTTTAAAGCATGAAGATGCCAGTGATAAGGATATGCCCGATCAAGGCATTGATAATTTCTATTGCAGTTTTTTTCCTGCCTTTTTCTCTGTTAAGCGCCGGGGTACGAAAACCCGCAGCAGGGGGAGAGAGTGGCTCAATTTTGCAGGTAAAATATCTTGGCGGCGATAATGATGCTCTTTTTTTTGACGTAAAGTATTACAATAAAACAGGCAATATTTTCAAACTCCTGGTATTGGATGAAATAACCGGCGATGCATTGTTCCAGGACAATTATTCAGCCAGGGACTTTGAAAAGAAATTCAAAATACCGCGTCTGACGGACACAGACTATGTGACTTTTCTCATCAGATCAGCTAAAGAGAACATTCTGCTTAGTTATAAAGTTAAAGTCACCACGAAAGTGGTAGATGAAACGGTTTTCTTGAAAAACCGAGAGCTGGTCTCGTACAAATGAAACAAAACAGCCTCTGCCCAGAGGCTGTTTCGTTTTTAGGCAGTGGAGCCGGATGAAAGAAACCCTCAGCCATTCATTTGTCGCCTGTTAACACAGCAAGCACTCCATTTAACAGCCCCTGTCAATTTTTTAGTAGGTTTGCCCTTATTAAAAGATCATCACATGAAGAAATTCCTGATTACCTTATTTCTTTTGATTGCCGTATTCTTCAAAGCCGTGGCGGATGAGGGCATGTGGCTTCCCCTGCTGCTGGGCAAGCAGGTATACAGTGATATGGTGAAAAAAGGGTTGAAACTGACAAAGGACCAGCTTTACAATATCAATAAAGCCTCGCTGAAAGACGCGATCATCATCTTTGGAAGCGGTTGTACAGGCGAAATAGTAAGCTCTGAAGGTCTCATTTTTACCAACCACCATTGTGGCTATGATGTGATTGCGGGAGCAAGCACTATAGATCATAATTATCTCCGGGATGGTTTTTATGCAAAAAGCAGGGGCGAGGAAATTCCCAGTATGCTCAGTGTGCAGTTTTTGCTGAGGATTGACGATGTAACTAAAGAAGTACTGGATTCATTAAATGGTTTAAGCGGTATGGAAAGAGTGCAAAAGCAATCCTCTGTATTGGCAGCCATCAATAAAAGAATGAGTGATGCCACTCAGAATATTGAAACCAGGGTCAGTGCATTATTCAAGGGCAACCAATTTCTTGCTTTCGTTTACCAGCGGTATACAGATATCCGTCTTGTGGGCGCTCCTCCGGAAAGTGTTGGAAAGTTTGGCGGTGATACCGACAACTGGGAATGGCCCCGTCATACCGGTGACTTTTCCATCTTTCGTGTTTATGCAAATAAGGAAAACAAACCGGCAAAATATTCTGCGGACAATGTACCCCTGAAACCCAAATGGTACCTGCCGGTTTCTATCAAAGGGTTTAAAGACGGGGATTATGCTATGATCTGGGGCTATCCGGGCGGCACCAACCGTTATGAGACTTCATATGGCGTAGCCTTGTCAACGGACATCAACAATCCCACCCTCGTAAAGCTCCGTGATGTAAGATTGAAATACATGTTTGAAGAAATGAAAAAAGATCCCGCCATTAAATTGCAATTGGCGTCTTCTTATGCAAGTATCGCCAATTACTGGAAATTTTATGACGGTGAAACAAAACAACTCCTGAAATATGACGTGTACGGGCAAAAGAAAAAATTCGAAGATAAATTCATTGCCTGGTCGGCCGGGAAGCCTGAATACAAAAGCATTTTTACCGAATGGGGAACCGCTTATGCCAACTGGCGGAAGTATGCAAAACACCGGGTCTATATCAATGAGGGGGTTTTTGGTTCCCCGCTAATGTCATTTATCGGGGCTTATCTCCTTCCACTTGAAAATGCATTGGTAAAGCCGGGTAATAGCCAGGCTGATATTAAAAAAGCCAGGGATGCGGCAAATGAAAACCGTAAATCCTTCCTGGAAGAAGAGAATAAGCCCTCTGATCAAAACATTGTAGGATCGGTGACGATGATGTTTTATAAAGACATTGACAAGGACCAGCAACCGGTCGGGTTTTATGGTAACCTTAAAAATCAATATGGCCCGTTGGATGATGAAGCGACCTATAAAAAATATGCTGCAGACATTTTTAGCAAGACAATGATATTTGATGACGCAAAATGGAATGCTTTTATTGCTAACCCTGACGCCAGTGTATTGCAAAGCGACCCTGCTTTCGCTCATGTCAGCACCTTCTTCACCAATAATTATCTCAGCAAGTACTCTTCTCTTTACCAGCAATTCACTGCAAAAAATTCGGAGTTAGGAAGGCTGTACCTGAAAGGCATTATGGAAATGGATACGGTAAAAGCAAAGATGATGTACCCGGATGCAACTTTCACGATGCGGGTAAGTTATGGCGCTGTAAAATCTTATCGCCCAAGGGACGCGGTATTTTATGATTATGTAACTACCTCCAAGGGAATACTGGAAAAATATAAAGCGGGCGATTATGAATTTGATCTCCCTGCCAACCAGATTGAATTATTAAAGAAAAAAGATTTTGGCCAATACATGGACAAACAACGCAAAGACCTGGTAATTGATTTTATCACTTCCAATGATATTACCGGTGGCAATTCCGGCTCGCCGGTACTGAACGGGAATGGAGAACTGATCGGTCTTGCATTTGATGGCAACTATGAAGCCCTGAGTCATAAAATGGCTTTTGACAAGGACCTTAACCGCACCATCAATGTAGATATACGCTATGTGCTATGGTGCATCGACAAACTCGGCGGTGCTGCCAACATTATCAAAGAGCTTAAATTAGCGAAATAAATTAACTCTACTGCAATTATAATGCGTTAAGTAACTTGCTTAACGTTTTTTTATCTGAATGAAAATCCACAGAACATATCTAATTATATTACCACTGGTATTTTTCATTTCCTGTAAAGGCCACGTATATCGCACCCCAACAGCCAGTATGGAAAATACGTTAATGAGAGACAAATCATTTTATGTGACACCTGCCAATGATTTCAGGAAAAATGATATTGTCGTATTTAATTATGTTGGATTAGACTATGTTACAAAAGATAAAAAAACCGGGCAATTTATCCCCAATGAACATAAAAGAATCTATCGCTTAATAGCGTGGTCGGGAGATACTCTTTACATCAAAGACGGGGAAGTTTTTATCAATGGAAGACATATCCCAATGCCACCAAAAGCAAAAACGGACTATGAAGTTTTTTCAAAAGTCCATATTGATGAATTTGAGCAAAACCAGGATCCTTATTCCTCCGATATAAAACAAAACGGAGATACTCTTGTATATACTGAATCCCTTACCGGCGAACAGGTATTCGACTATGAGCAAAGAAAACCTGCTATCCTGGCTGTAAAAAGAAAAGTTTATCCTGTTAATATGAATGATACTGATTATGCCAGGGCTTCGGCTGCAGGAACATGGTCTGCCGATTACTATGGTCCATTACGCATTCCATCGCCTGGTGATGCTATTTTTGTTGATTCCATTAATTTCAAGCTTTACCACAACATCCCGGGTATCTTGCCGGGAAAAAATATAATTAAAGAAAAGCTCTATTTTGTTTTAGGCGATAATCGGCATGCAGCTGAGGATTCCCGTTATATTGGCCTGGTATCTCAATCAAAAATGTACGGGATTGTCAAATAAAAAGATAAATTCGTTTTTAAATTCCCGGATTGCTTTACTCGAAGAAAATACCTGCTTTCATTATAGCCCTGTTTGTTTTTATTACCGGTTATTCGCAAAAGCCGCAGTTCAGCCTGGCTACCGACATAAGCCTGCTGCGCAGTTTTAAAATGGGGCAACGATACTGGGCTATCGGGCAAACTGTCAATTTCAATTTTCATATTACACCGAAAGATGGTGCTTATGCCTGGATATCTTATTATTCTCCCGGGAAATTCAATAATGACCTGCTGGCTACCGCAAAATCACCGGCGATTCTTCCGCAACAGGTTAATTACACGAATAGCGCCCAGTTGAAATTTAAACATATCTCCATCGGGTGGAAACGATATCTGAAAGGCGCTCCTGATATTGAAAAAAAATGGAGTATCTATAGCTACGCAGGTTTTGGTTTGATGCTCGGAGCCGTTGAAAATATTCACCTGGTACCCGTAGATACCAGCATATATGTTGTTCCGGTCCGGGCGGGCAAAGCGAATTTCAAAAGGCTTACATTCGATCTTGGATTAGGCGTTGAATTTCCAATTGGGGGCGACATATTTCTTTATTTCGAGGGGCGGGCACTGGTACCCACGACAGATTATCCAAGCCCCTATCTTTTTGTCAACGAAAATGCCCCGTTTTGCGGAGCCGCCAATGCGGGGGTAAGAATACTTTTTCATTAGTAATATATATCACTCATGTCCCTACCAACATTGACTATCGCACAGGTCGAGCTTTATAAACTTTCCATTCCCCTGGTAGAACCTTTTATCACTTCTCTTGGCCGGGATGATAATGCGGAAAACGTACTTGTAAAAATTTTAACCAAAGAGGGCATTACAGGCTTTGGTGAATGCAGTCCCTACATGCCTATCAACGGTGAGAGCATCGATACCTGCTTCGCCGTGGGCCAGTATTTTTCCAAACTGCTGAAAGGAAAAAATGCTTTGGCCATTGAGGAATGCATCATTGCGATGGATAAATTAATCTATGGAAATACAAGTATCAAAAGCGCATTTGACATGGCGCTCTATGATATTGCTGCACAACAAGCGCATGTTCCCCTGTACCAATTCTTAGGCGGAAAAAATGATAAAACAATCATCACCGATTATACTGTAAGCATTGGCGATCCAAAAAAGATGGCGGCTGATGCGGTGAAAATAAAAAATGAAGGTTACCCGGCCATTAAAATAAAACTCGGTAATAATGGTGAAACAGATGTATTGAGAATAAAAGCTATCCGTGAAGCCGTAGGCGGGGACATTCCTTTGCGAATTGATGCCAACCAGGGCTGGAATGCAGACGAAGCTATCAAAACTTTACAGGCATTAGGCCAATTCGATATCCAGCATTGTGAAGAGCCGATACCGAGATGGGATTTTATGCAATTGTCTAAAGTAAGACAGGCAAGCCCCATACCCATTATGAGTGATGAAAGCTGTGGTGATGAGCATGACGCGGAACGATTGATCAACCTGAAAGCTTGTGACTACTTTAATATCAAGCTTGGAAAATCAGGCGGCATTTTTAAAGCATTGAAGATGGTGAAACTGGCAGAAGCCAACAACATTCATTTACAGATTGGCGCTTTTATGGAGTCAAGACTAGCCATGACCGCCTTTGCCCATTTTTCTCTTTGCAGCCCGATGATCGAACACTATGATTTTGATACAGCATTGATGTTTATTGAAGATCCTGTAACAGGCGGTATAAAATATGAAAAGAATGGGGTGGTGAGAGTGCCGGAGGTTGCAGGTTTGGGAGCATCCATTGATGACAGCTGGTTGAGAAAAATGGAGAAAATCATTATTTAATTTTTGTGAAACCTGTTGAATCAACATACGAAATACTGGCATTGAAATCGCTTAATAAGAGCATAGATGAAAAGTGGATCGTTTGGGCGATCAATGATAAAAAAGAACTGCTCAGCACACTGAACATCCTTAACGGTATTTACCAGGAATTAGATTATCGGGAAGATTATCATGATTTCTTTTTGCTTTATTGGGCAAAAGATGATTTAAACTATTCAGAAAATCAATGGTATTGGGAAGGCGCCTATAGAAATAATATTGACAAAATAATTCTTGACTACTTTAAAGCCTGGAAGGAGAAATATGAGTAGTAGTTATTTTGTTTTCTTTTTGTCTTGTTTAAGCGGCGCATTATCCTTCGATCTCCACATATACATGCAGGCATAAGTACGATAAGGGCTCCATTTCCGGGATATCCGGAGCAGTTCCTCCCTTAATTTCTTTTTATCTTTTGAATTAATTTTATATAAACCGATCATGGCGTTCTGGATACCAAGATCATCAAGGGCAAAGACATCTTCACGGCAGAGGGCAAACATCAGCAGCATCTCGGTCGTCCACCGGCCTACCCCTTTTATCTGTGTCAGGTATTCTATCACTTCTTCATTGCCCAGTTTGGACAACTTTTTGTGATCCATCCCTTTTTCTATTTCAAACCGGGCCACATTCTGCACATAACTCACTTTGGCATTGCTCATACCTATGCCCCTTAGCTTTTCAAAGGGCATATCCACGATCTGTTGGGGTGTGGGTTCCTTGCCACTCCAGAGGTCCAGGAAGCGCTGCCTGATCACTTTTGCTACTTTGGTGGATAACTGCTGGCTCATGATGGAATAGCATAGGTACAGGCAAAGATTCTTTTGTTTTTTTAGTGTAAAAGTGCCGTGCTGTTCAATCAACTTCTTTAGTTTCTTGTCCCTGGAAAGATGTGAAACGTACTGCATGGTGAATACGAAATAAGAATCCAATAATTATTGGATGAAAAATTAAAAATAAAAAAGGATACTTCCCCCGAAATTTGACAAGTGGAAAGAAAAATTATTACCACCAGTGACGGCTCGCATTCTATTGCCATCCCGGAAATGAAAGTGACCTATCGTTCCATTCATGGAGCTATACAGGAGTCCCTGCATGTTTTTATTGATGCGGGTCTGGGTAAATGCTTCAGGCTGGTTCAAAGGGTCGGGCCGCTTGAAATCAATTTTCAACAAGCGATGCCAACTGAAGTGGCCGGCCCCCTACACCTCCTCGAAATGGGATTCGGCACCGGCCTCAATGCATTACTTACTTTGATTGAAGCCGATAAACTCAAACATCCCGTACACTATACCGCCCTTGAATTATTCCCTCTCAGCAAAGAAGAAGTTCAATCCCTGAACTACTGCGAACAGCTCAACAAGTCCCATCATCAAATGGTATTTGAAAAACTACATCAATGCGAATGGGGTAAAGATGTGTGCATATCTCCTTTTTTTACACTTCACAAATCAAACGTTGGCCTTCCCCGCTATTCAACCGATCAACGTTTCAATCTTATTTATTTTGATGCGTTCGCCCCCGCGTCACAACCGGAATTATGGACAAAGGAAGTTTTTGAAAAACTATACAGCATGATGTATCCTGGCGGGATACTGGTCACCTATTGCAGCAAAGGTGATGTGCGAAGAGCCATGCAGGCTGCAGGTTTTGGCGTAGAAAAAATTCCGGGGCCCCGGGGAAAAAGAGAGATGCTGAGAGCAAGGAAATGAGTGGTGAGTGGTCAGTAGTGAGTAAGAAATTTCTTTCCCTACTTAATGCGTAATAGTCAGAACTTAATCGTATGGACACTGCCAGATAAGTTTAAACCAATCGTACAATTTTGACTTTTGATATCTTCCTGTAAATAGTAAACCGTACTGGTACAGGGTGCTTCGCAGAATATTTTTTTCATAAAAGCGCTTCTTTCGAGTCATCGTTTCCCTGGCGCTACATCAATTTCCTTCATTCCCCGGCAGGTAGTGGCCATGCCTCCCGCGTCGGCATAACAACACCCGGTCAATTAGTTACAGCATAAAAGCTTCTGGTATATATCGGGTCTGGACACAAGGAAATAAATTGATTTAAGTCAATTTCTAATCTA
>JAUZOA010000026.1 GCA_030706685.1 Bacteroidota bacterium
ATAGAACATCTCTATAGCTACTTTCCCTTTTTGAGGGGTGTATTTGAATGCATTGGAAAGAAGATTAAAAAGGATTTTTTCCAGTTTGTCTTTATCAAAGCAGGTCAGAAGACTTTCCGTGTTTGACCGGAAAGTCAGTTCGATATCTTTTTTTTCTGAAATATCCGAGAAGGAATGAATAATATCTTTTGCAAATTTCACGATATCATCCCTGGAAAGCTGTACCGGGAATTCCTGCACTTCCATTTTCCTGAAATCGAGCAGTTGGTTGACGAGGTTAAGTAATCTTTTTGCATTTCGCTGGATCAGGTGCAATTGTTTTTTTTGTTCCGTGTCGGAAGATTTTTTTACCATCTTGTCGAGAGGTGAAAGGATCAGGCTCAGCGGTGTTCTGAACTCATGGCTGACATTGGTAAAGAATTTTGTTTTTAATGCGTCGAGGGATTGTATGCGTTCCGCCTCTTTGCGCTGGTGCTCTACTTCAAAACGCATTCTTGCCCGCTCCACAATGATCTTTCTGCCTATCCATAAGGCTAAGGCGATCACCAATGCATATAACATGAATGCAAGCGGGGTGCGCCAGAAAGGAGGAAGTATCTTTACCCGGAGGTTGATCTCTTTTTCGGACCATTTGCCGTCTTCGGTGGAAGCTTTCAGCCTGAAAGTATAGGTGCCCGGATCAAGGTTGGTATAAATGGCTTTCCGCATTTTTCCATCGGTCACTACCCAATCCTTATTGAACCCTTCGAGCCGGTAGGCATATTTAATTTTTTCCGGGTTGGAAAAATTCAGGGCTGTAAATTCAATGGCGAGGATATTTTCATTGTACCGGAGTGTGATGGAAGAAGTATTGGATATAGACTGCGGCAAAACGATCCTTCCGTCGATCTTTTCCCCGATACCTACGCTTTTATTGAATATCTGGAGATCCGTGAGCGAAAGATCGGGAAGCGATTTGTCTATGGCAATATGATCGGGATGAAAAAGATTAAAACCATTGGCCCCGCCAAAAATAATTTCACCTTTCGAGGTTTTCAGGGCTGCATTTTCATTGAATTCTGTTCCCTGCAGCCCATCCAGTTCATCGTAGTTGATACAGGAGATACTTACCGTGTCGCCGCCATTTTTGCTTGTATCCACCCTGATATTACTGACGCCATTTGTAGTACTGATCCATAACGTATGTTTATTATCTTCCAGGATATTCAGGATCGTATTGCCCGGGAGACCATTTTCTGTCCGGAATGCACGGAAGCTATGCTGTCGCTTATCAAAAACATTCAACCCGTCTCTTGTACCGGCCCAGACCAGGCCCCTGCTATCTTCCAGGAGGCTGATGATATTATTATTACTGAGCCCGTTAGGGTCATTGGTATAATTTACATAACGGGTAATGTTCCCTGTTTTATTATCCAATACATCAATGCCATTGTCGGTCCCCACCCATAAATTGCCTTCTTTATCCTCGAGGATAGCGGCAATATAATTGGAGTGAATGGAATTGGGCAGACTTGTATTATGGTGATAAAAAATATTTTCCTTGCGGTCAAATCGTTCGATCCCTCCATTTAAGGTACCGACCCATAAGTTTCTTTTCGAATCTTCAAAGATTTCCCATACGCGATCATCGGAAAGACTGTTAGGGTTGGCCGGATCGTGGCGGTAATGAGTAAATTTTCCATTCTTAAAACAGTCCAGCCCGCCAAAATAACTTCCTATCCAGAGATTTTGTTCATGATCTATCCAAAGACTTACAATAACGTTATTACTAACGCTGTTTGAATTGGCGGGGTCATGCAGGTATTGTTTGAACCGGTTATTGACCCTGTCGAAATAAATGAGCCCCCCGCCGTTAGTGCCGATCCAGATATTGCCGGATGCATCTTCTACAAAGCGGTTCACATCATCAAATTCAAGGCTGGCGGGATCGGAAGGCTGGTGGCGATAAACGGGGAACTTGATAATATTTTCATGGTAATAATTAATGCCTTTCTTGAAAGTTCCCAGCCAGATGATACCGGCATCATCTTTATAGGCGGCTGTGATGCTGTTTTGGCTTAAGCTTTTATCATCATCAATATTATTAAGGAGGTACTGAATTGTGTTGCTTTTTTTATTATAGACATTAATGCCGCCATGATCCGTACAGATCCAGATGTCGCCGTCATTGTCTTGCTGTACACTTACAATCAGGTTGGTATTCAGCCGGGCATCGCCCCTGTCTTTTTCAAAATGGGTATACCCGCCTGTTTGAGGATTGAACCGGACAATGCCTTTGGGGTCTGCGCCGGGAGCAGAGATCCATAACTCATTTTCATTATCAATAAATAAGGTATAATTGATAAAGCCTCTGCCATACACCTTTGCGGGTATGTCGGTGCTATCAGCTATTTTGCCTGATCTTTCATCCATTTTTTCAACAAGGCCATTATTATAGATCAGCCAGCATTGTTGTTTATCGTCTGCAGCAAAAGCAGCCAGCGTATTACCCCCGGATGAGACACTGAATAAAGGAAAAGTCTTTTGAGTGACGGCATCATATTTATAAATTGCACGCTGGTTCATCATAAAAAGGAAATTGCCCTCTTTATCTTTAATAATCCCGGTAATGGGCGCCTGCGGAAGCCCGAGGTTTTTCAATTGACTGTTTACATTGCGTTCAAACTTTTCAGTGGCCGGATCATAAATATTAAAACCATTGCGGGTTTCTACCCATATCTTTCCGCCGGGTCCTTCCAGGATACGGTTGATATAATCATCCGACAAAGTAGTGGTATCTCTCAGGTTGTGTTTAAATACCCTGAATTGATATCCATCATAGCGGTTCAGGCCCGACATGGTACCGATCCACAGAAAACCTTTTGGGTCTTTAAAAAAACTGGTCACCTGGTTATTCGATAGTCCGCGGGAAATATCAAGATGGGAGAATTGGAAATGCTTGTTCTGACCGGCTGAAATCAAACAGCTCCAACAGGCGATAAGCAGCAATAAAGGTATCCTGGTCAGGCGCATCGGTTTCAAATATAAATAACTAAGAATTGAAATATGGAATAATGACTGAATAGAATAGAACTTTTCCCTTCTGGTAATTTAGATCGGCCGGAGTTATATCGGGCAATTTGAGATGAATCGTTGCCTTTGTCAAGACAAGGTAAAACAGGGAGGGGCTGCTTGAGGGTTGACCACCTTTGCAAATTGCGGTAGTAGGTCAATTTAAAATATGGCCACGGAGAACCACAGAGAAACAGAGAACCACAGAGTAAACAAGGTGATTTCTCTGTGACACTCTTTAACTCTGTGGTTCTCCGTGGCCATATGAGTATTGAAACTGACCCCCCTACCCAAATTGCTGTTTGCAGCGCAAATAGCTGTAAAGGTTGTCAATTGTTGACCCTTATAGTAAAATCTTCCATCATTACAGTAAAACCTGGTATTGAATCCCTTGTCAGCGCGTTCTAATTTAATGTCCTGATTTGCAGGTGTTTTTTTAAGATAAGAAATGGTGCGGTGGTCGGATTTCCTGCTGGTCATAAGAAAAAGAATGACAGTTAACAGGATAAAAAATGGATCAATAAAATGCAAATTCCGGGTATTCAAACTTGTCAATTGCGGCGGGCTGTTTATTTTTTTGCAGGAACTGTCATCCATTACCTTCATGCCACCTGTTAGGTTAGTTATTTTGGTACATCCATTTTGTTTAAGGATATAGCCGGCTTGCGTGCCTGGGCGACTATGGGAGTATAAACAATGATCTCTTTTTCTTCCGGGGAACAGATGCCGGAAAGCGTGCTTTCCTATTCCTACTTTTCGATACTGCTTCCTTCTTTCAGTATTCTTTGTAACTGCCTGGCTGAGTGAAAGCCACATTCAGAGGCTATATAACTGAGCGTATAATCGGGATTATTTTTCAGCGTCGTTGCTTTCTCCAACCGCAATTTAGTAAGATAATCTACAGTTGTAATCCCGGTGGTTTCTTTGAAAACCCGGCTAAGGTTCCTTGGACTCATATTAACGCGGGCCGCCAGTATTTCCAATGAAATTTCACTGGAAATATGTTCAATCATAAAATCCTGCACCTGGTGGATCTTTGGATTTACATGATTCCGGTAATCCAGGTAAATACTTTGCTGGGTATGTTGATGGCTTCTCCGGTGATACACTACAAGACCACGCGCTACTTTATGCACGAACAGGGGGTCTTTCCATTCTTCAAGGATAGATAAAGCGAGGTCAATACCTGCGCTGATACCTGCGCTGGTATAGATGTTGCCGCTCTTTACATACAAAACATCGGTAAGCACTTTTGTTTTGGGAAACCGTGCCTGCAATAATCCTGCTCTCCGCCAATGAGTCGTACATTCTTTATTATCCAACAGGCCGGCCGCGCCGAGCACAAAAGCGGCATTACACACGGAACAGATGGTGATGTTATTTTCAGAACAACCGGCCAGCCATTCAAAAAAAGCTTTTTCCGTCTTCAAATGCTTTTCCAGGCTTTCAAAATTTACGCCCGGGATAAACAGGAAATCCCCTTCTTTGAGTACTGCTTGCCTGTAGTTTTCTATCTTGCCAAATGGCAAACCGGCGGCGCTTACTGTCGTTGAATGAAATGAATAGAATTCAATAGTAATTTCGAATCCATGAAATTGCGCTTCGGTAAAGACCTGCACCGGCCCCGCAAGGTCCAGGAGTTCAACCGAAGGCGGAATAATAAAGGCGATCTTCTTCATAATGATATCAAAGTTATAAAGAGTTAAAAAAGGATAAAGGACAAGGAGGGGTCATAAAAGGACAGGATTTCAGAGACCGACCCGTAGCCATCGCCGGGCTATATAAGCAACTATGGCAATCAATAAAGATTCTCCTGCAAACTGCCCGATACCATGGCCGATACCCGGCCTGAAGCGCGCAACCTCATCCTGGGAGTACAAGCGGCTAAGAGAAGGCTCCCCAAGGATGCCGTATAGTGCAAATGCAATAATACCTGCGGCCAATAAAATAATAGCGGTCCGTGATAAGGCGACCAGGAGTTTTGGTGCAATTTGAATTCGTTTTTTGGTGCTTTTATTCCCCCCGGGAAATCTTTTCCGGAAAGCTGCAACTATCCATTCCCAGTTTACCGCGATATGAAGACCGGCAAAAAGTACCGTCCAGTTTAATGTTTGATTATGCAGGGCGCGCCAGGATCTGTCATCAATTGTTTTTACTCCGGTAAAAGGGAGAGCGACTTGTGAAATGGCGAGACCGGAAACTATCTCGATAATTACCAACGTGAACAGGGTGGCATTCAGAAAGTAATTGAACCGCGTGCGCCGGCGCGCTTTATTAAAAATGCTCCTCGTGGATTTCCGGATCCAGGGCCATGCCAGTAAGAGATGCAATAAAACAGGAAGGAGAAAAATAATTCCCAGGCATTCATGCCATGGCAGCCCCGTCATTCTCGGCGATAAAAGTAAAAGTAACGTGATGAGCAGGAATGTATCCAGGTAAATGATAAATAGCCTGCGGGAAGGCAGCATCGTTTTTTTTGACCCGGCTGTCCCGCTATCATCTTTCCCGGTTAACATTTTTAATGGCAATGTAATGATGATACGCGCAAAGACTTCTTTTTTTATACCAGCGGTTGTATTTCTCCGCCGCGATACATTTTTGGATCAGGCAGGGCCCCGGGAACCTCAATGAACAACGGAGCTCTAACGCTTGTCTTAATATGCCGGGTATAAAGTTTTAAAGATAGGAAGAGTAATAGCCGGGAAAAGGACAATGAGGCGTCATATCCGGACAGAACAGTGAACAGGATATGAACGGTCACATTCCCAAGGCTGAAGTTTCAGCAGGACTTAATCGTAAACTAAGTTTTTTATTGGCCGAATACATTTTAACAGGAAACTTTTTATATAATCAGTAATTTGTAGTTAGCCGAATCAATAAAATGAATAAGATTATTCGAGTGCCCTTTTTTTTGATCTCCTTCATCCTCGCTGGTGAATTATTATTTGCCCAGGCAACACTAAGACCATTCCCGCAACATGTAAAATATAATGATGGCGTCATTACGCCTGATCACATTTCCCGGAAGCAATTAGATGATAGTGTCCGTTCTTTTTACAATAGCTGGAAAGAACGATATATTAACGATGATGCAGGGGAAGGGCAATATTATATATGGTTTGAAAAACCGGCGGGAAATAAGAAATGCGTTTCTGAAGGACAGGGTTATGGAATGATGATAGTTGTTTTAATGGCGGGGTATGATACGGCATCACAAAGGATCTTTAATGGTCTCTTTCATTATACTAAATCACACCCGAGCAAAAACAGCCCGTTCCTGATGGCCTGGGCCCAGGCCCGAAACTTCAAAGATGTTGACGGAAGTTCTGCTTCTGACGGAGATATCGATATTGCCTATTCTCTTTTGCTTGCAGATGCTCAATGGGGGAGTAAGGGCAGCATCAATTACCGGGAAGAAGCCCGGTCCATTATCTCAGCTATCCTGCAACAGGAAATAAATCAGAAAACTTTTTCTGTTTTATTAAGCAATGCTGTAAAACCAGATAGCAAGGATTATTTTGATATGCGGTCCTCGGATTTTATGCCAGCCCATTTTAAAGTCTTCAGGAATGCGACCGGCGATAAATCCTGGGATAAAGTGATTGACGCGAACTATAAGCTTTTCAGCCTGCTGCAAAATAGATACAGCGCCGGGGCGGGTCTTTTCCCGGATTTTATCCGGCATATAAATTCGGTACCCGTTCCTTCGGGTCCCCACTACCTGGAATCTAAATATGACGGATACTATAATTATAATGCCTGTCGTGTACCCTGGCGGATCGCTACTGACTATATCGTTTATGGAGACAAACGGGCAAAAGAAGTAGTCGGAAAAATAAATAATTGGATCAGGGAAACTACCCAAAATAATCCTGATAATATCTCAGCGGGATATACTTTGGCCGGCGATGACATCAAGAGCAGGAATTTTGAAGCCATGAGCTTTATCGCTTCATTTGCCGTTGCCGCCATGGTTGATTCAGCCAACCAGGCCTGGGTGAATAAATTGTGGGACTATATTGCCAGTTTTGACCTGGACCAATTTGATTATTATGATAACAGTATTAAAATGATTGCCTTGCTTATAGTATCGGGAAACTATTGGATACCTGCGCCAACGGAGTGAATTCGCAGGATCGGCTTTGAATCACCATCTGTTTGTACTCCGGGTTTTGTTTTGATTCAACTTGTTTGTAATTGCCGTGGAAACTCTCATGCCGGCAGGAATTGATGGCCATTACCCTCGTGGCTTATTGGCCGCATGAACTATTTGTCCACCAATGTAAGCCATTCCTTTATTACTTTTTGCAACGCTTTTATTTTGGATTGCACATCTTCCATATCCTTAAGGATGGTAATCCTGCGGCCATCTTTATAATCGCCCTGGAGCAACCCCGATTTATCTTTTACTTTGGCCCCGCTGGGAAAAACAAGCATGATCCTGCCTTTGAAAAGATTGAAGACGATGATTTCCCGTTTGTATTCCTTTGGATCGAAAGGTTTCATTTCCCCGGTATAATAAAAGCTTGGGTTGTTCCATTTTATCCTTTCCCCGATCTCTTTGTCGGTGCTTAAAATGATTTGTCGAAGCGTTTCGATTATTTTACGAAGACCGGGCTCCAATTTTTGAATATGCGCCGTGACTTGTTCGGTGTCTGATAGTTTCTTTTTTGTTGCCATGGAAATTGCTTACCAGGTTATTTTTCCCGATCTTAAATACCCTGGTGGAAAATTTCATTTTGTCGCAGCCTCATCTATTGCTGATCACTCAACAATATTATCTCAGCCTTTCTTTCACAGTTAATAAAGACAGGCCTGTCCTTGCCCGACCGGCAAAACAGACGCGATAACATCTTCTCTTATTTTTTCGTTGTATAACTTTTCTATTGCCCAGCCCATCAGGTCGACTGCTGCCAAACAACCTGCTGCTGTTCCGATATTGCCATGGGTCACCAAATGTTTGTCTTCCAAAACTTCAACTCCATAACTTCTCAGCAGTTCGAATACGGTTGGATAAGTTGTCGCAGAAAGCCCTTTCAGATGTCCAAGAGCCGCAATGATTAATGCCCCTGAGCACATAGAACAAATAATTTGTTTGTCCGGGTTTAATTTGAACCGGTCCAGGTAGGCGCTGTCTTTAATCACGGTTCTTACTCCAACCCCGCTGCCAAAAAATACAAGATCGGCGTCATTACATTCTTCTATGAACCCATGAGTGGCCAGGTCAATTCCGCAATTAGATTTATGCGAGGTGTCTGTTCCTACGATTTTGACCACAAATTCATTGTCCCTTCTTCTTACCCGGTTGAGAAGATCCCAGGCCAAAAAAATATCAATATCTGTAAAGTTGTCGAATGCTACCAATACTGCTTTTTTCATACTGTTAATTTTATTACTGGCTTAAGGTCATACCTCATTTTCAAATTTATGAAACTTCCGTTTAAACCAGTTTACCAGTAGTGTAATTTCTACGGAGTGGCTGTTATCCCAAATTGCGCTAACGTTTGCGCCAGTGGCAGCAGCGCTCCCTGTCAACCGAGTGTTTTTAGAATGGCGAAGCCTTCATCCCATTGCTTATGTCCGGATGAAACGTTGATATGCCCTGCATTACCAATGTTTATGAATTCACTGCCCCAGTTTTTGGCAAAAAACTTTGCCCGGTCCAGGGAAACCCAGGGATCATCTGAACTGGCCACAACGATGGTCGGGAAATTAATTTTCTCTTTTGGCATCGGGTCAAAACCTTTTGCAGGAAATGTGTATTGCGGCGCCTCAAGGTCGCTAGGGGCAACGAGTAAAGCGCCTTTGATTTTTTTGTTGTACTGTGTGGCCCAGTGCGCAATGGCGGCGCAGCCCAAACTATGCCCAATTAAAATAACAGTAGAAGGATCATAAGCAGAGATTGTTTTGTCAATAGTTTCAATCCAGTCTTTACAATGGGGGGCATCCCATTCCTGTTGATTAATGCGCTGGAAATTGTCGCCTGATTTTTCAAAAAATGTTTGCCAATGTTCTTCCCCTGAATTTCCAAGCCCGGGTACAATAAAATAATTTGTCATAGTAAATGTGTAAAGATAATTCCTGCCTGTATTATGGTAATTGCTCATTTGCAATAGCCTGCATCAAAAAAACTCCGGGCAATGTCGTATGGCTTCGGGAATAAGATTTCTAACTAACGCGTTTCCAGGTTAAAGTGCGGGTAATCGGTTCACCCCCGGTCGTTGTGGTCTCCAACTGGATGATTAATTTATCATCATTGACCCGGAGATCGCGCGAAACGGTTATCCCGATATTGGAAGGATTGATTGAGCCAATGAGTGTATGTGCTACTTTACCCGTTTGTTCATTCACTTCATAAGTTCCGAAATAAGCATCATAGCCTCCGACAGCGACTGTATTATTCTGACCGGAATAGGATGGTTGACTGAGGAGATTGTCCGGAGACCTCTCGCGCTTCATAAACTGCGCGGCAAAATGGGTGACCGCGTAAGAGAGGATGCCAACCGGGTCAGCGCCTAATACAGGATCAATCCTTTGCTGCCCGTCTTTTGTCCAATCTTCACGGGACTGCAACCACCAAACGCCCTGTATGGTCGTAGCCAACCCGCTTGAAGGAGGAGGAAGAATTTGCATACTCATTTTTCCCGGTAATTTTTTCGTAAAGATAAAGAGTAGCGATAAGGAGATTAATTTTTTTTAGCGGTAAGTATACCAACGATTACAGTTATAATGATGAAGATAAGAAGGGTAACAGACCATATTTTATCCCTGAATTTTCCAGGTCTCTGTTCATACCAGGAGCGTCCCGGATTTTTTTGGCGCCCTTAAACCCGTTATAGGCAAGATAGAGCCAAACGAGCACTATAAATACCGGCGCATATAGCAGGTAGATTTTCAAATTTGTTACAGGCTAAGCAAATGGATTTTCATCAGCCGATGGCCCATAAATAGAAGGCAAAGGAATATTCAGCGTTCTTAAATACGTAGATAATTGCCCCCGGTGGTGAAACAAATGATTAAACACCAGCAACCGGGTAAATAACGGGATGGGCAATGTGAAAATAACCGAACCGTTTTTAGTTAAGTTCCATGACTTATTTTCCCAGTTTTCACCGGTATTCTTCAATAGTTCTTTTGCCTGGGTGCAACTGGTTTTGAAACTGTCTGAAATTTCATCTTTGTCTTTGGGCGAAGGATGCTGTGTTAAGATTTCAAGGCTTGTGTTTCCTTCGCTGGCGAAGGTTAAATAGCGACCCGGTATAGTCGCGACGTGATGGGCTAATTGACCTAAGGTCATGGCCTTGGGATGAGGTTGCCAGTTTAATTTATCGGCAGGAACCCTGTCGAGCAGTTTTGCGGTTGAAACTAATTCGTGTTCCAGTTCCGCAATCAGATTTTTTGAACTCATTTTACTTTATTTTTAAGTGACACTGCAAAAAAAGCCCGGGTACCGTGTTCAAAACGGTATCAAAAGATACATAGGAGAAAAAATTAAATGATTTTGATGGAACCGCGGTGAAGTTCTACAATCTTGTCCATCTCAAATTGTTTGAGAATCCTTGAAATGACTACCCGGGTAGTGCCTAATTCGTTGGCCAGTTCCTGGTGTGATATTTCGATTTCTTTGCCGGGTTGTTTTGAAATCCGGGATTGGAGGTAGGATAAAACTCTTTTGTCAATATGGTCAAAAGCTACACTTTCAAATGTATTTAAAAGCTCATCGTACCTGTTCCTGAAAGTCCGGATAACAAAATTGTTCCAGGATGAATATTCTTTTTGCCATTGGGTTACAAATCTTGTCGGTACCGTCAAGGCCTCGGTTTGTTCCCTGGCCACGGCCTGCGAAGGGCTTTGGTTATTAAAAAAACAAGCTGATAGAGACATCATGCAGGTTTGAGAAGGCTCGACATAATACAGCAATATTTCCCTGTCTTCTTTTGTCTGGTAAACCCGGAGTGAGCCTGATACAACAATCGGTACCACTTTTACAAATTCGCCTTCTCTTACAATGGTATCGCCTTTTTCGAATACTTGCAGCTCACAATGCTGCAATATCTCTTCCCGTAGTTCAGGTTCTGAAAAGAAGTTGATTTGTTTGAATATGTCGGATGAAGGAGTCATTTGATAAATTTTGCGCGACTTCAAATTTACAAAACCCCGTTTATCCTGTTACACTAAGCCCGGGTTTGTACCAGGCAAGCCTCAATGAAAATATAGTTTTGGTATGTCGAACGCACCGGGCGCCAGGATTCACCAGCTTCTGCTTCATGGGTTTTTCATCCCGGATTGCCATTATACTTATCCAGGCTCTTTGTTATGACCAGCCTTCATGGTTCAAAAAACAAATAATCTATGGATAATGTTCTATTTTGGCACTTTTCGGGAAGGGAGAAAAGCCGCATTCGATCGTGCTGCCTGTTAGCCGGATCGGTAAGAAGAATCAATTTAACCACCGGCGATAAATAAGGATATGAAAAATAAATTAGTATACTGTCTTATCGGATTTTTTGCCTGTGTACGATTATATGCGCAGGTAAACGAGGCTGCCTATGATATTGTATGGACCAGCCAAAGTAAAAACTCTTCCGAGTCCATGCCCTGTGGCGGTGGAGATATTGGCATGAATATATGGGTGGAAAACGGCGACCTGCTTATTTATGTCGCCCGTAGCGGAAGCTTCAATGAAGACAATGCATTGATGAAAGCAGGCAGGATAAGAGTAAAATTATTCCCCAATCCCTTTGATGGAAAAGCTTTTAAACAGGAGCTGCATTTGCATGAAGGATTTGTAACGGTTGAGGGCGAAAATAACGGAGTAAAAGCAACCGTAAAAATATGGGCCGAAGTATTCAGCCCTGTTGTGCATGTTGATGTAAATGCAGCCAAAAAAATAACCGTAGAAGCTGCTTATGAAAGCTGGCGTTACCAGGACAGGATCATCAAAGCAAGGGAAAACTTTGCCAACTCCTGGAAATGGGCCGCTCCAAAGAACAACGTTTATAAAAAAGACAGCATTGATTTTAATGGTAATGAGGTACTGTTTTATCATCACAATATGGCTGAAACCATTTTTGATGTTACCGTTGCCCAGCAGTCGATGGACGCGGTGAAAGAGCAATTGTACAACCCGCTTAAGTATCTCACATTCGGCGGCTCATTCAGCGGAAAGAATTTTTCCGGGGCAGGTACTTATACGGGCATATCTGTAAATACCGATTATAAAGGATGGAAATTAAAAAGCAATGCCCCTGCGCGACAACATTCCTTAAGCCTGTACCTCTATACAGAACAGCAGGAGGATATTGGAATATGGAAGCGATCATTGGATTCCATTAAAGTGCTGTCCAGGATGGATAGTAAAACAGCCTTTGCAAGATCGCAACAGTGGTGGCATGATTTCTGGGATCGCAGTTTTATATTCATAGATAAGACCCATCCATCAGCCAAAGCCTGGGAAGCTGGCAGGAATTACCAGTTGTTCCGGTATATGCTGGCATGCAACGCACTCGGAATATGGCCGACAAAATTTAATGGAGGTTTATTGACCGTGGATCCTGTTTTTACGGATACTTCCAATAAACTTACTCCCGATTACCGCAACTGGGGTGGCGGTCTTCATACTATGCAAAACCAGCGGCTGGTTTATTATCCCATGATCAAAAACGGCGACTGGGATATACTGCAGGCGCAATTCGGTTTTTACCTGAGAATACTAAAAAACGCCGAATTGCGGAGTAAAGTGTACTGGAATCACGGCGGAGCCTGCTTTACAGAGCAAATGGAAAACTATGGTTTGCCGGATTACGCGGAGTATGGACAAAACCGCCCGGATAATTTTGATAAAGGTGTTGAATACAATGCATGGCTCGAATATTTATGGGATACCGTACTGGAGTTTTGCCAGATGATGCTGGATGAACAACGATATACCGGCAGGGATATTCATGAGCGGGTGCCATTTATTGAAAGCTGCCTGCAATTCTTTGACGAGCATTACCAATACCTCGCAAAAAAGAGAGGCATTAAGCCCCTGGATGAAAATGGAAAATTAATCTTGTATCCCGGTGCCGGTGCTGAGACTTACAAGATGGCCTATAATTCTACTTCTACTATTGCCGCTTTACAAACTATTACCAAAAAATTACTTGACTTACCAACAGAGTATCTCGACGAGGGACGAAGAAAAAAATGGAGTGATTTTGAAAAACGCATACCCGGCCTGAATTATACAAGTTTCAGCGGGCATGTGATGATTGCGCCCGCAAAATTATGGGAGAGAATTAATAATGAAGAGCCGACGCAATTGTACCCCGTATTTCCCTGGGGAATATATGGAGCGGGTAAACCAGGATTGGATACAGCTATCAATACATGGAGCTATGACACCAATGCCATAAAATTCAGAAATTATATTGGCTGGAAACAGGATAATATCTGGGCGGCACGACTTGGCCTAAGCGATGAAGCATGGCGGCTGACCTCGCTGAAACTGGCAAACTCGGGAAGAAGGTTTCCCGCGTTCTGGGGTCCCGGTTTTGATTGGGTGCCTGATCATAACTGGGGTGGCAGCGCCATGATCGGTTTGCAGGAAATGTTATTGCAAACAGATGATAGAAGAATTCTGCTATTTCCTGCCTGGCCGAAAAATATTGACGTTCATTTTAAATTACATGCTCCTTATAATACAACCATAGAGGCTGAATTGAAAGAGGGTAAGATCATACTATTGAAAGTTTTGCCTGAAGAAAGGAGTAAAGATGTGGAAGTGATGTTGAAATAAGCAGAACCGGGTACAGCCTGCAAATAATTTCAAAGGTTGGCTAATAGTAATGACTTCTGCTATTGTTACTTAGCAAGATAATTCACTAAATCATTCAGGCTATTCCCTGTCCAGTCAGGAGAAACTCCTAATTCTTCGTTTGGCTGATCCTGGCGGTTAATCCAATACGTAGGATAACCAAATGATTTTGCGCCTGAGGCATCCCAACCCGCAAATGCAACAAAGCCTATTTCAGATTTTTTTAGTTTGAGTCTGTCTATGGCAATCTGGTATGCCTTTGGACTTGGTTTGTAGCTATGGTTAATATCTGTGCTAAATACATCATAAAACATATCAGCAAGACCATTGACTTTTATATTCTGCCGCAGCATTTTTTCCGTCATATTGGACAGGAAAACTAATTTTATACCCGTGTCTTTAAGTGATTGTAAGGCAGGTAATACATCTGGCCAGGTCTTCAAATTTAAATAGGCATCCATTAACTTCATGCGCTTTTCCTCCGTAAGATTAACCTTCACGCTTTTAGCTGCGAAGATCAGAGCATCTTGTGTCACCGTCCAAAAATCCTGGTATTTATCAGATAAGGTGCGCAACCATTGATATTCGAATTGCCTTATTCTCCATAAATTACTTAATTCCTGGCCTTTACCGGGGAACAATTCTTCTGCTAACGCCAAAATGGGTCTTGGGTCGAAAATAGGGAAAGCGTCAAAGGCCAAAGCCTTTATTTTATTTCCGGGAAAGATTTGCGTTATCGAATCGGGTGCAATAGCTCCTATAGCGGTCAAACTTAACAGGTAGTTTATAAAAACTCTTCGGGTATGTTGCATATAATCTTATCAAAGTAGGGTATAAAATTACAGCAAAGATATATTAACTGTTTTGTTCCCCCTTCAGGAGGACAGGGGTCTTACCACTCATCCGTCCTGAAACTTGATTTCTGGAAATTCTACCTGCCCACCGTTGGATTTTACCAACCGGTCCATTAAGGATATCGCGTTTAGCACGGGTTTTGACGATCCTTATTATTTCTTCAAACGGTTCAGGGCTATTATTGGGATGTCGCCCCAAAATACCGGGCTATGAATAATGAGTGAAAAGGGTTTTATTACTGTTGTCGGTCAGCAAATCCTCGGCAATTGTTCTCCGGGTAAATAATTCACTACACGTTTTCCCCCGATGGTACTCTTCAGGATCACTTTCCCAGGATGATCAGTGGTTACTTCACCAATCATGGATGCGTCGAAGCCATTTTCATCTTTTCTTAGTTCAGCCAGGAAATTGTTGGCGGTTTCTTTTTTGACAATGGCAACAAACAGGCCTTCGTTGGCAATATAAAGGGGGTCCAGTCCCAGCATTTCACAGGCGCCTTCTACCTGTATATCGATGGGAAGATCAGCCTGGTTTAGCTCGTAGCCAAGACGGGTAAGACCGCAAACTTCATTTAATACGGAAGCGAGTCCTCCTCTTGTGGGATCGCGAAGAAATTTAATATCGCTTCCAAATTGATCTAAGAGCTTCATTACCGTAAAATGCAGCGCTGCCGTATCACTTTTGACAGAGGTATCGAAGCTAAGTCCCTTTCGCAGACTCATGATAGCAATACCGTGAGTAGCGAGTTTTCCGCTGATGATAATCTTGTCGCCCGGCGCTATATTATTATGATGAATATTTGCCGAAGAATGAATCAGCCCGATCCCGGAAGTATTGATAAATATTTTATCACCTTTCCCTTTTTCCACTACTTTGGTGTCTCCTGTAACAATATGGATATTGGCTTTTGCCGCTGCTTCTTTTATGCTAACCAATATTTCTCCAAACTCTTCCATTCTTAAGCCTTCTTCCAGTATAAATGCTAATGATAAATATTTGGCACAGGCGCCGCACATGGCGAGATCATTTACAGTACCATTGACAGCCAGGTCGCCAATATTGCCGCCAGGAAAGAAGACAGGGCTTACCACATAGCTATCGGTACTAAATGCAACATTGCCTGTTAAGGAAAAAGAGGCTCCGTCGTGTTGCTGATCCAGCCAATCATTTTTTAGAATATCGAATACGCCGCTTTGCAATAAACGATGAGTCAGCAAACCCCCGCTTCCGTGGCCTAATGTTATTACATCAAAATCAAACTTTGGTATCGCGCATTCTGTCTTCATTGTCTCAAATGGTTGGGTTGAGTTCCACGGCGCCGGAATAATGATAATAAGCGGCGCAAGCTCCTTCACTGCTCACCATGGGAGCGCCTACCGGGTGTTCCGGTTTGCAACGTCCTCCGAAGTTGGGACATTGAAGCGGTTTTTTTAACCCTTTCATGATATCACCGCTGATACAATCATTGTTTTCTTCTGCAAATGGCATGGCGAGGCTGAACTTTACCCTTGCATTATATTTTTTGTAGTTGTCATTTACTTCATAACCGCTTGATGAAATCAGGCCAATGCCCCGCCATGTGCGGTCGGTTATGGTGAACACTTCCTGTATGGAATCTTTTGCCGGTTTATTGCCTTCCCGCAGTACCGATCTTGCATACTGGTTCTCTACTTTGTATTCTCCTTTTTCCAATTGAAGGATGGTCATTAATATTCCCTGTAATAAATCTAATGGTTCAAACCCTGTTACCACCACCGGTACTTTATATTTCGCAGCGATCGGGTAATATTCTTCTGTGCCCATAATGGTGCATACATGACCCGCTGCAAGGAATGCGTCAATTTTATTTTCTTTGTCACTTAACAACGCTTCCATAGCAGGAGGCACCGTTACATGTGATGCAAGAATACTGTAATTATTAATGCCGAGTTTATGGGCTTGTATTACACTCAGGGCATTGGCAGGCGCTGTAGTTTCAAAGCCCACGGCAAAAAAGACAACTTCTTTGCCCGGGTTTTCCCGTGCAATCTGGACGGCTTCGAGAGGGGAATACAAAATCCTTACATCAGCGCCTTTTACTTTTATTTCAAGCAGGCTTTTACCGGAGCCGGGCACCCGCAGCATATCGCCGAAAGAACATAGTATGACATTATCCTGCTGGGCAAGATAAATAGCTTCATCTATCACACTTACACTGGTAACACATACCGGGCAACCGGGGCCATGCACCATGGTGATATATTTGGGCAGCAGGTCAAGGATGCCATTTCTTACAAGGCTGTGAGTTTGCCCGCCGCATATTTCCATCAGCGTCCATGGCTTTGTTGTCACCCTGCGGATCTCATTAAAATAAAGCCTGGCTTGTTCCGCGTCCCTGTATTCCGATAAATATTTCATTTGTTTTCCAGTTCGTTCGTTTCCCCGATCTGTTTCAGGTATTCAAAGGTTATTTTCGCTTCTTCTTCATCTATCCTGCTGATAGCTACGCCTACATGCACTAAAACATAATCATTAATCACTGCATCCGGCACCATGCACAGGTTCACATCGTTGGTAATACCGCCGAAAGAAACCTTTCCTGTTTTGAAAGTTTCATCAACCGTATCACTGATGGACAATATTTTACCGGGAATAGCTAAACACATATTTTCAATTTATAGGTTATCATTTGGCCGGCTTATTGTATCGATTCAGCTTCCTGTATTGCAACTATGTTATTTTTATGTATTGAGTGATAGCAGGCCAACTGCCCGAACCCGATACATTCATCATTAGGACTCAGTTGCCGGTGCCAGTATAATTGTTTTTTATTGGCAAGCAACTCAATCATCATATCAGTCAATAAAGCATTCTGAAATACCCCGCCGCTGAATGCAATTCGCCCGATATTGAAATAATTACTTACCTGCTCCACAGTCATGGCTAATGAATAAAATACTCTTTTGGCTATCAGACCGGGTGTTTCTTCTTTATCTATGTCATTTAACAGATCCTGCAACAGTAATGAAAAGTCAAGACGGTTATTTTTCAGCGGAACAGGGTAGTACTTGTTGATCTCATGCGTATAATTTCCCGCTATTGCTTCCAGTCTCATGGCTGCTTCTCCTTCATACGTATTGATATGGCAGATACCTAAAAGAGAAGCAATGCCATCCAGCAATCTTCCTATGCTGCTGGTAAGTAATTCGGCGGGCTGATTAATCAACTGCTGGTAGTACTGCCATTCCTGTGATGAAAAGTGGGGCTCCAGGATAGCTTGTTTTGCTGGAAAGAATTTTAAGAGACTCAGTGCAGACAAGCGGGGTTCCCTGTTCATTTTATCACCCAGCAGTTGGGGGAAATAATCCAACTGAACCAGCCGTTGCATATCATTATTATCGTACACGAAAAACTCACCGCCCCATATTTGTTTATCATCTCCGTACCCGGCCCCATCCCATATAACACCCAATACAGGTTCCGCGGTATTCAGCAGGTTATTCTCCGCCAGCACCGCACCGAAATGGGCCCTGTGATGCTGTATGGTAACAAATGGAATATTCCCGATCAAAGCCATATCATTCCCGTGCTGAGAAATAAAATAACCCGGGTGACTGTCGGCAAGAATCAAGGAAGGCTTTGTTTGTAAAATGTTCAGGAGGTGATCAGATGTATGGGCAAAAGCTGTTTGTGATGCCAGGTTTTCCTGGTTGCCGAGGTACTGGCTTACGTATAAGTGCTGATGATCCTGTAAAGCAAAAGCGCTTTTCAGTTCGCCACCCATTGCTAATATAGAATCCTTGATTTCTTTAAAAGGATTGGGAAAATAGTTAGGGGCTAACCCACGGCTTCTTCGTAAAATAATCTTTTTCCCGGCCGGAGTTATTTGCAGCACGCTATCATCCTGCGGCAGCACGATCTCCCTGTCATAACTGACGATGTAATCGGCAATACCCGAAAGTAGTTCCAGTGCTTCTTCATCTTTATAAATGATCGGTGAACCGCTGATATTAGCGCTGGTGGCAACCAATGGCTTTCCAAATGTTGTGGCGATCAGTTGCAGTAATGGGGAGCAGGGCAACATCCAACCGATTTTATCAAGACCAGGGGCAATTGCTTCTGTACAAATTTTGTTTTTTGCAAGGGGTTTCAACCGGCACAGAACAATCGGGCCAGACTTATCTTTTAATGCGGTTTTTTCTATAAATGAAATATGAACATCGGCCTTTGCCATTTCAATACCGGCATACAATAAAGCAAAGGGCTTGGCCGGGCGATGTTTTCTGCGGCGCAATAGCTGAATAGATAATTCATTGGTGGCATCGCACAGCAGCAGGTAACCGCCGGTTCCTTTTACAGCCAAGATAGCTCCGGAAGCCAGTACATCATCCAGTTTTTTTAAAATAACAGCGGTTTCATTGTTAAGAAGGTGGCCTGCTGCATCATACAAGTGCATGGCAATAGCGCAATCGGGACATGAATTGGTCTGGCTGTAATGCCTGCGATTATAAACTTCGTTATATTCTGTCGCGCAATCATGGCATTGGACAAGATCAGACATGGTTGTATGATATCGCTCGTAGGGCAACCCTGTAATGATGGAATATCTCGGACCGCAGTGAAGGCAGGTAGTAAAAGGATAGTGATACCGCTTGTTGTTTTTATCCATTATTTCCCGCCTGCAATCATCACAGATCGCAAAATCAGGAGTGAGCAGTATATCGGGTTTAGTATCGGAATGATCTGCCTTTATGGTGAAAGAAGTGAATGTTTGGGGCGATACTTCTTCGATGCTTTGTGAAACAATAACAGCATTAACAGGAGGCGAGTCAATAACAGCAGCATAAAATTCATGCGCGGCTGTTTCTGTAGCATTAATTTCTATATGAACACCATCTTTGGTATTGCTTACCCATCCCGGGATGCACATTTGTTCAGCGATACGATATACATGCGGCCTGAAACCTACTCCTTGTACTAATCCCCCGATATGGATATGGAAAGTCTTCATAAAAAAATATTAAGCCGGTTCCGGCAACGGTACCCGGGCCCGCAGCCAATCATACCATTGATGTAAGCCTTCGCCGGTAAGGCAACTCAGTTCAATAATAGTTAACCGGTGATTTATTCTCCGGGCATATTCTTTTGCTTTTTCAATATTAAAAGGAACGTAAGGCAGCAAGTCTGTTTTATTGATAATGCAAAGGGTGGAAGTATGAAACATTTCAGGATATTTCAGTGGCTTATCTTCGCCTTCTGTAACGCTCATGATGACTACTCTTTCTTTTTCTCCCAGGTCAAATGAGGCGGGACAAACAAGATTACCCACATTTTCAATAAACAGTACTGAATTCTCTTTTGGCTTCATTCCCTGCAGGGCGTGTAATATCATGTGCGCGTCGAGATGGCATCCTTTCTTGGTATTGATCTGCACTACCCTGGTTCCCGTAGCATGAATACGATCGGCATCAAGATGGGTTTGCTGGTCGCCTTCTATTACATAAAAATCGAATTGCCTCTTCAGGTCAGTCAATGTTCTTTCCAGCAAAGCCGTTTTACCTGACCCGGGCGAGCTGACCAAATTCATGGCCAGTATATTTTTAGCTTCGAAGTAACCCCTGTTCCTTTCTGCCAGCAGGTTATTCTGATGCAATATATCCTGTTCTACTTCCACAATTTTTTTTTCATGTGAATGGGAGTGATCATGATGATGCTCTTCTTCATGACCCGGCTCATGCAGGGTGATGTTCCCATTACTGTCACATCCGCAGGTTGCACACATAAAATAGTTTTTAATCACTTAATAATCGCCATGAGTTTTAATTAACCACCAGGCTTTTTATTCTTAGTTCTTTTCCCTGTATGATATCGCTGGCATATTGACCGCAAACAGGGCAGGGGTCATAAAGCTGTTCAATGGCAAACTCTGTTTTACATGCAAGGCATTTTGCTTTTCCTTCAATCCGGTGAATTGTCTTCACTGTGTTTTCAAGCATGGTTTCTTTTACACCCTGCTCCCAGGCAAATTCAAATGCATCCATCTCAATGTTGCTGAGTTTACCGATATCCAGTTCTATCTCATCAATCACAGAAGCTTCGGCTTCTCTTGCTTTTTCAGTTGCTATACTGACAATACCCATGACAACAGACAGTTCATGCATACAGGAGAGTTTATATCACCGTCTTTTCTCTTTTTTTATATAGCGAAAATAAGCTATGCCCAGGGCCAGGACACCGACCATAACAAAGAAATGTTCAGGCTCAACAAAATAATGTTTTATCGTATATCCATCAGTGGTGCCATGACCCTCATGGGCAAAACTCAATATCGGTAACGAGGAAATGACTGCATACAGGGAAGCGATTTTTTTCATTTTAGGTCTGTTTTACGGACATCAATATTAGAAAAATATTGCTTGCCGGAACCTCAAAAAGATCATAGGTTGCCATGATAATGATCATGTTGACAGGTAATTATCAGACAATTAGATGCGATAGCAAAAATTTGATATGCATTATTTATTTTGTGTAACGCATGGCAAAGAAAAAAGAACATAAGATAGGAGTGGTGGGTATTGGTAATACCCTCCGCGGCGATGATGGCATCGGCGCTTATATATGCTTGCAGATTGATGGCTGGAATATGGAAGGAGTGACAACATTCGTAACCCAGCAGCTGCATACCGGGCTGATCGATGACCTTTTGCCATTTGATTTCATCATCCTGGCCGATGCGGCTGTAACAGGCGGGCCGGTCGTGTTTTACCCATTAAAGAAAGATGAATCACAGCCCGTTTCATCCTCACATCATATTAATGCTAACCTGCTGGTTTCGCTTGCTCAGAGACTTCATGGCAAAGAATTACCCGTTATGATCTGCGCGGTGAAAGGAGAGAATTTTGATATGGGGAACCAGCTTTCACCATCGGCAGTAACTAATGCCAATAGAGCCATTAATATCATCCGTTATTGGATAGAGTCCGGCTGTCATTAGTGAGTGGTCAGTGGCTAGTCTACTCACTACTCACCACTAGAATCTTTCCAATCTTTTTATCAATTCTCCTTTCTTATCCTTTACTTCTATCACCATCGGCATAGAGCCCATAGCATGGGTAGAGCAGGACAAGCAGGGATCATAGCAACGTATAGCAGATTCAACCCGGTTCAACATTCCTTCTTTGATATCATCTCCCTTCACGTATTGACGGGCCACTTCCAGTACCGACCTGTTCATTGACGGGTTATTCTGGCCTGTTGCAATTAACAGGTTTACTTTTACCAGTTTACCGGTCTCGTCTGTTTTATAATGATGAAACAAGGTTCCGCGCGGTGCTTCGGTGCTTCCAATACCCTCATCATAGTTCCAACGGCCATGGTGCTGTATATGTAATGAAGTAACATCCGGATCATTCAGTATTCGTTCAGCATCTTCTACATCGCTTAATGCTTCTATCAAACGCGTGTAATGATAATAGAAAGCGCCGTGAACCGGTTTGCCTGAACCAATAGACTTGAAATGCTCAAATTCTTTTTGCGCCAGCGGTGTTTTCATCCGGGTAGCGACATTCAATCTTGCCAGAGGGCCGACCCGGTAAAACCCTTTATCAAAACCCAGGGGCTTATAATAGGGATATTTCAGGTAAGACCAGTTGACCGAGCGTTCAGCAATAAAATCAAGGTATTGCTGGGGAGATACCTGGTCCTGTAATATAATACCATCGGCATCTATGAAACGAAGTTTGCCATCGTATAATTCATGTTCACCGCCTGAACCGACAGTGCCAAGGTACAGGGTGGGTGAATTGGCGAATGATTGCACCATCGCAGTATTTTCTTCATGGAATTTCCTGATGATATTAATGCCCAGTTGTACTGTTTGTAACGCTTCGGGGATCCAGTTCAATAAAGCTTTCCTGTTTTCCTCAGTAAGCGGGTAAGCCATGCCGCCGGGGGCAATGCCCATGATATGTATCTTTTTCCCGGTAATGCGTTCGCTCAGTTCCTGCCCGAATTTCCGCAGCCGTATACCGCGTAAGGCGATGTCAGGAAACTTTTCTGCAATGCCGAGTATGTTGCGTTTTGCAGGATCACTGTCATAGCCAAGCAAAAAGTCAGGAGAAGAAAGATGGAAAAAGGAAAGGGCGTGCGAGGACAGGTTTTGCCCGATATGCATCAGCCGTCTCAATAAATTTGCTGTATAGGTGGGCTGGATACCCTGTATCATTTCACAGGCTTTTACGCTGGCCAGCGTATGACTTGTCGGGCATATACCGCATATACGGGGAGTGATGGTAGGCATCTCTGTATACATCCGGCCTTCACAAAATTTTTCAAACCCCCTGAATTCGTTTACATGAAACAACGCGTCACTTACATTACCATTATCATCCAGCTCAATAGTAATGTTGGCATGCCCTTCTATTCTTGTCACCGGAGATATAAATAGTTTTCGCTTATCCATATTTCAGTTTTTTGGCCTTGCCCAGGTCAGGAAGGCGGTCATTCAGAAATTCAAACAATACATAAAAGATGGTATCGGCATCAGGCGGGCAACCCGGGATGACAAAATCCACCTTCACTACTTCCTGCAGCGGCAATACTTTTTCATTCAATTTTAACAGCGAAGGATGATCAGGTACCTTTCCTTCTTTATCATTACTGATGGCATTTACATAAGCCGTATCCAGTACATCTTTCAGGTTAAAATAATTCCGCATGCCGGTGACATTGGTCATTACAGCGCAATCGCCAAAGGCGATTAATGTTTTAGCCTGTTTCCTGATATGGAGTAGTTCACGGTAATGCTCATCGCTGGTGATGGCTCCTTCTACCAGGGCGATGTCTACTTCCGGCATTTCTTTTCCATCAACCACGGGGCTCTTCACAATATCAGCCAGTTTGGCTACTTCCAGTATCCGTTCATCAATATCCAGCAGGGACATGTGGCAGCCCGAACATCCGCCCAACCATACCGTTCCTAATTTTTTCTTGCTCATCTTGTCATTTTTATTGTTTGGTGTATCATTGGCGAAGACTTGCTGCGGTCAAGCCCTTCTGTCATTCACCACTCACTATTCGCTTTTATAATTTCATTTTTCTTTTTTCCATCAATTCACTGATTATTTCCGGTTTTTTTTCCAATTGTCCCTGTACAATGGCTTTGGGCCAGATAGCGCCGGTAGGGCAGGCATGCAGGCATTTGCCGCAGGATGTACAGGTGATTGATTCACCCCATGGCGTATTGAAGTCGGAGATAATACGCACCTGGTGACCCCGGTTCATCACATCCCAGTTGTGAGCGCCTTCTACTTCATTGCATACGCGCACACAACGGGTGCACATAATACAGCGGTTGTGATCCATAACATACCAGGGATGAGAAGTGTCCACTTCACAATGAGGAAACAGGTGCGGGTAGCGGATATGATCCATTTCAACTTTATACCCTAATTGCTGCAATTCGCATTTGCCATTGGCAACGCAAACAGAGCATACATGGTTTCGTTCGGCGAAGAATAACTCGGCTGTGATACGCTGGTATTTTTTTATACGCTCCGTAGATGTTTTGACCACCATATTGGCCGCCACTTTAGTGGTGCAGGCCGATAATAACTTATTAATTCCTTCAATTTCTACGAGACATAAACGGCAGGCGCCAATATCAATTATACCTTTCAAATGACACATCGTTAATATTTCAATGTCATTTTCCCTGCATACCTCCAGTATAGTTTTAGCCGGGTCAACATCCAGCTTTTTATCATTAATTGTAATGGGTATTGTGTTCATACATCAATTCATTGTGGTCGGTCAATTTTTTTACTGATGGTTCATTATCCTGTTTTCATATTCTTTCCTGAAATGGCGAAGCGTGCTCAGTAACGGATTAGGAGCTGAGGCGCCCAGCCCGCAAAGACTTGTTTCTTTTACATACACGGCCAGCTCTTCAAGCCGGTCCAGGTCAATTTGGGTTCCTTTATTATCACAGATCTTTTGCAGTAAGTCGTGCATCATCTTTGTTCCCACGCGGCAGGGTACACATTTGCCGCAGCTTTCATCCATGCAGAACTCCATGAAATAGCGGGCCACATCTACCATGTCTGAACTTTTATCCATGATGATCAAACCACCTGAGCCCATTATCGAACCAAGACTTATCAATGATTCATAATCCATTTTTACATCCAGGTGTTCCGCGGGAATGCAACCACCGGAAGGGCCGCCTGTCTGGGCTGCCTTAAAATCTCCGCCGTTTTGCACGCCACCGCCAATGTCAAAGACAATTTCACGCAGGGTGGTACCCATCGGTACTTCAATCAGCCCGGAATATTTTATTTTTCCTGCCAATGCAAAAACTTTTGTCCCGGCGCTTTTGGGCGTTCCGGTTTCACTATACCATTCACCGCCATTGGTAATGATCGGCGCAATGCCTGCAAATGTTTCTACATTATTAATAAGTGTGGGTTTGCCCCATAAGCCGGCTTCAGCGGGGAATGGTGGTCTGGGCCTGGGTGTTCCTCTTTTACCTTCGATAGATGCGATCAATGCGGTTTCTTCGCCGCATACAAATGCCCCGGCCCCGATTCTTACCTCAATATCAAATGAGAAATTGCTGCCAAGGATATTTTTGCCAAGTAAACCGAGTTTCGTTGCTTGTTTAATAGCCAGCTCAAAACGTTTAATAGCTAAAGGATATTCTCCGCGGATATAAGCATACCCTTTGGAAGAGCCTACGGCATAACCGGCAATGACCATTCCTTCCAATACCCGGTGAGGATTGCCCTCCAATACGCTTCTGTCCATAAACGCGCCCGGGTCTCCTTCATCACCATTACAGATAACATATTTTTGATCGCTTACATATTTATACACTGTTTCCCATTTCAATCCTGTCGGGTATCCTGCACCACCACGCCCCCGCATGCGGCTTTGTTTTACTTCAGCGATCACTTCTTCAGGGGATAAAAGAAAAAATGCTTTTTCCAATGCTCTGTAACCGCCCGCCGCCAGGTAGTCTTCTATGTTTTCCGGGTTAATATCGCCGCAGTCTTTCAATGCAATTTTCATCTGGCGTTTAAAGAAAGGGTCCTCATTGGAATTGACAAATGGTTTTTCACGTGAGTCGGCAAAAAGCAAAAGTTCTTCAATAGGTTTTTTTTCGATAAGCTGACTTTGAACGATGGCGGTAATATTGTTACAGTCGACTTTCTGATATATGGTTTGCTCAGGTAAATATTTCATAAGTGGTCCCTGGTTGCAGGGACCCATGCAACCGGAAGGAATTACTTCCACTTCATTTTCCAATCCCCTTGTTTTGATTTCTTCCTGTAATTTCTTCAGCACTTCTTCCGAGCCTGATGAAATGCAACTGGCGCCGCAGCAGACACAAATTTTATGTTTGAACTGTTCATGCTTCCCTTTTGCTTTTCCTGCCAGCGCCTGTAGTTCCTGCCGGTTCATATAATTCCTGTTTTGGCATTAATGGTTTCAATAATTTCTTCCGCGTTGGCTTTACCCTGTACATCATTATCAATAACAACAGCAGGCGCAAGTCCGCAGGCGCCTATGCACCGGGCTACTTGTATCCCCAGTTTATTATCAGGTGTTACCTGCCCCGGTTTCAGGGAATATTTTTGTTCCAGCCGGTTCAGGATAGCCTGGGCTCCTTTTACATAGCAGGCGGTTCCTGTACAAACAATACAGGTATGCTCTCCTTTCGATTTCAGTGAAAAAAAGTGATAGAAAGTGACAGTTGAGAAAACCCTTGACGGAGGCAGGTGAAGCGATTTGGTGATATATGCCAATACTTCCTTCGGTAAATAACCGTATGCATTCTGGGCTGTGTGCAATATTTCGATCAGTGCATCTGGTTTGTAATTTTCTTTCTTCATCTTAGCTGCAATCAGCTTTACCCTGGGATCCGTTTTGGGGAGTTCTTTGCTTAGAATAGCGGTATCGCTTTTCATATAGTATTCTCCTGAATTTTATGCGCAGTAACAGCAATAAGTAATTCTATGTACTGCCCGCAGCATGAACTATTTGAGCGGAAGCAAAACTACTGACGCGCAGGAGAGTAGCATATGATTAAAGTCAGTCAAATGACTGTCTTTATGCAAATTCATTTGTTACGTTTAATGATTAGTTCCTGCTTTATTTACCTGTTATTTCAGTAAACCACTCAGTTATCAGTAATTTTATACTTTGATCCGGCAACTTCGGTCCGGCAATTTATCTTTGATAAAAAAAGTTATTCACTATGCAACCTGCAGAGCTGGCTCAATTGCGCAAAGACTATTCATTGCATTCACTTAACGAGGAGGATGTAGCCCCATCTCCCATTGAACAATTTGAAAGATGGTGGCAGGATGCGGAAAAATCGAAGATTGATGAAATGAATGCGATGACACTGGCTACTGCCAGTCATGACGGTATGGCCGACGCGAGGACCGTTTTACTAAAAGCCTTTGATGAAAAAGGATTTGTTTTTTTTACCAATTACAATAGTACAAAAAGTAGCCAGCTTGATTCCAATCCCAACTGTTGCTTATTATTTCACTGGAAAGAACTGGAAAGACAGATCCGTATTAATGGTGTGGCGGAAAAAATTACACTAAGGGAGAGTGTTGAGTATTTCGATAGCCGCCCCGACGGCAGCAAAATAGGCGCATGGGCTTCTCCGCAAAGTATGGTTGTAGCGGGTAAAGCCTGGCTGAAAGAAACCTTTCATTATTATACTGAGCGGTTCAAACATGGCAAAATACCCAAACCGCCGCACTGGGGTGGTTACCGGGTAAAGCCTGTACGTATTGAATTCTGGCAGGGCCGGCCGAGCCGCATGCACGACAGAATTCTTTATACGGCAACATCACCCGGGCAATGGAAGACAGAGCGGCTGGCGCCCTGAGTAACAAATAGCTCTTCTTCCATCAATAAACATTTCCCCTGAAACATTGACATTTGCAACGCTCCCTACGATTCATGCACAGAAAATAGCATTTCATCCTGGCCCGGCATCAACCAGTTTAGGTTGATAGCCCTTATTCATCAAAATTGGATATTTTTATTTTAACAGCATTATCGTGCGACAACTACTGAACAGCGTTATGGGCATCTTTCATCCAAAACCCATTTGTATAGCTGGTTGCCTGGTGCTATCAGCATCATTGCTTTTTGGACAGCAAGATATTAATATCGAGAAAGTAGAAGGGGAAGGGCTGACTAACTATTATATAAAATGTATCACCCAGGATAAAAGAGGCTTTTTATGGTTTGGCACCGAAGAAGGCTTATTCCGGTATGACGGGTATCAATTTGAGCCCATAAAAAATATTCCGGGTGATACGGGTACGATTTCAAATAATAACATCGAATTCTTATTACCCGAAGAGAACGGGTCGGTCTGGATCGGAAGCAGGGGAGGATTGAGTTGCGTTGACAGCAAAACTCTCCAGTTGAAGAATTTTCCGGCGGAACAAGTGTTTACGGTGTATTCTCTTGTTCCAAAAACTGGTAGTTCTTTTTATGCGGGAACCTCTATAGGGCTCTTCGAATTTTCGAAAAAGACGCACATATGGAAAAAAGCGATCGGATTTCCCGGAAATATTTTTATCAGGTCGCTTACTGCTGATGGGAAAGGAAATCTCATTGTTACTTCCCACCAGGGATTATACAGCTATAATATTATAACTGGTTCCTGCACGCGTTTTGATCTTCCGGTTCCAAAGGATCAAAAAAGATTCGCATCCCAGACTGCCCACCGGTCAATACTTGGCCAGGATGGAAATATTTGGATAACGACCTGGAATTCCGGCTTGATCCGGCTTGACGGGGCAACCGGAAAACTTTCTGCCTTCCTTACACCTAATCTTGATAAGACATTGGAGCAATACAGGAGCTGTTATGATCTTTTCCAGGATAATGACGGAAAGATATGGATGGCTAACAGTGAAAACGGAATTACATTATTCGACCCCCGGCAACACTCATCAGTTAGTTACCGTGTACAATGGGGCGCTGAAAAAGAAATCTCCGGCAGGGTGTACGCCTTATACAAGGACAAAGCCGGTACCTGCTGGATAGGAACAGAGAACGGTATATATAAAAATGACCCGCACAGCGTACGATTTGCAACTATTAATTACTTTCCTACGAGTAAGGGTAAACCGTTGCGGCCTGATTTTACCGCATTATGTACACTGAAGGATAAAGATGGGGATTGGTGGATGGGGTCCTATGAAGGTTTATTCCTCTTTGACCCTCTCACAGGTAATTTAAAAGATTATTCTTCAGAAGCAGGTGTTCCGGCCGGTACCAATGTTTTCAACTTGTTGCAGGATTCAACGGGTGATATCTGGCTGACAACAAGAAACAAGATAATGCGCCTGGAAAAGAAATCGCTGAATGGCAAGATATCCTTTGTACACAAAACATATGAATCACCGGCTATTCAAAGTAATATAATCACGACCTACGTTGATCACCGGAAAAGAATTTGGCTGGGTACTAATCATAGTGGCGTATCTGTGTTTGATCCTTCAACGGGTACATTCACTTCTTATCCCTGCAGCGACACGATGATACCGGTAAACAAAAATGAAATACGTTGTTTTTATGAATTGCCGGGGGGAGTGATGTTGGTGGGAGGAGAAAATACCGGGCTATTGCAATTATTTCCTGCGGAAAACAGGTATCAAAAGGTCGATGGCTTTAATAAAAGAAAGGACGGGGTTTATTTCACTGTAAATGCGATCGCCGGAGACGACCAGGGAAATTTATGGATAGGTACTGAAGGAAAAGGATTGTGGAGGACTGATGAACAATTCAGGGGCTTGCTGCAATATACAATCCGGGATGGCTTTCCCTCCATGAACATTACAGCGCTTCTGCCCGATGTTAATGATCACTTATGGATATTGAGTGAAGGAGGGGTTGTCGATTACAGGCCGCGACAAAAAAAAATAACCCTTTTTGACAAAGCTGCAGGTATCCGGAACCTGTATAATATGTTCTTTATTTCAAAAACAGGAAATGGCAATATTGCTATTGGTGATATGGGTTGTGTGCATGTCTATACTCCGCCGGGCCTAAGCAAGAATTTATTACCACCGGCTGTTATGATCACAGGATTTAAGATATTCGATACGCCCTATCCTTTTCCTGACAACGGTACGATTGAGCTGAATTATAACCAGAACTATTTTTCGTTTGAATACACGGCCCTGGATTATACAAAACCTTCCCATAACGTCTATTCCTATATGCTGGAAGGTATCGATACAAAATGGCATGATGCCGCCTCACGCCGTTATGTCTCTTATGCCAACCTGGAGGAAGGAACTTATACATTCAAGGTCAAGGCCCGCAATAGTGAGGGCATTTGGAATGAAACTCCGGCTACTTTGCATTTAGTCATCCGGCCGCCTTTCTGGAACCGGTGGTGGTTCTATTTGCTCATATTACTGGCAGCCTGGATTTTGATTGGCCTTGTTTATTTTATTAAACAACGGCAATTAAAGAGTAAAGAACAATTGCGTAATAAGATTGCCAGGGACCTGCATGACGATATCGGGTCAACGCTTAGCGGGATAAACATATTCAGTAAGATAGCTTTGCAAAAATTGCCGACCGACCAGCGGGCCAGCGGAGAATTGCTGCAACGGATAAATACCCGGACAGAAAAAACAATGGAAGCGCTGTCCGATATCGTTTGGTCCATTAATACCAGGAAGGATAATATGGATAATGTATTGTCCAGGATGCGGGAATATCTCGGTGAAGTAATAGAGCCACTTGGCATCCAGTATGAATTTTTAACAGGAGAAGGTGTTCATAACGTTCATATTGGCATGGAGATAAGAAAAGAGGTCTATATGATTTTCAAAGAAGCCATTCACAATGCTTCCAAATATGCGGCCTGTAGTTTTATCCGGATAGAACTCAGGAAGGAAAACAGGTCGTTGCTCCTGCTCATAAAGGATAATGGCAAAGGATTCGACATCCGCTCCGTCGTTCCGGGGAATGGTATTTATAATATGCAGGAAAGAGCTGAAAAGATCGAGGCGTATTTTGAAATTTCAAGCGAGATCAACAAGGGTACCGCGATCCGGTTACTTTTCCCTATCACCTGAATTCGGTAGTAAAGGAGGCAAGAGATTGCTTATGTTTATAAATTGGTTGGCTAAAGATAATTTTAATGAAAACGCGTATTCTGATATACGAAGACAATAATGACTTCCGGGAAGCGCTGGTACAGCTTATCAACACTTCCGAAAACTTCGAATGCGCGGGTGATTACAGGAATTGTAATGATATACTGAAGCATATCACGGATTCCCGGCCGGCTGTCGTATTGATGGATATTGATATGCCGGATATGAATGGTATCGAAGGGGTCAGGCAGGTGAGAGGAGTGGACCGTGACATCAAGATAATCATGCTCACGGTATTTGATGATAATAAAAATGTAATAAATGCCATTTGCGCAGGTGCGTCCGGCTACCTGCTGAAAAAGAATTGCCTGAATAAATTGTTTGACGCTATCCGGGAAGTGCTTGAAGGTGGAGCCCCCATGTCAGCCACTATCGCGAGAATGGTATTGGAATTTGTTGCTGCAGGATCGCCGGTTGCTACCGAGCAATATAATCTAACCGCAAGGGAAAAAACAGTACTGGCTTATTTGGTAAAAGGATATAGTTATAAAATGATTGCCTCTCCGATGGATATCAGCATCGAAACAGTGAAAACGCATATCCGGAACATTTATGAAAAACTCCAGGTGCATAATCAATCGGAAGCAGTGGCGAAAGCGCTGAAAAACAGGATCATTAAATAGCTGCTAAGACGGGAGAAGGGGTAGTATCTGAGTTTTAAAATAGCCGGGAAGATGGGAGGGCGCGAAGTTTTGATTTACTAGTCTTTTTCTCATCGTCCTCCCGGCTTCCCTGCAAATTAATACACTATCCATTAAATAAATAGTTTGTGGCTATCCTGGCCTGCATCCATATAGATTATACCGGGTATCCGTCATTTCTTAGGTAGTATGGCCGTAGCTTCTATTTCCAGCATAACATCATCCCTGAAAAGTTTACTCACCTGTACCAATGTGCTTGCCGGAGGGTTTTGGGTGTTGATAAACTTATCCCGTGTGTCTCTTAATACCTGGAGCTTCGACATATCAGTTATATAATAATTGATCTTGACAATATTACCCATTGTACCCCCGGCATCCTCCACAATGCTTTTTATATTGGAAAAAGTTTGTTGTGCCTGTTGTGCAAAATTATCCTTCCCGACCAGGTCGCCTTGCTTATCCAGAGGCACTTGTCCTGAAATCAATATCATCCTGCAATTTCCCAGGTCAATTTGAACTGTCGCGGAATATCCTTTCGGACGCGCAATAGAAGCCGGGTTGACATATTTAACAAGATCCTTGCCCGGTTGCGAAAAAACAGTCAGGGTAGCCAGGGAAAAAATAGTTGCTAATAATTTTTTCATGATAGTCTTTGAATGGGTATAAAATATAAGCCTGTTTGCGGGTGAAAATTAAAACTTACTTCGCACTTCCCGTTCTTTAAAATCATGCCAGGGAAAGGGTTAAACATCACCTATTCTCGGTATTGGTGACCGTATTTTTTATCCCAACATTTGCATCCCGATTTTTACCAAAACTACCCGGCCGGAAAACTTGAAAAGCGATTTCCGGGCTTTTTGAGAAAGTGTTACATGAGAAGAAGGTCTGTTTCCATTTGATCAATAGTCAACAGGTATGCGATGCATCACGGCCATGCATCCTGCATCGGTTTCACTATGCGCATTTCTTCAATGGAATCCGGGACTTTTTATATATGGATGGCCAGAAGTATAGTTTATTAATTATTGTTTAATTCTTAAATGTGTTTGTATGAAAAAAATGAAAAGTGCTTTAATCGTTATGTCAGCAACTGTAATTTTATTCAGTGCCTGTAAAAAGAGCTCTCACTCTTCCAACCCTTCCGGTTCTTATTTCGGAACACCGGTATCTGTAGGAAATGGTAAAGCCAGGTCTTTTGTACTATTAGATGACAATGGAGTTCCTTCTTCTTTCGGTCTGCGGTTTTCAGAAGATGCATTGAACGGACTGCCCGCCGATACCATGCCCGGAATGCCGGGGATCATGATAAGAGCAGATGTCCCGGATATTGCAAAAACTGCCGGTCTGGATCATATCATTATTAACTGGAATCCGCTTGGGCATGAACCAGCGCCTATTTATGGTGTTCCTCATTTTGACTTTCATTTCTATTATGTAACGGATGCCGTGCAGAATGCAATAGCCGGCGGACCCGACATGATACCCGTAAATCCTCAATATATTCCTAAGGATTATCACTCAGCCGTCGTCGCTGTCCCGGGTATGGGAGTTCATTGGTTAGACAGTTTGTCTACGGAATTTCACAGGATTCCATTTACAGCAACATTTATTTATGGATTTTATAAAGGGGACATGATGTTTGTTGAACCAATGATTACAAAGGCTTTTTTATCAGGTCATCCCGATTTTTCAGCTCCTGTCAAACAACCCGCAGCTTTTCAAAAAAGCGGGTACTACCCGCTCAGTTACAAAGTGCAGTTTGATAACGTGAATCATGAATACGTGATAACACTCGCCGGGTTAACAAAGCATTAAAAGTACAGGAAGGCTTGTTTTGGTAAAATAAATAAAAGCATTTCAAATGGAACTGACATTCACCCACAGGCTTGCGGAAAAAATCAGTGAAATTTCGGTAATGCCTGCCGTAAGTCTTAAACTTTTATGTGCCAATAGCAGGGAGCAACAGCTTTTCAAAGGACAAACCCTGCTAAAGGAGGGACAGGTATGCAGGAATATTTATTTTATCGAAAGCGGTCAGCTAAGAACCTATTATCTTAAAAATGGGAAGGAGATTAATCTCAATTTTACTTTTGAGAACAATTTTCTTACCAACTTAAAAAGTTTTCTTTCAGGGGCTCCCTCCGAATATTACGTAAGAGCAAGTGAACCTACCGTGGTGTGGAAATTTAATAAAGACCAGGTGCTATCACTGTACCGGCAATCCTGCGAAATAGAATCGTTTGGCAGGAAACTGGTGGAGCAGCTGCTTATCAGGCAGGAAGACCACAACAACCTGTTCAAGTTGTACAATCCATCCGAGCGGTATCATTACGTAGCAAAATATCATCCCAAACTATTGCAAAGAGTGTCGCTGACACAACTGGCTTCTTACCTCGGTATTTCAAGAGAAACAATCAGCCGTATAAGAAGGGGAGCCCCTTCTTTTTTGGGGGTATAAAAACTGCTGCCCGTGCGGATATACTGTTAAGTGATTTTAGTGAATAGACAAAAAAATTATGAAAATGCAACAACTGATATTCAGGTTCTTCTTATGGTGGTCAGTATTGAGTCTTGGCCTCTGGGTAGGCGGCACTTTATTCCATATCCTGGTGGTTGAGCCTTTATGGAGCTATAATCCACCCGACTCCGTCAGGTTTTTTTTCAGCGAGACCCGCTTCAACGAAACGGTTTGGAATTTTTTTGGACCGCCCTGGATGGCGGCCAGGCTTATACCATTATTAATATGCATTGTGGCAGGTTGGAACAGGGGCGGTGAACAAAGGATATTGTTCATCATAGCGGGCTGCTGCTGGGTATTCATTACGGCTTATACATTGATCCATATTTACCCGATCAACGATATACTCTTTAAACAGGCAGGAGGGAATAACTCACCGGACGTAATAAGGAACATGGTGGATAAATGGCTCTTTGCAGACAGGTTTCGTTTCGTCATTGGCACAGCAGGATATTTCTGTTTGCTTTGGGTTTTCAGATCTAAATGATAATCCTTCCTGGTGATTGGGTATTGATGATTATCTGCAAAAAAGATTAAGGCATCTGTATTTTGTGATTATGGACACAAGGGGGCTAAGGGGAATCCTGCGAATTTTACGTTTTATTATTAATCATTAAACATTGTAAAATTGAATATTGATAAAAAACATTGGAATACGATCGTTATAGGTGGTGGCCAGGCAGGTCTTTCTGCGGGGTACTATCTCAAAAAAAGTAATAACGATTTTTTGATCCTTGATGGATCAGCACGTATAGGTGATTCCTGGCGTGAGCGCTGGGATTCATTAAAACTTTTTACACCCACTCCGTTTAACGCTTTGCCGGGATGGCCCTATCCTGGTGAAGATAGCCTGATGCAAAAGGACCAGATGGCTGATTATTTGGAACAGTATGCCAAAAAATTTTCATTACCGGTTCGTTCAGGGATTCGCGTTACCCGTCTTACCAAAAGTTTTCGTGGCTTTTTTATTGAAAGCTCCCGCGGTTCTTTTACCTGCGACAGGGTAATCGTGGCTACAGGTACTCACCAGGTGCCGCATATTCCTGAATTTTCTTCACAATTGGATCCGGAAATTGTTCAGCTTCATTCCTCTGATTACCGAAACCCCGGTACTCTTCCACCCGGTGATGTATTAGTTGTAGGGTCTGCTACATCCGGTATCGAAATAGCGCTCGAGGTCTCCCAGAGCAGGCGCACGATGATTGCCGGAAAACCGTCTTTTATTATTCCGGCAGCTTTTTTTCGATTTGGTCTCCGATTTTACTGGTGGCTGATCAATAACCTCCTTACCATTAAAACACCTGTTGGACGCAAAGCCATGCCGAATGTTATTAAGGGTGGCGCGGTCATTCCGCAGATTGTAAAAAAACTGGAAAATGCCAGGGTGACCCGGATCCCAAGAGTTGTGGGTGTAAGAAATTACAGACCTGTATTGGAAGACGGCCGCATCGTACCGGTTTCTACTATTATCTGGTGTACGGGTTTCCGGCCTGACTTTTCATGGATACACATTAATAATATAACCAGCGAAACAGGATGGCCGGTTACCAACAGGGGAATATCGTCTGTTGTTGAGGGAATGTATTTCGTGGGAATACCTTTTCAGTTTGGGCTTACCTCCGGACTGGTAGGAGGAGTAGGGAGGGATGCCGCTTATATAGTTAAGCATATCCTGAAAAACAGCGGGGTAAGGGAAATAGAATAAAGAGAAAGTCAAAAATAGGTAGTGTACCAATTTGGTTTCTCGCAGCGTTCGCAACGGGCAGGCGAAACCGCGAACATTGCTCCGTTGGATCGCCGCGTGAAATAAATATATTTTCAAAGAGGTCCATTACTGAAATGGCAAACAGGCTGTATTATTTCCGAAGGTTGAATTATAAAAAAACCGAAGAATGTGTTTGAAACAATAATTGTTACAATAAGGAAAATGGGAATTATTAACTTGTTACTGCGCTTTTTTAAATGGTATTTACTCCTGTTCGTTTCCCTTGGTCTATCACTGATGGGCGAAGCGCCAAAAAAAAGAGAACCTGCAGATATTCTGTGAACATTTTTGGGCCGATTACGCAGCAGCTCTTTCACGAATAACCAGGCAGGAGTTTAATAAAATACAGGTTGAATAAGTTTGGATTAAAATTGAAAACATTATTAACTCAATATCATAAAAAGTATTTATGAATTCTCGCCGGCAATTTATTAGTAAAGGTAGTCTTGGTATTCTTTCAGCTTTAATCCTCCCTTCACCGGCATTTTCCAATGAAAATCCGGAATTTGAAGGTATAGTAGTTAATGGGGATGAAGGAGAGGCTGTACGCATGAGAGATGGCACAGCTATCGTAAAGATTAAAATATCCAAAACCCAGGGTGCAAAATCTATCTGCTTTCTGTCCGAATCATTTAAACCCGGAGATTCATTGCCGGTTCACAAACATCTAAATGAAGATGAGCTTATTTTCCTGCTTAAAGGCTCGGGCTTATTTACTCTTGGTAATCAGCAATATCCAATCAGCGAAGGAGCAGTAGCTATGGTACCCAGGGGAATTTGGCATGGTTTACAAAATACAGGAGATGAGGATATCGAAATACGTTTCGCTTATACACCTTCTGGTTTTGAAGGCTTTTTCAGAGAAGTTGGAACACCTGTCGGGCAACCATTTGTCAAAAAAAGCATGGAACAAAGAAAAGCGATAGCCAAAAAATGGGGCATGATCTATAAATCATAAACTATTTACCATAAACTTGTACGAATATGAGCTTAATGGAAGACAGGTTGAATAAACTTGGATTAAAATTAGAATTACCGAAACCGCCGGTCGGGAATTACGCAGGCAGCAAGCGCGCCGGGGAATTATTGTTTGTTTCAGGCCGTGTAAGTGAATTAGCGGGTGAGGTGGGAACCGATGTCACAGTAGAGATGGCAAAAAAAGCGGCCCGGGATACTGTGTTATTAGTTCTTTCAATTGTCAAAAATGATGTAAAGGACCTGGACCTTATATCGGGAGTAGTTAAATTACAGGGTTTCATCCGCTCTTCCCCCGGATTCACAAAGCAGCCGGAAGTACTCGATGGCGCATCGGATTTATTAGTTGAATTATTGGGTGAAAACGGGAGACATGCACGCACGGCTACCGGGGTTGCTCAATTACCGTTTGGTGCTTCGGTGCAGCTGGATATAATTCTGCAGCTTAAACCTGCTGCGAATAAACAGTAATAATAAAAGAAACGATAATTTTGCTGTTTATATCAAATGAGATGAATAGTACTGCAAGCGCGACGAATTATATTACCCGGGAACTGGCAACGGTTACTGAAATGAAAGACACGTATGAACTGTTGAAGCAATTGGGCTATGATTATGACCTGGATACCTACATGAACTACCTGGAAGATATGATCCCAAAAGGCTATAAGCAAATGGTCGTTTTGGAAAATGACCGGTATATAGGCGTCGCCGGTTTTTGGCTGAGCACCAAACTATTTTGCGGCCCTTATGTAGAACTGGACAATGTAGTGGTGGCTGCTTCACACCGATCAAAGGGAATTGGTCATCTTTTGTGCAATGTGGTGGAAGAAAAAGCCCGGCAATACGGTTGCAATATCGCGGTGCTGGATGCTTATGTACATAATGAACGCGCTCACCAGTTTTATTTCAGGGAAGGATACATAATCCGGGGATTTCATTTCCTTAAAAAATTAGCCTGAGATTAAATATTTTTCTCCCATCCATGATCCCGCTTGCCGGGAAAATCCTGTAATGGCCGGTCAATACAGCATGATCGCCGAAAAGGAATTCATAAGCTTAGCAACTTTTATATTTTAGCGGGTCTTGCATTTTGTGACGTTTGACGCAGGTACAAAGCAACAAATGACTGCAATTTTGGACAAAACAAATTGTTGTCGTTTTAAACATTAACGGGTATGGGATTCTTTAATTTTTTAATTCTATTATTTATGACCGCTAAAATTTATGGACAGGAACAAGGCAAGAAAGCGCTCCTGGTGATAGACGTCCAGGAGAATTTAGTAAACCCGGCTTCCAAAATGCATATGGAAAAAACCGGTATTGATTCTTTTTTAAATAATGTCAATAAATCAATTGATGATTTTAAGGCAAGGGGATTGCCGGTACTATATACCGTTAATGAATGGTCAAACCCCGTATTGAATTGGTTGACCGGCAATGTTTGCAAAAAAGGGGGCAAAGGCACCGGTCTTGATAAACGGGTAAGGATTGTCAATGATAAGGTATATGTAAAATCCAGGATGAATGTATTGACAAATAAGAAACTGGTAAGTTATTTAAAAGATAATTCCATAACTGAATTGTACATTACCGGGTTGTTTGCAGAAGCCTGTGTAAAAGCAACGGTCAAAGCAGGAATCAGGAATAACTACAAAGTTGCAGTTATCGAAGACGCGGTAGGCGCTAAAAACCGGAAGAAGAAAACCCATTCGCTTAAGTACTATAAAAGAAGAGGGGCAACGCTTATCAGCACCGGTCAATTTTAAGAAGCCAATAATAATCTTATGTAATTTTGCTGTCCTTACAAGCGATATGAACGTTACAATCCTCGATGATTATTTTGATACGATCAGGACTCTGCCCAGTTTTCAAAAATTAACCGGACACTCCGTCAGGATATGGAACGATCATGTGCAGGATATAGATCAACTGGCCGAACGGCTGAAGGATACAGAGATATTAATACTGATAAGGGAACGTACGCAGATCAGGGGCCCTTTGCTGGAACGATTGCCCAAATTGAAATTAATCAGCCAGCGAAGTGTTTACCCTCATATTGATGTGGACGCATGCACCCGTCTCGGAATCCTTTTATCTTCCGACCAGCACCCGGGCACTCCTTCATACGCTGCTGCCGAACTTACATGGGGACTTATCCTCGCAGCCATACGCCAGATCCCTCAACAAATGCATGCATTGAAAGCAGGTAAATGGCAAATCGGTGTGGGCGCTACTTTACGTGACAAAACACTTGGCATATATGGATATGGCCGTATTGGAAGTACGGTAGCGGGTTATGGGAAAGCATTTGGCATGGAGGTGCTGGTATGGGCGAGGGAAACGTCACTTGTGCGTGCAAAGGCCGATGGCTATTCAACAGCAAACAGTAAAAAGGAATTTTTCGAAACATCGGATATCCTTTCACTGCACATGCGCCTGGTTTCCGCCACCCGCAATATCGTTACAGCAGCAGACCTTGCCTGTATGAAGCCGGATGCTTTGCTGGTAAACACCAGCAGGGCTCCATTGATTGAAGCGGGAGCGCTGGTAAATGCTTTGCGTGCCGGCCGGCCCGGTATGGCTGCGGTTGACGTTTTTGAAGAAGAACCAATGCGCGATACAAACAATCCCCTCCTGAATATGGAAAATGTTGTTTGTACGCCGCATATCGGGTATGTATCAAGAGATGAATATGAGATTCAATTTTCCGATATATTCGACCAGGTTAGAGCCTACGTGGCTGGAAATCCCATTAATGTGATCAACCCGGAGGTGTTGGAGCGATAACCTTGGCGGATACAGTAAATTAAAACCTTTTGATAAACTATTTTTGCCGGTAGTAGAATGCGAAACCGGGGCTTTTACTAATCTTTTATCTTCGCGGGATAATTGTTTCTTTACAATATATTTTCAGATGAGAATTATTGCCAAAGCTAAAAGAGGTGATTACCCGGAGTATGCAGAGATGTATATGAAATTAGTGCCGGACGATGGCCTGGTCCTGAAACATCTCAGGGATAATTTTTTAATGGTAAAAAAATTAATATATTCTTTACCCGGAGAAAAATTATTTCATCGTTATGAAAAAGGAAAATGGAGTATAAAAGAAATATTGGTTCATATTGTTGACGACGAAAGGATTTACGCTTACAGGGCATTACGGTTTGCAAGAAATGAGAAATTGAATTTAGTGGGGTTTGACCAGGATTCCTACGTCGTATATTCAGAAGCTGACAAACGCGACATTGACAATATCTTCGAAGAATATGAAGCCGTGAGGAATGCTACGATCGCCCTTTTTAATGGCCTCCCGGAAAATTCATTGGACAGGATGGGGCATGGTACCGCAAGCGCCAACGATGCAACCGCCCGGGCATTACTGTATCACATCGCCGGGCATGAACTGCATCATATCAATATTATTAAAGAAAAGTATCTTGGCGGAGAAGTTAATCAGCAAAAAGCAAAATGAACATATTTAATTTGCCCGACGATATTGTTCCGGCTAAAAAGGGGAAAAGAGAAAGCATTATTATTTATCCTTATGCAGCCCGGGTTGGTTCCTTCAAAGGCAAAAGCATTTTGCATACCAATGCCATCAGCCTTGTAATAAGCGGTGAAAAGACAATGCACTTTGCCAGCAAAACAGTGCATATAAAAAACGATGAAATTCACTTTCTCTCAGCCGGGAATTGCCTTGCATCTCTTAGCTTTTCCGGCAAGGAGATTTTCAGGAGCATCCTGGTCTTTTTCGATAATAAAACACTGTCTGATTTTTATGTAAAATATGCCACGCGCATTGCTAAAATAAAAAGCAGGCATAAAATAACCAGTGAACCCTTTGTATCGTTCCGGAAAGATCCTTTTATCCTGAACTTTATTACTTCTCTCGAACTGATGTTTCAGCGCAGCCAAAAATTATCCATGGAGATGAGAGTGTTAAAATTTGAGGAGCTGATGTTGTATTTGTTCGAAAAATATCCCGGGGTGATCCTGTCATTTCAAGCTTCAGAAAGAAAAGATTTGAATGACCTGGAAATAAGAAAAGTGGTCGAAAGCAATATTACCAATAGCCTGAGTGTGGAGGAATTGGCGTTCCTGTGTAATACCAGCTTATCTACCTTTAAAAGAAGATTTGTGAAGATATATGGTACGTCGCCCAATAAATGGATTTTGCAAAAGAGAATGGAACTTGCCAGGCATTTACTCCAGCACTATCATGAAAAGCCCGGCGAAGTCTGTCATAAAGTGGGATATGAAAATCATTCCAGTTTTTCACAATCGTTTAAACATACCTATGGTGTAACACCCAGGGATTTTCAACTGGGACATTTGAACGTTCAGCGATAGTTTTTGAGCCACCAGGCATAATGCCGGCTATTGTATCCGGGTAATTTTGCCCTTCATTTAAAACCAGATACAATGAAATCAAAAACAGAACAAAACAAAGCCGTTGTTATCCGTTTCAATAAGGAAGTTATTGAACAGGGTAGTCTTACTTCTTTCAAAGAATTAGTGGCAGACGATGTATGGAATCATGCCGCGCCTCCGGGAACAGCACCAGGGCCTGAAAGCATGACTTATTTCATACTGGAGGTTTTACGAGAAGGATTCCCGGATATCAAAGTGGAAATATTTGACCAGGTAGCTGAAGACGACAGAGTCACCACCCGGAAAGCATTGCATGCCACGCATGCCGGGGTATTTATGGGTATTCCTCCCTCCTATAAAAAGGTAACGATTCAGGTGATAGATATTATCCGCCTCCGCGATGGTAAGTACATTGAGCACTGGGGTATGAGTAACCTCTCAGAAGTAATAGCAGAAATTTCAAAACCAGGTTAATCAGGGTTACCGGTAATTTATATTCCCGGAACGAGTCCGTCTCTAAAAGTCTTTGTGCTCCTGAAACACATGTTTTTGAGACGGCCTCGTTAACGGATATAACGATTGGCCTATGGCTTAAAGATGGCCAACGCTATCAACATAAACAGCATGGTAAACTGGATGAAGTGGAACCTGCGTATTTTATTTTTCAATTCACCTAATTTGCCGGTTCGCAGTTCTGTCGCCTGTACTTCCTGAACGATTTTTATGAACGTTGGGCGGCCCGACAACCTGCCGTTTAATACCAGGGATATAAAGAGTAAAATTTTAATGGTAAACCAGGTCTGACCCCAGAATGCCCGGTTGACGCTATACAGCATAAGTATGCCACTTATAAGCATCAGCAATGCTCCTCTTACGATAACAAGCGGGAATTTTAAAAGTAATGGAGCGATCCCTTTTGCTTTTTGCAGATCTTGTTGCACATTTTTCCAAAATAAGGATTCTGTAATGATGCTTCCTATTGAGCCGCCTGCGATAAGAATAATACCGGTCATGTGAAGAAATAGCCCTGTTTGAAAGATCATAGGCAATTTTTTGAGTGAATACTTTATTCATGAAAAGGAGGCAAAGCTGGGCTTTAAAAGATTCCTGTCCAATACCGAAAAGAGGGGAGGATGCTTTGGTCATTTTTGGATTCCTGTTACAGGCAAAAGACAAAAAATGAAGCTACTTTTACAATATTTTTTAAATGGAAAATCAATTACGGGGCGCATGATTATTGGATTTGAACTATCGCAAATGATAGAATGCCCGGTTGAAAAGACATTTTCATTCCTGAGCGACTTTACAAATATGCCGCTTTGGAATTATTATGTACAAAGCGTGACTAAAATGACGGAGGGCCCTGTTGCCGAAGGAACCGTTTTTGAACAAAAACGCCCGCATGATTTGCTTTTTTATAAAATAGTAGCTATTGCCCGCCCGTATAAAATTATGGCTGAAGTGCAGCCGCCTGCACCGCATCTTGATTATGGCTTTGAATTGTACGACCAGGGTGAGCAAACGCGGGTAGTTTATAAATGGAACCTGGATTTGGAAAATTATAAGTTATTAAAATATATTCCCCGGGGAAAATTTAAGGACTGGTTGTTGTCTTTTGCCGGAAGATTGGTACAAAAGAAAACCAGGCCCGCCGTAATGCAAAATTTTGGGAAACTTAAAATATTACTGGAAACCGGCCGGGTAACTTTGCAGGATGGAAGATCGGTATCCGTATAAAATAAATAAAACTAAAACGCTTATGAAAAGAACGGAATGGTTCAAACGAAAATTTCCGCCTGTTGAAGACAATGGCATCCTGCCTTCGATCATTGAACGCTTAGCCGGAACTTCCGCGCGTATCGAAGAAATGATCGGCACAGTAGAACCCGGTTTATTAGTAGTAAAGCCGGCAGATAAATGGACCATCAAAGAAGAAATAGGACATCTTTCTGACCTTGAACCTCTTTGGCTGGGCAGGCTGGATGATCTTATAAACGGTCTGCCTGAGTTAAGAGCTGCGGATTTGACTAACCAGGCAACACATACCGCCAATCATAATGCGACTGAAATAAAAATATTGCTGCGCCAGTTCAGGCTGCAGAGGCAATTGCTTGTCAATTCACTCAAAAACGTAAATGATGAGCAAATAGAAAAAGTTTCTTTACATCCCCGTTTAAAAACGCCAATGCGAATGATTGATTTGGCTTATTTCGTTGCCGAGCACGACGATCATCACCTGGCAAGTATCCGGGCGATCCTGGAGAAATAAGAAATGAGAATACTACTCACACCCGGAACTCCGGAAAAATGGTTTGCAAAAACGGGAATGGCTAACTAAAGCCCGGCTTTCCATAAAACGATGAGAAAGCCGGGCTGATTCTTTCTTACTCTGCCTTACTCGGGGTAGGTTTAAAAACCCCTATTTGCTTCATTATCGAGAATATATCAGGTATTCCCCAATGTTCCATAATCTGCCCATTCTCAATTCTTGCTATATCCATCACGTCAGCCGAGACATCCTTTCCGGTGGGTTCATGCCCCATGTAAGGACCCGTATGGATGGCGGTGAACTTGTAATGAACCCAAACGATATCTCCGTTTACAGAATAATGAGCCAGTTGATAAAGACGGTTTGAAAAAGCTTTATCCAGGTTGAGGATCGCTTTTTTTACTGCTTCTTTTCCTCCTTTCAGGTTAGGCTGGTGTTCTACCAGGTTATCATTGATCAGTTGATCAATAATGTACAGGTCGGCATTTCCAAATCCTTTTTCCACTACTTGCCTTAATACATTTAGTTTATTATTTTCCATAAATTTTTTGTTTAACGAAAAAAATATTCCGCAGTTCTTATCGGAAGAACCGCTTTGATTTAACAATAAATAAAGTGCTTATTGAACGTTCAGGTCTGCGAAGTCAAAATTAACAGTAGTCATTCCTAATCCTTGGTAAAAAAACGACATTCCTTTACCCGGTAGAAAAATCGCTGTACCCGCTTGTGGGCTGAAGATAAAACCGGCTTGGAGGGAATTCTGCAAATTCCCTGAACTCGCGTAACAAGTGAGATGAATCGGTATATCCGCATTCTAATGCAATACCTGCCCAGCTTTTACCGGGATAACTTTTTTTTATTTTCATGGCATGTTCAAACCTGACAATGCGGATGAATAGTTTGGGGGATATGCCTACCCGGGTAATGAAATTACGTTCAAATTGCCGGAGGCTAAGGCAGGCCAGGGCTGCCCATTCTTCCAGCGAATGATTATTCAACGGATCCTGCATTTGTATAGCAACAGTATCAATCGGTTCTTCAGGACGGCATGCGCTGTCGGATTTCCGTTCAAGAAAGGATAAAACAATTTCGATCATAGCATCGTAAGTGGGAGCCGGGCGCAACTGGTTGACTATATCGTTTACTTCCCGGCCCCAGATTTCTTCTGCATCGAGTCCTTTATTGACGGTATGCTGCATGTGGATACCAAGCAAACGATAAGTGCCTGTCGGATGGAATGCCACCTTAATCATCAGGTGATCCTTGCCAAACAGCAAACCAGTGGGTTTGTATTTGGGACCGGTTACGATTACAGGAGGGCAGGTAATCTCAACCTGCATGGCAGGCACTGCTTTTACCGGGTCATTGAGATAGAAATACAGATTCTGTTCGGTATTGGCAAGACAGGTAATAAAAGGCTTAGGAAGATTTTCTTCTCCATCCCACTTAACATGATAAACCTGCAACTCGTGAATCAACTTGCTAAGCGTGGGGGAAGGACGATATGTTTTATAAAAAGGCAGACGATTATTTTGGTGAAAATAGTTAATCTTTTGCAGCATAGGTTATCGTAATCTCAGCGGTACTGGCTCAACTAAGCCGGCGATACGCTGCCATAATTCCGTAATTTGCGGCAATACAAAAATTTATGATTAAGGTATACCTGCTTTCCTGTTGTTTCTTATTCACCGGGAATATTATAATGGCCCAGGGCGATACGGTTGTTAAAAAACCACTCAGGGTGGGTATAATCGGGTTGGTGCATACGCATGTGCACTGGATACTGGGCAGGGAAAAAATGGGGGACATTGAAATTGTGGGTATCGCGGAACCCAATCGTAAACTGGCGGAATCTTATTCCCAACAGCATGGGTACAGTATAAATATTGTATTCAATAGCATGGAAGAGATGATTGAAAAAACAAAACCTGAAGTTGTACTTGCATTTAATACTATTTATGATCATTTGAAAACGGTAGAATATTGTGCGCCGCGGGGTATTCATGTAATGGTGGAAAAACCGCTGGCTGTAAACATGGAGCACGCTAAAAAGATGCTTGACCTGGCTAAGAAAAACAACATTTATTTGTTGACCAACTATGAAACCTCGTGGTATGGCAGTAACCGGGATGCCTGGCAAATAATTAATGAAAGAAATGAAATTGGCGGTATCAGGAAAATTGTTTTTCATACAGGGCACCAGGGACCCATAGAAATCGGGTGCAACCCTGAATTTTTAGAATGGCTTACCGATCCTGTGCTGAATGGAGGAGGCGCCCTGACTGATTTTGGATGTTATGGCGCTAACCTGTGCACCTGGTTCATGAAAGGGGAGCATCCCCTCACCGTCACGGCAATAACGCAGCAGATGAAACCGGAAGAATATCCGAAAGTTGAAGATGAAGCAACAATAGTGCTTACCTACAGCAAAGCGCAGGTTATTATCCAGGCTTCCTGGAATTGGCCGTTCAACAGGAAAGACATGGAAGTATATGGACAGGACGGATATGTATTTTGCCTGGATAGACAGAATATGTTGCTGATGACAAAAGGCCGGCTGCAAAAGGATACGGTGAAGGCTTCACCCATGCCGGATGGAAGTCGGGATCCGTTTATGTATTTTGCAAACGTAGTAAGGGGTAAGATAAAAATGGATAAATATGATCTTTCCGCGCCGGCCAATAATGAAATTGTGATGGAGATTTTAGAAGCAGCTAAGCATTCTGCCAAAACCGGGAAAACAGTTATATGGAAAGATTTTTTTAAAAATTGAATGCAGCCCAACCCTGGGCTGAAGCCCAAAACAAATAATATTCCTCAACCAACTTTTAAACGATCTCTTCCTGTTTGCCAACTCTTTCTTCTTCGTACCGGTCTCCCGCTCTCTTTAAAGTAAAAGACGTACAATCAAAAACCTATGAGTGACTGACTAAAAGTAAGTATTTACCAGGAAGACAGCAAGAAAAAGACAAACTAAAGACCATCACTTCCCGCCTTACCGGTATTTATATTTCTTAGAATTTTTTATTTCACGCAAAGGCGCTAAGGAGCAAAGGGCGCAAAGTATAAGGCTCTCTTTGCCGCTGCTTTAACGTTGCGACGCTGCGTGAAATATGATTTGTAATAAAAAGGTTTCACACCAGGAACGCAGAGGAGCGAAGGCCGCAAAGTATAAGACTCTCTTTTCGCTGCGTTAACTTTGCCTCTGCGTGAAATATGATTTGTAATAAAAAGGTTTCACACCAGGAACGCAGAGGAGCGAAGATCGCAAAGAATAAGATTCTCTTTTCGCTGCGTTAACTTTGCCTCTGCGTGAAATATGATTTATAATAAAAAGATTTCACACCAGGAACGCAGAGGAGTAAAGAGCGCAAAGAATAAGACTCACTTTGCGTGATACCCTTTTACAGATCCAGATTTAAGGTTTGTCCGGCACAGCATAACCCGACTCTCCTGCATGCTGAGAGTAACTGGATAGCTATATGGATGCTTGCCGGGAGCTATGCGATAGCGGTGAGATAGCGGTAAAGTAGCAGTATAATAGCATTAAAGGGTCAATATGCTAAAGGGGTAAAAGCGTTCAGGTATCATCCCTCTTACAAGGTAAAAGCGTTCAACTGGTAGGGTAAAGGCGTTCTCCCGCCCTGCAAGTCCCTGACCGGAAACCGGGATTGTCAGATTGACCAGGTTATAGCCTGCTACAGGTGGATTACTATCTAAATAAAAAGAATCATGGAATGATGAACCGGAAATGGGCTCTTTATTACAAAGAAAGAGCAGGCCCAACGGTTGCAGGAAATGTAAAAATAATTTTAGCTATAACAGCTCATTTATCCTTTCAGGAGAATGGTAAAACTTTTTAACTCACGATTTCTCTTTGCACTCCCGGTATTTCCATCACCAGGTTTTCCCCATAAGCGCTGGCAGGAGTTTGATAACCGGCTGAGAAATTCCCGTTCAATATTTTTTGCACAATGATTAACGCGCTATGGGTGGTTAATGTATAACCTTCAGGACCGCTTAATCGCGCCGTGACTGTTTTACCGCCTGCATTAGTGGCTTGTCCCCATACAAGACTCCGAGCATTGTTTCTTTGTTCATCAGAAGGGCCTGCGGGTCGCTGGTTAATTTTCCTTTTGAGAAAGTTGCGTACAAGGTTTGTCCGCAGCAACCAGTTAAACAATGACTGCCCTTTTAATAAATAATATACTTTTTGTGGCATACCGGTGTAGGATTCTATATCAGGTATACCGGTCGTGTAGTATGCCGTGGAAATATCACCCCAGGGAATAGTCATCACAAATATTTTTTTTAAGCCTTTGCCGGAACCGGTGGAAAAATCAACCCACATTCCTTTTTGGCCAAGAGGTTTTCGGATTATTTTTCCATCTTTTCTTACCGCGCCTCCTTCACCCAACTTAGTAACCATCGTGGTAGCAGTACCATGGGATAAACCTCCGCCTAATGTGGCAAAAGCTAATCGCAAGGAAATAGCATCAGGCAATGATTTTTTTAATAGTAAGGCAAGGCAATCAGTCGGTACCACATCAAAGCCGGCACCGGGGAGCAGCATGATACCGGTTTTTTTGGCTGCCTCATCATATTGTTTCATCATTTCAAATACAGCGATATCGCCATTTATATCCAGGTAATGAGTATTGGTTTGCAAGCATGCTTCTATCATTTGCTTCCCGGTAAATTGAAAAGGGCCTGCCGCGTTTATCACTGCTTTTACTTCTTTTAGCGCCGCCTGTAAAGCCGTCGTATCATTCATATCAAAAATCCTGAAAGGGAGCCCGAGTTTATTGGCGAGCGGCTCAATTACTTCTCTCCGCCTGCCGGCAAGAATGGGTTGCAATGGGTATGACGCCGCATAGCGGGCAATTAATTCACCCGTATAACCATTAGCGCCATAAAGCAGGAATGAGTTGGATGGCATGATGGGAAATTTAAAATAAATACTGTTCCTGATTAATTATTCTTCCAAAGGCTCAGCAGTCGGCGATTGTGTGACCACTCCAAACTCAAATTGCATGTCATTGAGTTTGCGGTAAAGTCCGTTATGACTCATAAGTTGAGTATGAGTGCCCGCTTCACTTACAACACCTTTGTCAATGAGCACAATTTTATCCGCGTTACGGATGGTGGAAAGCCGGTGCGCGATCACAAAAGAGGTACGGCCCTTCATCAGGTTGTCGAGGGCTTCCTGCACCAATTGTTCACTCTCACTATCCAGCGAAGAGGTCGCTTCATCCAAAATTAAAATGGCGGGATCTTTTAAAATGGCCCGCGCAATAGCAATGCGCTGACGCTGGCCACCGCTTAGTTTGATCCCCCGTTCTCCGACAATGGTTTCATACCGCTCCGGGAATTTCATAACAAAGTCGTGGGCATTGGCGCTTTTAGCGGCCGCGATTATTTCCTGGTCGCTGGCATCGGGTTTTCCATAAGCAATATTTTCTTTGATGCTGCCGCCGAATAAAATCACTTCCTGCGGTACAAAAGCCATTTGCCGGCGCAATTGTGAAAGCGGGAATTCACGGGCAGGTCGTTCATCAAAGAAAAGGGTGCCGCTATCAGGTTCATAAAAATGAAGCAGCAGGGAAGCAATAGTGGATTTCCCCGCGCCACTTGGACCCACGATGGCTATTTGTTCTCCATTGCTTGCAACAAGTGAAAGGTCTTTTAACACCGGTACATCCTTCCTGCCGGGATAACTAAAAGCTACATGATCAAACCGGACATTTCCTTTTAATACATAAGGCGCTTCCACTACAACGTTTTTCAATTCTACCGGTTCGCCATTGCCGCGTAAGATTTCTCTGACGCTTTGCGTAGCGCCAAGCGTTTTTTGCAATTGCGAAAACATATCCGCGAAACCTGCAAAGGTGCCGCCTACAAACATGGAGAAAATAACAAACATAGTGAGTGAGCCCATGGTAAGCTCACCTGACTTTATCATGCCCGCACCAAACCACATGACAAAGGCAATTGTGCCAAATACGCTGAAGATCATGAACGATATAAATGCGCCGCGGTAACGGGCATTGCTAATAGCTGTAGCGACTACACTCCTGATACTCCTTACATAACGGGTGATCTCATGAAATTCGCTGGTGAATGCTTTTACAATTGAAATACCGTGAAAAGTTTCTTGTACGATCGTGCCGCTGTCGGCCAATTGATCCTGCACCCTACGTGCCATTTTGCGGATGCGCATTCCAAATATTACCGCCAATATCGCGATGATGGGAACGACAGCCAGCATAACGAGGGCTAATTTGGCGCTTATTAGGAAAATAAAGATTAAACCAATAAGAAGCGTGAAGATACCGCGCAAAAATTCAGCGAGTGTAAAAGAAATGGCATCCTGTATCTGGGATAAATCGGAAGAAATGCGATTACTTAATTCACCTACTCTTTTTTCTGTAAAAAAACTCATGGGCATGGTAAGTAATTTGCTGTATACATCTTTACGCATATCGGCTAATGACATTTCGCCCGCCGCAGTCAGCAAATACACCCGCAGGAACGAAAAAATCGTTTGTACTGTCAACTGGCAAAAGATCAAAAGAAGGGTTGTATTTATACTCCAGTGAATATTTTTTAAACTAAAACCCAATTGTGAAGTTGTAGCAATACCCGGGAGAGTCGTACCGGGTGAAGCTGCATCAATCATTTTTCCTAAGAATAAAGGGAACAAAGCGGTAGTAAATGCGGATAATGCAATAAACAACAGGCCGAATATAAATTTGCCCCGGTAAGGCTTTAAATACGTAAAAAGAATAAGCGCCTGGCGCAGGCTTTCTTTGGTGATCTTTGATTTCGGTGATCCTGGTTTCCCCCCTTCGCTGCTCAAATGTCTGCTTGCGGTAGCCATGTATAAGGTAAATTAGTATCAATAAAAAATGAACCCATAACCGGAGGTTCCGGGAACATTCAATTTGAACTGCAAGGTAACTATTATGTTTTGGAGGAAATATGACTTTCGGCAGCAACAATTTACGTTTACATCTCAAACTCCCAAACCGTTCTGTACGTTCCGTGTTGTTCGATATAAGTTAAAAAAGTATTGTAAAAAGGATCTGCGCCAATGGTAGCGCTGTCGCCGATAACAAAGAGCTGTTCTTTAGCGCGCGTGATCGCCACGTTCATGCGGCGATAGTCTTTCAGGAAACCAATATCGCCATCATCGTTACTGCGAACCAGCGATACGATAATGACCTCTTTTTCCTGGCCCTGGAAACTATCAATGGTGCTGATACGCATTTGCTTTGGCAAAACTTCCCTGGCAACCGCTACTTGCCCCGCGTAAGGAGAAATAAAGGCTGTTTTCAATGGATCAAGCGATTCCGTTTCGAATAATTTTTGTACGATGCGTAACTCGCCTTCGTTTTGCAAACTGGTACCATCCGGGCCATGCATTTCATGGTAACCTGAGCCGGCGGTATCGATAAAACTAATATGCACGCCGGTATTTTGTAAATGCTCAGCCGTCAGCAACAGGCTATTATAAAAATAATTACTGCTAAACCCCGCAATAGCCACCCGCATGCGGTACTGGGTATTGAGAAGAAAAACGTTAGGGATTGTTTCAATAGCCGTTTCTAAAATGGAGCGGTTAAACCCCAGGCGGGCCGCTTCATGACTTAGCACGGTGGGGGGAAGTTGCCAATGATCGCCGGCCAGCACTATCTTTTGGGCCAATGGAAAAATACACCAGGCCAGGGGTTCTATACATTGCCCTGCTTCATCAATAAAAAGGGTTGAAAAACGGAGATGATCAATACCGGCATCATACAACCCAATCGGTGTACCTGCGATTACTCCGGCCTCTTCAAATAATTTTTCCTCGTTATAAGCCTGCAGTTTTTTTATTTCGGTTCTTATATTTTTTACTTCTTTGAAAAGCAGGTTGCGTTGTTCCCTTTCTGCTTTACCAAAACTACGCTTGTATTTCAGGGCCATTTTGCGAAACTCTTCAGCCCTTATTTTTAATTGCTTGATTTCTTTCTGTTGTTTGCTGTTGGCCAGCTTGCCTTCGGGGGTATGGGAGAAAATAGTTTCATCCACTTTGCTGGTATTGCCCACTCTTAACAGGCTTACTCCCTGCCGGATAAGCCCTTTGGCAATATTATCAACGGCCGTATTGCTGGGAGCCGATACTACTATTTTTTCACCACGTTGAATCAATTGAAGAATGGCTTCAATAAGTGTAGTCGTTTTTCCTGTGCCCGGGGGGCCATGTACAATCGTGATATTTTCGTTTTGTGTGATAGCGGTAACAGCCTGTTGCTGGCTTTCATTCAGGCGCTGATTGCGAAAGTTGAGTGAAACATTTTTTAATGATGGGGAAATAGCTGCTTTGGCCGCGTCCCCGTGTAAGGTTTCAAATAATTGGTATAATGGTTTGTTGTTTTCCAGTTCATTCAGCACTTTTTTCATGATGCTGGTGGTACGGGTATCGGGAGCTAACTTGATACCCACCCCATCATCCTCTATCCAATCCGGGAAGTCCGGGGCAAATAAGCGAAATTCACCTGACTTGCCGTCCAGGCTCATCAATACTCCTTTTACCGGTTCTTCGCCCACGATAAAACATTCAATAGCGGCGCCATCCCTGAACATATTTGCTTCAGGGGGAAAACTAAGCTTAAAACTTATTTCCGGGTACTCGGCATAACCAAAATTTTTCCGGGTGACGATGATGGGATGCAGGGCAAGCCCTTCGGCTTTTAATTGCTTTAAAGTATGGGTTTGATCTAATTTATATCGCTGCGCCTGCTCTTTTTCTTCCAGCGCAATGCATTGTAATAGTAGTTGAATATGCGGATGCATGGAGTGAAAATAGGACGGAAGCAGGGGATAAAAAAATGATAAACTTTTAGGTAGTGGTCAGGTTTGAAAATTTTTTGGGCAGCGGATGATGTCTCGCAAAGACGGATTTAGTAAAATGCCGAACCAGTGTATAATACGAGCGGTACTATTTTTTAATAGCGAAACAAGCAAATAAATAAAAAGGCCGGATAGACATCCGGCCCGGTTTAATTTCCAATATCCTATGAAAAACCCGTGCGAAGGTCATTGTCGCGCTTCTTCTAAAAGGTGATAACTCTCACAAAGAATGGTGACGGCGGTCATTTTTACTTCAAGAATTTTGAAAGAGGGATTGGCGATCAGAATACGAAATTAGTCAGTGATTAACTTTCTGCGCTTTATACGTTACGAGGTATTTCAATATCGTCTTTGTCAGGTAAAAGCTACTGGCGGGAACAGCGAGGGAGTAAAAAGCAGGGTAAGCTTCGCCATCACCTGAAGAAATTATAAAGGATCGTGGTTCCTGGATTTGAAAATCGGTCTTGTATAAAAGAATGGCATTTCGTTTTCGGCTTTCTTGGTTGATAATTTTTCAGGATGATTGCCGGTTTCACTGGCAGCAGGCCGCATCAGGATCACCTGCGCCAACAGCCTGCCTGTCATTTTATCAAGTCTTTCAAGGGATAAATTCTTGTTCATGGTAATGCCTTTTAAAGGCGCTAAATTCAGCTTACGGCGTCAAACAGGAAATGAGGGGAGTCACTTTTTAGATTGACTTTGGTCATCCTGCCATGATTGCGGCATACAACTATTGGTTCGGTATAGGCTTGATTTTTTTATGAACCGCTTGCAGCCTGGATTCCGGTTGAACCGGCCAAAGCCACTCAAATGGAAGCCCGATAGGATTCTTTTACTGCCGGTTCCTGCATTTTGTCAGGCGGGGAAGTGACGGGAGTCAGCCAGAACCACAATTTCATTGAGCAATTTAGCAGGTGATTATTTGGAAATAAGAATCTATAGCCTTCAATGCCAGTATCTGCCCTACATAAAAATGATAGAATTGATCATTTCAAGTCAGTATTTGCCTATGCAACTATCGGGATGCTGGTTACGGACAGGCAGGGAAGAATTGCCGCCATAAATCCTTTTGCCCTGGAGGAATTCGGGTACTCTGAAAAAGAATTGTCAGGTAAAAAAATTGAAGTACTGATCCCGGCCCGCTTTCATAAAAAGCTTAATCGTTATCATGAAAAATATATAGAAAATCCCCACGCCCGGACAATGGGCTCCCCGATGGATTGGTTTGCCATAAAAAAGGACGGCACAGAGTTTCCGGTAGAGATAAGCTTCAGCAGCTATCAAAAAGACAGGGATAAATATGCAATTGTTTTTATTAACGATATTTCGGCACGCAAAAAGGCCGAAGCGGAAATCGAAATGTTGCATAGCGAATTGGATGCGACGGTTAAACAACGTACACGGGAATTAAAGCAGACTCTTCACCAACTGGAAATCACTAATACCCAACTGGAAAAAGCTATCCTTTTCCAAAAAGCGATCCTGGACAACGCCGGCGCTATGATCATTGTCACCGATGAAAAAGGTATTATAAAGCTTTTTAACCCGGAAGCAAGCCATAACACCGGGTATAGTAAATCAGAAGTCATTGACAGGCATAGCGTGCTGTTATTCCATGATAAAAAAGAGATCGCGGGGCGGAGAAAAGAACTGGAGAATAAATATGGGATAACCACAGGGGATGATTTCACGGTATTGGTTGAAAAAGCCAGGAGAAATATTCACAATGAAGTACAATATACATGCCTGAGAAAAGATGGGACGTCTTTTCCCGTCTCGTTAACGATTACCGCGCTGAGGAATAACGAAGGGGAGGTAACCGGGTTCATGGGCATCGCTATCGATATTTCTGAAAGAAAAAAGGCGGAAGAGAATTTGCGTGAAGCGCTGGAAAAAGAAAAAGGGCTCGGTGAACTAAAGTCGAGGTTTGTTTCCATGGCCTCGCATGAATTCCGGACCCCGTTAAGTACAATATTATCCTCGGCTTATCTCATCGAAAAATATGCGACAACTGATGACCAGTTCAAACGGGAAAAGCATTTGCAACGAATTGTTTCCTCCGTGAGCCTTCTTACAGATATCCTGAATGATTTCCTGAGTGTGGGCAGAATGGAAGAAGGGAAAATGCAGACCCGGTTTACCCGGTTTCCAATCCGGGAGCTGGTCATATCTATCGCGGAGGAGATGAAAAGTTCCCTCAAAAAAGGGCAAAGAATCGCATATCATCATGAAGGAAGCCCGGTGGTATTACTGGATGCGTCGCTTTTAAAGCATATTGTAATGAACTTAGTATCCAATGCCAGTAAATTTTCTCCCGAAGCAAGCGATATTGAAATAAAAACCATCAGTCACCATCATTATATCACACTTTCGGTAAAAGACTATGGAATAGGTATTGCCAAAGATGATCAGAAACACCTGATGGAACGCTTTTTCCGGGGAGCCAATGCCACTACTATACAAGGCACGGGGCTAGGTTTGCATATTGTTTCCAAATATGCCGAACTGATGAATGGCAAAGTAGATTGTCAAAGCGAACCGGGAAAAGGGGCAGAGTTCATTGTAACCTTTAATACAAAAAACAGGATGACATGAAAAAGATATTACTGATAGAAGACAATGAAGACATCCGCAATAACACAGCGGAAATACTGGAACTGTCCAACTATAAAGTGGTAGTAGCGGAAAACGGTAAGATCGGGGTGGAGATGGCCATTGAAAATACTCCCGACCTGATCATTTGTGACATTATGATGCCCGAGCTGGATGGATATGGTGTGCTGCATGCTATTCATAAAAATGATGCCATCAAAAACGTCCCTTTCATTTTTTTAACAGCCAAAACAGAACGTAGTGATTTTCGCAAAGGCATGGAACTGGGAGCTGATGATTATATTACCAAGCCTTTTACCGGTACAGAACTGCTGAATGCCGTAGATAGCCGCCTGAAAAAGCTTGATTCGCTGAAAGAAGAATTATCACCCGGTCTTGAAGGCTTACAGACCTTATTGGAGGCTTCTTTGGGCAAAAACCCGCTTCATTCCCTTACAGAAGACCGCAATATCAACAGGTATAAAAAGAAACAAACGATCTATTCGGAGGGCAATCATCCCAACAGGCTTTATTATGTTTTGAAAGGAAAGATAAAAACATACAAAGGCAATGAAAATGGCAGGGAACTCGTAACCGATCTTTTCTCTTCCGGCGATTTTCTTGGGCATATCGCCCTGCTCGCCGGAACAGTATATAAAGACACCGCGGAGGCTTTGGAAGACAGCGAACTGGCAATAATACCGAGGGAAGATTTTGAAGAGCTGGTAAATAATAATAAAGAAGTCGCACAAAAGTTTATCAAATTACTGGCCAAAGATGTCTCCTCGAAAGAGAACCAGCTACTAGGCCTGGCTTATAATTCTCTTCGCAAAAAAGTAGCGGAAGCGCTTTTAATGGTGAAGGAAAAATACGGGCAAAATGAAGAACAGGAATTTGTCATTGATATCGGCCGGGAAAACCTGGCTACCATCGCGGGTACAGCTACCGAGTCGCTTATTCGTACGCTCAGCGACTTCCGCAGTGAAAACCTTATTGACATAAAAAACGGGGGAATTACTATTCTCGATCACAAAGGCCTGCTTAACCTGATTAAATAGCAGGATAAAAGAAAAGATCAGCATCGTTGCCCGGGTTGGCTAAATATTTTCCAGCAGGTAATTATTAAACTCTGACTTCAGCTTGCTAAACTCTTTTTCCGCTTCAACGATATCGGCCCGCAGTTTTTTCAATTTAGTGTTAACCTCCCTGGAAAGCGCTCCGTCCTCAAATGCTTCTCTTACGAGCAACTTATCATACCCGGCTAATTCATTTCGAAGCAAATATATCAGGTTGTCTTCCCTTACAAACCTGGTTTGAAAATTTTCCACCTCATCCAGTAAGTTTTTATCAAACTCGTCTTTAAGGATTTCTGAAAGCCTGTTTTTCTGGTGAATATTTTCGTCAGTGATAAAGCCCAGCAATCTCTTCCAGGCATCACTTTCATATTGTAATTGTCTCAGCTTCAACTCCGGCATAAAATCACGTTTTAGGGTTTGTAATTAAAATGGATATTCTTTAGGAAATATCCTGCTCAATTCTGTATAACCATTTTCTTCATCTAAAGTTACCTTCCCCCTGTACCGGAAATAAGAATTTTCATCAACATAAATCCTGATGCTCGTCAATGATTGCCTGCATGGCAGGCCGGTATTGTTACGATAAGAAATCATGTCAAAAGATTATAGTCCTGGCAAAAAAGGAAATACCAGTAAGAGCCCCGGTTTTTATTACCAGGATTCCATCCTGTCTATATAGACAATATTATCCCTGGTTCTTTTGGGCATTTCCGGCTTTTCATCGCCATAGCCCAGGACAATAGAAAGATATATTTGCTCTGTTGAAGGGATATGTAATTGTGAATAATTCTTTGTTTGCTCAGCGTATTTTCCCATTCCCACGGGGCAGGAATCCAATCCCAGTGATTTCGCGGCCAGCATTATATTTTGCGAACACATTCCTATATCCAGTGGCGCCCATTCGTTATCGCGGGGGCCGGTAATGAAAATAACAACCGGCGCGCCATGAAATATGAAATATTCTCCTTTGAAAAAACGAAGATCATGCGGGTAATGCAGGAGATGCCCAACCGCTTTTAATATTTGCTTCGGGCCAATTTTTAAAAATTCCTTCCCGGCTATTTTCCCGATTTCCTTTGATAATGATTGAATGGTTTCTTTTTTTGTAAGCACATAAAATTTCCAGGGCTGCCGGTTAATAGCGGAAGGCGCCATACGCCCTGCATCCAGGACCTGGTCAATGACCTCATTGTTAACAGGTATATCCTTGTATTTCCTGACCGATCTTCTTCCATAGATGGTCTTTAATGTTTCGGAGCTCTTCGTCGCTTTATTGATAAGGACCGTTTTCATTTTTCAGTATTTTGCAGTAAATAAATCATATAATGATTCCCGGACAGGATTTTCTTTGTCCACAGCTCATTCATTTATTCGATAGTAATCTTCTTTATTGATCAAAATTATTTTAGCCATCAACGACTTTCAATGACGGCTATCAGCTAACTATCTGACATTTCCTGCCGCAGGTCAAACAATACACATCTCA
>JAUZOA010000027.1 GCA_030706685.1 Bacteroidota bacterium
AAAGTAAACTGCACTATTATCTGCTGAATGGCCCTTCCTTCCTGATTGGATTTGATAATGGCGGACCTGAGGGAACCGGGAATCATATACATGCTATCTGGCGGGAAAAAGGGAATGAATATGGAGAAGATGTTTTGAAGAAACACTATTTATCGGAAAAACATTAAAACTTTTACAAAAAAGGTTACGGCCAAAATTCGTCGTAGCCATAACGATCACTTTACTGGCAGAGTTCTTCATTATTAATCTCCGGGTTTTTGTATCTTTATTAAAAGTAAAGCACATGACTGCCAGTGCAAAAGAACTGAATACTTATATCAACCAGTTAACGGCCTCAGAAAAAAAACAATTAGCTATGGAATTAAAGAAGCAATTGCTTTTGGCCGAGGCGCAAAGGCTTTCTTCTTTTAAGCCCCGTAAGCCTATTCCTATCCAGGAAATAGTGAAAGAGATACGTATTGTCAGAAAAAAGAGGAATGCTGCCTAAGATCGTTATTGATACAAATATCTGGGTCAGCTATTTCATTAATGCCCGTGCGGATTACCTGGTAAGTTGGATAATTGACCATCCTGTTGAAATTTATACTTCAGATGAACTGGTTGACGAGATCGAAGAAGTATTACTTCGCCCTGAATTCAAAAAGCAATTCCCTTTTCCTGTAAAAGATTTTATACACCTGCATAAGCAACTGTGCACAATTGTGAAAATAACACGGCAATATAATCTTGCCCCTGACCCTGATGATAATTTCCTGTTCGACCTGTGCAAAAAAAATAAATGCTGACTATCTCGTCACATCTGATAAAAAGCTTTTGAATCATAAGGCTGATTTTTCCCTTGATATTATTACTTTTAATGAATTACGAAACAAATTCTCATGATTCACTAAATTGCCTCCAACTCATAAACCATGGCGGTATTCATCACATCCCTCAACTCCGGCAGCAATGGCAATTGCTATTATATTGGCAATGAAAATGAAGCTATCCTTATTGATGCCGGTATCAGTTGCCGCGAAACGGAAAAAAGGATGAAGCGCCTGGGTTTAAGTGTGCAAAAACTAAAAGCCATTTTCATTTCGCATGAACACGGCGATCATATCAGCGGCGTGCCGGTATTGTCCAAAAAATACCAACTGCCTGTTTATATTACCGCCGCCACGCAAAGATTTGGAAGATTACACCTGGAAAAACAATTAGTCAAAAGATTCAAGGCCGATAAGCCGGTGATAATTGGCGGGCTTCATATCACCGCTTTTCAAAAAGAACATGACGCGAGTGATCCGCATAGCTTTATTGTCGCTGCCGGGTCCGCCAGGGTCGGGATATTTACCGATATTGGTATTGCCTGCAAACAGGTCATCCACTATTTCAAACAATGTCATGCTGCCTTTCTCGAAGCGAACTATGATGAAGAGATGTTGATGAGCGGAAGCTATCCCTATCACCTGAAGAAACGCATCTCCGACGGTAAAGGTCATTTGTCGAATATTCAGGCATTAGAACTTTTTAAAAAGCACCGGCCTCCCTTCATGAGCCACCTGGTCTTATCCCATCTCTCGAAGAACAATAATAAACCCGAGCTGGTCCATGAACTATTTCAGCGGCATGCCGGGAATACAACTATTATTATCGCCTCCCGTAACAAGGAGACTGAAATTTTCTCTATAGATTATGACGACAAATCCCCGAAGAAAATAAAGCGGGAAAAACCCAAGCAGCTTTCCCTGTTTTAACAAGGCCGCTAATCATAAAAATGAAAATACATATTCTTCAGCACGTTGTCTTTGAACCCCCCGGGTTGATAACAGGATGGGCAAAACTCCATAACTACAGCCTTACTCATACCTTTTTATTCGATGAAAATATCTACTGGCCTGCAGTCAGCCAGTTTGATGTGTTGATAATATTAGGCGGGCCAATGGGAGTAGATGAAGAAGATTGCTTTCCCTGGCTCAAATCCGAAAAAAAATTTATTCAGCAAGCCATAGCCGCTGATAAAATAATCTTAGGTCTTTGTCTTGGCGCCCAGCTTTTGGCAGAAGCATTAGGCGCTAAAGTATATCCTAACCGCGAGAAAGAAATAGGTTTTTTCCCTGTGACAAAGACAAGCGTTGGAAAAACAGATAAACTTTTTTCGCATATTCCCGAAAACTGGGAAGTTTTTCATTGGCATGGTGATACATTTGATTTGCCGGAAGGAGCTTCTCTCTTATTTACATCAGCGGCCTGCACGCATCAGTCATTCCGAAAAGGAAAATGTATTGGAATTCAATTTCACCCCGAAGTGGATACCGGTTTAATGAAATCCATGATAGAAAATGAAAGACATGAATTGGTAAAAGCCGCTTATGTACAAACCGAAGAAGAGATCATGAAAAATGATATAACCAAGAAGAACAAAGCTTACTTCTATGATTTCCTGGCGAAGTTGGTACAATAGATCGTCTGACCTGCCTATTTCGAAATTTCATAGTCCCGCTTCTCAAAATCTTTTAGATTGGTCACTTGACGATTTATGGACCACGAAAAATACTTGTGTAGCACGTAATTCTCCTCAACATCCATCCGGGTAAAAGCGATTTTAGCTGCCATTCATCACAAAACCAGCCAGTCAACAGTAAATCTCAGGATTCTTTTTTTATCTTTAGATCATAGCTCAATGAAGACCCGGGCGCTCATATTATTTTTTCCTTTTGCCATTTTCCTGGCAGAAATCGCCACCTTTCATCTGGAAGTAAGTGATACTTGTAAAAAAACGGAAAATACTTCCTGCGCAAAAATGTCCTGCATGAAGATGAAAATGCCAATGAAATGTTCCGGCAAAAAGGACAATAGCCAAAAAGCTCCGGGTAAGTGTAATAATAATCCCGATTGTACCATCTGTCCCGTCTGCAGTGTATTTACCTTTCAGCCACAATATGAGTGGTCGGTTAAATATTTGCCGCTCAGGAAAAATTATCCGCTGGTTAATACCGGCCATACCTCATCTTATATTCCTGCAGTCTGGAAGCCACCCAACAGTTCCCCTCTTTATTCATAGTCAACTTAATTTATTCATTATTAAATAGCGTTATGAAAAAAATACTAATGCTGGCATTGGTCTGTTCATTAGCAACAGGCGCCTTTGCCAACGATCATAAGCCTAAAAAGCAAAAACATAGCAAACAATGCACACAACAAACGTGTACACCCGATTGTAAGAAAAAGGGTTGCTGCACAAAAACAAGTTGTGACAAGGCATAAATAAATGTTGATCATTTATTTGAAACCCCGGCATCCCGCCGGGGTTTTTAGTTGCACTTACCTGCTATTCGCTCCTGTTTTATACGCTTTACGCCGAACTGCCATGATGGAACCCGTACAGTAACCGGCAGTGAAAAGATACCTGCTGTCAATGGTGAAATGATTGACTGTTTTAAACTCTATATTGATTATGGCAAGGATCTTAGCAACAGTACCTGGTAGCTAAGTAAAAAAACACACGAGGTGCTGAAGATAGAAGAACATTATAATGGCATCACCCGTTACAAAATAAAATTATCAGTGCCGGAATAGAAATATTCAATTTTATAACGTCCGGTAATGTTGATTAGCCTTTAAAGATTGATACTGACATTTACAAGGTAATTGCCCTCTTCATTGAACTCTATTTCTACCTGTTCTGAGCCGATGGTGACCTTCATACGAGCCGGGAAGAGGACATCATGAAGAATAGTTTCTGTTTTTTTGGCGTGATCACTATTCGCCTCTGTTCTTCCATAACTTCCCCTTGTCAACTGAATATCGTCGACGGTCATCTTTTGCATTTGTCCCTGCATCGTGGCAGCCCCGCCGGAAGTATTGGTGACATAAAAAGTTACCTGTTTATACCCATCCGTTTTTTTGAGTTGCACCTCCACCTCCGTCACATTCCTGCTGGTATAATGAACAATATAAGGATGTTCATACCTGCCTATATACCCGTCTTTTTTCCAGTAGCCATCAATCATACTGTCGGAAGCATTTGTTCTTTTATAATTCAAAACTCCTTTCCCTTCTTTCAGGCCTTTTACAAACTTTCCTGTATAACTATTCCCGTTGCTCCAGGTATAAGTTCCCTGTCCGTCCGGCAAGCCTGCTTTAAATTCACCTTCATAAGTATCAGTACCCACTGCTTTACCTTTTCCATCGGCTTTTCCATTTTTACAATCACCTGTATAAATTCCCTTCAGGGGTTCTTTGGCAACCATACATTCCTGGGGCAATGCCCTGGAAGAAACAAAACTTATGCATGCAATAACAAGAACTGGCCTCAGGAAGATGGAATAAGTCATGGAGATGATTTATCTCTCAAAACTAACAAAAACAGTGGTAAGCCGGGTTAACGATGCGTTTTGCTTCCATTGGTCTTTCCTGGTTTCTCACGAAATCATGTTACCTTGTCCAAAAGAACCATTCGTTATGCTTATCAAAAAAATGTTAGTTATTGTTCTTACCTGCCAGGCAAATTTCCTTTTTGCCCAGGCAAGACCGAATATCATTTATATCATGGCGGATGATCTTGGCTATGCAGATCTTAGCTGCTATGGCCGCAAAGATTACCAGACACCTAATCTGGATAAACTCGCTGCGCAGGGAATAAAGTTTGCCAATGCTTATGCAGGAGCGCCCGTATGTACACCTACCCGCGCATCATTCATGACAGGCCGCTACCCCGCACGTATACCGGTTGGCCTTCGTGAGCCGTTGGACTGGTCAACACGGGATAGCTCAGTAGGATTGACTCCTGATTACACTTCCTTGCCAACGCTATTGAAGAAAGCAGGCTATCAAACTTACCTGGTGGGCAAGTGGCATTTAGGATTTTCCCTTCAATACAGCCCCTTGAAAAACGGGTTTGATGAATTCTTCGGTTATCATGGCGGCGGTATTGATTATATTTCTCACACCAATCCCAATGGCAAGAACGACCTGTTTGAAAACGATGAACCTATTATAAAAGAGGGTTACATGACCGACCTATTAAGAGATAAAGCCATTGAGATCATCCGGCGTTCTCATGATAAACCATTTTTTCTCAGCCTGATGTTCAATGCACCACACTGGCCCTGGCAGGCCCCGGGCGATAAAGTCTATCCACCAGGGAATGATAACTGGAAAGCCGGTGGCTCAGCTACCACGTATGCCGCGATAGTCAAGAGTATGGATGATGCAGTTGGAAAAATCATGAAAGTGCTGGACGAAGAAAAACTATCCGCCAATACAGTAGTGATCTTTACCAGCGATAATGGCGGTGAAAGATTTTCTTATATGGGAGAACTAACCGGGAATAAAATGGCTTTATGGGAAGGTGGTATTAAGGAACCGGCTTTTATACGATGGCCGGGAAAAATTCCTGCCCATACCGCTACTGACCAGGCGGCCATCACAATGGACTGGACGGCTACCATACTCTCGCTCGCAAAAGCGAAAGCAGATCCGGCGTTTCCATTGGATGGAGTTGACCTGATGCCGGTTTGCCTGGGTAAAAAGAAATCTTTTTCAAGAACCTTTTATTGGAGAGTATTTCAACGCAGCAGGCAAAAAGCCATCCGCGAAGGCAACTGGAAGTATTTAAAAGATGAAAAAGGAGAATATTTATTTGATGTTTCCAATGACCCGGGCGAAAAAAAAGACCTGAAAGAAAAACAAAAACAGGTCTTTGAAAGACTAAAACAAAAATATAGTGAATGGGAGAAAACGGTTTTGGAGCCGGTAGCTTTGAAATAATAAGGCCCTGATTTCGCGGAACCAGAGCCAGGCCGCCTGGCAAAACTGTTTCAGAATATCTAATCGGGAAATAATGATTTATCAATATTCGGTATGATCCGTAAAGCGTTTTTATAATAAATCTTTTTCAGGATAACGTCCGGAAGCCCCATGCCATACATAGTCCAAAAAGCATGATATTTTTTATGATAGGGAAAATATTCGTCCTCTGTTTCCAGGACGCGGAAATAGGTAGTGTATTCGTCCGGCACCCAGCTATCTTTTCCAAACATGATCCTGTCCTGGTATTTGGTAAAGAATTGTTTCGCCATCCTTGGTTGTCTTCCGATCTCGGCAATCACAGCGCCGAATTCAACAACGACATTGGGCATATCATCGAGCAATTGTCCAAGTTTAGCAAGGTTATTTGCATACCAGCCAAAATGCGCAGCAATAAAAGTCGTATTGGGATGCTTTTTGAATAATCGGTGCTGTTCTGCTATCAGTGTATCCCATGGCGCAGGGTCTGTATTGCTTCTCTTACGCTCAGGATGGGTAGCCAGTTCAAGCCAGCGTTCATTGTTTGCATCCATTGGCTCCCAGAATGGTTTCGGATCGGCTGTATGAATGATCACCGGTATCTTCAGTTCTCCTGCTTTTTCCCATATAGGATCAAGCCGGGGGTCATCTACCGTCACTCTTTTACCATGAATATCCTTCACGGAAATTCCAAGGCTTTTATAGATCTTTAATCCATTTGCGCCATTCTTTACATCTTCTTCCAGTTGCTTCGCCGCCTTTTCACCCCAGTCCTTCTCTCCTACTTTCCCGAAATCAACATTGGCAAATACAATAAACCGTTTCGGGTAATTTTGCCTGATATTGGCTATTGATTGTTTTAAAATATCCCCGCTCTGCCCGCTCAGGTTTACCATCACTTTCATATTCATCTTATCCATATCTTTTATAAGGGTGCCAAGATCCATGGTGGGCATACTAAACTGGTGGTTGTGCACATCAATGAAGGGAAATTTTGCTTTTGTTAGTTTATGTTGCGGCACGACGAGCGTAGAAGGCGGATTATAGGTTTCAAAATCCATTTTTTGCGTTGTCTGTGCATACGCACTGAAACCTGTAATGATAAAAAGAAAGAATAAACATTTTTTCATTTGACAATTCTTATGGGTGTTCAAGTTAACGCAAATTGCGGAACGTTCCGGACCGCTGGAAGAAGGGTCAGACCACCTGAAGAATTTTTAACGTTTCCGGCCGCTTGAAAAAGTGTCTGGCCACTACAACAGGCAGATACTTTGAAAAGGTTCATTCAAGTAGCCAGACCCTTTTCACATACAATTTGTCATTGGCTTTATTTCACTCTTCTTCACACCCGATCGGCGCGCCCGGGGGAATGGCCGCATGAATAGTTGGTTTGGCTTTTTCAGGCTCTTTCATTCTTTCGAGAGCCAGCAACAGGTGACCTGTATAGTTAGCATCGGCTGGTAGTTTCTTTTTTGTTTCAATAAATGTTTTCAGATTGGCCAATGCTTTTTGAATAATTGCTTTGGTTACAAAGGAATTATTATCATCAATGCTGGCCGACAACAAATAAGTGAGTAAAACCTGTTCAGTTTGTACCTGGATCAATGCTTCCATCCCTTTTCTTCGCGGCGCCTTCCAGGTAGCCTTGATCAGCGCTTCGATCATTTCATCTAATCCAAGGCCTCCATATTGGGATTGGTATTCCACCATACGATTCATTCTTTCGCTGTTGAAAAGAAAAGATAACGGAAGATCGGCAGCCGTTTCAGCGGGGCTTAATGCATCGAATGCCAGTCCCGTTCTTTTCTTGAAAAGTTCTTTTGTATAATTATATCCTGCAGGTCGCGGCGGAATTAATTTCGTTATCCTGTCCGGCAATGCCAATACGGAAGGGTCAATCGTGCCGATAACCGCGTTAAGCGCTTTCAACTGCTCTTCCCGCGAAAGGCTCTGAGTTACTATTTGTCCATCCCCACGCAACGCATAAGTATAATTCATGCCCCCGACCAGTTTGGTCACTGCTTCCAACTGGTAACGGTGAAATAAATAGACCGGCACCAGCACATCTTCCAGCATCGCCATCGGCGTACCGGGGGTGATATCTCTTTCTCCAAATTGACTCAATGCTTTTTCCCTCACTTTCATCACGTTCTTTAATTCATCCACCGGGTTTTTCCCGTTATCCCATAAATGAGCTGCAGGGTGCAATCCGCCCGCCGGGCGGGCATCGCGATCACTGATGTATTGAAACCCTTTTTTATAAGCGTCTGACAATATTTTATTCAATGCTTCCTTTTCATTGATGCCAGCGGGGAAATCCTGGTAACCCCAGGAAATGCTGATCTTATCCCATTCCCCAATGCCAACAGCGTAGGCGTTACTAATATCAATATCTCCCTGGTTATTTAATGTAACAGCGGGAGGAGGATAATCCATAACACTGGAGCGATCGGCAACGCTTGCTGCAAAATTGTGCATTAATCCAAGCGTATGTCCTACTTCATGTGCGGCCAGTTGTTTCAGCCGGTTCAATGCCATAGTGAGCATTTTATTATCAGCCGGAACTCCGTTTTCCCCGGGGGAGTCCTTTTGGACAAAAGGGGTCAGCAAACCTGTTGCGATCAGGTAATCCTGGCGGACACGTAATGAGCCCAGCGTTACATTCCCTTTAATGATCTCTCCTGTTCGCGGATCAACAACCGCGGCGCCATATGACCAGCCCCGGGTAGAACGGTGTACCCAGTTGATCATATTATACCGTACATCCATCGGGTCCGCATCTTCCGGCAATAGCTTTACCTGGAAGGCATTGATATAACCGGCAGCTTCAAAAGCCTGGTTCCACCATTGCGCGCCTTCCAGCAATGCGCTCCGGATAGGTTCGGGTGTGCCATTATCGAGATAATAGATGATCGGCTTGACAGCTTCACTTTTGGCTGCAGCGGGGTCTTTCTTTTGAAGACGATGACGAATGACGAAATATTTGTCAATAGGTTCCGGGACCGGTGTGCTGTAATCAAAAAAGGAAATATCAATAAAACTGCTTCTCGCGTCGAAAATACGGGGCTTATAATTTTTATCCGGCAGTTGTACAAAAGAATGATGTATCCTGAGCGTGATCGCTTCAGCGGAAGGAGTAACCGATTGAACATAGCTTCCCGTTTCGCCATCATTATTCACCCAGGTTATTGTCGCTTCAAACTCCGTATTCTGCGGAAAATTTTTAGTCCGGGGCAAATAAATAGCCGACCTCGTTTTATCCAATGAATAATTCCCCTGCTTCATACTGCGAAGACGGCTGCTGACTCTTATTGCATCCCGCAATAAAAAATCAGTAGCATCCACGAGCACAGATCCATTGCTTTCGGCCTCAACCGTAAAGCCCCAGATAGTTGATTGGGCGAATGACTGCTCTACCGCTCTTTGTTCACCTTTATCGGAAGTAACGGCGCGATAATCATAGTTAGGTTGTATCATCAATATTTTTCTGCCGGTACGGGTGAATTTAATGATGCGGGTATCGCCCTGAAGGCCCCTGTCGAGACCGATATCATTAGAACCTAATGCGGCTGGCAAGGATGTCTGGTATAATATTTCCGAATCCAGTTTATTGATCGCCAGCCAGACCTTGCCGGCATTCTCATCCCAGTAGAAATCAAGATACCCTTCATACCTTTTAAGGCCTTTTGTTTTGTCTTCGATGCCGGGAAGGTTTTGAGCAAAAGAGAAAGCGGGGACAACAACAATAAGAAGTAACAGGAATCGACGCATAGCAGGGGTTTTAGTTCGCTCAATTTAAACAAGAGTGAGTAGAGGAAAAAATAATTATTGACTGGTAATCTCACTGTTTGAAATCAAATCCCCGGGCTGCGAATAATCCCGGGTTTCTCTTTGTTCAATCAATGATTCTTCAATCCTTAATTTCTTTTAACATTTGTTCCTCTCATCCTCATAAGCCTGCCTGTCATGATAAGGCAATACTATTTTTGCCCTGAAACCATTAAACCTTATGCCATGAAAAAGAGATGTAACCAATTGAAAAAATGGGTGTTCCTGCCATCCCTGCTCTTTCTCCTCTTCTCCTGCAACAAGCATCCTGAAAATTCACCGGTAATTGAAAAAGAATTCAACCTCGCCGGCTTTAACAAGATATATGCAGGCGAAAGATTCAACCTGGTCATTACAAAAAGCAATGACTTCCATATAAAAATCAAAGGCCCCGCGGGTGATGTCAATGATATTACTATGAGCGTCACTAACAATATCCTCGATATTCAATATACTCCTGATGAAGGACTCCGCTCCAAAGTTGACCTGGTCATTACTCTTCCCATGCTTGTACAATTGAATTTATCCGGTGCTTCTAATGCTACCGTCAACGGGTTTCATAACGTCACCCATGTAATCCGTGCCGTCTTATCCGGCGCATCAACATGTATATTAAACGGTACGGGTATTAACACACAGATAGACATATCGGGAGCTTCGGGGTTATATGTCATCGGTTCGACTAAAAGTTTATACGGTACTATTTCGGGAGCAGGAAAACTGAATGCCTATGATCTCACAGCGACGGAAGTGGATATCAGCGCTTCCGGCAGATCAGAAGCAAGGGTTAAAACCATACAATCGTTATTTGCAGAAGCTTCCGGCGGAAGTTGCATTCTTTACAAAGGAAACCCCATAATAAAAAATATTCAAACGAGTGGCGGCGGCCGGGTGATACCAAAACAAGAGATATCATTATAACAGCAGAGAATAACAAAGATGTACGATGTTAGGTGCACGATGTACGCCAGTCCCAATCAATAAGAACTCTTTAAAATTCAGCAAAGGCGTACATCGTACACCTAACATCGTACATATATCAATTCCCTCTTGCCAAGGAATTTTATCGTTGGATAATAACGGAATACAGTTTGGCGCGCCCGAATAAAGAAGGTCTTTCTTTCAATTTACGGATCAAAGTAAACCCGGCTTCATGAAATAAGTCTGTCACTGAAGCTAAACTCAATGGATAGGGCACCCATTGATTGGCCTGCTCCATATCATATTCAACCAGTAAAAAGCAGCCGCCTTCTGCCAGGCAATCACTTGCCTCCCGGATAAAAGTATATTTGTCCTTAACATAATGCAGCGAGTTAGCCATCAGGATTCCGTCCAGGTTTTTGAATGACAGAACCTGCTTATTAAAATCACCTGTTATCTTTTGGATAGCTACGGAATTATAGTTGCCGGGTATTTGCTTCAGGGCTGATATATCTGTATCCATTGCATAAATGGTGCTTTGGGGCTGCAAAAAACCGGCTAATGCCAATGTAAAGGTTCCGCTCCCACACCCAAGGTCTGCCCATTGTTCTTTTCGCCAACTAAAATGATCGTTCGCCAGCATTTGCGCTGCTTCGTTCAGTTCCATCCTGGTTATTTTATAAAATTTATGCAACGGTGAGCCACCATTGTTGACGGGGATAAGAGCTATCGAGGATAACAGGTTCCCCGATCATCGGCGTGGTCACCTTCACATTCAATTCACTTGCTTTTGCTATCACTCTTTTGATGGGTTCATCCCAGGGATGAAGAGAGATGGCGAATTTTCCCCAATGTACCGGCAACAAAACTTTTGCTTTGAGATCTGCGGCAGCCTGTACTGTTTCTTCCGGCATCATGTGAATATATGGCCAGTATTCATTGTACTGGCCCGATTCCAGCATAGCGATATCAAAAGGGCCGTATTTTTCACCGATCATTTTAAAATGCGAATCATAACCGCTGTCGGCGCCTATGTAGATGCGATAATTCCCCGATTTCAGGATAAAAGATGACCACAGGGTCTTGTTTCTTGTAAAAAGCCTCCCCGAAAAATGACGCGCAGGCGCAGCGGTCAGTTCTATAGGGCCTGCCGGATCACCTTCTGTTACCTGTTGACTATCCCACCAATCAAATTCAACAATCTTTGCCGGGTCAATACCCCAGTATTTTAAATGAGAACCAACACCCAGGGAAGTGCATATCTTTTTCGTCTTTGGTTGCAGTTTCAGCACAGTTTTATAATCGAGATGATCATAATGATCATGCGTCAGTATCAACATATCAATATCGGGGAAATCTTCTGCTGAATAAATATCAGCGCCTTTAAAACTCTTACCGGTAAATGAAAAGGGCGAAGCATAGCCGCAAAAAACAGGGTCAACTAAAATATTCTTTCCATTGCATTGAATAAAATAGGACGAATGACCGAACCATAGAATAACAGGCTTTTCTTCCTTTAATAAATTGATATTTGTCATTACTGAAGGCAGGGCTACGGGTGGTTTCGTATTCCCCGGTTTGGTAAAGTACCGCCACATGATCTTTAGAAAAGAAGCTCCTTTTACCAGAGCCTCCGTCCTGGAAAGGTTTTGAAAAACTCCATCCCGGTAGTTAAGCGATCCTTTTATTGTTTGCAGATCATTGCCTGCAGGGTTGTTTCCGAATGTCTTAAGTATTGCCATTTGAGATTGTTGGTTGATAATAGTAAATATGTTTTAGACTGTATATGAGTAATTTACTTATTATATATACGTCTGTGTTTAATTTATACAATTAGAAGCCATGCAGGTTTTACTAAAAAAATACCTCAATGAGGTATTTTTTATTCAGAATATTATTCCTATCATTGCCTTGGTTTTTCATAGGATATTGGATTTTAAAAACGGGGCTGGATTTCTATCCTGGCCCCAATTTTTTTATTACAACTGGAAAGAAAAAGAGTTTATTCTTTCCAAAATACCGGGTATCCTCCCGGCCCTTTGTTCTAAACGGGCAAATGCGTACATTTAAACCTTGCTCCCAGCTTATGAGACACCACCGACTCCTGACTTTTCTTCTTTTTTCTTTCCTGTTTTCCTGCAATCAACAGGATAACAAAAAAACAGCCCCGGGAGAAACGATCCTGGCAAAACCGGCTTTTACCGATACTACCGCTTGTATGTTTTCCGAGATCGCTTATTGCCGTGACCCGCAGGCACAGTTAACAAAATATCTTCCCGGATGGAAAGTAATATGGAACCCGCTGCCCGTAGGCGGCAATTACGCGTTTGTCGCTACCGACAGCACTACTTATGTTCTTGCCGTCCGCGGATCATTGATATCATTCACCGAAGATGCTTTTTATAACTGGATATACCACGACCTGAACGTGATGACGCAGGATGCCTGGCCTTATAGTAATGTTGAAAAAGCAAGAATATCGCAGGGATCTTATATTGGTTGGCAAAACCTCGAAAAAATGAGAGATAGGGTAAGTGGCAAATCACTCTGGGCTTTCCTGTCGGAAAAAGTGGTCGGTCCAAACCCTTTAATACTAACAGGTCACAGTCTTGGAGGAAACCTGGCTACCGTATACGCCTCTTATCTATGGTCAAAGTTTGATAAAAGCGGGCATCCGAAAAACAATATCAATGTTATCACCTTTGCTGCCCCGGCTCCCGGTAATAAATCTTTCGCCGACGATTTCAATACCAAATTCCCGTCTTCCCTGCGAATTGAGAACAGGAATGATATTGTCCCTAAATTTCCCTGTAGTGATAAGATCAGTAAACTGGCCGATCTTTATTCACCGGCTCCTTCTTCTTCCGATATCTCAGTAGGGTATAACAATATAACAACCAAATTGAGTAATGTCTTCACGCTGATAAGCTCGTCCCTGGCCATATTGGAAGTACAAAGTAATTTTTCGGGTTATACCCATACCAATGGCGATGGTAAATTGATAACGATCGCTCTTTCCGGTAAGGATACTGCCAATACTCCTGCCGCCTGGTTTGCTGAAGCAGGATACCAGCATAGCATGGCGCAATACGCCACTTTTTTTAATGCCCCGGTGATTGTGTGTGAATAGTTAAGAAGTGAATCCGTTTAAGGGTTTAAAGGTTCTGTAAAGAAATAATTTACTTTATAGAAATGAAACAACCTGCTATAAAAAACCATTAAGCCCTCAAACCTATCACCGTCCTCCCTCTTTTAAACTCTTAGCCCTCTTTCTTTTCTTAACCTTTTATCCTTTTCCTCTTTCTCTCTTTTAACCTCTTAGCCTAAATTTGCGCCTCCCTTATGCTCGCGACAACAGCAAGAACATATCGCAATGCCTATTCAGGATTATCCCGGTCAACCTGGTTGTTATCCCTGGTGATGCTTATCAACCGGAGTGGAACGATGGTAGTGCCATTCATGACACTCTATCTTACCAGTCCGCAAATGGGTTATAGTATCGGGCAGGCAGGTATTGTATTTGGTTTATTTGGTTTTGGAGCTTTCAGTGGCGCTTTCTTTGGGGGCAAGCTGACGGATAAGATCGGTTTTTATCCCGTTCAATTGATCACACTGATTGGCGGGGGCATTCTTTTTATTGTACTGGGACAAATGAAAAGTTATTCCCTGATCTGCTTATTCACCTACCTGTTGAGTTTTGTCAATGAAGCTTTCCGCCCGGCTAATTCAACAGCTATCGCCTTTTATAGTAAAGAAGAGAACCGTACCCGGTCCTATTCGCTGAACAGGTTGGCCATTAATGTTGGCTGGGCGGTAGGCAGCGGATTAGGTGGCATACTGGCAAAACATAGTTATAATTTGTTGTTCTGGGTAGATGGCACTACGAATATAGCGGCCGCCCTGCTGATGTGGTTCTTTTTGAAACCGGTAAATTACAAACCGGCAAAACAAATAACCGGCGAACCGCCAACGGCATCCGCCTATAAGGATAAAACTTATATTGTATTTGTCGTGATAACAGTATTATTCGCAAGTTGCTTTTTCCAGCTATTTACCAACTTGCCGGTATTCTTAAAAAGAGAATTACATTTTTCAGAACCTTATATCGGTTTCCTGATGGCGGCCAATGGAATATTAATAGCCTTTATAGAAATGGTGCTGATCTATAAACTCGAAGGAAAAAGAGAAGCTACATTTTATATTACGCTGGGAGTGGCGGTAGTCGGGTTGTCTTTTCTTATGTTGAATCTTCCGGGAATCGGAGCCCTGTTGGCTTTTGCCATGATCATCATGGTCACGCTGGGTGAAATACTCTCCATGCCTTTTATGAATACTTACTGGATCAGCAGAACGCAAATTTCGAACAGGGGACAATATGCCGCTTTATTTACGATGGCATGGTCAGCCGCTCAATGCCTCGGCCCCATGATGGGCGCACAAGTAGTTCAATATTTTAATTTTACAGTATTATGGTGGTGCGTGGGCGGAGTAGCGTTGTTGGCTTCATTTTCATTTTGGAGATTACATAAAGCAGGGAACGTTTAGGGGTTCGTTAAGCAGGATCCTTCCTTTCCGTAAATATGTATATCAAAGTTGAACAACCCTTAAACCTTAAAACAGTTAAACGAACTAATTATTAAACTTTACTACTTCAAAGTCCGACCCATGCACCTGCCCGAGCAAATGAAGATCATCATTGTTCCATCTTTCGTCGGGCGCCCCGGTGATATAGAGATTGCTGCCGATATCAGCGAGTATCAATCCGTATTTTTTCATGGCTTTTAAAATGATTTGGTTGGTGGCGGAGTAACTGCTGATATTAAAACCGGCTTTCAATCTTATTCTTGCCCCAAAAGGCAATGAAGAGAATTGCGCCCCGCTGCTATTCACTTTATGCCGTGCCGGAGAAATATAGCCGGGAAACACTTTAGAAGAAGTTAAAGTGAAACGTATCGGGTGATCAATAATCCCTTTCAGTATCTCTTCATACCTGACCAACCCGGGAAAAATCGGCAAGCCCGCTGCGTCGGCAGAAGTCCACCCATCCGGCCGCAGCGTATTCGTTTTCAGATCAAATATGGCGCCGCAGGATGCTTCCCAGTGACCATTGTTCACCGATGCGTTGTATAATTCGTATAATATTTTATTGTCTTTATCAACAGCAATAACATGGCTGTCGCCGGTGCCATTACCTTCGATCGCTGTATTCAACGGGATAGGATAAGGACCGGCATCGCTTTCATCTCCGTAATTGCCATCATAACTGTTGGAACGAAACGTCACTGTGTATTTTGCCTGGCTGCCGCATACAACTGTATAAGGAATACCAATCGGTGCACCATCCCAAAGCCCGCTGCCAAAATCCGCTTTTATAACATTGGAAGCAAACCCTGCAACGATGGCCGTATTATAAGGATCAACCGGTGAGGAAGAAATATCAAGGTTCCAGGGATTATCAGCAGGAAAGATGGGTATGTTCTCGGCATCTCCTTTTACAGCCGTACAGGTGGTTCCTCCGCCACCCGGCGGATTAGTGAGCGGGTTATTTCCACCATCCGGGGAAGAACTATGTTTCTTACAGCCCGGCATCAATAATAAATAAAGGAGAAAGAAAAGCAGGAAACAAATAATACGAAATGTTTTCTTCCTCACCGGGTCCGGCTCAACAAAGGTCTTCATCTGAAATGGTTTGTTACAAGGTAAAATTTTATTGACAGTATAGCAATAGTATTTCACCGGGAAAATTTACTTCATCCCGTTCCGAACTAACACTTATCAAAACACCCCTGTGAAAATTAAAATTTAGAAGTACATTAGTTTCTCCTTTATACCCTTAAGCTATTAAAATGACAGCCATAGTTTCCCGGCGTACCGTTCACAAAGAGAATGACCTGTTTCGTACTATTTCATTGACCGCTTTGCTGACAGGTACATTGGATATTATCGCCGCAATCATTAAATTTTATATTGATACCAACGAAGGAGCGACCCTTAAAATAGCCGGGAATAATGAAGACGGACCAGTATCCTTTTTAACATTCCTGTTGCATGGCGGGCCCGCCCGGATGTTTCAATATATTGCCCGCGGCGCTTTTGATGGCAGTGTAACCGCGAACGGGAGTATTATGATTGTATGGGGGATAGTATTCCATTACATGATCGCTTTCCTGTTCACCCTCCTCTTATTTCTTATGTACCCGAAAATAACCATTGGGTTAAAAAACAAATTCATCATTGGGACTCTTTACGGGCTTTTTACCTGGACCGTGATGAATCTGCTGGTAGTTCCGTTGAGCCGCGTTCCCAAAAAAGATTTTCATATTGAACAAGCCGGCATAGACGCATTGATTCTTATTGGTATGATCGGGATACCTGTTGCTTTAATAGCGCATCACTATTATTCAAGGCAAAAATCCGGGTAACACAATATTTTGAAAATCCCAATTATCTGCTCGTTTTTCTCATCATCCCGAAAGTTATTATTTTATGAATTGCAAAGTATAACTTCTCAATCCCCTACTTTTGTCCAAACGTTTTAAAAACCATGAGAAGGTTTATCGCGGCTTTTTTTATTTTACTTGGCACCATAACGGGATCGGGACAAGCCACCACCATTCAGCGTCCGAAATTAGTAGTGGGAATTGTAGTAGACCAGATGAGATGGGACTATTTATACCGTTATTATGACCGTTTCGGCAATGATGGTTTTAAAAGATTACTGTCCGGCGGATTTTCCTGCGACAACACATTCATCAATTATATTCCTTCCTATACGGCAGTCGGCCATAGCACAATTTTTTCCGGTTCAGTTCCTTCCCTCGATGGCATTGCCGGCAACGACTGGACTGAACAACTGACAGGTAAACGTCTTTATTGCACCGACGACAGTACTGTGCAATCTGTCGGCGCCGCCAATGCAACGGATGGAAAAATGTCGCCCAGGAATTTATGGGTATCCACGATCACGGATGAATTGAGGCTGGCAACAAATTTCCGTTCAAAGGTCGTTGGTGTCTCTTTAAAAGACAGGGCATCCATCTTACCCGCAGGGCACCTGGCTACCGCTGCATTCTGGCTCGATGATGCCAGCGGTCATTTTATCAGCAGTACCTATTATATGGAACAATTGCCCGACTGGGCCAATAAATTCAATGACCAGAACAGGATAAGCAAGCTGATCGAAAAAGGATGGAATACTTTATACCCGCTGAATACCTATAAGCAAAGCGACCCTGATGCCGAAGCTTATGAAGGGCTCTACCCGGGCGAGACAAGTTCTGTATTCCCGCATGATCTGAAAACAGCTTATACAAAAAGTAAGGCAAGTTTCCGGAGTACGCCATTCGGTAATACACTTACACTGGAATTTGCAAAAACAGCCCTGGATGCTTACCAATTAGGAAAAGGAACGGCAACTGATTTCCTGACCATTAATTGCGCTTCTACGGATTATGTCGGTCACCAGTACGGCATCAACGCGATTGAGACAGAAGACACCTACCTGAGGCTTGATAAAGATCTCGCTGCGTTTTTTCGCTCATTGGATGCAACAATCGGGAAGGGACAATGGCTTGTTTTTCTAACGGCGGACCATGGAGCGGCCCACGCGATAGGTTTTATGCAACAGCACCGCTTATTAGCAGACGCCTGGAATGACAAGCCGCTTACCGACAGCCTGAATAGAATTTTGACGGCAAAATTCGGAACGGAAAAATTAGTACGCTACATTATGAATTACCAGGTAAACTTTGATCTCAATAAGATCGCTGCGGCTAATCTTGATTATGATGCTATCAAAAAAATAAGCGTTGAATTCCTGCAAAAGCAACCGGGCATCAGTTTCGCCGTTGATGTAGCGCATATCGGGGAAGCAGCCATACCACAACCATTGAAAGCAATGATCATTAATGGTTATAACTCTAAACGGAGTGGTGCGGTGCAGATCATATTGAACCCGGGTTGGTTTGAAAGTTATAGTAAAACGGGTACTACACATGGTACCTGGAACCCTTATGACACACATATCCCCTTAATATGGTATGGCTGGAAAATAAAACCAGGCAAGTCAAACCGCGAAGTTTTTATGACCGATATTGCCGCTACCCTTGCCGCTTTGCTGCATATTCAAATGCCGAATGGCTGTATAGGCCATGTTATTGAGGAAATAACCAGGTGACAGGAATGACTCGTTTTGAAAAATGAAATCCTGAGCAAAGCGAAGGACAAAATTCCCAACCCGGATCACCTCCGGGAACTTAGATAATAATGCTTACATTCGCACAAAACCTTATATATGGAATTAAGGGAACTGTTTGAGCAAGCCGCCACCGATAGCAAGAATTTGGCAGAAAGACCCAGTAACGACACATTACTTCAATTATACTCCTTATACAAGCAGGCTACCGAAGGCGACGTAAATAGTGATCCTCCTTCCAATCCCTTCGATTTTGTCAATAAAGCAAAGTATGAAGCATGGGTTGCCCTGAAAGGAAAATCAAAAGAAGCCGCCATGAAAGAATACACGGAGCTGGTGAATAAGCTCAAAGTGTAATGTTCTTCCACAATATATACGGAACAAACCGGGCCCGGTTAGGACTCTATGAACCCTCTCCTTTTCAGTGCCCGCAATGCAAAGAATTAGATACGATTGATATCATTATGTATGGCGACTACTTTCATTTTTGGTATATCCCCATATTTCCCTATGAAAAAGACGGCTATGCAAAATGCAGTAACTGTGGTTTTACTATCAATTCGATAAAGTTCAACAGGAATACAAAAGATCTTTTCCAGGAAATCAAAAGAAAATTCAGGTATCCCTTCTATACCTATACCGGAGCTTTTATTCTCTGCTCACCTTTCATCGTTGGGATATTATTCTTTTTATTTTCAAAGAAATAAGATAGACTCCTCACAACTCTCCGCCTCATTGCCTGTTGCCAGCTCACCTCTGACCACTCGCCTCTTACCACCCTTATCCCTCTTAGGTAAACCCTTATCCCTTACTAAGAGATAAGCCTCGTGCCGTTACGGGTAAACATAACAAATCGAGGTTCAGTTAACACCTATTGTAAAAACGACACCGGCATCTTATTTTTGGAATAATTCACTTGCATCCTATACAAATACAGGCCCACCCGGGAACTTCGAAGATTTTCTATGCTCTTGCCCAATGGAAAAAGGCTCTTTTCTATAGACTAAAGTAGCGATAGTGGATTATTGCTACACGGTGGCTTCTATTAAAGTTGAGCCCCGCCTATTTCTTTTGGCGGGGTTTTTTAGTGAATGATGAGTTGTGAGTGCTGAGTAGTGAACAGAAGTTTCTTATGATAAAGAGTTTACCGAATTTCCGAATGACCGATACTCACCGCTGACCATTCACCACTGACCGGGCTAGTTCTCGCTCAGCGCCCTGAAATCCACACTCACTAATTTACTTACACCCGGTTCCTGCATCGTCACCCCATATATCACATCCACGGTACTCATCGTCATTTTATTGTGGGTAACAATAATAAACTGCGAGTTCTCACTGAACTGCCGTATCATATTGGTAAACTTGCCTACATTGGCATCATCCAGCGGCGCATCTACCTCATCCAAAATACAGAAAGGCGCCGGTTTGATAAGATAGATAGCAAACAATAAAGCCGTTGCCGTCAATGTTCTTTCACCACCACTCAGTTGCGTTAAGGAGGTAGGGCGTTTGCCTTTGGGTTTGGCAACTACATCAATTCCACTCTCAGCAAGGTTCTCGGGGTTTTCCATCACCAGGTCACACTGGTCATCTTCTGTGAAAAGTGTTTTGAATACTTTCTGGAAATTCTCCCGTACCTGGTGAAAGGTTTCCAGGAATCGTTGATTGGCGGTGGCTTCTACTTCTTCAATGGTCTTTAGTAAACTTTCTTTGGCATTGACGAGATCATTCTTCTGATCTACGATAAACTCATATCTTTTCTTCATTTCTGTAAAAGCTTCCACAGCCGTTGGATTCACTTCTCCAAGATTCTCCAGGCGTTTCTTCATCCTGTCTGCCTTTTCCTGCAATTCTTCAAGAGCTATTTCCGTTGTCCTTGCTTCATCAAGAATATCTTCCAGTTTGATCCGGAACTCAACATCCAGCCTTTCTTTCGTTCCGGCCAATTGAAGTTTCAATTCATTCAGTTTGTCCTTGATCGCGGCCAGCAAATGCTCTACCTGTTCTTTCTCTTTTACCTTATGCCTCAATTCACTTTCCTTCTCACTCAGCTCATTGCGAAGGTTATAATAAGCCTGGTCGGCTTCATTCAGCTTTCTCTCCTCCTCTTCCCTGTTCTTCATCATCTGCAATAAAGTCTCCTCGATATCCTTCAGCGATTGCCCGGATTGTTCAATGCTGGTTCTTGTATCCGCCAGGCTGATCGTGTTATTTTCTATCTGCTCCTTCAGGTCATTTAACTGGTTATTCTTGAATTCCAGCTCCTGTTTCAGCGCATTGATCCGGCTCTGCTGTTTTGTGACGTTCAGGTTAAACTCATTGTATTGCTGTGTCGCTTCATTATAGCTCAGTTCAGCTGCCTTGAAATGTTCATCCGCTTCAGCGAGTTTACCGGTATAAGCCTGTAATTCCTCATTGTATGCCACCAACTGGTTGCGAACGCCTTCTACCGAGCTATGGGTTTGCTGCATTTGGATATGCAGTTCTTCCATCCTGTGCTCGCTGTTGGTCTGCATCGAATGCAGATTCTCTAATTTATTATGCAGGGAAAAAACCTGGTTAGTCAGTTGTTGTATCTCCATTTCCGTTTCACGCACAGCCGATTCTCTCAAGTCCTCGTTGAAGGCGATCACTTCATTATGTCTCGCCTGAATCTCTGCACGGAGTTTTTCCACTACTCCTTCCTGTATGGCGATTTCTTCCTGCAACTTTTCGAGGTTCTTCACACGGCCGATCTTCTTGCCTTCGATCATGCCCACGCTGCCACCCGTCAATGAATATTTTCCTTTTACATACTTGCCGTTCTTTTCAATCACTACAAAACCATTGCTGTTTTGCAAAGCATCTTCACTGTCGGCAATAAAGACATTGCTCAAAAGATGTTCCGCCAGTTTCCGGTACTTCTCTTCTACATCCACCACGCTCAATGCAGCTATAGCCCCCTCCAATACATGTGAAGGCTCATCTTTATTAATCACCTTACCCTGCGTGATAGCAGGCAGGTTGGTATAATCTGGGTGATTTGTCACTTCGTCTTCCGTATTCTCATATATGGCATTCGTGGCCCAGCTCTCCACATTCTCATTCATGCCATTCACATTCATCTTACTCCTATTCCCCTCCCTGCTCTCATCATTAGCCTCATTCGCCACATTAACGTCAACAGCATTTATTTTATCCATCAGGAAGAAATTAGCCTTCCCCTTTTTATTCTCATCTAACAATCGCACGGCCTGCAAACCTTCCTGCAAATCATTCACTACATAATAACTCAAATAAGGCTCCAGCACATTCTCCAATGCCGTCCTGTACTCTTCCTTTACATAAAGAATATCCGAAAGTATCGGCGAAGTATGGTTCCAGTGGGTATTATTATGTAAAAACTTCACACTGTCAGGATAACCTTCCATCGAATCAATCATGCTCTTCAGCAGGTCATGCTCATTCTTCTTTGCATCCAGTTTCCTGTTCTCCGCGGCCAGTTCGTTACGCAGACTATCCAATATGGCTTGTGTTTGTAATATCTGTTCCCTGGTGTTTTCCTGGTGTTGCTGCAATTGTTCCAGGTCCACTTTCTTTATATTCAGTTCTTTTTCTCTCAATATCCTGTCCTGGTCCAGTTGATGACGCTGCTGTTCGCGCAACTTTCTTTCGTCTTCTATCTGCGTAATGGCTCTTTGCAAGTTCTGCACCGATGTATCCGCCACCGCTACTTTTTTCTCGGCATCAAACTGGTTGCGCTGTACCTGCTGGTATTCATGGCGAAGTGTATCGAGTAAGCGGCGTTTTTCATCCAGCACTCCTTTCTTTTCCGCCACTTCATTATTCAGTTGCTGCAACTGTTCATTCAACCCCTCCAGCGCTTTCTCTTCATCGCTTACCTGCTGGTTGGTAAAGCCAATGCTATCATCAATAGCTTTTAATTGTCCTTCCGCCTTTTGTAAGAAATCCTGCAGGCTGCCTTCTCTTTCTTTTAAATATTCAAGGCGCTGGGCCGCGAGGTTCTTATCATTCTCTTTCGTTCTTAACTCCTGCACCAGGTTATTAAAAGCCTGCTGCATTTGCTGCAATGCTTTTTCTTTTTCAATAAACCCTACTTTCTCCTGCTCCAATACCGCTTCTTCGGTCGCTATCTCGGCTTCCATCCTCAGTTTCTTATCGGTCTCGGCATCCTGCTGCTCATTCAGCTCTTTATAGGTAAGGTTGAAACCTTCGAGGGCTGCTTTGGCCAGTTCAATGCTCACTTCCCGGTAATCCTTTTTGATTTCGTGGTATTTCTCCGCTTTCTTAGCCTGACTTTCGAGGGCTTTCAACTGGTTATTGATCTCGAACAGCAGGTCCTCGATACGGGCAAGATCCTGCTCGGTAGCATCGAGTTTCAGCTTAGCTTCTTTCTTACGGGTTTTATAAATAGATATGCCGGCAGCTTGTTCCAGCATGCGGCGACGGCTATTTTCTTTGTCTTTGATCAGGTCGTCCACCATGCCGAGCTCGATGATGGCATAGGAGTCAGTGCTGATACCGGTATCCATAAAGAGGTTCTGGATATCCTTGAGCCGGCACTGTACATCATTGAGGCGGTATTCGCTCTCGCCGCTCTTGTAGAACTTGCGGGTAATAGTGACGGTGCTGAATTCGGTGGGTAGCAGGTTGCGGGTGTTTTCAAAGGTGAGGCTGACCTCGGCTAAGCCGCTGGCGGAACGGGTCTTGGAGCCGTTGAATACGAGGCTATCGAGGTTTTCGCTGCGGAGATGGCTGATCTTTTGTTCGCCGATCACCCAGCGGATGCTATCCACGATATTCGATTTGCCACATCCATTGGGCCCTACGATGCCGGTGATATTATCGTCGAAATTCACGGTTGTCTTATCCGCAAAGCTTTTGAAACCCTTGATCTCTAATGATTTTAAACGCAAGTGATAGCAATTTTAATTAGCTGCAAATTTAGGTTAAGGAAGCAATAAACCCGATTTGAGAGGATGGAGGTTATTCACAAAGGATTGGTAAATATGTGGGTAAGAGTTTTTGTCATCCTGCGTGAAACGGAGGAGGGGGATGGGACGGGCTGTATTGCTACTATGATCGCCTGTTGCGTCGCACTCTTGTACGTTCTGTAATTCTATTCGGCATTATGGAAGTCTCCGGAATGATTCGCCGAAACATTCCCGCCGAATCTTGTCCCTCCTATACAGTGCCTCTCAAGTCCTGAAATAGGTTAAAGAAGGAGAAAACAGGGACAAAAGACGGATCAAACACGGATCAAAGACGGATCAAAGACGGATCAAAGACGGATATTTTCCCTGTTTTATCCGTCTTTAATACCTTTTATTTACCTGTATGCTCATATTTTCTTTCCCGACGAGTCTCCTCCCTCCTATAACAATAATTCAACCTAAAAGACTTTCAGGAGGGACTCGTCGCTTCATAAAAGAACGCTGTTTTATGGTTCTTTTCACCTGCCTACCCCTAAGCATCTTCCTTCCTTTCCCGACGAGTCTCCTCCCTCCTATAACGATAATTCAACCTAAAAGACTTTCAGGAGGGACTCGTCGCTTCATAAAAGAACGCTGTTTTATAGTTTTTTTCACCTGCCTACCCCTAAGCATCTTCCTTACTTTACAATATGGCTATTCATAAAACTGTAACTACACCGGGTATTTACTTCATTACTTTTACCTGTCACCAGTGGTTATCCCTGATTGATCTCGTCAATGGATATGACCTGGTATATAACTGGTTTGACGTTCTTATGGCCAAAGGACATACCGTAACAGGATATGTAATCATGCCCAATCACCTACATTTACTATTGCATTATGCGCTGGATAAGCAATCGCTTAACACAATCATTGGTAATGGTAAGCGGTTTATGGCTTACGATGTTGTTAAAAGACTGGAGCAGCAAAAAGAAGAACAACTGCTTGCAAAACTGCAACGAGCTGTTCAGGCCAAAGATAAGAAGCAGGGTAAGAAGCATGAGATATGGGAGGATACGTTTGATGTCAAAGAATGCAGAACAGAGAAATTCATTTTGCAAAAATTGCATTACATACATAATAACCCCTGTACAGGGAAATGGAAACTGGCAGATAGCCCTGCTCAATACTGGCATAGCTCAGCATCGTTTTATATGTTTGGCAAAACAGGTAGCTACCCGGTGAAAGACTACAGGGAGTTAATGAATTTTGACATATATGGCGAATAACTCTTAATACGACGAGTCCCTCCCGAAAGTCCTTTAGGGACATATTGCCCCATAGTAGGGAGGAGACTCGTCGAGGAAGGAGTTTCACTGACGGGTACGTTGATTATTTTCACATGAACGACGATGTGTTTAAGGGAGAGTTACCCGGGTCAAGGGCCTACTCGGAAGCCATAGCCCAGGATATGAGCATTATGGCCTTCTACCAGCCGGGTAAGATTTTTAGAAATTTCCGCCACGTAGTGAAAAAGGAAGTCAACGTCTGGGTACAAGAGTCAAATGAAGAAAATGAACTGGCAACATTTTCGGTACATTATTTCGGTCGCTGCCAGTTTTGGTTACACAAAATAGAGGGTGAATGGGAACTTATACTTCCTGCTGTGAACGAAAATGGCCAGGATGACGCAGAACTTGTAAGGCGGGTCGGGTACTTACTGGACTCGTTGCTGTAATTTTTACGAGCCATGCAGAATTGTTTAGTGGTATTTGCGCCATTGGTTGGCGCTTCCCGCTAAGTTGATGACAGATCAACCTTACGGAAAATAAGGAAGCGCCAACAATCTGCATGTCGCCCTGGTACACATAGTTATCAAAATAGAAAATAGCTATACTTTGTTTGCGGGATTATATCTCCCCCTGTACTCCTATGTTAATAGATTTACATTATTCTAAAATTCGCTATCCGTTTTCAAACCAACTTTCCCTCCTTGGATAATTCTCTTTGTATTCCCAGTGTAAGCAGCCCGATAGAAATTTCTTTTTGCTTTTGTTCCATGGCTGCCAGGCAACAATATTGCACGATATTCATAATATTGGCGCCGGTAAGTTTATAACGCTGTGCGATCTGTTGCAAATCTGTTTCCACAGCGGGTTTAAGTTTGCGGGGAAAGGCTTTTTTCCATATAAGCAACTGCTCTTCGGGACTTGGATAGGGAAAATAAACGATAGATTGAAAGCGCCGGGCAAATGCTTCATCTATATTTGCTTTGAGGTTACTGGCCAGGACCACCAAACCTTCGAAGGTCTCAATTCTTTGCATGAGGTAAGATACTTCCTGGTTGGCATAACGGTCGTGAGCATCTTTTACCTGGGTTCTTTTACCAAAAAGAGCATCCGCTTCATCAAAGAACAATATCCAGTTTTTATATTCCGCTTCATCAAAAAGACGGGCGAGATTTTTTTCTGTTTCACCTATATATTTCGACACCAGGCCTGACAGGTCGACGCGAAAAACGTATTTCTTAAATTCTTTTCCCAATAAATTAGCACAAAGTGTTTTTCCTGTGCCCGGTGGCCCAAAAAACAAAGCCCGGTAGCCGGGATTGAGTTTTTTGCTCATGCCTAATTGCTTCATCAATTTCCCGCTATGATAAAACCACGATCTGATTTCATTGATCTGCTGCCTGACATTTGGATTTAATACCATGTCATTCCATTCCAAAGATGTTTTCAGCCGTTGCGCGGGGAAATTAGAACTATAATGAGGAAGATGCTCTTTGCCCGTGGTGAAATACGTGATCAATGACTGGCTCATCATTAATTTACCGCTCATCAGCGGTTCCCCGTCCGGTGGGGCCTCCAGCCAGGCAATCTTTTTTTTCGCAAACAGGTGCCCGGGTCCGAACAAACGATGAAATAATTCCTGGCAGGCACACCAATCTTCCCCGGCCAGTAAGAACAATACGGTTTCTCCTGTGGGCAGAAAGCCCCTGAATTGCTTGCCACGTACACCGCCGATGATGGGAAAATCACCGGGCTGCGGCAACGCTTCCTGGATCTGCTGGTCGAAAAATTCAGGCCGCACATGCGGCGTAAGTGCGATGAGAAGAAGATAATGTTCTTCTATACTCAGTTTATTTTTTCTGACAAATTGTGACAATGGATCCGTTCCATGATCAAATGCCGGCAGAAAATAAGATGAGCTTCCTTTAATACCGGCAAAATGCGCACGGATACGGGCCTGTATAAGTTCACCAAGGATGTCAAAATAATAATTGATATCCGATAAGGCGGGGATTATTTTGCCGGCTGCTGCTTTGTAATGAAGATCAGGTAGCATGATTTTTGTATAAATGGTAAATAATCAATTATCCGTTTTGCTGCACTACATGCGCTAACTCATGCGCCAGTAATTCTCTCCCGGATAAAGCTTCGGGTTTATACATGCCTTCATTAAAGTAAATATCATACCCGTGTGCGAAGGCCAGTGCGTGGATCGCTTCGCACATGCCGGCGGCTTCTTTATCGGTATGTATCCGCACATCTTTAAAACTGGTGCGGAACTTCCCTTCCATATCTCTTCGCAAATCATCGGGCAGGGCAAAACCCATCCCTTTTCTTTTCGCCAGCAGGTTTTCAAAAGATGGTGTTGCCGTATCCTTTTCTTCAGCATCTTCTGTTGCAGCAGCCCTTTGCACACGTGGATCTGCTTTTGCCTGCACAGGCTTTTCTTCTTGTTTCTCCTCCTTTTGAACAGGCTTCTCTTCTTCTTTTTTGTCTGCTTTCTGAACAGGTTTTTCTTCTTCTTTCTTTTCTGCCTTACTTATTTTTTCATCTTCTTTTTTTTCTGCTTTTTGAACAGGCTTTTCTTCTTCCTTTTTGTCCGCTTTCTGAACGGGTTTTTCTTCTTCTTTCTTTTCCGCCTTCTGTAACTGTGTTATTTTTTTTGCTGCCGAATCGGCTTCCTTTTCTGCAGGGTCCCCGGCCTTGCCGACGCTTAATTTGCGCTGGACCGGCCTGCCGCCAAAGAAAATCGGTTGTTCTGTATTTTGCTTATCGAAAAAAGGTTTTTGCTTTTCCGATGGCAGTTTGCGTCTTGCGCGTGATCTTCTTAAACCCATAAAATTTATTTTTAGATACATTAAGTTGTTGCCGGAGCCGTCGGCGCCTGTGATGCCACTTTGGCCGCTTCCTGTTTCTGCTGTTCCGCTACCCGGAGTTCGGTGATAAATGCATCGTAATCGCCGGGCGAAATACGGGCCCGGAACATTTTAAATACCATAGCTTTTCCTATTTTTTGATTTAAGGGAAGCTCAGATTTTCTTAATTCATTTTTGAGCTGTTCAAACTCTTCATACTCCTGGATCTTTACTTCTTCTTCCACCGAATCCATAATAAAAGCTTTCATCTCCTCATCATCCTTGTATTTTTTTTGCATCTGTTTGGCATAGTCCGTTGGTGAGAAGTCCTCGTCCTTACGGGAGGACCGCATATCATCAGCGATTTGTTGCCGCAACTTATCCTTGGCCAGTTTACGTTCTTTCTTTGCTTCGCCATTAATTCCGCCATCGAGGGCTGCTTTTCCCTGTTCACCTGAAAAATCCGGCTTTTCAATATTCAACTGTTCAAAGCCTGGCCGGATGAGGTTTCCCTGTTCGTCAAATTTCAACGGGAAGTTTACCTTCAGCGACAAGCCACTCAGGTCTGCGGATCCTTCGGCCAATATCCATTCCTTATAATATAAATTAATAGTGGTGACCCAGAGATCAAGATCAACGCTGACACTGCCTTTCAACCGGAAAATAGCTTTGGGGTTCACGGCCACATACGCATTGATCTCTTTCAGTTGTAATCCTTTTTCATTGTTCCAGGTGGCATCAATAGCGCCACCGGCTTCTGCTTCCACGCCAATGCCCGCATCTCCCGCCAATGAACCTTTTATTTCTGCAATCAATACCTGGGCACCAAGTGAAGCTTTTATTTCCATATAGGCTTCGGCTATTGCTTTGGAGCCAACTTCTCCATGAATGGTCACCTGCGCGGTTTCGATTTCGTTAATGTTCGTTTCAGTGAACGCAATCGTGAGCTCTTTTAATACCAGCGGATCCCATTTGAAATTGAAGTAGGCGCCGCCACCGATCTCAAAGAAAATACTGACACCGGGCACTCCTACCAACGGAATTTTAATAGTAGGGAACTCGACAATCTTCTTATGAATGTCCACCCCTTCCCCAAATGGCTTAAGATCCTTGACGGTGAAACTTCCGGCAACGAGGAATTGCTTGTCCGGTGTCACCCTTACGTTGATAGTACCCTTGCTTCCCTTGAAAAGGTCAACGGTCAGTGAACCGAAACCGAATATCACCAGGTCACCTTTTTGCGGTTCGCCCTGCGGCTGCCCTTTTTCATCGACAGCTTTATTGGTAACACCCAGTTCAACGGTGCCATCGAATCTTCCTTTCTTATAATTTACCCTGGTGCGAACATCAAAGACGCCGTCCTCGTAGAAGACCGTTAATGTGATATCGCCCAACCCGGGCACCGGCGGAAAATCAGGTACCGCGGTGCCGGCAAGACCCAAAATGACAGGGCCATTATTCTTATTGAAGACGGTCACTGTCACTGATCCTGATTTAATGCCCGTCATTTTTTTCAATGTTGCTGTTGCCGTTATCTTATACCCTACTCCTTCAGTATAACTGCCGGCAAATACAACCGAATCAACTCCCGGCACATCCAGTTTCCCGTCGCCGCTAAAGCTAATAGTATTGCCTTCATATTTAACAGTCAGGTGGGCTTCCTTCACACCTTTGATTGCACCGGCCGCTACACCGAGATGCCCTTCTATTGACCATTTGCCATCAACATAACTGAGTTTGACCTTAGCAGGGTTAAACGTTTTGCTATCGAAATTGAATTCGCCTTCAAAAGCCACTGTGCCCTTACTGTTGACCAATGCCCTGATGGAACCTTCTCCTACTTTCTCAATTGCGAAATTTACATAGCCTTCAAACTCGATACCTATCGTTCCTGCCCTGATGGCAAGGCTAAGCCCATTGATCTTAAATGGTGAAGGAACTTTTATTTCTTCGGCAGTAAAGACTTTTTCCAGGTAAAACTCATTGCCCCGAACGACAAATTCGATATTGGCTTTGGAAATTATAGGAACAGTAGGCAATATTTTTGCGCGCATTACAATTCCGTCCTTATCATCAATGTCCAGTTGCAGTATCTCGATAGGGCTCAACCGCGCCACTTCAAACCTCTCTTTGAAATCTTTACTCCATTCCTGTGAATTAAGATAACCGACGTTTGGCAAGCCCTGCAACGAGTATACATTTACAGGAAACTCCTTGGGTGCGCCTTTCGTTGTCTTTAATATCTTATTGATCTTATCTCCGTCTTTAAACACATGCACTTTGATCGTGCTTCCACTTTTTATTACGTTATCATCGCCGACCTTAATCGAATCTTTGGTTGCTGTCAGCGAAAGACTTCCGACCCTTATCACCGTAGATCCATCGGTTTTCAATTTATAGGGTTTACCGCCCTGTTGCCGAAGAAACAGGGTCACCTCGTCTTTTTGCCCCGTTACTCCCAGGTCTTTCAAATCCTTGTCAGTTGCAGGCTTCAAAACTTTAACGGAAACGCCTTCTTTAATGTCTTTCTTTGTATAAGTATCCTGGTCCTTCTTCGCCGGAGTTATTGCAAGTTTACCGTCCACACTTTCAAATGTAACGGTGAACCTGCCGCTGCCTTTCACTTCATTCACATCGGGCTTACCCTTCGCCCAAAAGTTACTTTCCTTGTGCGCTTCATCAATCAGTGCTTTTATCCTGTCATCTTTTTCTTTTTTAACTGCTTTCCCCGATGCTATATTAACTGCAGCATCCAGCAACCAGAAGTTGCTGTAATCATCGGCGCCTCCAATCTGGAATTCATGAATATGATCAACATGAAACGAATGGGCCTTTCCTTTTGAATCCCAGAAAGGTCTTACTGCTTTTTTTACCAGGTCCTCCTTTGTGCCAATCACCATGCCCTTTTCATACTTCAAGACGTAAGTATCTTTTTTGTCTCCTATGGGAGTTGTTTTGCTGATCTTTTCTTCGATGAATGTAGTCAGCTCAGTCTTGCTTTCCGCTAATGCATCCTTTTCCCATTTTTCCACTTGCTTATTGTCTCTTTCCTTAGCAGGAATTTCCAGTTTACCGCTTTTGGTGCCGTCCAGTTTAAAGTCAGGTACACTTATTTTTGCGACTTTCAGCGCGTAGGTGTTCCCGGCCCGCTCGACCTTCCCCAGCTTCTTTTTGCTTTCATGCGGGTTTTTTTCGCCACCGCCTGTGTCGTCTGTTTTCCTTTGTACATTTCCTGCAGGCGCTGCACCCTGCTGTACCGTATGCGTTAATTCATGTGCCAGCAAATGATCGCCCGATGAAGTACCGGGTTTGTATTCCCCCTGATTAAAATAAATATCATTACCATGCGCGAACGCTTTTGCACCAATCTGATCATTCATCTGGGCTGCATCTTTATCCGTATGAACTTTCACATTACTGAAATCAGTCCCAAAGCCAGATTCCATTTTTTCTCTTGTATCATTTGGCAGAAATGTGCCCCTTCCCCTGGATGACTGAAGCGTTGAATCTATAGCATCGGGCTCACCGGTTGAGACTCCATCCTGCGCTTTACGCTGCAAAGGCATCTCATCACTGGGAGCAAGATTCGCCGTATTCAATTCGAGTGGGGTCGGACTTTCAAATGCACGCTTTCGCTGTAAACGACTAATGTTATTGCTCAATGGCATTGTCTTTACCTGGCTATTTCCCTTATTATTGGAGTCATTAGGCGTTTCGGGTGAAGCAGGCGGCGCCGCATGTTCATGTTGCATCACCCGGTCGGCCATAGCATCTGCTTCTTTCTCATATACATCATCCGACGGATGTATTTCGAGTTGGGCCTGTACCGTATTGCCATTGGTAAAGAACGGAGCCAATGAAGGTTTTGTTTGTACAGGTGATTGTGAGGATGTATGTTCCGGGCCAGAGGTCTCATTCTTTTTGGCAAAGAAAGAACTGCCATTCTCTTTGGAATGATGATTAGCTGCCGAAGAAGACTTTTGACCCGGTAATTTCATTTTTCACTTTTTTGAAGCGGCCCCACGTTGTTTTATGATCTTACTCATTTTACAGGGTGTCGATTTGGTACGTATGCGATAGGTCAACCCCAATGAATATTGCAGGTTCAAGTTTCCGCTGCTGTTATAGCCTCCAAAACCATAATGCGCTTTTATCTCTGCACGGATCATAAAACCCGGGAGTGCCGTTGCAGGCCGGATCAGCACGCCCGCTCCACCATTCACCGCAAACGTGCCGGATGAGGTGGTAAACTGGTTGAAAAGTAAAGCCCCGATACCTGCTGTCAGATAAGGAAACACGGGACTCTTGCTGATATAATCGTTGCTGATATAGTAAAGTCCGTTCAGGTTGATGTTATATACCGTTCCAGCCCGCTTGACAGTGTCATGCGTGAAAGTGAGACCAAGTTCTGCTTCGACTCCCCAACGCGGATGCAGGTTAATACCGGCACGTATATTAAATCCATATCCATCCTGTACAGGCAGTTTTTTATCAAAATCAAACCGGTGAAACATAGCGCTGAAGAAAGACCTGTATCGTGGTGCATTGCCGTAGGGAGTGGGATCTTTCCCATCAGGAATACCATCGTTATCGCTATCGGGGTCAATTACATTCGGATAACTATCGCAATCACAATTGCCTGCCGGTTCGTCCCCGTCTTTAATACCATCATTATCGCTATCAGTATCCAATTGGCACGGTATGCCGTCATGATCGTAATCACCCTGGAATTCATCAACGTCCTTTAAACCATCTCCATCCTGGTCGCCTGTAACAGGCAATGGCACATGCACTGTAGCCACTCCTGATGCCGGGGCAAAACAGCCATCGCCATTAAAAATGGCTGTTGTTTTCCAGTCGCCTCCTTCTATCACCACATGTTGATCGGTATAGCAACCACTGGCATCGGTGATCACCTGTTTAAAGATCGGGTTGCCCGCAGGATCCTGGTACATCAGCGTAATCGTTGTATTCGGTTGTGCCGGGTTGGTGCATCCATTGGTATAAATAGTCGCACAGCCCCTTCTTCGACCCTTTTTATCGCTCTTCAGAAATTGCCTGAGATAATATTCGATTAATGATCCGTAGTTATTGCTGTTATAAGGTATGTTTCCGCCGGTTGCTGCAGGTAATGAGGACAGCCGGCTATTGTTTCCATATTTCTGCAATAAAGAATCAGGATAACAGGCTGATGCGTGTGCAACTATGTCAACAGCTTCCTTTTTTCGCAATTGCACATAGGGCATGATTCCACTTAACGGAATCAATGTGTGGTCGTTCAACATCGATGCGGTGATCTGTATCGGGAAGTCGGAACAATCAGGGAATGCGGGTGGCACCAGGATATGCATGTTTACCCGTTTTTCTTCCTGCGGTGCCAGTATCACGAATGAAGGATTCAATGTAAAATCCCAGTTGCCCGGAACATTCCTGGTGTCAAAAAACACCGTGCGTGGTCTATCATCCGGGTTAGATACATAAAATGAATAATCGACAGGCGGATAAGGACTGCTATGAGAAACGGCAATAAATCCTGAATTCTTTTGCGCTTCATTATCCGTACCCGGAGATTCACCGGGTGTAACCGGGGTAATGTCCACAAAGAGACAATAGTGTGACGTACCATTATTTAACGCAGTTAACAGATCAGCTCCCCAGTTTGTACCCTCAATGAACTTCAGGTTTAAAATACCGAATACAGTTGCCTTGCCGTCCCCCGCTCCTGTTTTTGCCGGAATCGTTGTATATACTGATGCGAATTGAGTTTTGGACAAATCACCAACACCTGTGGCAGAGGTTCGAAAAATGCTGAACGTAACAATAACATCTACCGGGATACTACCGGTATTATAAACAGTTCCATTTACTCTTGTATCAACATCACCGGCGATCAATCCCCAGTTATCTCCATTGGTTACTGCACAGGCCGACCCTTCACATCCGGGAATTACTGTTTCTATATCAGGGCTCAGGTAAGGATGGGCGCTTGTTCCGGCGCGTATATATGAATTGTATACATCTGTTGGTTTTGTATAGGACAATTCAACGGCATAACTATTGCCTGTCTTTGTAAGGCTTTTGATACTCCATCCTGAAGTGCCAATCTTTTTTTCCCCGGTGCTTCCGTTTGAATAGGCAAAGCTCAATGTTTCCGGTGGAGCAAGGTTATTCCATTTTGTACGTCCAACCCCATCCGTGATATCTTTGGTGCTATAATAACAAACTACGCCATCAAAAGAAGCGCCGGCATTCACTTCATCATCGGCGGCTGTAAATGGCCGTGCCTCGATCCATATATAATGTTTCTCCGTAGAAAGGTCCAGGGTGCCGTCAAGACCAAGTGCGATAGCGATTTTATCCGAAGCTGAAGTTGATTTTCCTACCGGTATAATGGTCCTTGTTACTGAAGCAATAGGAGTAGTACTGTTGGAAATGAATTCTACGTTGGTAGTCTTTACCCATGCACCTTTTGCCAGGGCAAACTTTGATTCCCCCAGGGGATGAACGTTGGGCAGTAAGCTGATGTCGGCCTGCCCGCTACCGTTGTTGGGAATTGCCATCATATCAAATCCTATTGGTGTAATAAACTGGTTGATGATCTGACCCGTGGAAGGATCGAACGAAGAAAGGTCAACTAATCCAAACTGATGACCGAGACAATGCGCCACTTGTTTCCACCCGGCGTTTCGCAGATTGATCGAAACAGAAAGATCCTTTTTAGCCATACCCACTTTATAGGTCATTTTTTTCACAGCCCAGTAACCGGCTGGTCCCACATCAGAAGGAGTTGTTGTATTCAGGAATAAAAGAAGATGATCAATATTCGCCAGTTCACTGGCATTAGCAGCCACCAACTGGTTAATGACTTCCTGTACAAGTCCATTGATCGGCGTTTCTGTTGCTGAGTTATAAAAATTAAACGCATTAGGCAATAATACCGGTGCGTTCGCACTTCCCACTCTCGGGATCGGGTTGAACAGGGCATTTGCATAGCTGACCCTGCCTAACCATGTTTTTGCATCGGTTACCGGTGTCATCGGTTCCCCGGCTCCCCATGCGGTAGTGTTTCCCGTTGCATCCACTCTCACGACCAGGGCGTTCTTTTTACAATTGGGATCGATGGTTATAGCTGCAGTAGCTGTTCCAAAAACACCTCCACCGCCCTGCTCGGTTGCTTTGACTGTAAAAGTTGATGTTGCGGCCCCGCCACCTACTGTCTGTCCACCTGCCCCAGCAACAATCGTAGCGGTCCTCGGCATGCCGCTGATAGTAATCGTTGCGGCATTCAGTGCAAAACCTGCGGGTTGACCTGTTAATGTCAGGTCATATATTTTGGCAGCCGCAGTTGACAAATTATCCGTTACTGTAATATCGTATTTCGGGTAAAAATCACCGACGGCTACGCAATCATCACCTTGCTTGTTCAAGGTCACCGTCACCGCCAGCGGAACTCCCGTGCAGGATTGATTAACAGTATTAAGCCCTACATCTATATCATTAGCATCGTTTGCGCGTATGGCAAATCCGCCATTAAATGCTGTGGTTGATTTCAGCGTTACTGTAAATGTAGCAGATGCCGGTCCTGGATGCGTATACGCAAGATCGCCCAACGCAGCATCAAATACAAGATTGGACGCAATGTCAATTCCTGCATCTGTCATGACACCCGGCTGTGGAAAAGCACCGGCCCCAAATACAGCACTTCGATATATCTTCCAGGTTGCCGCCCCCCCGGCATTGGTAAATGTTACCGTACCCTCGCAATCCGCTCCGCTCGATTTAAACAGCACTATTGTTGTGGCGTTCGAAGACTGTATTCCTGACCCTGCCGTTGTAAATGTTATCTGTCCAAAGACCGATGGTACAGATATGAACAATACGACCAGTAGCAGAAAGCAATTAGCTATAAAACGTTTCATGTTTAAAAGTTTAATAGTGGTTACCAATTGATATATAAAGGGTATTGCATCCAGGGAAGTTTAATTATTGAATAACTCCATGGAATCGATTCCAGTAAAATATCGTGTGTTTTATATTCGACCCATAGCTGCCATTGTTCATCTTTAAACAGCAACTTGCCCTCCCGCTGTAAAAAAGTTTGTTGTATCGCCTCCGGCGAAGTGCTCTTTAATGCGTCCCAGTAATGAATAACAGTTTGTAACAGTTCAGCAGATTCCCGTCTCGCATTAGCCGGGATATCATGGATGCGATACCCGGCCCATTCCGGCGATCTTCCACATAGAATTTTATTCAGTACAAGCCGGCACTCCTCTTCATCCCAGGTATCAGTAACTGCCAGTTGCAACAACTGTATACCCAGTGATGCATCCGCATCATCTTCCAGTTTATTTTCTGTTTTTATTCCAAGCTGTTTAAAAAAAGGATCAATAAAAGGAGCCAGCAATACGATACCCGCATTGCCGATATATATTTCTTTGTCACCCGGTGCGGGATCTGTTCGGGGTTGATCAATCTTTTCCAGGTTTATATTGTCATGAAGATTTCCTGTTTGGGTTTTCTTTGTAATTTCTGTCTTCCCTGTTTCGGCATCAACAAACTCACTTTGTTTGTCACCCGTATCCGCGTTTCTTTTTCCGGTATTTATTTTATTCTCATTATCTATCCCATCATTTTGCCTCTTTTTGATACCCGGTAAGGCAGCCATTATCATTTTATTCAGTGCCACGGGCAATGTTGCCTGTTGTTCCTGTTGCCGGTGAAACAACGCCGGGTATTCACTAAGCATATTTATCAATTCTGTTTTATCTTCATCATTTCCTTTATGCAGAATGGCTGTTGCCGGTTCCTTCAGCATATCTTCTTTCAAATTTTCGCTGATCCACTCTGCCAGGTAACTGGTAGCAGAACTCGTCGTGCCGGAAAAAAGTATGTTCCATTTAAGTTGTTGAGATCTTTCGTAGTGGAAACCGTGACTCATGAGCTTACCGGCAATCACCATTTCGATGAGATTAGCAGATGCGTTAAGAAAAGATCGGTTCGATTGCCCGGATTGCCGAATCAGTATATCTTTTACGAGTTTATAAAATCCCGGTGAGAATTGCCTGATCCATCGTTGCATCGCCGTGTCGTTTTGACGGAGCGTTAGTCCCAGTATGCGTATAAAATTTCCGGAAGATTGTAACCGTTCGATGATCTTCTCTTCCAACTTGTCTCTTACCGGTAGTGACTGATCGGAGAGCAACGAGGATGACTGCATCGCAGTTTCCCACAAAAATGTTCCGGACTTTAAATAATGAATGATGGTAGTTTCCCATACTGAAACAGGATCTGCCTGCGATGCGGGCTTTTTGTTGGCGATCGCCGTTACCAGGGCCTTTTCAAGCGATGATCTTAATTGATCCAGGTAATCCTGGCGAAAGGACCGGGCAGCTAATCTTCCCAGGTCAATTCGTAAGGAATCAATACGTATCCAGTTTCCTCCCGGTGCGAGCCGGTCAAAAATATCAGCCATTATCGCATGCCCCTCGTGTTTATGAAAATCCATTAAAGACTCCCATTGTTCCTGCGCCGCATCTTCCGAAGGAAAGACGAGTTCAATATTTTGTTTTTTTATATAGTGCGTTTCTGTCATTGTTGCTATCAATTAATAAAAGCGGGATATTGGGGTTTGCTGGTATTCATCCATTGCACCAGGTTTGTTTGAACAGGCTCCAATGCAGCGAGACCATTGTTTACTATATGTTTCCATAACCGCCACTGTTTGTATAATCCCTGGAAAGTTGACATGCCGGCGGGGTTGGGATAAATAAAAAAGGGGAACATGTGTGCGGGACATTCCTGCTGGACCTGTTTCTCCAGCAATACCCGAAAATCTGTATCCGTAAGCCGGGCGGGAAGCGGTGCAGCTAATAAGCCTGGGTCCGTTCCATCAGGAACAATGATGGATAACTGGTATAAATAAGGGTTGGAAAGAAAAACAGTCTCCAAAAGAATACCGTTAATTGTATTTGCCTGTGGCAACAGGCTGATGTGTTCAACAAGATACAATCCCTCCTGCGTGCCAAACTTCCTGCTAAAGAATACAACCAGTTGATCAACCAGTTTAGTAATATTTATTCCCGGTGTATTATTGACGGAAATCGTAGCCAACACTCCCGAAATATCACTAATCCGGATTGCAACGACAGGGCCTGTGATAACGGATGAGTAATTCGCGGGGACATTGGCCGCTTTCACAACTTTGTCGGCCGTGGTCCGGGCGGTTGCGATCGCAGCAAACGATACGGCTGATTGCAGCGGTTTATCGAATCCGTCAATGACTGCGGAGAAATTAAATTGAAGGCCATCGAATCCAAATACAAAAAGATCATCGGGATCCAGGTCCACAAGATTCCGGAGATGATAACCAGGAATACCGGTTTGCCGGGCTACTTTCTTTTCAAGACCTGAAACATTTTCGGAGTTCCATATAATCGAACATAGTTCGACGATACGTGCGACCCTTGCCTGTGCATCTGCTAAAACTGCGAATGTTATTGGAGAGGCGGCATTGATGGAACCAGCAGGGGGATTTAACCGGAACGAGACCTGGAATGGAGCAGCAGCACTGATCACATAACAGGCCGGTTTCCCGATAGACGCAATAAACGAGAACAGATCATTGAAGCAGTTCGGCGCATTTGCCAGGATATTGCTTCCTGCCAATAACACAATATTATTATCCGGATCGGTTATTTCCCAGCGCCATTGACCGGGGCTAAACTGGTTTAATACAATGAATTTTTTGAAATCGGGGCCGAGACCGCGATCACCTTCCAATGTGCCAATCTCCGTCAGCAAGCGAAGTTTATCCTGGAGTATCTTCCATTGGGTAGTCATGTGCCCCGGGATGGTTTGAGCCGGATCTGTAAACAGCCTGGAAAGCATCAGTGTGGTATAGGAACTAAGATCTTCCCCGAATCTTGCCAGCAAATGATCGAGGAACCTGTTCCGGCGCTGAAAGAAAAGATCGGGTGATTCCATTGCATTACGAATCGAGGTCACATAAGCATTCGACGGATCGTTCATGAAATCCTCGAAACTCATTCCCGATCCCAGGTATGCAACCAGCAAGGGTGCTATATCCGGTATTGTATACAATGGCTGGGATGGGGCCATTGAGGAAAGATCCGGATCAAGTGATAAAATCTGTGGCAGGTTGTTGATTTGATTTTCCTGGTCGGCCAGTATCTGCTCAAAAAATAAAAGATAGGCTTTTAGCTGCCTGCTCTTCGCCATCCGGTCTGCAGAAGCAGATAAGGATATTGTACCTTTTCCAATTCCGTATGCAACCGGGAAATCATGCTGGATCGAATAATAGCTGTTGTCAGAAATCGTACCGGTATGATCCAATACAACCTTCTTCTCATGGGTAAGTTTGATCCGTTTTATACTGCGGACGCTGCCGGTCATAAAATCATTTACCACTTTATCTTTATCGTACACTATTTCTTTTACACTTCCTTCGCGGAATAACCGGATGTCTGATTTAAGAACGCTGAACCGCGGACGATACCGTTCACTATTTGAGAGTGTCAATGAATTGGAGGAAGGCCCGGCTATAATATAATTATTCAGGCAGGCTGAAAAAGAAAACGACAATATTTTATAGGTATCACCTGAAAAATCGCCTTGCGTATCGCCCGTCATGGCATGAATAATATCCGATGCAAATAACACAGTATCCCCGGATGGAGGAATCAAAGATTTGTCAAGCAGGAAGCCATTGTTCAATAACGGTCCGTTATAAATCAGATCGGATGTATACCCTAATCCACGCAGCTCTTCTTCCGAATAAGAAGCTGGCAGCGGAGATAAATACCTGTCGATATTCAGAAAAAGATTTGTCACGAGTTGCTCGGGGTCAACCGTTTCAGTGACAAGTATATCGGCCTTCACCACGATTTCCTGCATACGGGCCGCATCAATGGAATTATACACGGTTCCAAGCAACCTGTTTTCTTCCAGTGTTTCGTGTACACCCCGGACGGAATGAGTGATCGTAACGATCTTTTTATTGAGCCGCTGAATCAAACCGGTTGCTGTTATATCAGATAAAAGGTTCCCGATAAAAGTTTGCAGGGTGGCTAGCGGAACCGTTTTAGCATAAAACGGTGTCATTTTAACAATTACACCAAAACTAAAAGAGAGTGTTACGTTATAGTTGACATTAACGGAAGCGGTAAAAACATCATCGGTATTGTTGTAAACGATACCTGCGGGAATACCCCCGGCAATAACAATAGAGCCGATAGCGATGGGTGATTGCCATTCAAGAGGAAATGATTCCCAGTAAGGAAAGGCAAATTCAGCAAAATAATTTTCGGACCCGCCAATGATGGGAAAAGAAGCAGGCGTGGGAGAGCGCAATATGTTACCATTTAATTCAGCATCTGAAAAATTCAGTGTGGGATCGAGGATCTTCAGCTCAGAACTCGAAAGCTCAAGATATACATCCAGCAGCCCTTTTACAGCCAGTAAATCGCCACTGGTCATATTGATTTTGCCCGTTGCCGGAACTATGAACAGGGGTGGTTGTGGTTGATCCTGTTCTACAAACCAGCTGTTGCTGATGCCGTATATGTCGATCAGCAATTTGCGCAGATCATTCAGGGTAACAGGCCTGTTGTATAAAGAAAGCGGTGCGGTGACAAAAGATGAACCGGAGTCCTGTAAAAGATTTTGTACAGGTTGATCGGCTTTATAGGATGATTCGGTCAATGCATACAGGCACGCTTCCAGGATCGTTACACCCGGATCATGTGTATTATAATCCGTCCATACTTTACCGGTCAGCAGTTCGAATAAACGTATTCCTGCTTCGCGCAGGTGTCCGAAGTCTGCTGCGCCCGCTATTTTATTTCGTAGTGTTGTCGCCACAATGATTGTATATAGTTCCCGGCCGGATCAACTTTCCATTTTCATCCTTTGCCTTTCAACTGATCGGTCACCTGTTGCTGTATCGTATTGATCAGTTCAAAGACATGCACATAGGGTTGCTGACCCAATGCGCCGAGTATTTTATTGATCTCATCAATCGTTAATATCAGGTTTGTTTTTTCCATATTAATGTTCCTCCTTTGTGATTGATTGTTCGAGTTGCTGCAAACGTGTATTCAATTCTTTGATCGCGTTGATGATGACAAATGGAAGTGCGCTCCCGTTGAAAGTAAGCAGCTCTGTTTCCTCGGTATCCTCCTCCCGGATTTTTGTTTTTACTTTGTTGATCATGTAAGGAAACACCGGCTGTACTTCATGTGCCAAAACACCTACCTGCTCGGTATTACCCCCCGGTTCACTTCCGAAATTTTTATATTTAAACCGAACCGGATTTATTTGAAGCAGTTTATCAAGACCTTCAGAGAAATTGGATATGTCCTTTTTTAGACGAACATCACTTACGACCGACCAGGCCCCACCACCCGTTTTTTGTGCATCACCATGTACGATCAGCATGGGTGTGGTATTTCCCGGCAATGTGCCGACAGTTGCCTTGTTACCGTTGATTGTCAGCACAGTTGTCGGAGTGCCGCCGGAGCGATTTTGAAGAAGGATGCTGGTGCCGCTGCTGATAAGGGTGGCGCCGGCTGGTGTTTGCCCAAACGCAAAATCATTATCGCTATACTTTGTCGAATGTGCCAGTACAGCGACTCCGCCGGTCAGCGTGCTACCTATCCGCACATTACCAATATCCTGCGGATTAGTGATCGCAGTTCCGCCAAAAGTCAGCGGTTGAAAACCAGCACCATTATGAAATTCAAAATTCACTCCTGTCCAACGGATAGCCCCCGGTGTTGCAGGAACACCCACATTCCCGATCACTATGCCCCCGGTAAATGCAATGGTTCCCGGGTTAGACTCTGCAAGGCTGGCTGCGGAATCGATCAGGTCGGCAAACTGCAACCCGGTAGGCCGTTGACCTGTACTGAAAAAACCCTTTAAAGCTGCTCTGCTTGACATATGCTATTTTTTAGTTTATGTTATAATAAAATCTATTTCAATTGCCATTGACCCGATACCGATACCACTTATCCCGATCACCCCCAATGTGCCGGGTTCGATGATCCGTATCCTGTGAACATCCGCCGTAACCAGGATTCCCGAGGGAGATGATGCCACCGCGACATCGACCGGCATGCCCACAATAAAATTGTCTTCGATGACCATATCATCAATTGCCGGTTTTATCGTTTCGCCCACAATAAAATCATCCAGTTTTTCCAGGTCACCCGAAGCAGTGATATACATATCACCGATACCATAGACCGCAGCTTCGCCGCCGGATGAATACATTTCGAATGTGGAGACATAATCCACGTATGCTCTCGTTTCAATAAACCGGATGATATCTGTTTTATAAAAAACTGCATCGAAGTAGATGCCTTCCTTGTTGTCAAATGCCCAGGGAGAAATAAATGCTTTCAGTTCTTTGTTCAATTGCTGCTTATAATAACCCGTGTCGAGACCGGGGAGAAACGCAACATAAAAATCAAAGTATACTGCCTCGTATGTCGGGTTAACAGCGTGAAGCGTGACTCCGGGCGGCGATTTCTCCTCCATGAATGCTTTAATACGATCAAGCAATAGCTGGCTGCACTTAGGTTGAACAATATTATTACCCCGCTGGTCAGGTATGGCTATGATCGTAACATGACCGGCTGCATTTTTCTGGTCCTCGTCCGTACATTGCAGTATTTTGGTTTTATATATTTCAGGAAAAGCGTTGAGCACTAATCTTTCGTAATCCCAGTAACTCACCATCCTGTCGCGATGATGTAAACGCTCATAAGTACGCAGCCGCAATGCCGCTTCGCTTTCGCTATCCTGTCCGCCGTATGTCTGGTAGGGTTGGGTGATAGATTTGATCTGCCCGTTATTACCAACAAGCATTTTTATACTGTCAGCGGGTAATATGCCGGGTTTATTAGCCAGGTCGCCGAAATAGACGAGTCGTACGGCCTGTGTTTGCAGATCTGTAACGGGATTTACGTTAGCGACATCCTTTACAACGCCCAGTCGCACCCAGTGTTTGCCCGCCGGCATAACAGTATGATCAATGCTCGCAGTAGCAGGAATGCTTAGCTCAACAATCCCCGATGTTTTTAATCCGAATGTCTGATCGATAACAACCTGTTGTTTATTCAGGTCGATCCATTTATTTCCTGCCAGGTAGCTCCATGAAAAATAATCAGGATTGATTTCATGATCACTTCCTTTTTCCTGCACCTGGAAAAGAATGGTCAGGTTTTGCGGAGGTGTGAGTTGTTCAACGCCCATGTATAAAAAACCTTCCGGCTGGTGAAGCGGGATAATCTGGTTATTGGCGGAGTCAGGAGAATAGATACCAAAAGGAGATACATGAAAAAAAAGATTTTCCCCATCGCCCGAAAATGCATCAAAACTTTCGAAGGCTATATAACTTACGAAGAGATAATCGATCTCAGGAATATAAGGAGCGTTGGGAAGATTTACATTGCTGTAAGTAGCGTTCCCTGTCGCTTTGCCGATGGCTATTTCACTGAGTACCCTCGGGTATTCATCCTGGCCAAACGCCAGGGGCCCTGTGAAAACAGAATTGTTGACCAGCGTATCGAATGAAAGCATCCAGTATCCGCCGGTTGGAAAATTATTGATGGGCGCCAGGTCGGTGATACCGTTATTCCGTTCTTCCTCTGAAGCGGGAATAAACGTAAAGTCCTCTATTTTTTTTTCATCCGTGAGCGGGTTAACGGGAAACAGGTCGATAAAACTGGGATTACCATATTTACCATCTTTCAGGAAAGCCAGGCTGCCTTTATAACTGCTGTTGTCAATGGGTATTTGGGCCGGCAGAGGTCTTACACCGCCATTGGAAAAATATTCCTGGTAATAAACACCAAAATTTTTGGGAGCTTTTTTCCATTTATAGGTAATATTGATGTACCTGACATTCTTATACCGTATTTCATTAAGGCCAACATACATCTTACTGCCCCAGGCAGGATTGGAGCCAAAAGGTAAAAAAGAGTGAGCCGGATCTGCGATACCTGTACTGGTTTGTAATACCACATTCTTAATACCATTTACCGTAACAGTCAGATCAATTTTTTTTACTGCAACATATTGAAGAATATCATAAAAGTTGGTATTGATGTCCGGTCTTACTACCATTTTAAGTATCGGCCATTTGGCAGATATATTTTCAGGAAGATTTGCTCCCGGCACAATCGGCGGATAAGAAGCAGGTACCTGTATATTGGCAATGATGGATTGGGTGGAGGCCCTGTACTGCGATAATAATACATCTGCCTTCAGCCATCCTTTCTCACTGGTTACATACGCATCAATAGCGATTGGCGTATCCAGTGCCGGCAGCGGGGTGGTCGTATTCGTCCAGTCAAAAAAGATATCAATGAACACGGACCGCTCCCCTTCCTGCATATAAAGAGCCGGGGATGAAATGGCCCAACCAGTCGGGGCCGGAACAGTCTTCAACTCCGCATCCTTGAGCCGACCATCACCAAAAGCCATCCATCCTTTGTCATCCGGAATCACTTTATCCGCTTCCGCTTTTAATGCATCCGCGCCGGCAGTAATATAAATTTTTGAAAAGTCACCGGTATTGCGGAACGAACTGCGCCAGTCGGTGATCTTTGCCTGGTTAACAATGATCTCCCGTTCGCTTTTGTAAATGATATCCTGCTGATCGAATCCTTTTCCCCCGAGAAATAAACTTCCCTGGTCTATTTTAAAGGATACAGCATTACCGGGCAATTCAAGCAGCACAATTGCTTTATCAGCAATACCGTCCTTAGGTTTGAATTGAAGGATAGTATTGATAAAAAAATCAAAGTGCCGGGCGGGTATAGCGTTTACGGTTGTTTTCAGTTTTTGCACCAATGCAAGGAATGTAAGAAAGAGTGCAATATGCGGCGTTATGTTTCTTGTTGTAATCGTATCATAACGCTCATCCGGCAGATCAAGCAGGTAGTCAAGATAACTATCCGGCAAAGAAGTGATGGCCGGTTCGAAAAAAGGTTGCCAGTCACCATCTATATTATTAGCTATATCATAATAAGCAAACTGGTCAGCAATTGCACGGGTAGAATTAAGTATATCCGGGATGCTTCTGTCATTCAGTTGCACGGAAACAGGATCCAGCGCAGTCATTTCCCGATTCTCCTTGCTGATCCCTTCCCGGAATATGGATATCTTCACGCCCCCCATGATAATGCAGGTTCTTTATACGATTAATTTTTTCAGGTTCATGTTCAATGTAAAATCAGCTTCGGTTCCTTCACCGAGATAATAGGGATAAACAAGATTATACCGCGAATTGGTAGACAATACGGTGTATTGCAATTCAATTAGTATTAATCCCGCTTCTTCCTCTGTTGTATTTATATTAACAGCATCCATGTCTATCCTTGGCTCAAAGTATAATACGGACGTTTCGATCAGGTCTTTTACATAGGCGATCAACGTAGTGGTAAGTGGTTCGAACAACATGATATCGAGATTGCATCCGAATGACGGTTGCATAACTCTTTCACCGGGTCGTGTAGAAAGTAGTACCTGCAGGCTTTGTGCTATGTCTTCTTCCTCGGATACCAGTAATACAGTCCGGCTGACTTTATCAAACATTGGAGGGAAACTCCAACCGTTACCTAAAAAAGATTTATCACCGTTCATGTTGCAGAAATTTATACCTCATACTTTCTTTACCAGGTGTCACTACCCAATCAATACGGTCATTTCTCCCAGTATAATCGATCCGCCATGTGCTGTTGAATCGCCCATCCTTGCTGCTGGTTTTCCCCCGATCAATACGGTCATCGATCCGAGTATGATCGTATCCGGTGGTCCTGTACATATCGCCATGTCACCCACTACGGCAGCAGGCATTCCACCGATTAATACGGTAGCCGCACCCGGGCCGCTGCAGGGCCCGCCTACATGTGGCACTGGTCCTGTCGTCATCGGGCATACATGCATATCACTGATCCTTGCTGCTGGTTTTCCCATGAAAAATGCTTTAGTTGATTTGTACGATAGAACCCTTGAGTTTGGCCACAGCACTGCTGGTAAGTTCAATACCGGCCGAACCTTCTGCCTTAAATTGCGATTTTGCCGTTTGCTTGATGTTCATGCCTTCGCTTTCAATATCTCCACCGGAAGATTTTAAGATCAGTTTCTTTTTACTTTCCAGCGTGATACCGTCTTTATTCAACACCAGTTTATTACCATTCTGGTCCTGCAGGGTAATGCCTTTGTCTTTTTCCGACATGATGAATTTATTTCCCCCGGGTGTTTCGAATGTCATACTCTTATCTTTCTCATGAAATAGCATTTTCATTTTACTGGCGAAAAAAAATCCCTTCTCGGGGTTATCATCTTTTGCGGTTAAAGGAGCCGGTTTCTTGCTGCTGTTCATCATTCCGAGTACAATCGCATTGCGTGGATCATCATTGATAAATCCTACCAGCACTTCATCACCCCGGTCAGGCCTGAAAAAAGATCCTCGTTTGTCCCCGGCATCCATGGTGGCTATGCGTGCCCAGAGCCCTTCATTTATATTGACCATGGGTACCTTTACCTGGATACGGTCCTCTCCTTTCGGATCTTTCTCCAGTTTTTCCACTACAGCGATATGCAAGCCGCGGACTGACGGCACCAAATCAGGAGAAGAAGTTTCAGCATTTAATTTATCAGCCATCCAGGCTGGATCCATTCCGAATTGCGCTGTTGTTGTCCATCCCCCGTTGCTTACTTCGTGTTTTACGCCGGATACAAATACTTTTCCGTTGAAACGATCACCAAGCCCTTTTAATTCAATAAGGTCACCGGGCTTTACCCCGGCAAACCCGTCAAAGCTTACACGGCCCCGGATCTTTGCCAGTAATGATTTCTGACGACATGCATTGGCCCACGCCTGCAACTCTTCCCTCGCCACGTTTCCACCATGCCGTAATATTTGTGTTTTTAGGCCTGTAACCTTTGCAAGATCATCGCTGCTGATATTGCCGTTTTGTTTTACCGCAGAAGGTGACTGACCATCAATATCAACAATCTCCTGGTTGGCGGGATCCCATGATAACACTTTTGCTGCAGCATATTGATTACGCACATCCATTTCCGCATCAAACTCATGAATGGTGGCGCCATATTGAAGCGCGAGTGCTGCAGCCATACTGAAATCAGGGCCTTTGATATCTATTTTTCCATCGTTAACAAAAACGAGCTTACTGTTTATATCCATTCTTTTCAACAAAAAATCCCAGTCGCTGCTGTCGAACTGCATCATGTCTGCATGCTTGTAAGAGGTATCTTCTATCGTGCCGGCAGTTATTTTATATTTTGCCAGCAGTGTGTTGGCGATATCACTGTCTTTTACATCTGTAAAATGGGCGCTGTTCTTTCCCTGTGTCATTTGAAAAGCAACATCCCTGCATTCCAGCTTTAATTGTGAGTTCCCGTTTTTCCGCAGGGCTATCGAATGGGCGATAATGACACCTTTGAATAGCAAATCTTCTTTGGATTGCCGTCCCGCCAGTAATTCAATCGACTGACCGGGTACAAACAATGCGTCGTTACTTGCACTGAATTTTTCTTTTGATGGGCTGCCATCGACGAGTGTAATTCTTGCCGAAGGAATGCGGTTGGCCTCTCTTAGTATATTCAGTGAATACACTTCGAAGGTTTTGGGAATACCATTTCCATTGATCTTTACGGTAAACGTTACAGCAGCTCCTTTGACATTTTCAGGTATGTTCCGGTCGTTGGCCATATTATTATTTTTCTATCGGTGGAAAGAAAAGCCGGGTGCCCGGCTGCAGGTTTCTGAAATTGGCAAGATTATTTGCCTTCGCTACCTGCATATAATAACCCGCCTCTTCATATACTTCATAACACATCATGGGTAATGTATCTCCCGCTTTGACAACACGCAGGTGAGTAATATCCGGTGATTTGTCTTTTTGCGATCTTACCCTTAATTCATTTTCAACCGTAGAAGTGAACTTTGCTTTTATAGTGGCCCGGATAGGTGTGCCATCAGGACGAAACAATTTAAAATTGATACTCATCTCCCGCAATACACATTTGAAGATGAGTTCACCCCACTGGATGATCAGGAAAGGCGGCTGATGTATTTCTCCTTTGTAATCATACACCACTTTTTTAAATTGTTCGATATCTGGCCATATGCCATCTTTGCTTTCCTGCCCGATACCCGCACTGTCAGTTGCTTTGAATGTCCCGGGCAATGCGCCTGTTTTATCAAATAAGAAATCCAGGTCAATATCTTCCGGTTCTACTTTATCAAATTCCATTTTCCTGGCCTTGGTGCCGGAAGCCTGCTGATCTTTGTACTTAATTTTATAGGAACGTGTATATCCTTCAGGATTCACCAGCACTTTGAATTCACCGGAGGCTATCTTATCCTTTTTCTCATCAAATTTGGCCGTTTTATAGGCCGTTATTTTTACTTTTTCAAGCGCAGATGACATAACTAACGCTCCCTTTTTTCTTTGAGGATTTCCATTACTTTTTCTACACAGAGGTCGACGAGTTGTTCTGCCTGCGGCGAGGATGTTTCAGCAGTGGGTTGACTCATATCAGCACCGGGCTGAGCCGTCTTTGGCCGTTCGCCGCCTGCGTCGATTACTGCTTTGATATGTAGTTCCCTTATCTCAATTGGCATACATGATCTTTATAAAATGGTAAATTCCTGGTACCGCAGTTCCAGTGACTCAATCAATATCTTACTATCCATCGCATTCAGGTCCTCCACCGCCCATTTCTTTGGCCATGCCTGTTTCACTGCCCAGGTCATCAGCGGTTCATGTTCTTTATTAAGCAATTTGATCTCGAGGTCCACCGGTCGTATTTCAAGGTTTTGAAAAGAATTAAGACACCATTTGATCAGCGACGAATCTGTGATTACACCGCGTTTCAAAACAAGGTTGGGAAATTTAGTTCGCACCGGTAGTTCATGTTCAAACCTGTTTTCACCCCCTTCTTTAATCGTTTCTGTCTGCACCTCTGATGAAAGACCACCCACGGATTGAAACATGATATCGTTTTCGCCTGCGACAACACCATGCAGTTCCTTTTTAAAACCAAACTCCACCTTGAAGTGAAAGGAAACAGGAGGATAATAGGTAGCCATATCACTATTGCTTTGAAATCTTTATTCCTTCATGCGCAAGCTCCATGGTCTCGATCGCAACTTCATTACCATCTGCTTTCAGATCTGATGATTGCACTTTTACCGGCCAGGCATTCAGTACCTGCCAGGTAATAACAGGTTCATGATTTTCATTCAGCAGTTTGATGGTAACGTCGCGGCGCTTGACTGTATTCATGGAAATGGTATCCATCCAGTCGTTGAATTCAATATCGCCATGAAACATGCCGCGCTTGAGTGTGATGTTGGCAAGTTTTTGCAAACCCGGTTGTTTGATCTTATGAAAGAGCGGACTGCTTCCTTCACGGTATTCGATAACATCTGATTCCATCGTTAACCCGGTTACTTCTGTAAACCCGATTCTGGTACCCGGGGCCCATTCCACACTGAAGTGAAATTTGGGCATGGGATAATTGGCCATGTTTATTTTTTTTAATGATCAGATAAATGATATAATTAAGCTTCCTGCATTTTATGAGAGAAGCGCAGAATAATAAACTCTGCCGGCCGCACTACTGCCAGGCCGATCTCTACGATCATCCGTCCTTCCAGTATATCCACGGAAGTCATCGTTTCGCCCAGCCCCACTTTTACATAAAATGCATCGGTGGGTTTTGCACCGGCTAAGGCGCCGCGTCTCCACTCCAATGTGAGGAAGTTTTCAATCATCGCTTTCACACGAACCCATGTATTGATATCGTTTGGCTCAAAGACAAATGGCTCTGTCGCTTTCTTAATTGATTCTTCGGCATAGTTGAAGTATCGTCTCACCGGTACATAGCGCCATTCGTTATCATTACCTGCCAGTGTGCGGGTACCCCATACCAATGTGCCTCTTCCTGTGAAAGCACGGATCGCATTGATCGATTTTCCCGAATTGGTATCTACATTCAACGATTCCTGGTCCTGTGCACTGATTAAGAAATAAGGAGCCAGGACGGAGGCAAGACTGGCATTGGCGGGAGCCTTCCATACGCCACGATTAGAATCTACACTGGCATAAACACCGGCTACCGCTGCCCCGGGCGGTAAAATCATGAGATCCTGCCCGGCCTTTGTTATGAATGTTTTGTATAAACCAAAATTTTGAAAAAGACTTTGATCAAAAATGGATTCATAAGAAGCTGCAGCGTTCAATACCGTATTGTAAAGGCTAACGGCCGGTGCACCGGCACCGGACGCCGCTGACGCAGCGATCAATGTATATTCCTTTGCAGGAACAAAGTTGAACACCAGCGCACCGACAACACTTGCTTTATTGGCAGTAGATGGCGCCGCGGCTACTGTTGCAAGATTTTTTGCATCCAATAAAAACTGGTTCATTGCATTGGCTACTGCAACCGGGTAACCTGCAGGAAGTACATCAACAGCCTTTATAGTAGGAAGCAATGCGATTTCCTCATCTACATACGCCTTCAATATTGTCAGCACCATCTTATCCATATCAGCGGCCGGGGTGATGTGCGAGCCTAAGTTCGTTTGCAAAACTGTCGCGTTATCGCCCGGCGCCAATGCTGCCAGTTCAGTTGCCAGGGCAGCATCTAATTTTGTTTTAAGATCACCGGGTGCCGGGATAGCAGCAGTAATAGCTGCAAGGGCGGCTGCAGCAGTTGTACCCGCTGCAGCATTGGCAATTGCATTCAACCTCGCCATGGTCGGCGTTTTTGTAGCCAGTATGCGGTATAATCCCTGCACCGCCCTGTCTTTAGGTACAACAGCCAATGAAGCAAATCCTGCAAAAGCAAGTACATCGTTAAGCTTGGGGTCAGCTACCAGGAGACTGGGTGGTGCACCACTTTTTAACCCATGTTCGAAATGGTGCGTGGCAAGGGCGGCTACGATCGCCTTATAAGCGTCTTTGTTTTTATCTATATCACTCTCGAGCTTGAACTCCACAGTTTGTGTTTGCGAAGGCGCCAGCAATGCAGGAACGACTGCCGGCAATGTGTCGTAGATCAGTTTTATCGTTTGGAGTATATCGCGTATCCTGGAATAAATGGCCTGTAGTGTTGCGGTATAATCCCCAAAAGCTACTTTACTGGGATCATTGTAAACAACAAGGTAAGCCTTCAATAATTTTTTTACCTGCGAATCAAGATCGGCCACACCTGCATCAACAAGACTGCCGGCCCCACCGGGTTTTATTTTTGAATTGATAAAATCAACAGCTGCTATGGCGTTGCTCAAATCAAAAATGAGTTGCAATAAAGTGGGTGCATTTGTCAACGATGTCAATAATGCCAGTGAGGTAGCCGTTGTGGGCGCCGGATCTCCATCCATAGCAAATATGATGTCGCGGAAACGTAATCCCGGGGGCAAGGAAGTACGTAACCAGGGAGTGTAGGCCGCCGCATATTTAAGATAGTTAATGCCAATATTGTTTCGGAAATCATTGACACGGTCAACAAAGGTCTGGCCCGCCGCAGTTTCATCGTTCTTTAACAAGTCGCAAATCAGGAAACGATCCTGCAGTTTGTTGCATTGATTGATCGCCTGCTGCTGGAAAGTGTATAGATCGGTGCCAAGGCTTACCGAATCAGGGCTTACGATGAGTGTGGGTTCATCATATTTTTCCAGGGCTTTTAATCCGCCCAGTACGCCACTCGTGTCGTCACCAATAGCAGGTACTTGTGTATAATCATCAACGGCAACAATGTAACAGACTCCTCCTCCGTTGTCATAAAAGAGCCGCACGGAATCATACAACAGGTAAGTTGTTCCCTTCCGCTCGGTTCGCAAATATTGGTTGGCAGCATTCAGCCGGACAATGATACCGCGCGGAGGATGGCCTCCAAAATACTGTTCGAATTCAAGGAATGATTCGATGCTGGTGGGAATGTTTTTAAGCGACTCCCCGTTTTTTTCCGCGAACTCGGTATAACCAATAAAGGCCGGGATCGCAGTTTCAACGGAAGCAACTGATGGAGGAAATTTCGTGATTTCCTCAACATAAACACCTGGAGTTTTATACGTACTTGCCATAGACATTGATATTTTTTATGAAAGGAAGATTTGAGAATAAATATTTTTTAAAAGATTGGTTGGCACATCAATTTCAGGAATGATGGGATCCACTGAAGGATCAGGCAGGTTGATGGTATTACCCCCAACAATGATCGTGTAATTGGAAAAAGCCTGTGTCAGCGGACGTGGTGTGGGCGATTGATGAAATAATGATTGATCCTGCCTCAGGTATTTCCACCGCGTGAGCCGGTTACGGAAACGCACTAAAAAATTCTTTGCAGGATCATCAAGTATCCACCGCTTCAATGCTGCATTTTTTGTTACAAACTGAAAAGGGGCCGCCGCGCCACTCACAAAAAATTCGGATACTGCAAAGAGACCAGGCTGTATCGTTGTATTCAATAAATAAAATGACAAGGCGGTTATACCACCGCCTTCCGTTATTTGTAAGGTGTACCTCCCCGGTTTGATATGAGCAAAACTTAATGTGTTATCAACATCATCGCCGGCATTTAACGGCGCACGATAATCACTTTGGGGAAGATTGGTCCCTGTAATAAACCCAAGATCAACAGCAATACCCTCTGCATTCAACATCGTGTAGGTAATGAATTCGCCCGGCGAACTGTTTGGTCGTTTATGACGGTAATAGACCGATTGCCAGGGCAGCCTGTCAAATGGATTTACATAATTAATGACTACGGCATTAATGCTTTGCCATTTGGCGGCATTCGCAGGAAAATTGATCGCCGGGGATTCTATATCTGTCATTTCAAAAGTCTGTCCCCCCTGGCTGACGATATCGCCAAGATGATACGCGATTTCCCCGGGGTAAGTAACCCCGAATGCAGGGATAGCCTGGTTGAGATACCTGGTACCGCCCTGTTGCGAAGCGGTCCTGTTGGAGAAATAATAGATATTCTCTTCATTCTCCCTCAACCGTTGGTTGGTATAATTTACAAACCGGTGGTCAAGCAGGCTCCAGTAAAATGATAGTGATAAGCCCGGATCAACGTCAACAAGCGTTGCATAACCAATGGCCGTGCTGATAAACTCTGCCTGTACATACACGGTAAAGCCCGTAGCCGTGGTTTTGAAAATCATTTTATGATCACGCATCAGTTTCAGCGTTTCGACGGAAGGATTGACCGAGATATAGTCGGTAATGTTATAATCTTCCGGGTAGTGTGTACCCGGAACAGGCAACTGAAAATAATCATGCCGTATCTCTGCTTCCAATAGTTTCCTGTACACTGCCTGCATACGGGTTAATTAATTTGAATTTCTGAGATGAATCCTCCACCCTGGAACATTCTGTCTGCATCGATCTCTACCTGTCTTGCCTTGAATAATAAAAAGGGCATCTGCTTTCCTCCCAATGATCCCCACAAATGATTCACTTGCTCGAACGTCAGGCTCATGAGATCGAGCGTTACTTTCAATTTATTCTCCTGTTCACCCGGCGTTGCAAATACTCCGGTAGCCGGAACCGGTGTTCTTGAAATAGAAAAGGTGCGGTTGCCCTGAAAAAAAAGCAATACCGAGCTCAGGGTGCGAATGGCCATACTATAATCCTTATGATTCGCTGAGAATAAAAGAAATAAGTTGATCGTTATTGGTGGATTGACATAGGCCAGCGGACGTATCTCTGTTTGACGAACAGCACTTTGATTTCGCAACGACGCTTCTTCTTCTACATTTACTAATGACATATAGATTTGTGCTGATTCATCTACCAATGGAGTTGCGGGATTATCAGGGGTGGCAAAAGCGATATTTCCCAATACAACGGTATCAGGGCTACCGGGCGCCGATAAAAAAGCATTGAGATTTTGCCTGATTAACTCCATTACCTGAAAAATCATGAAAGAACCGGATTAAGTAGTGGATATAATTTGATACACTCTTTTTCACAGAGACCATTTGCCTGAAAACAAAAAAAGACCCGCAAATCAAAATAATTTACGTCATCAAAAGACAGATAATATAACTATGCATTCCCAAATAAATGTAAAACCAAAAAAATGTTCCGGCAAGCGAAATAACGTGAACGACTTTCTTGCATACGCAAATACGAAATAAAATTACGTGAGATAAAAACTGCTCTTAAATTCCGATGCCTGAGAAGACACTATGAGAAACGGAATGTTTAAGCTTTATGGAAATTTTAAAATCAAATTCGAAAATTTGCTCATTACAATTCCCGCCTGTAAGCCTTTGTATATTTATTGCACAAAAACGTCCAATACGTAAGAAGCTGGTTGGGGGAAGTTGTGATAAAAAACCTTTAAGGGTATCATGACGCAATGTTAATTTGGCTCTTTCCCCCACTCCTACATATACTTTTACTAAATGATCACAACTTTCTATCATGATTATATCGCTAGGACGTGCATAAACATATTCAAAATGCTTTGCGAAAAGGCGAAAAATATTTTCTGAATATTGAGGCACAGGTGAAACCGGTACTGGCCCGCTTTTTTGAAGTTGTGTGATGTTTTGAAATAAATGGGCTGTCTCTTTTTTGAAGAATTGGGATTCTTTCCCGTTAGTTAAAAGTTGTTCAGCATTACTTTTACTCTCGGTTTGAGATTGATAACTTTTCATGGAATTAAAGGTTTAACAATATTAAAATAATTTGCCCGCTACTATTGCCTGGTAGCCTTGTACTTTAAGCATAGAACAGCTATGCTGAATCTTTTTTTAAAAAATATCATCAAACGGGATTAACCACAATCGCTTATGTTTTTCTTTGGTTCAAAACCTGAAATCGTTTTCAATAGTTTTGAAACGAAAAATAAATTGAAGATTGGGCTCTAATCAGTTACTTAACGGCGGGAAGAATTAAAGAAGGTATCGGCGATTGACGACACAATATAAATCTATCTTTGGAATTACAAAAAAGAATCTGGGGAGCCTTTCAGCTTTTCAAAAGTAAGCTTTGAGTGGTTATGAAACTTTTGACCCGGCACTTTATACGGCATTTTATCTAATGTTTCGCCTTTAAACTTCTTTCTTAGTTTATCATATTGTTCTGATACATCAATTTTGAGATCCGCCTTCTCCTGCTCAGTGCTGTTAAAATGTACTTCTTAAAATCATTACAAAATCTTTCATTCAAGTCTTTAAAAAGCACTTCGGCCCCATTAGAGAAATCTTTGGGATAGTGTACTGCTGAAAGCCAATTCCCTGAATTTTACACCTCTTTATTGACAATGACTTTACTCTCCAGCACTACTTTCCGCTGGATAGCCTCCCTACCCTCTTTCATATCTATCAATTGGAAAAGAATCTCTGTTGCTTTTTCAGCCTGCTGGTAAGGAAACTGTTCTACCGAAGCAATAGGCGGTTCATCAAGATAACTCGTGACCGGAAGATTGGCGTAGCTTACAAAAAAAATATCCTGGTTGATCTTTACATCTTTACTGCGGGCATATTTGATGGCTTCCAATGCTACATAATCATTAAAGGCAATGATGGCCCGGGGCCGTTCTTTTAATGACAACAATTGGCGCATCGCCTCCTGCGTCTTCTTTTGCGTAAGGTCTGTCTGAACCACAAAACCGGGCCTTAGCTCCAGGTTGTTCTTCTTCAACCCTTCAAAATATCCATCCAGTCTTTCCTTGGAAGGCAGCATCGTGTCGGGCCCTTTTATAAAACCAATACTTGTAATACCTTTATTGACCAGCCAATCTACCAGTTTGACGGAACTGCTTCTCAAGTTACAGGAAACCGTATAAGAATCGGGAGTATCCGGCACCCGGTCAAAAAATACAACAGGTATTCCATGATTTTTCAACAACTCAAAATGCTCATAAGAAACGGTGTTCTTGGATAAAGAAACGATCAGCCCGTCTACCCTGTGTTTTCGCATCGAATCGGCAATCAGCTTTTCCCTTTCCGTATCATCATGCGATTGCCCGATCAGGACGGTGTATTTGTTCCTCGTCGCCACATCTTCAATACCATTTATAGCGATGGAAAAAAATTCTTCGCCAAGATTAGGAAGGATGACACCAATGGTGAATGTTTTACCCTGTTTAAAGGAAATGGCGGCCTGGTTGGGCTCATAATTCAGCTCCTCCGCCAGCTTTTTTACCTGCTGCCGCATACGTAAACCAATGCTGGGGTGATCATGCAAAGCCCTGGAGATCGTTGAAACCGATACATTCAATCGTTTCGCAATTTCCTTGATCGTTACGGGTTTTTGTTTCATATACTGATCGGACAAAGAATAAAAAATTATTTTGCCTCTCTTAGTTCTCAATTTTTTCCCAATGATGCCTGCCCATCATCATATATTTCTTGCTTTGCTCTATGGCATCCATTACCAGGGCCATAATCGCTTCCGCCGGAAGATCATAATCAATGGCCAGTGGCTCCTTAAATTTCACCGACAATATCGTCCCTCTTTTCTTGAATTTCAGCCCTTTCTTATCAAAAGCTCTCCAGAATCCTCCTATTACTACCGGGATGATAACAGGTTTATTCTGTTTGATGATCAATGCCGTCCCTTTTCTTCCCGGCGCAAAAGGCTTGGTAGTGCCCTGGGGGAAAGTGATAACCCAGTTTTTTTCCAATGCCCGGGTGATCTTCCTGGTATCAGAAGGATCAAGGCCTTTTCTTACTTCCGTCCCCTCTGGTCTCCAGGTTCTCTTTACGGTCAAAGCGCCTGCCAGTGCAA
>JAUZOA010000028.1 GCA_030706685.1 Bacteroidota bacterium
GGCGGAGGCATTTATCCTACAGAAGGTTTACCGCCCGATACCTGTGAACTGGTGAAAATGTACCTGCTGCCATCAGCCCGCGGCGTAGGCCTTGGCCGCACATTGATAGAAAAAAGCCTTGCCTTTGCCAAAGAGACGGGTTATAAAAACGTTTATCTCGAAAGTATGCCTGAATTGAAACAAGCCCTGAAAGTGTATGCGAAATTTGGTTTTGAATATTTAAAAGGGCCGATGGGCAACAGCGGGCATACGGGTTGTAGTTTGTGGATGATCAAATCGTTTAAGGGTTGAAGGGTTTAAAGGTTATTTATAGAGGAAATGTCATTATAGAAAGGGCCAGTTTCATCTTTAAATAACCCTTAAACGATTTAAACCTTTAAACGTCTCAAACAACTTCAACTTCATACACTGGACTAAACAAATAGACCCTCCCCGTTCCCACTTCTTTGCATTGAAAGCGTTTTCTTAGTTTTTTTCCTTTTTGAAATATACGGCCATCATTGGTCCGGAATACAGCATTCAACTCTACTTCTTCCACCAAAAGATATTTGTGACCGGCTTCATCATATTTTCGTAATACTCTCAGCAACCCGTCTTCGGCGCAACTGCTTGCAGCAGGATTGCGAAGCGACAACAGGATTTCTCTTTCAATATCGGCGGGAAATGTATGATGTTTTAAAAACTGGTCGAGTAATTGAGCATATAGAGTTTTCCATTCCCGGCCATGTGCCATTACTTTATTGCCGAATTGTTCAAATGTCAGCAAATGGGCCAGCTCATGCAACAGGGTAACCAGGAAAGAATATTTGTTCAGGTTGCCGTTGACACTTATCCGGTGATTGGTTTGATGCGTCCGGTGGCGGTAATCACCGAGTATACTTTTTCTTTCCCGGGCAACGGTGAGATGAACTTTGAACTGTCGCAGGTAGTTCAGCACCGGCTCGTAAGTACCCGGTGGAAGATAATCCTGCAATTGAGACATTGGTACTTCCTGCTTAGGCATTCTTCTTTTTCCTGAGTAATTTGGTTAGTGAAGATACTTCGATAGCCGTATAGACCACATAAAAACCCATACAGGCGAAGAGGGCGGGTTTATTGACATTCTTTTTGGTGGCCTGGATATAGATAAACGCGGCAATAGCGATGACGAAGAACTTGATCATAAAACTTCCGTACATGGCGCGGACAAAAGCATGGGGATTATCCGATCCAAGTGCCCTTCGTGTAATCAAAAAGGAAAATAAACCAGCCACGAACAAAATCAAATTACCAGCGATCAGTACTTCCGCATCCACCGATTTTGCGGCCAGCCAGTTTTTTTCAATGATGAAAAAAGCATTCAGCAGAATAAACAGAATGATCATCGGGCGCAGGGGAGCGAAGCTATTTCGGTTCATCTTTTTTAGGTTTACCTGTTTCTCTTACCAGTTTATAAAAAATACCGCCTAAGACGGCCAAAGGTAAGACACAGGCAAACAATGGAGAAGTATGAAGCCATTTATCAGCTTTCAAACCGGCAAACACCGATAGCCCGATAGCAACGAATAGTTGCGTACCGAGTCCGGCATAGCGAAACAGGTCACTATTGTTATTCTTATTGGGCGACTGCCTGGGGCTGTCCATTCTTGTTCATCTCAACAACATTCCTGCTGACCGGGCTCACAGCGCTGGCGCCTGCACCCATATAGCATTGGCCATTAAATGTGGCAGTAGGTTCTACCTGCAGTTTTCCTGCATGCAGGTTGCCTTTTACTACACATTCGCCGCGCAATTGCAGCAGGTCTTTTGTCTTCACATCACCGGTAACCTTACCTACAATATCGGCCTGGTTGCCGGTAACATTTCCTTCCACTACTCCATTGGCGCCAATGACTATTTTAGCAGCGCTCGTTACGTTTCCGATGATCGTACCATCGATCCGGAGATCACTGTTACTGCTGATATCGCCTTTGAGAGTTGTTCCGGCACTTACGAGTGTAGCGCCGCCGTTACCGTTAGAGGTTTTTTCGGGTAGCATGTCGGTTTTTTTTTTAGAGTTAAACATAGGTTGTGATTTATTATTTTTTCCGGCGGACCGTTCCTCCGAAAAGTAAAAAACTTTTTTCGGCTTTTCGCCTTTATTATCGTCTTTCTTCTATTATTCCCCGGGTCGTCAATCATCAGAGATATCGTCTTTCGGCACCTTCAACTGCGTGGTATCCAGCGAGGAAGCCGTGTCACCCCCCAGTACTTTTTTGATATTATCAATATATTTCGCCTGGTATCCTACCTGCTTCTCCAATGAGTCCACCCTGTATTTCATCTGCTGGTACTCACGTCCTATCTTCAGATCATCATATCCCGGGATGTAATATTTGAGGGGGGTGAAAATGATCAGGGCCACTGTCAGCCCTACCAACAGTACAAAAACTGTGCTCAAAGCAACATAAACGCTTAAACGGGATAATTTAAATGTCACAACTTCCTCATAGGTATCATCATTCATAACTACCAGCCGGTAGCGGTTTCGAAGCCGTTTCAGGGTAGAGCCGGCATCCAGTTTTGCCATAGTTAAGTTTTAAAGGCTTTAAAGGTAAGGAATGCGTCCCGATAGTTTTCGGGGTAATCAGGCCATTCTTTAAACGTAATTGTGCCTAAAAAAATTGGCCTATTTTTATACTAAAATATTTGAATTTCAGTTATTAAGAATTTAGTTTGAGACGGAAAATGCTTTCTACCCGATATATCAGGACTACTGCTTTATTGTTCATTATCCTTTGCCGGCTTGCGCCTTCATCCTTTGGACAATATGGGATCAGTTTTGATATTAAAAAACCGAAAGAATACGAAAACCGGACCCTCCGCTCCGAAAAATCAGATAAGAAGAAATTCAAGTTTCCAACCCGCTTTATCCAGAATACCGTTACGCATTACAATTACTTCTTCAACGCTAATAATAAGCTCAACGAAGTACTCGAAAAAGCCAAAGCGACATTTAAAGAGGATTATTCACAGTTATTGCCCTTTTACAACTACAGTCTTGACGCGACAGCCAGGGATAGCATCCAACTGGACTCCATCGCTTATAAATCGCAGGCAGGGCTTGCACTGCATGATCTTCGTAATGACTGGGCCGATAATTTATACCTGCTCTGGGGCGCATCCTATTACCTGCAAAAACAATTTGATTCAGCCTACCTGATGTTCCAGTTCATCAACTATGCTTTTGCCCAAAAAGAAAAAGACGGCTATTATATGAATATCGGCAGCAGGCAGGATGGTAATAGTGCTTTCAGTATCGCTACAAAAGAAAAGAACAGTTTGGCCAGGAGGGTTTTTTCTGAACCACCCAGCCGCAATGATGCTTTTATATGGCAGATAAGAAATTTTCTCGCCCAGGACCAGTTTGCGGAAGCCGCCAGTCTTATCATTACCCTCAGAAATGATCCTGCCTTTCCCGAACGTTTGCAAAATGACCTGGAAGAAGTGGATGCGTACTGGTTTTATAAACAACACATGTGGGATAGTTGTGCCGCTCACCTTGTCAATGCGCTCAGCAATACAACTAATAAACAGGAAACAGCACGATGGGAATATTTGCTGGCACAACTATACGAAATGACCGGCAAGTATAAAGAATCCGAAGAATATTATACAAAATCCATCCATCATACCACGGACCCGATGCTGGATATCTACGCAAGGCTTTTTTCCATACGTGTACATAAAGACGACAGCAAAGATTATATTGAAAAAAATATCACTACCCTGGTCAGGATGGCCAAAAGGGATAAATATGAGAATTACCGGGATATTATTTACTACATGGCCGCGCAGATGGAACTGGAAAGAGGCAATATGGATGGCGCTTTGGCACTGCTGGCCAAAAGCACAAAATATGCTTCCAACGATCCGGCACAGCGAAACAGGGCATTTCTGCAACTGGCAGAATTATCTTTCAACAAGCACCAGTACCGTGATGCTTATAATTTCTATGATAGCCTTCGGATGGATGATCCCGCGTTGAAAGACCCCGAAGCCATTCAAAAAAGAAAAGGTATTTCGGGCAATATTGCTGCTAATCTTGAAATAATAGAAAGGCAGGATAGCCTGCAGCGCATTGCAGGTTTACCGGAAGATGAAAGAAAAGAATTTGTCAGGAAAATCGTAAGGCAACTCCGCAAATTGCAGGGATTAAAAGAGGAGAGCAGTTCAACGGGCGCCGGCATACAGCTCGCCGGGCAAGATCAGCCCCCGCTTTTTCCTGCCGATAATACAAAAGGTGAATGGTATTTTTATAATCCTAATTCAAGACAAAAAGGAGCGTCTGATTTTAAAGCAAGATGGGGCACAAGACCCAACCAGGACAACTGGCGGCGAAGTACCGCGCTGGCAAATATCATAAGACCCGCTAATAACAGCGCGACGAGCGATCCTGCACTACGGTATGCATCCAACAAACCCAGTGAAGAGCCAACCGAAATCACCTTTGACGGGTTGTATGCCAGATTGCCCCTCACTCCTGCCCAGTTAAAACAGTCCAATGATTCCATCCAGGATGCGCTGTTTAATCTCGGCAAAATATATATCCAGGAAATTGAAGATTGTACCACAGGCACCGCGACTTTCGAACAACTCCGCCAACACTTCCCTCAATTTCCAAAGATGGACGAAGTATTATTCAATCTTTATTATTGCTATGATAAAAACGGGGAAACAGAAAAAGCAGCAGCTATAAAGAGGCTGATGAGTGAAAAATTCAATACCAGTAACTTCACAGCTATCGTAACGACCGGGAAAAATCCTCAGGCGAAAACAAGTAATAACGAGGCCACCAAAACATACGAAAAAATATATGACCTGTTCCTGGAAGGGAATTTTGATGAAGCCCTTGCCGAAAAGAAAGTGGCCGATAGCCTGTACAGTAACAATTACTGGACACCTCAACTGCTATATATTGAATCGGTCTATTATATCAGGCAAAGACAGGACAGTACGGCGAAAGTTGTTTTGAATAATATCATTAATGGTTTTCCGGGAACCCCTTTAGCCGCCAGGGCCACTACCCTGCTGAATGTATTGAACCGTCGCAAGCAAATAGAAACTGAATTGACAAATCTTGTTATTAATATGCCTGCCACGGATACTGCAAACCGGGCCAGGCAGGCTCCTTTTAATAATACGACTCAACAACCTCTTGCATCAAAAGATAGCCTTACCAATCAAAAGACTGCACAAGTTCCGCCGGTTATAAATAATAATAAGCCGGCTACCGATACTTCTGCTAAAAAACCATTGCCGCCGCCTGTAACCGGCAATTATGCTTTTACTCCTGAAACACCTCATTATGTGGTAGTAGTGCTCAATAAAGTAGACCGCATCTTTGTAAATGAAGCAAAGAATGCATTTAGCCGCTACGACAAGAGTAGTTATTACAACAAGCAGATGAATGAGGAGCTTGTCGACATAGATAATGATAACCGTCTTTTACTGATAAGTCCTTTCAAAAACGCGCAGGAGGCACTCGATTATGTTGATAAAACCCGGCCTGTTACTTCTACGCAAATTGTGCCCTGGCTCAAAGGAGGCAAGTATTCTTACTCGATCATCAGCGAAAGGAACCTGGAATTGCTGAAGAACAGCAAGGATATAGATAAATACAAACAATTCCTGGACAAGTATATTCCCGGCAGATTTTAACCTCATCCCGCCAGGGACAGACCAGGACGCAGGTATTCGCCGGGAAGGCGGAAAGACGGAAAGTAATGTTTTTCAAGCTATCTTTTCTAAGCGCTTTATCGTCTTCCCGGCATTTAAATTTCTTATCAATTTTCGGTCACCTCCGGGGAGAATTGGGAAAAAATTAATTAAGGACATTATAAGGCCGAAAAGGTTTTTCTTATTTTCGACAATGATTTTACGGGAAAGTTACGGCGTGGCACGGTTGCTGTACAAAAATCTCTTCGAATAAGCAGTTACTCCTTCTTTATAATGACAACCATTTTTTTATGAAAAAATCAGTCCGCATATTCTGGCGAGTCTTTCTCATCGGTTTCTGCGCTTTGATCCTGTTGATCGCACTCGCCAATTTTGGGGTATTCGGCAAGATGCCTTCCCTGAAGGATCTTGAAAACCCGTCTATGCAACAGGCATCTGAAGTATATGCGGCAGATGGAACATTGATGGGTAAGTATTATACGGAAAACGGGAACAGGAGCGTCGTCAAATACCGTGATATTTCCAAACATGTCATAAATGCCCTGATCGCGACAGAAGACAAGCGCTTCTATGAACATTCAGGTATTGACATGAAAGGAACTATGCGGGCCGTCTTTTTATTGGGCAGCAAAGGAGGCGGCAGTACGATTACCCAGCAGCTGGCCCTTGCTCTCTTTAACCAACGGGCTTCCAATAAAGCGATCCGGGTAATTCAAAAATTGAAAGAATGGATCATCTCCATCAAACTGGAACGCAATTTTACCAAAGAAGAGATCCTTGCTTTATACCTGAATGCAGTTCCTTTTTCGGATAATGTGTATGGAATCCGGAATGCTTCCAGAACTTTTTTTCAAAAAGAACCCGACCAGTTAAATGTAGAAGAAGCTGCTCTTTTGGTGGGCATGATCAATGGCCCCGGTGTATATAATCCGCGGCGTTATCCGAAAGCAGCCAAAGATCGCCGCGATCTTGTCATCAACCGGATGCTGGAAAACAATTCCCTATCCGCTGACGAAGCAGCAAAGGCGAAGGCAAAGCCGATCGATATGAGTCACTATCGAAAAATGGATGAGAATACAGGCTATGCGCCTTATTTCCGTGAAATATTAAAAGACGAGATCAAAACAGCTTTAAAAGATGTCAAAAAACCTAATGGCGATTCTTATGGTATCTATGAAGATGGTCTGAAAATATATACAACTATCAATCCCCGCATGCAGGAATACGCGGAAGAAGCTGTAGCCGCCCAGTTGCCTGTGTTGCAAAAAGCATTGAATCAGCGACCCATTGTAAAGAATGGTACGATCTGGAAAGACCATCCCGAAGTATTGGAAAAAGCGATGAAAGAAAGTGATCGCTGGAGGAACCTGGAAGATGAGGGACTGAGCGATAAAGAGATCAAAGCTACTTTTTTCCAGAAAGTACCTATGAAGATATTTGCCTGGAATGCCAATCGGGAAAAAGATACTGTCATGACTCCCTATGATTCTATCAAATATCACCGGCAAATGATACAATCCGCTTTTATGGTCATGGATCCTGTCACCGGTGAAGTAAAAGCATGGGTAGGCGGTATTAATTTCAAAACCTACAAATACGATCATGCCAACCTGAAAACCAAACGGCAAGTCGGGTCTTCCATCAAACCTTATTTGTATACCCAGGCCATAGAAGAAAGAGGTTTTACACCTGAAACCATTTGTGATAACCAACCGCAATTTTTTGAGGGTAATGGCTGGGTGCCTGCCGGAAGAAAATGTATTGGCCCCGCCCAGGTAACGATGGCCGGAGCTTTGGCCCATTCATTGAATTGCGCGAGTGCTTATATCATGAAACAAGTAGGTCCTCAACCGTTTGCTGATTTCTTATCAAGATTAAATCTTCCGACTAAGGTGGATGTAGTTCCATCGCTGGCACTCGGCGCCTGTGATCTTTCTTTATTCGAAATGATGTGGGGCTACAGCATTTTTGCCGGGCACGGTTTTTCTACAAAACCTTATTTTATCAGCCGGATTGAAGACAGGAATGGTAATGTTATTAAACGGTTTGACTACAGCACTAATCGTAAAGAGGCAATCAGTGAAGTAACTTCCTATAAAATGTGCCAGATGATGCAGGGCACGGTTGATGTCGGAACTGCAGCCGGGCTTCGCGCCAGGCTGGGAGCCGCTGAAATGGGCGGTAAAACAGGCACCACCAATGATAATGCCGATGCATGGTTCATGGGATATACACCGCAATTATTGGGAGGAGTATGGGTAGGATGCGATGACCGTTTTATCCGCAACGAAGGCGCAGGCGGATTTGGCGGAGCCGCAGCAAGACCGGTATGGGAAGCTTTTTTTCAGAAAGTATATGCGGATAAATCACTTGGTATTGACAGGGATGCAAAGTTTGCCAAACCCGCTGAAATGGAAAATGAAGTCAATAGCGCTGATATAGATATTTTGGTAGACAGTGTGCCCCCGGCGGGCCAGGGTGACGACTACGGTGTTGGAAATGAAAACGACTATAATACAAAGCATGACTATATTGGTCCCGAGTCAAAACCATTGCCACCCGATGAGAATAATCCGAAACCAGTCAAAAAAGACAGCGCTGCGATCATAAAAAAAGAAGAAGCCCCGATCGGCGCCCCGGTCAAAGACCAAAAGAAAGGTGGTGGATTTTTGAGAAGATTATTCGGCAAAAAAGATAAGAACAAAAATTAAACGTACTTATAAATAGGTAATCGTGAAAGCTCCTGCAAAAGGCAGGAGCTTTTTTGTACAGGATTATTAAAAAGTTATTATAAAATCATATATCGCTTTCTATCACCTGATTATAAGCATTGCATATAAAAATCCAATCCCTTACCTTTGCCGCATTCTTTTAACCATTGTTTTACTGATTAGCAGCACTACTCTACTCCATTTTGAATAATTAATCACAGGGTAAAATCTGCAATCTAAAATTTGAAATTGCATGGCAGACATCTTTGAACACCTACTAAGGAATTATGGTCCGATCGGCCAGTACCGGGAAAGAGCTCATGGTTATTTTGCGTTCCCAAAACTGGAAGGAGAGATCGGGAGTCAAATGAAATTTCGCGGGCAGAAAATGATCGTATGGAGTCTGAATAATTATCTCGGCCTTGCCAACCATCCTGAAATAAGAAAAACAGATGCTGAAGCTGCCGCAAAATTTGGATTGGCGACGCCGATGGGAGCAAGGATGATGAGTGGCAACAGTAATTATCATGAACAATTGGAATCTGAGTTGGCTGCCTTTGAGTCAAAAGAAGATGCGATCTTATTAAATTATGGATACCAGGGCATGGTAAGCCTTATTGATGTGCTCTGCGGGCGCCATGATGTGATCATCTACGATGCGGAAAGTCATGCCTGTATCATCGATGGACTGCGTTTACATGCGGGTCACCGGTATGTATACAAGCATAATGATATGAAGGACCTGGAAAAACAATTGCTTCGCGCCTCCGCTTTGATAGAAAAACAAAATTCCGGCGGGATATTGGTGATCACGGAAGGCGTTTTTGGTATGGCGGGCGACCAGGGAAAATTGAAAGAAATTGCGGTATTAAAAGATAAATATGAGTTCCGGTTGCTGGTAGATGATGCACATGGTTTTGGTACACTTGGAAAAACAGGAGCCGGCGCAGGCGAAGAACAGGGTTGCCAGGACCAGATTGATCTCTATTTCTCCACCTTTGCCAAATCAATGGCTTCCATCGGCGCATTCATAGCCGGTGACAAAAAAATAATTGATTATATCCGGTACAATATCCGCAGCCAGATATTCGCCAAAAGCCTGCCCATGCCATTAGTAATCGGCAACCTCAAAAGATTGGACCTGTTGCGTACCCGGCCGGAACTTAAAGAAAAGCTCTGGGAAAACGCGTTGAAGTTGCAGAATGGATTAAAGCAAAGAGGCTTTGATATCGGCAAAACTGATTCTGTAGTTACCCCGGTCTATATGAAAGGAGGAGTGGAAGAAGCTACAGCGATGGTGATGGATATCCGGGAAAATTATCACATCTTCTGCTCCATCGTTGTGTACCCTGTTATTCCCAAGGGAAACATTATATACCGTCTTATTCCCACATCCGTACATACGGATGAAGATATTCAAAAAACACTCGAAGCATTTTCAGCCACAAAAATGAAGCTGGATGCCGGCGAATATAAAGCGGATACCATTCCGGATATGGCTGAAGTGACCGGCGGGCGATTCAATTATTTGAAAGAAAGGCCAAAAAATAAATAAACACAGGAAATAACTCGTTGATAAGTCCGGCTCCCGGCCGGGCTCCGGTTTTATTTGTACGGCGACCGCCCTTTGCAATAATTCTTTACATTTATTGATACAAACTACTATCATCATGCGAAAACTTCTTTTCCTGTTATTCCTCCTGCCTGCAGCGGCGATAGCTCAAAAAAAACAAATCACATTAGAAGATATTTATAAAAAAGGAACATTCCGGGGCGAACCCTTCCAGGGTTTTGCTTCAGAGTCGATGGATAGCGTATTGGAAGCTGCCGGCATAAAAGAGAATGGGAAGAAAATACCCGTAGCGGATTATAAAGCCAGTAGCGACAAAAGAAGGGTGTTGATCTTTACCAACCGGGAAAGCATTTATCGTCATTCATCAAAAGCTTATACTTATCTCTATGATTTTGCCAATAAAACACTGCAAAAACTGGATACCGGCAAATTGCTTCATGCCACTTTTTCTCCTGATGACAGCAGGATCGCCTACGTAAAAGACAATAATCTTTACCTCTATGATATCGCCGGCAACCGTACAAAAGCCATTACTACGGACGGCAAATGGAATTATATCATCAACGGCAATTGCGACTGGGTATATGAAGAAGAATTCAGTTTTACGCAAGCCTATCAATGGAGCCCTAAAGGAAATTATATCGCTTATTATCGTTTCGATGAAAGCAAGGTGAAAGAATACCAGTTCACCGTATTCGACAACTCCTACAATAACCAATACACATATAAATATCCCAAGGCCGGGGAAGATAATTCGAAAGTAGAGATACATATTTATGACATAGCCAATAATAGGGATACAAAAGCCCGGTACGAGACGGGGGACATTTATATACCCCGGATCAAATGGACAAAAGATGATAATTCGCTCGTCGTTTTCTGGATGAACCGGCACCAGGATAACCTGAAATTATTACTGACCAATGCCGCGACAGGGAACAGCAGCACCCTGTATGAAGAAAAGAACAAATACTATATTGACATCAACGACGACTGGCAATTCCTGCAGGATGGCAAAAGCTTCCTTTTCACCAGCGAAATGAATGGATATAACCATATCTACCTCTACAGCATAGATGGCAAAACAAAAACGCAGATCAGCAAAGGAAACTATGAAGTGACCAATGTGGATGGCGTGGATGAAACAAACAAAAGAGTATTCTATACAATGGCCTATCCCCGACCCATGGACAGGAACTTATTTGTAACGGATTTTGCCGGGAAAAATACTTATCAATTGACGCAGGGCGAGGCCTGGCACCGGGTAGACCTGGATAAGAGTTTTACCCGGTTTTATGATTACAGGTCGGATATTAACTCACCACAGGTTATAAGCCTGAATGATATCGTTACAGATAAAAAGAAAGGCATTAGCGCCAGGTTGGTAAAAACGGTAAGTGACAATTCAAAGCTAAAAGCAAAGATGGACGAATATGAAATCGGCAAAGCCGAGTTCATCCGTATTCCCAATAGTAAAGGAGATACGCTCAATGGATGGATGCTGAAACCGGCCGGGTTTGATCCTTCCAAAAAATACCCGGTGCTGTTTTGTAATTATGGGGGTCCCGGATCCCAGCAAGTAGCGAATCGTTTTGGGGCGGTAAGTTTCTGGCACCAACTGCTCGCGGAAAAAGGGTTTATCGTAGTAAGTGTTGATAATACCGGTACGGGTTGCCGCGGGGAAGAATTCAAAAAGAAAACCTACCTCCAGCTTGGCAAGTATGAAATAGAAGACCAGATAGACGCCGCCAAATACTTAGGTAATATGTCCTTTGTTGACAAAAAGAATATAGGTCACTGGGGCTGGAGCTATGGCGGCTTTATGAGCTCTTTGGCTATTACAAAAGGTAATGAGGTTTTTACCGCGGCAGTGGCTGTCGCCCCGGTTACCTCCTGGAGATTTTATGACAATATCTATACAGAAAGATATATGCGCACCCCGCAGGAAAATGCCAAAGGCTATGATGATAATTCCCCTCTCAATTTTACCGACATGATCAAAGGCAAATACCTGATCATCCACGGCCTTGCCGACGACAATGTACATTTTCAAAACAGTGCCCAGATGATATCAGCGTTGGTAAAAAGTAATATTGATTTTGAAAGCGCTTATTACCCAAATAAAAATCATGGCATTTCGGGGGCTTCAGATAATACCACTTTCCACCTTTGGAGCAAAATGACCACCTGGATTCTTGAAAATATCGGCAATGAAAACACGGGAAAGCCGGGTCAACCCGCCAAACAACCCAAAGGATTCTGAGCATTTCGAAGTACAATACACGATGTCAGGTGTACGATGTACGACTGACCGAAAGCCTGAAGACAGTTCCAAACCAGTACTGGCGTACATCGTACATCTGACATCACACGCCTTACATCTCAATAATAACTTTGGCAGGGTATAAAAAAAAGAACCTCCCGAAGAAAATCGGGAGGGCCCTAATCAAAAACCATTAACCATTAAACCTTATCCTATGAAAATTCACTGCCAATATCGTTAATAATGAATTAATACAAAATATTTTTTTGACTTTTTTTCAAAAAAAACCTTCAATTTGACACTTATTGATTTATCTCAAGCTTTCAAAACTGTATTTTGACGTTTAAACGCCGTTTTTTGCAGAGCCGCAAACGTTTGTGCTAATTATTTTTATCTTCACCCATATTACTCAATTTTGTACGCTGAAACAGCAAAAATGAAGAAACTGGTGATTGCAATAACAGGAGCAAGCGGATCGGTATATGCAAAAGACCTCCTGGACAAACTCCCGGCTCTGCAAAATCAGTGGAATGAGCTGGGGATAATAATGACTGAAAATGCAAAACAGGTTTGGAAAACTGAGCTGGAGGATGATCCGGCTAACTACCAGGATACAAATTACCCGGCAAAGTTCTATGGCGCCCAGGATTTTATGGCTCCATTTGCCTCTGGCTCAGGGAAATATGATACCATGATCATAATCCCCTGCTCGATGGGTACATTAGGAAGAATTGCTTCCGGAATATCAAATGACCTGATTACCCGGTCGGCAGACGTAATATTGAAAGAAAGAAGAAAGCTCATTTGCGTAGTAAGGGATACTCCTTACAATCTTATACATATCCGGAACATGGAAACGGTGACATTGGCCGGTGGCATCATTTGTCCGGCTACCCCTTCTTTTTATAGTAAGCCCAGAACGATCGGGCAGGTAGCGGCAACCGTTGTTGACAGGGTGCTGGATCTTGCCGGTTTTGATATCAGTACTTTCAGGTGGGGAAAATAATAAGAGGTTACCCATATGCCTACGGACAACCTCTCGAGTAAACACTACACTATCTGGCAGCCTATTTTCGCGACGCCGGTTGAAAAAGGCTTAAGTTCAATGAAAATAAAACTCCGGCACTATTCAATTGCACGTTTCCAAAACCTATTCCAGTGAGGGGAACCCTGATATAGGGTTCGGCGGCTACAGAAAGAGTATTGTTGATCTTGCGTTGGTAGCCGGCAGACAAACTGAGTACAGACAAATAATGCTTATTCTCATTGTTCAATGTTTTGCTATAAACAGTGGGCGGTGCTCCCGGATATTGATATACATAATCGTATACTTCCTTTTTCATGATATAAGAAGATAACCCGGTGGAAGCATACCAGTTACCCTTTTCTGATCCGGCAAAATTATACGCCAGGCTCAGCGGTATCTCATATACCTTGCAATCAGCATTTATCTTATCAAGGTATTGATAATTAGGAATTACTACACCTTTTGGCTTGTAGGATTCCTTGTCGGCCGAATAAACCTTCCGGGCTGTATAAAAACCTGTTCGCAGCGTCCATTTACCATGGAATATATACCCAAATCCTGCTCCGCCAACTACTTTAATTTTTCCGGGACCGTTCATGGCCACTGAACTGATATCAGGACCGGCTGAAGCGGAAAGGAAAAAAACATTCCCTTTTTTGCCCGGACTTTTCTTTGCCGGATTCTTTTCATCTGTGGTTGATGGATGCTGATCCATAACATCTTTTACAGGGGCAACGGATTTATCATTAGCCTTATCACCCTTTGTAACAATATCAGCCTGGTCTTTGTCTTTATTACCCGGCTGAGTCTTTTCATTCTTATCATTTGCCAAAGGAGATGAGATAGTAATATTTTCAGAACCGTTATCTGCCTTTTGTACTTTATCAGGGTTAACAATATTCTTGCCGGGCTTAGTTACCCCGGCAATCTTCCCCTCTCCAATCTCTGCTTCGTAAGAATCGTCCCGTAGCTGTTTTTTACCACTAAAAATTTTTGAGTTTTTTACCGGTTTGCTGCTTTCGGTCACAATAGAATTTCCGTCCCCACTCCCTGTTGCCAGGGAGTTTTCAATAGCAGGCTGTTTATTTATTTGTTTTGTGCCTAAATCACCAGGCGCTGCTTCTGTTACGTCTTTGGCCGGCCCGGAGGATGAAGGGGCTGTAGTTTTTTCCGGAACACTATTTTTATTTGCACTTACTGTTTTTTCCTGTTGCCCGAATCTGTTCACACTGATCCATATGCCGCCGCCCACTAACAGCGAGAGCAATAAAATGAAAATGATCCTTCGCCTGCGGTCATTTTCCTGGGGCAAATGCCGGTCAAGCAGCTTCTCCATTTTCACCCAAGCCGTTTCATCATAGTTGGGGTGATGCTGTTCGGCGGCCTGCTTTATTTTATCGTCAAATTTTTCAAACTGCATTTTTAGCCTGTTCTGGTTGATGGTATCGGAATAATATCTTCTGTAATTGTCTTCTTGCTTTCGAAAGGTTGGATTTGGAAGTCCCGGTTGAAATACCCAGTTTATTGGATATCTCTTCATGACTTAGCCCGTCAATAATGAAAAGATTCAATACGGTACGATACCCGGGTGATAATTCCTGAATAGCCCGGATGATTTCATCATGAGATAATTTATCAATCGCGTCTTCATTCACGGCCTCTACCTGGTATACAACATTATCAAGTTCGGTAACTACCTTGTGCTTTTGATTTTTCCGAAAATGGTCGATTGCTGTATATACCATGATCTTTCTCAACCAGCCTTTGAATGAACTGACCACGTCCGCGTAAGCAGGGCTATAATGGTGTACTTCCTTAAAAATTTTGAGGAACCCGTCATTGAGGATCTCTACTGCGTCCTCCTGGTTATTGGTATATCGGTCACAGATCGCCATAGCATACCCATAAAAAGAGTTATAGATCACTTTCTGACTTTCTCTTTTGTTCAGAGCACAGGCTCCAATATGATAAGTTAATTCATCTGCAGACAGCAAATCCCGTAGTGTTTCCATATGAATCGCTCCCAGAAGTTAAGGGGTTGCCTTCCAATACAATTTAGGCCGAAATTAGAGCTTTTTCGCAGATATCTCCCTTTTAGCAAGGAATTTGCTGTTACTCATGCAAATCGCCCGGCTCCAGTATCTGAGACGGGCATTTTTAAAACCCTTTTTATGATAAAAGCCAATATCCTTTTTATTAGTTGCCTGGTTTTTAATGTCTGCCAGGCCCAGTTGAAGACCACTCCTGTTTGCCCGTCAGTTAGCGTGGATATCCTGAATGGGAGAATAAACAATGAAATCCTGCCGACTTCTACCTTTTCTTTTATCAAAACCAAACTTCCCTGTTTTACCAGCGCGGTAGCCGAGAGTGACAGCGCTAAATGTGGCGGGGGTGTCTTTTACAAAGACAAGGATATTTACTTCTATACAGCCAGGAATTATATTGAGATCGGGCCCAATTTTAAAGGAAGCCTGAGCGTGCCTTTAATGGGCGCCGCCCGCAACAGCCTGTATAAATGGCTGGGGCACCCCGCAATAAAAGACGTTAACTGGGAAGCTTTTCAAACCGCCTATGGAGTACTGATATTGTATTATAATAAACTTTCCAAAGTAAATAAGATACAATTCAGCTCTGAATCCACTACCACGATAAAGCTATGCGAATAAAATTTTTGTGCAATTTTATCGCTAAAGTACAGTACCTATAATACCCTGACTTCTGTTCTGCGGTTAAGCTGACGGCCTTCTTCAGTATCATTGTCTGCTATAGGTTGTGTGGCGCCATATCCCTTAGCAGTAACCCGGGAAGGCTGTATACCTTTTTTAAGCAGGTAATTTTTTATAGCATCAGCTCTTTGCTGCGAAAGCGCCAGGTTGTCGGCATCTTTCCCAACATTGTCCGTATGCCCGGCTATTTCAATTCTTATCGCATCTTTATATTTCATGTAACTCACCAGCTCTTCCAGTTGAGAAAACGATTCAGGACGAAGGGTAGCTTTTCCAAAATCGAAATGAACATTATCCAATGTATAAGTACGGGCGGCTTCAAATTTTATATTCACTTTAAAAGGTTCAGAATAAAATTCATCTGCGGGCAAAGCAGGAATTTTGATAACCCCATATTTGCTCGTATCACTCAGGTTTTTGACAGTGATGATATAATTAGCGCCCTGTGGCAAACGGAGGCTGAACCTCCCTTTTGCATCAGAATAACCACTGAAAGTCGCTTGCGTAACATCATTTTTAAAAAGCACCTGCTCTCCCTTTGTCGGGTTTCCTTTCATATCCGTGACAAACACGTTTACGCCGGCAAACTTTGAGAGACTTGTATCTTTTTGTGCAGTGGCAACAATGCAGGTAAATAATACCGGCAGGATAGCTATGGTTCGTAGCATGGCAGAATTTATATCCCGCACAACGTAAACAGGCAAAAATTATTGCCACCCGAAACATAATTCTATACGTATTGTCACTATGTATTGCAAGGAAGAATATTTATTTTGCAGAGCTTAATATCCAAATCTTTTATGAAGCCGGTAGCCGCTTTATGTATTTTTTTCAACACAGTCATTTGCCTGCTGTTGGCTGACTCCTCTGCCGCCCAAATGGTACCTGTATCTCTTGACCAGCGTGCAGCCAATTCATCCGTTATCGCTATTGTGCGGTTAAAAGAACAAAAAAGTTACTGGGACTCCAAAAAGGAGAATATTTATACACGCAATGTTTTACTGATAAAGGCTTATCTCAAAGGTGCAACTGCCTCCAATACCATTGTGGCTATTTCACCGGGAGGTATCGTAGATAATCATGCAGAATATGTGTGCCCTGCTGAAACGTACGAGCCCGGTAAAGATTATCTTGTACTATTAAAGGCGGATGATCATAGAATAGATGATAAAAGTTACCGGGCGGATCACCCGGAAATACCTCAATGCCTGAGTTATGCGGGTGTACAAAGTGTATTGCCCTATGAAGAAGGCGTTTACAAAGACGCGCTGGCCGAACCGCCGATGACAGAAGAACAGTTACTCAACAGGATGCGTACATCTTACGGGCTTACTGCCAAACAACCCGACGGGTCTGCCTATACCGCAAGAATTTTTATTCCGGCTGCCCAGCGTATCACGGCGACAATTACAAGTATAACAGACGGAACCGGTTCCTTGCCCGCAAGCGGTTTTGTAAATGGAACAATACCTGCCGGCAATGAACTCATTATTAATGGCTCTGGTTTTGGAACTATCACAGGATCTGTTCAGTTTACTACTATCAATGCAGCTTCAGGCTTTGTTAGCACAGGGCCCCAGGATACGATTTCCTGGACAGATACAAAGATCCGGGTTAAGATACCTGACCTTGCCGGCACCGGTACATTCAATGTATTGGATAATACGGCAACTATTATTGCCAGCGGATCTATTACCATCAAATGGGGAGAGATCAATATCACGCAAAGTTTTTTAAATTTTAGCAGCGTTCAGCGGCAACAGGTAAGATTAATGAACCTGAATTCGCAGGGAGGTTACACCTTTGAATACAGCTCCAATACCGGCAGCGGCCCTGCCTTTTCCGCAGATGCGGCCGCACGGGGAGCTTTCGAACGCGCCGTAAGAACATGGCGATGCAACACCCTTGTAAATTTTAATGTGCAATCACTTACCAGCAACAGCGCCGGTTTTGCAAATGATGGCGTCAATATAGTCATGTATGACAATGTCATGCTGCCCGCAGGCGCACTGGGAGTATGTACTTCGCGATTTAATGCCAGTGGCGCTTCCGGCCTGTGTGATCTGTTCAACACCGTATGGTATTTACAGGAAATGGATATCCGGGTTCTCTCTGTACCCGTTCCGGGTTTTACCTGGAATTTTACAACCGGCGCTCCTACCGCCAGCCAGTATGATTTTGAATCCGTCATGCTGCACGAGGTCGGGCATGGACATGGCCTGTCGCATATTAACCTTCCCAGTACCCTCATGTATTTTGCGATCAGCAACGGAGCCACCAAACGCGTCCCATCAGCCAATGAAATACAAATGGGGCAATATCGTATCACCGTTAGTAATGCGAACTGTTTAAACACAAATGGTTTTGCTGGATTCGCTCCTCACCAGGCAATTTCAGCAGGAAGTTGTATGACCTTACTGCCGGTAACACTACTTGATTTTTCAGGGGAAAAACATGCCCGGGCTATCAACCTGCAATGGATAACCGAACAGGAGCAAAACTTCAAAGGTTATTACGTGGAGAGAAGCACAGATGGTCAAAACTTCAATCCCATCGGTTTTGTCCGGGCAACAGGTGGTTCAACAAGCCGCCAAACCTACACATTCACGGATAATGATCATTTCCCTGTCCTGGTATATTACCGGCTCCGTATGGAAGACATGGACAATAAATATACCTATTCCAGGATCATCTCTTTTACACCGGATAATGCATCCTGGAAATTATTTCCGAACCCGGCTGATGATAAAGTTTATATAGTACCCGGCAAATCCTATACCGGTACTGTTTTACTGCAGGTCAATGATCTTTCGGGGAGAACGATACTATCGCAGCAATTAACCCAAATAAGCCCGGGAATAGCTGTACCCATCAACACTAAAAATTTAATACCCGGTATATATATCCTGAAAATCGCGTCAGGGAATGAAATATTAATGCTGGAAAAACTGGATAAGAAATAAGGCTGTATTTCTTTCGCTGCACTATTGAAAATAAGAATTACCGGGTAGTTGAAATTATTTCCCGCAGCAACCTGTTCTCATCAATGGTATGCAACCCCAGCCTTACTACTATCAATTTTCTAGAAGGTATGATGTATATATCCTGGCCACCATAGCCATCAGCAAAAAACATATCGGCCGGCACATCCGGGTACCAGCGTTTTGACGGATCCTTTTCATCCCAGCCATTCAGCCAGAACTGGTAGCCATAATGTTTCAGCTTGTCCGCAGCAACAGGCTGAACCGATTCTTTTACCCAGTTTTCCGGTAATATTTGTTCCCCCTTCCAGTTTCCATTATTATAATACAATAAACCGAACCTCGCAAAATCCCTTGCTGTGGCATAACTATACGATGAACCAATATACGTTCCTGATGCATCCGGCTCGAGCAACATGCTATACATACCCGTTTTATGAAAAAGATATTGATAGGGAAAAGATGCATAGCCCTCTTCTCCTACCGCCTGCCTGATGATCCGGCTCAAAACATTGCTATTCCCGCTGGAATAATTAAAAACCGTTCCGGGTTCATATTTCAACGGAAGTTTTGCGGTGTAAGCAGCCATATCTCCTTTGTTGAACAACATATTCGTTACTTCGCTGAAGCCGGTATAACTCTCCAGGAATTCAAGACCCGTTGTATGTTGCAATAATTGTTTTAATGTTATTTTCTGTTTATCACTTCCTTTCCATTCAGGCACGGGTGCGGGAGCATCTACATCCAGTTTGCCTTGTTTTACTAAAATACCGATCAGGGCTCCTGTCAAACTCTTCGATATGGACCAGCCCAGCATAACAGTATTTTTATCGAAACCCGGAGCATACTTTTCCGCTACCAGCTGACCATCGTATACGACCAATACGGCCCTTGTATGAACAGGTTTCCCGTTCCCGTCTTCCCGGATAGCCTCCTCTGCTATCTTATCCAACGCTGGTTTATTTATACCCGCAGGTATTGTATCAGCCAGTTTATTTCCATCGGGCCAGGGAATGGTATCCCTGTTGGTAACCGGTAGTGAAGGAATCATGAAATGCTGCGCCCTTATTTCCTCTTCCTTGTAGTCATTGACCAAAGTACATCCGATCCCCTTGCGGTAAATCGCTTTTCGCCCGGCAAATCCCCAGACAGAACCCGTCACAGAAGAATCTTTTTCATTTACAGTAAATGAACCGAGAGAAAGAGGGAACCCACCAAGATCCTCATTGATCACATCTTTCGGGTTTCGATGTTGCAGGTAAATGGCAGAACATAAATTCTTGGCCCCATACCCGCTGATGATCGGGAAAGATCTCCAGGCATACCGGAAACCAAATGCCAGTACAATGAGAAATAGGACCAGTACAATCCTGGTAATTATCTTCCTGCGGCTCATAGTAAAATTTGATCCTTTAAAATACATCTAAATACAGAATACTTGCGATTCTATAATAATTTTCTGAACTTTACCCGCATCTTTCTTTCTCATTCAATCAATTTCCTAAACCAATAGTATGAAACAAGGGTCTTTGCCGGTTACTGTCATTATCATGATAGCAGGTCTTCTGTATACCTGCTCCTGCAACAGTAATGATAAAACATCAAAAGAGGCCACACAAAAAAAGGGTTCGGCTAACGCGAGACTTGAAAGAGGCAGGTACCTTGTTGAAACAGTAGGGAGCTGCATGCATTGTCATTCACAACGGGATTTTACAAAGTTTTCCGGCCCTGTAAAAGAAGAAACAAAAGGAATGGGGGGAGTCGGTTACCCGATATTTGGCACATTATACTCTTCCAATATTACGCCGGATACAGCTACCGGCATTGGCCGTTGGACAGATGATGAAATTGTCCGCGCTATTACGCTTGGCATAAGAAAAAACGGGGATACCCTTTTCCCCATAATGCCCTATTACGAGTATAATAAAATGTCTAAAGAAGATGCCTTTAGTATTGTAGCTTATTTACGTTCACTGAAACCTGTTGTCAATAAAATTCCTGAACGAAAACTCAAATCCCCTGCCGGCCCTGAACATGATCTTTTTGAATATGCTTCTCTTGACAATAACCAGCCGCCTCCGGCGAACGATAGCATACAAACAGGAAAATACCTTGCTGCTGTCGGTGGTTGTATCACCTGCCATACTCCCAAAACGGATGACGAGCGTTTTGAAAAAGATAAATACTACGGTGGCGGGGATGGGATGGGCAGAAAATTTGGCTTCCAGGTTTACTCCTCCAATATTACTCCTGATACCGCAACAGGAATCGGGAATTGGACCGAAAAAAGCTTCCTGGATAAATTTAAAAGCTTTCGTAATCCCCAGGCCTATAGTTATGATCCGGGGAAACACAATACGCTTATGCCCTGGATAATGCTTGCACAAATGAAGGATGAAGATATCAAAGCCATTTATGCCTATCTCCGCACTGTTAAACCCATCCGCAATAAAGTGGAGAAATGGCCTCCGGAGAAAAAATAACAGCTCTAAAAGGTTTATTGAAGCAGCTTGCTGAATTTCTGTAGTTCTGCCATTTCAGTGGCCGATAATACTTCATTATTATCATACTTCGATTTAAAAAACAGTATTCTTTTATGCTGCGGGTACTTCGTCAAAATGGCTTCCAGTATTTGTCCTGTTCCTTCGTCTTTTTTATAGAGTGGTTCTGTGGGAGGCAATGCTGATTTATACCGTGTAGGCTTTTTCAATATTATCGCTTCCAGCGTGACCAGCTTGCTGGCAGGGATTGTTTTAATTTTAGCAGCTTTATGATACAATCCTTCCAGTTGTTTTTTACTCAAGCCTCCCCTCTCCTGGTACTGGTACAACAAACTTTGAGTAAAAGACGAGGCGGGCTGAGCCTCTAATACAGCTTCCAGCACATCCTTAATAACATCCACATCCGGCTTTTTTCGTTCCATCGCATTGAAATTGAAAATCTTCTATAAAAATAGCAAAAAGAACAGGAGTAATTCCATGCCGGCAGGCCAGGAAACAGGTAGTGGCTTATTTGCATTTTCGAACAGGGGGGAATAGTCGTCCCAACCCGGGTAAGATCCACTATCATCCCGGGCTTAGTCGGGTCTCCATTATCTTTAACCTACCTATAAGCTCTTATTAAGCTAAATGTAAGCCGTATATAAGCCGTATCTATAAGGTACGGCTTATATACGGCTTATATGCGGGTTATATACGGCTTATATACGGGTTATTTATTGTTTATACCCGGCTGAGCCCCGGGTATAAACCGGGCGAAACAATAAGAAAAAGGCTGGAAAACAGGTATGAAGGGCTATAAAATTCAACATATCACCTTGAAGGGGTAGCCGGGTGCATATCTCCTTAAAAAAGAGCAGCCGAACCGGTTATTCTCACAGCCGGGCTCTCCTGTGAGCAGGAAACATTACCCGGTCCGGCGTACGCCTGCATATAATTAGCCGTATTATGCCTGTCATCTTCTTGTACAGGATATCAAGCAACTTCTTCCTGTTGTCAAACAAAATCTTCCATCGCTATTCATTCAATTTCCTTTGTCCTGGTATTATGGGACAGTATCCCGTTATTCATCATCATTAAAAAATTATTTTATGCAATCATTCAGTCAAAAAACAAAAGCCGCCAGGGTCATAATACTGGGAGCTTTTTTCACCACGTTTTTTTCTTTTTATGTAAAACCAGGCGGGGAAGGTTTTGAGATCTACCTGAACAATAAAATGGTGCTTCAGCAATTCGGCAGCCAGCAGAATCCGGTACAAAGCATTCAACTGGATCAAAGTTTTTCCAACAGCCAGTTAAGCGTGAAATATTTTCATTGCGGCCGTGCCGGCACCAACAGGAGTATTACCATCCGCGACGGGCAAAATAAGGTTTTAAAGGAATGGAAGTTTGCCGATGTATCCAATGCCGCTGTATCCGTCAGCAATCCGGCGATGACCTGTAAAGTATCCGATATACTGAGTTTACAAAAAACGAATCCCGGCAAACTAAATCTTTATTATTCTTCAAGCGAGTTGCCTAAGGGCAGGTTATTGGCAACGCTTATTATAGGAGAGGTTACGAGGGCAAAGTAATGGTAATATTGTATGGAGAAACCGGGGTAGCACAAAGAACACAACGTGAGCCACGACGAACACAAAGAGATGACGATAAAATAAATTCTTTGTGCCCGTTGGGCCTGCTTAGTGTTCTTTGTGCTATATAAACTATTATTCCGGCCGGAGGTTCAATCGCTTTATGATCTCTTCAATGATCCTGCCTGGGCTGTTAGCTATATCAATGACTATAGCATGGCGGGGAATTTCCAATGTTTCAAACTGTGATTCTAAAAGCAGGGCGGGCATAAAATGATCTTTTCTTGCTTGTATTCTTTCATTGATTAGCTGAAAGTCGCCCTGCAGGAATACCCAATGAACCAGTGTGTTAATATCCTGTGACAATAATAACCTGTATTTTTCCTTTAAAGCAGAGCAAGCGATAATAGCGCCTTTTTTTCCGGCTTCATTTTTAGCGAGGTGGTTAATCGCCATCAACCATTCTTCCCTGTCTTCATCAGTAAGCGGGTAGCCCTCCTGCATTTTTTTCTTATTGGCCGTTGAATGAAAATCATCGCCGTCAAAAAAAGGAATACCGGTTGCCCGGGATAATTTTTGACCGATAAGCGTCTTCCCTGAGCCTGATACTCCCATGATATAAATAACTGAGCCATTCATATTATCCCGGAAATTAAAATTAAACTTTGAATCAACATAAATATTGGTTCTCATAGCCGGGAACTCCTGGTTTCCCGGTAGTGTCCCAATTTCAATTTTCGTGTTGGCCACGGAGAACCGCAGAGAAACAGAGAACCTCAGAATATATATGATCGTTTCTCCGTGACCCTCTTTTACTCTGTGGTTCTCTGCGGCCATGTCTCAAACCGGGACACTACCGATTTCCCCCCTCCCCGGTTGAAAATAGTACATATCTTTATTGACAGGAGCACCAGGAATCCCTGATATACATCATTTAGTTTAGTAAGCTTAATCATGCTCTTTGTGGTTCGAAACGACAAATTTTGCACTCATGAAATTACCTGTTACTTATAAAAGCGCCGAAGAAGCGCTGTCTGTCATTCAGTCCGGGAATAGGGTGTATGTCCACGGAAGCGCCCAAACACCCACCTACCTGTTAAAGGCATTAGCAAAACATGCCTATCGCTTAAAAAATGTAGAGCTTGTATCTATCACCGTTTATGGTGATTTGCAGCTCGATAAGCCCGAATATGACGGCATATTTCATTTCAATTCATTTTTTGTATCCACGAGTTTGCGGCAATCAGTGAATGACGGAAGAGCGGATTATGTACCCATCTTCCTGAGCGAGATACCCGAGCTTTTCAAACAAAATATTCTTCCGCTCGATGTGGCCCTTGTACAGGTTTCACCCCCGGATGCACATGGTTATTGTTCTCTTGGCATATCGGTAGATATTGCCCGTTCCGCGGTCAATACCGCCAAACATATTATCGCGCAGGTGAATCCACAGGTACCGCGAACACATGGCGACGGCATGATCCACAACAGCCGTTTTCATAGCATGGTATATTGCGATGAGCCGCTGTATGAAGCTAACTACAGCGAAAAGGTAACAGAAAAAGAGCTGAAGATCGGTGAAAACGTGGCCAGTCTTATTGATGACCGCTGCACCCTGCAAATGGGAATTGGTTCCATACCCGACGCGGTATTACGCTGCCTTACTACGCATAAAGATCTTGGCGTGCATACAGAAATGTGTTCGGATGGCATTATTGACCTTGTTGAAAAAAATGTGATCAATAATAGGTATAAAAAAATTCACCCCAACAAAACGGTTACCGCTTTTGCATTGGGTTCAAGACGGCTGTATGATTACCTGGATGATAATCCTTCTTTTAACTTCCTGGATATTGATTATGTAAATGACCCGCATATTATCCGTCGAAATAATAAAATGATCGCTATCAACAGCGCCATTGAAATTGATATTACCGGGCAGGTTTGCGCCGATTCCATTGGCACTTACCAATACTCCGGGGTAGGCGGCCAGATGGATTTCATGCGTGGCGCAGCTGTGAGTGAAGGCGGAAAACCAATTATCGCTCTCCCTTCCCGCACTGCCAAAGGTCTGTCACGTATTGTACCTATATTAAAACCCGGCGCCGGGGTAGTGACTACAAGAGCGCATGTGCATTATGTCGTCACTGAGTATGGTATCGCTTATTTATTCGGGAGAAATTTCCGTCAAAGAGCCCAGTCGCTTATTGATATTGCCCATCCTGACGACAGGGAATATCTTGAAAAAACCTGTCATGAGCGTTTCAAGGAGTTCAGGCCCTCTTTATTTTCGCTGGCCGGTAATTCAGAAAACGGAAAGCCATAATTATTCTTAAGAATGAGCCGGAATAAAAAGTGTTAATTTCATCGGAAATAATCCATCATGCCTCTAAGCTATGTAGTATACGGCTCACTTACTCTTGTCGTCATCACCTTGCTGCTTTTCCTGTTTACTAAAAAGAAGAGCAGGTAACGCCCGTTCCCTATTCCCGGTTTAAGCGGAAGAACATCCAGCGGGTCGCAGCGTAGATAAGATACCCTGCTATTCCTCCAGAAGTATTTAATATCAGATCATCTACATCAAAGACACCGATCCCGGTGAATAATTGTGTTGATTCAAATAAAAGGCTGAGAAGAAAGACTGCCCCCGTAAGCTTAAGAAAATTTTTAAAAAGGGGAAATAAAAGCGGCAGCAAAATCCCGAGTGGAATGAACCCGACAATATTCCCGCCTATATTCCAGTAACTATATTCTGTAGATACCCTTTTGGAAGAAAACAAGCGAATAGTAAAGAAAGGATGCAGGTTGGCATGTTCCCATCCGTCACTGACCTTATAGTTTTTATATTCATGCGCGAAATAATGCTTGTAATAGCCGGGGGTTTTTTTGAACAGGATATATTTGGTGAGTACAAGGAGACAGAATACCAGCGCCGCCCATAACAAAATTCTTGTTACTTTATTGTCCCCGTTCATTATTCATGATTTTAATTACCCTTTAGGAATGCCATCCTATAAACGGGCAATTTATGAAATTGTTTTACGGGGGCCCGCCATCCTGTCCCTTGCCGGTCTCATTGTAAGAGAATCCGCTACCGCGACAATAAGATCATTTCAATTTTTTTCCGACTTCTGCAAGGTTGGCTTTCCCAAGGTCTTCGCCAAGCATGACAGGATGAAACTCTACATCGGCGCCAAAAATAACAAACCAGGGTTCACCGAATGCCGGCATTTGTGAAACCTGCTCCATGTTAATAATGAGCAACGCGGTACGCTTACCATTGATTTCAGCAAAATAAGCGGCTTCAGGCCTTGTTTCTCCCAATATAGCCTGCATTCTTTTGTCTACTGAACCATCTTTTACATAGCTGCTAAAAGGCTCATGCGGAACGGTAATTTTTAATAAAAAGCGCATAGATTAATTTTTTGAGGTTAATTAAACTATGTACTTATACGGGGAATATGAAAAACAGGTTTTCTTTTCCGGGGCGATTTTATTTGATACCGGGCAGCCATATTCCGGGCCTTACAACCATTTACCGGTAAGCTGCATTGAATAAATGGACAGCTTTACGGGAAGAATCCCCCGCTACCAGCAACCAGGTATATTATCTTCTTCTTAAATCCTGCTGCAACAGCAAAAGTTTAATGCCAATGAAATAGTTTTATATAAATTACTTTTACAACAGGATGGATACACGAAGAGAATTTCTTAAAAAAGCTTCGCTGCTTTCGGGTGGTGCAGGACTATTGCATGTATTGCCGGCATCCATTGCAAAAGCCCTCGCCATTGACCCTGTTCCCGGCAGCACCTGGCTGGATGCAGAACATATCGTATTGCTGATGCAGGAGAACCGCTCATTTGACCATACCTACGGAACATTGCAGGGTGTTCGCGGTTTTAATGATCCACGCGCTATTACATTGCCCAATAAGAACCTGGTGTGGCTGCAATCCAATAAAGAAGGCGATACCTATTGCCCTTTTCGTTTTGATATCAAAGACACCAAAATTACCTGGATGGATTCTCTTCCTCATGGCTGGGCAGACCAGGTAGATGCGAGAAATAACGGGAAATATGACAGGTGGCTCGATGCCAAACATTCGGGAAGAAAGGAATATGCAGGGATGCCGCTCACTATGGGATATTATACACGTGCGGATATACCTTTCTATTATTCCCTGGCCGATGCGTTCACCGTATGTGATCAGCACTTCTGCTCTTCACTGACCGGTACTACACCCAACAGGCTATATTTCTGGACAGGTACTGTAAGGGAGCAGCAAAACGGGGATACTCTTGCACGTGTATGGAACGAGGATGCTGATTACAATACGATGGTAAGCTGGACCACTTTTCCCGAGCGTCTCGAACAACATGGCATATCCTGGAAGATATATCAAAATGAGATTGGTGCCGGCGTTGGGTTTGAAGGCGAAGAAGATGCCTGGCTCTCTAATTTTGGAGATAATGCTATTGAATATTTTACCCAATTCAATGTAAAACTATCTCCCGGCTATATTGCTAACCTGCCCAAAGCGGCTGCCTTGCTAAAAGAGGAAATAAAAAAGCAGGAACTGAAACTTCAATCAGTACCCGCTGCGTCCAAAGAGGCAAAAGAATTAAAACAATATATTGATTACCTGGTAAAGAGCCTTGCTATAAATGCAGAGGATCAGAAAAACTACACACAGGAAAAATTTGAGCAATTATCACAGCATGAAAAGAACCTTCACAAGAGAGCTTTTGCCACCAACAGGAACGATCCCGATTATCACCGGCTTGATTCCTTACTATATAAAGATGAAAACGCTGAACGGGAAGTAAAAGTTCCCAAAGGAGACCTGCTGCACCAGTTCCGCGAGGATGTAAAAAACGGTACCCTGCCAACAGTTTCCTGGCTGGTAGCTCCGCAAAATTTTTCCGATCATCCTTCTTCCGCCTGGTATGGCGCCTGGTATATCAGCGAAGTGATGGATATCCTTACCGGGAACCCGGAAGTATGGAAAAAGACTGTCTTTATTCTTACCTATGATGAGAACGACGGTTATTTTGATCATGTACCTCCTTTTGTCGCCCCGCATCCGCATAAAAAAGATACCGGTTTAACATCCAAAGGAATTGACACCGGCGTTGATTATATTACAGGCATCGAACAGCAGACGATAAAGGATCATGCCCGGGAGAGCCCAATCGGTCTTGGTTACCGGGTACCACTGGTCATTGCGTCTCCCTGGAGCCGAGGCGGATGGGTGAATTCGGAAGTATTTGATCATACATCCACCCTGCAGTTTCTTGAAAAATTTGTAAGCCATAAAAAGGGGAAAAAGATTGAAGAACCTAATATCAGCGCCTGGCGTCGCACCGTATGTGGTGATCTTACTTCAGTTTTCAGACCGTATACTAATGAAAAAACAGGCAGCCCGGATTTCCTGAAGCGGGATGAATTTGTAGAAAGCATCCATAAGGCCCAGTTCAGGAATATCCCTTCCAATTATAAACGATTAGGGCAGGATGAGATTGACCAGATCAATAAACAGCCGCATTTATCCCCTTTCATGCCGGTACAGGAAAAAGGTATCCGTCCATCCTGTGCGTTGCCTTATGAGCTATATGCAGAAGGAAAACTCAGTCCGGACAAACAATCGTTTGAAATATCATTGAGTGCAGGCAAACAATTTTTTGGCGCTGCTTCGGCTGGTTCGCCTTTTCATATCTATGCGCCGGGCAGGTATTTACAGGAGGATGTAAGGACATGGGCTTATGCAGTAGCCGCAGGTGATATAATTACAGACCAATGGGTCATCAGCAATTTTGATAACAACAAGTATCATTTGCAGGTATATGGCCCTAATGGCTTTTTTCGTGAGTTTGGCGGCAATGCGAACGATCCGCTTGCTGATATGACTTGCGCGTATGAGCAGGATAAAAAAAGCAAACTGAAGCTGACAGGAAATATTATTCTCCGGGTAAGTAACAAAGAGAAAAAAGCTCAGGTCATTACGGTTACGGATAATGCATACAAAACAGGCTCCCGCACAGAGCAGCTCGGAGCTGCAGGTTTATCTCATTCGCAGTTGGCTATTGTCGTCAATACAGGCAAGAGCTTTGGCTGGTATGATTTTACAGTAAGAATAAAGGGGAATGCGGAATTTGAAAGAAGATATGCGGGAAGAGTGGAGACGGGAAGAGACACTAAGACTGACCCGTTGATGGGACGAGTCATCTAAAACTTAAGGCACGTTAAGCCGGGAGAACAGGCCCATAATGAAGTTTCCTGCTTCTTATTTCCTTACCGGGGAAAAGAACATCCTGCGCTGTTTCATAACCATTATCAGCTACCTGTTTCAATTTTCGCCGGGTGCTTATTTTACGTGATACAAAAAAACCAACGCCCGTAAGTGTGACCAATATGTTTAAAGCCTTTTTCATGTTACCCTATATGGCAAATGCTGTACCACTTATTAAAAAGAGAAAGAACTCATTGATTTTTTCTTTCCGTTCATAAAAAAATAATATGGAAAGAGAATCATGAAAGTGAATTAACCCATGAAAGAGTATTCTCTCCGTGGGCCAATTTGGTGCAGGTAAAAGCGAAGCAAGTGGTAAATGATAATGAAATGATCTCATCGTTCCCGCGAATATCCATACACCCGCTCAGGTAAGCTTCGATGGAAGAAGTGTTCACCGCGTTCCAGCCAGAGGGCATAGGTTCATAACAATACCCGGTATCATACCGCCTGTGGGCAAGCTTTTCCACCAGGTTTTTTAAAAATGGGGCTTCATCCAGTGTAAGGGAGACGGCCAAAGGAGAGCCGTTCTCTGGTGTGCCGGGTTCATAATTTTCATTTCTCATATATTCTGGTTTTAATGATTATTCAAGTGTTTTTTTACCGGGATTATTTTCTTCTTGCCGGGACAACATGAAGTAAAGACAGAAACTGGCCGAAAAAAATAGAGTATTATATCATTCGGCCGTAAAAAATAGACCCGGCAGCATGTAGAATAATGACTACTCGTCTCCGTATTGAAAAAAGGTCAAACCCGCCACCGGGATATCGGGGTAACGGATAAGGTGTTAAATTCATCGCATGAAAAGAAAAGCCTGGCTCTCCCCGGTGATTTATATCCTGTTTATTTCTCCTGCCTTTTCCCAGGCCGTTGCCATACATTTTTCCGCCTCTTCACCACAGGAGGCGTATGCGGCCGGCCAGTTGCGTGAGACTTTGATAAAAAAAGGTTACTCTGTAAGAGAATCGCCGGCAGACTATGAGATCAGTCTTTCCGTCAATGCAAAACAGCTGGGAACTGAGGCATTTTCTGTGCTTGCAGCCGGTAAAAGGATCATGATCACTGGCGGAGATGAACGGGGTCTTATCTATGGCAGCCTTTCACTGACCGAGGACCTGGATAACGGCATACCCCTTCAACATTGCAAAGCAAAAAGTGAAAAGCCCAAACTTCCCTTTCGCGCTATTAAATTTGATCTCCCCTGGGATACTTACCGGCATAGCTACGCGCTCGATCTGCATGACCAAACCTGCAGGGATACAAGTTTCTGGAAGGCCTTTCTCGATATGATGGTGGCCAATCGTTTCAATAGCCTGAGCTTATGGAACCTGCATCCTTATACATTCATGATCAAACCCGGGAATTTCCCGGAAGCAAGCCCTTTCCCCGATGAGGAGTTAAAAGAATGGCAGCGGCTGTTTCATACTATTTTCCGGATGGCGAGGGAACGGGCTATCGACACCTATGTCGTTCCCTTCAACATTTTCGTGACCCCGGAGTTTGCCAAAGCGCACCGGGTGGCGATAGACAACTTGCAGCATGATTTCTTTGTGAGAGGTGATACATCTGAAATTATCAAACGATATACAAGGGAATGTGTCACCCAGTTACTGAATGAATATCCTGATCTTTCGGGGATCGGTCTTACACTCGGTGAAGGCATGGGCGGCATGACACCGCAACAGCGTGAAGACTGGATAAAAGAAACGGTCATTGAGGGCATGAGGCTGGCCAGCCGGAAATCCAGGCTGATTCACCGGATCCCATTCTCCGCCAACACCGAGTCACTGGGCCCTACCAGTATTGAGACCGAACAGTTGACCCGTAAGGCTATTGAAGAAGAAGCGGATCTTGGTTTTACAGAAGGCCCTGTCTGGGCCGATCTTAAATTCAACTGGTCGCATGCGCACTCTACAACTCAACTAATAAAAGTGCATGGCGGTAAATTATATGATACTTATTTTAAACCTGAGCCCACAAAATATAAGATCACATGGACAGCCCGCAATGAAGATTTCTTCTGTCTTCGCTGGGGAGTCCCTGGCTTTATACGCCGGCATATCATTCAAAATACACATTCATACGTTGGCGGGTATTTCATAGGGTCGGAAACTTATATTCCTGCCAAAGATTACTTTACAAAAGACAGCACTGCTCTCCCCTGGAAATACGCATTCGAACGTCAATGGTTATTTTATAAACTATGGGGAAGATTATTATATGATCCCGCTACACCGGATGATGTATTCAGGGCAGCGTTTATCCGCCGGTACGGAAAACAAGGCAATAACCTGCTGGAAGCCTCTGCATTGGCAGGCGCAACTCCTCTTCGTCTTGCTTCGGATTTTGATCTTGGCTGGGACTTTACATTATACAGTGAGGGAATGATGGCTCTCGACACTAAAACCAAAAGAGTAGATTATATTTCCGCTGACAGGCTGATCAATCAACCTCCTCTTGATACAGATTATATATCCATTGCCAATTATGTGAATAAGATTTCTTCGGGTCGTTCATTTGCAAAAAGCAAAGTCACGCCTCCCCTCCTTGCCGGGATGCTTGAAAAAGATTGTCAAAAAGCGCTGGCACTTGTCAAATCAATCAATACAACCACCGATAAAGCTTTAGTGTATGAAGTCGCCGACATACGAACATGGGCCTTCCTCGGATTGCACCTGGCAGAAAAATTAAGAGGCGCCGTCGCCTTGCAGACTTACCGGCTGAAAGGGGGCGAAAAAAATAAGCAAATGGCGATAAGTCATTTTGAAAAAGCACTTCATTACTGGGATGAAGTAATAAGCATTACCCGGCCGTTGTACAACGATATGCCATTGGTCCATTACAGCGAGCAGGACGGTAAATCATGGAAAGAAAATTACGGGCTGCGCTTTCATTGGGAAAAGCTGAGGCCGGCTGTGGCTAAAGATATTGAAACAGCCCAAAAAGCAGTAGTGACCAAAAATTAGCGGGAATACAAAAGAGATCATTTTTCTTCTTCCAATTTGGTCCGGTACATTACATCCAGCAGACCGTGATCAAATTTATCATCCACCAATTGCCAGAACATGATGCCATTTAAATTACGATCGATGGCGTATTTGGTCTTCAAACGAATGGAAACGCTGTCATCGTAGGTGGCCAGCAACTGGCGGGCTGCATTAAATGCATAGGGAGCTTTAGCCGTTTCATCCCAATGTGATACAAAACCGTTCTCCACCGATATGCTGTCATATAATTTTGAATAAGATATGCCCCGGTAAAAACTGGTAGACCGGTAAAGGCCGTTATCAATACTGTCGGTCACTTTAAAAAAACGAGCGTAAAATGCCGCGCCAATTACTATTTTATTGGCAGGAACCCCGGCTGCCATTATCCTGTTGACTGCATTATCGGTGGATTGCTTTTGTTGCGGTGTGGAATACAAGGGCGTATGATGCCCGCTTACCGTACTGAATCCATGTACCAGGTCATAGCTCATAATATTGACCCGGTCGGCTTTCCGCATTACTTTTTTCCATTCAACTGATGAATCAATGAACAAGTCGAAACCGCCTGCCGCGAAACTGATCTCATATTTCTTTCCTAACTTTTTACGTAAGGATCCAATGAGTGAAGTAAAATTTCTTTTGTCATCCGATGAATAAGTATGTCCCGGGAATCCCGCGATAGCGGGGTATTCCCAATCAAGATCAATTCCATCAGTATTGAAATATTTCATCAATCCTTTGACAGAGCGTGCAAATTGCCTCCTGCCTTTTGGGGTACTGAAGACCTCCGAACAATCCTTACAACCACCCCAGCCCCCTAACGATAAAATAATCTTTAACCCGGGATACTGCTCCTTAAAGGATACCATTTTTTGAATGCAAGCCGTATCATTCGCATTCCTGACCGACATGCTGTTCCCACTTAAATGAGTGAAAGAGAAAATAAGGTGTGTGAGATCCTTTACAGGAAAACTATCCAGTTCCGTCAACCTGCCCGCGAAATACCCGATTACATTCAGTTCTTTCTTTTGGGCCTGGGTATACTGGCACAGGCAAATAATAAAAGCAGCAACAATCCCTGATCTCCTCATGGTGGCATATTTCGTCGTAATATATCGAAAATATGAAGACAGTAGAAATGGGCCGGCGACTGCTAGTATAACAGTTTGCCGGAAAGTCCGGAAGAAAAAAAGGCTAGTTTGTCAAAACTTACCGTCTTCCAATCTTACGGCTATTTTTAAACTGAAACACTACCCGACGGCCGGTAAAGAATTTAAATAAGGATAAATAATAATGAATAACCGGCTGGAAGCTGCCGAAAATTCGTATTTATACTATGTTTCTATCGTAAATTATTAAAAAATAAATCGTAAGTCTTGCAGGGTTCGGATCGTAGTATTATTTTGTGCTGCCGTACAATTCTACCTTATGAAAAGTGTAATAACCTTAGTCTCAAGAAACATTACCATTTTATTGGAATGTTTACTTACCCCAGGCTCCTTCAAAGAAGTTCAGCCACTATTTACACCCATCATCAGGAATAACAGAATCAATACCCGCTGATCATACTGGCAGTTATTGATCATGTACCGGCTATTCCCAACATCCTTTCAAAAATAAAAACCTGCAAGAAGGGAAACATCCTTCACCAATCAAATCCAGTTGAACCGCTTCCAATATTTTAGGAAAGATACTCAATAAGAAAATTGATTGTCTTGAAGCAATAATTCATGGATAAGATTGTAAGGAAAATATTGATCTCGTTCGCTGCTTTCTTTTTTATACCGGGCGCTGGTATGGTACATGGCCAGGCTGCTTATGTCAATACACAAGAAGGAATTTATCAAATATCTACCGGCGGGGGCAATTGCAGCCAGGCTTTAATCACTAATGGCTGCGGAACGGATAACAATATCCTGAGCATTGCTGTTTACAAAGACACTATATATTATAACACATGGACCGGTGAATTAAAACGATTCAAAATTGGTTTCCCCGGAAGTTGCGAGACATTGCTCCAGGGAGGCCCGGCTTATAACGGTCTGACGGTAGACAAGAATGGTATTGTTTATATGACTTACCAGCACCTGGTAAGGTATGATCCTTATAAACATGAGTTGTCTGATCTTGGCACGATGCCCTATGTGAGCGCCGGTGATGTGATGTTCTTCGAAGACAAACTCCTGATGGCGGGGTATGATCCTTATGACTGGTCAACCGGGATCTTTGAAATAAATATCAACGATCTTTCGGCAAGCAAGCTTTATATGAGCACACCGGATTTTATCGGGCTATTATCTTATCCCACCCCTTGCGGCAGCAGCCGTTATTTTGGCTTAACCTGTTATAATACCGGCACCACCCAACTCACGGAACTTGATCTCGCCAATAAAACAATAATCGGTGACGCCTGCTCCATTCCTTTGGATATACTGGATGCGGCAAGCATCACGGAAACCGGGCTGGATGATAAAGTAACTATTACAGATCTGCAGATTACTAAATCCTGTCAATCGGCAACGGGTTCCGTACAAATAAATGCTGTTTTTCCCGGCGCCGGTACAATCAGCTATACATTGGATAATGCCACCACCAATACTACAGGATCGTTCACCGGTATTTCAGCCGGTTCGCATAAGATCAGTGCTGCCGCGCCGGGTGGAACGTGTATGAATGATACCGCGTTTACCATCGCCGCTCCTTACAAACTGGTTACAAGTATTGAAATTACCAACCCGGATTACTGTTTAAATACGCCTGCAACAGTGCTTATTCATGCATCGTCCGTTAATGCCCCGGTTACCTTTACTTTGTCAAATTCAGGTTTGTCCCGGACATCAGGTGATTTCACAGGGCTTCACGGGGGCACCTATGACTTTCATATTGCAGATGCCGGCGGCTGCATGAAAGATACTACCATCAATATTGTTGAGAATATTCCCGCAGGCGGATGCAATGATATTTTTATTCCCAATGCCTTTACTCCCAACAACGACGGGAAGAATGATTTTTTCACCATTGCCCTTCCCTCCTCTTTTAAAGATATCAGCCTGCAGGTATTTAACCGCTGGGGAGCGGCGGTATGCCAGGCAACAGGGAACAATCTCTCCTGGGATGGAAGTTATAAAGGGGTGCAGCAACCCATCGGCGTATATATTTACAGCCTGAATTATAGCGACCGGAACGGGAACCGAAAGATCCTGAAAGGAACATTGACATTGATAAGATAGCGAGTCCCGTTATTTGTAATAATAGTCAAATCATTACCCGGGATTGTTTACTGCGCAGCCAGCACTTTGATTACTATCTTTTTTACGGGCTTATTGCCACCCGGGGTAATATTCGGGCGGTGAGCATCTGATGGAAAAAAGATCATAAATGTTCCGGCCGGAACATCATAGATTTTACCTGCACCGGAATAATTGGCCACATCTTTTGTCTCATCATAGTTTTTTGTAACAGCGAGTTTTGTAAAAGGGTATTTCCCCATTTTTTCCTCACCGTTGATCACACATTGCAAGTCTATGTATTTGCGGTGCGACTCCCACTGTGTCTTATCAAAATCTTTGGACGGGTCTTCTGTTACAGTTGCAAACACATTAGTTCCGTCAATCGGGTACTTTCCGACTGCTAATGTTTTCAGATCATGCTCTTTTAGAAATGTAAAGGCTTTATCCCAGTACGTTTTATTGGCCTGGTACTGCCGGGCAAATTCCATTTTATCAATCGCTTCATGTGGCGTGAAGGCGGACCCATTCAGCCATTCCTTCTTATCGAACCATTTTTTGGCCTTATGCTTTGTCCATGTTGTAGTTTGTGCGGCAGTTTGCAGCAATACACCTGAAAAAGCAAGTAACAATACGGGGAGCAATAATCTTTTTTTCATACCGGCAAATTAATCAATTCAATTAATATATAAAGAAGCTCCTTTCACTAACCTGCAATTTGTTCCCTTCTTAATGCCGGTTTTTTCACATTTTATAAACATGGACAGGGTTATGGAATCGAAAAAGGCGATCTTTTTTCGATGGGAGAAAACGTAAACTTACTTTTAAAAAAGAGTACTTCTGATATTGTATAAAAAAGATAAATGAAGTTGTTTTGTGAAATATCGTGCTACTATGGAACTAATGATGTACCTCGGAAACGACCTCGTCGAATCTGTTCCGCTCGATCTCGACAGGATTTCCAAACCAGGATACCTGGGCACTTTTAAACGCAACCTTAAGATAAAATACAAAGAGCTTATTCAGCAATCGCCCCAGCCGCCCGAGTTTTTGGTGATTGATCCGGTGCCGCAAACGCAGGGCAGGAAGAAAGATCGCTGAGTCAATCCTGATGAAGCATGCACTGAAGTAACTGTGCAGAAAGTTTGTCTTTTCTTAGCGTGCTACTGCTATTTCTTTTTTATAAGAACGGTTAATTATACTTTTCATCTTCTCCCCGGCCGTGATAATCATTTATTTTATTCAGATGTTTCCGCTTTCCATTGTATAAACCCGGCCTCCCAAAGATTTTTTCCCGCAATGACCGAAGGCGAAGGGAATTGAAATAGTTTCCATGCTTTGCATCTTCGTTTTTGCGGGAAATTTTGCACCAGGAACGTTTCCTCCCGCATGAAGAAAGTCTTTCAAATGAAAATTTATTTTTCTCTTTTGATTCTCAGTAACTTTAAAAAAATATCTTTAGCTTTTTAATTCCTAAATGATTTGCTATGTCACAATCACGCCGGGATTTCATCCGGAAAACAGCCATCACTTCCGCGGGTTTTTATATGGGCGCTTCCGCCTTCAGCGCTAAAAGTTATCGTAATATTATTGGCTCCAATGACCGGGTACGGGTGGGAGTTGTAGGCTTTTCCGACCGGCACCGCAGTTCCCATATTCCCTGTTTTATGAATCATTACAAGGAATTGAATTTTGACCTCGTAGCCGTATCGGATATCTGGAAAAAAAGAAGGGAGGATGGCGCCGCTATGTGGAAAGAAAAAATGCAGCATGATGTGGTAGCTTGCCGCAACAATGAAGAGATGTATGATAAAAAACTGGTAGATGCTGTGTTCATCAGCACTGCGGATTTCCAGCATGCACTACATGCCATCGAAGCCGTGAAAGCGGGTTGCGATGCCTATGTGGAAAAACCATTTGCGGAGACTATGGAAGATAACCGTGCCGCCTTAAAAGCCATTAAAGCAACGGACAGGATCGTACAGATAGGCTCGCAAAGAAGAAGCGGGCAAAACTATATTGCCGCCAATGAATTCATCAAGTCGGGTAAGTTTGGGGGCATTACCATGGTTGAACTGACATGGAACGTAAACCAGCCCGGCCGCTGGCGCAGGCCTGCCTTACTCGGCCAATTGAAAGAAGAAGACACAGACTGGAAAAGGTTTCTCCTGAACAGACCTTCCGATTCATTTGATGTAAGAAAATACCTGGAGTTTCGTTTATTCTGGCCTTACTCTTCCGGGCTGCCCGGTCAATGGATGAGCCACCAGATTGACACAGTTCATTGGTTCAGTGGTCTGCAACATCCGAGGTCAGTCGTTGCCAATGGAGGTATTTATATGTGGAAAGACGGAAGAAAGAACTGGGATACGATGACCGCTGTTTTTGATTACGGCCCCGTGAATGACCCGGGAACCGGGTTCCAGGTAACTTTTTCTTCGCGTATGCATAATGGCGACGAACATCCCGCAGAGATCTACTATTCCAACGGTGGTGAATTAAATCTCATCACAAATAAAGTTTCTCCCAAAGGTGGTTTGACAAAAAAGTTCGCAGATGAAATGAAAATGGAACCGAACTTATTACCCGAACTCAGTTTATCTGAAGCGGAGCCTGTGATAGCTTCAGCTAATACCGGGGGTGATATGCTTACCTCTAATCATATCCGCAATTGGATGGAATGCATCCGCAGCCGCCAGAAACCTCATGCGCCTGTTGAAGCCGGTTACAGCCATTCTATTGCAACCATCATGACCAATGCCGCGGCGCATACGGGGAAAAAAGTATGGTTTGATGAAAAGACACAGGAAGTAATGGCTGGTGACAAACCATTTAAATATTGAATTAGAAAAATATGATGCGTTATTCAGTAATATATCCCGCAGCAAGCATTGTTCTTTTATTATGCTTTTCAGTATCATTCGCCCAAAAGAAAGAAATGGTAAAACTTGTACCCTCTGTAAAGGAAAAGAAGATAGATATTTTTATCGGGGGAAAGCCCTTTACCAGTTTTCTTTATCCTGATAGTATCGAAAAACCTGTTTTATATCCTCTTCATGCCGCCAATGGTACAGTGGTTACAAGAGGATTTCCATTGAATCCCCGGCCTGCCGATCCCACCGATCACCCGCATCATCTCGGCCTGTGGTTCAATTTCGAAAATGTAAACGGGTTGGATTTCTGGAATAATTCGTATGCGATTCCCAAAGAGAAAAAAAATTTATACGGGTGGATCAAAACAGATAAAGTACTCCAGGCAGCCAATGGTGAAAAAGGAATATTGTCTTATCATGCCAACTGGACGAACCAGCAAAATGATATTTTACTGGAAGAAACAACGCGGTATGAATTTAGCGGAACGGCCCATCAGCGTATCGTAGACCGGGTAACCATTTTAAAGGCCGACAGGGATGTTTTGTTTACCGATGCGAAAGATGGATTGCTTGGGTTGCGGCTTGCGCATGAATTGCAAATACCGACAACAGAGGACCAGAAATTCACCGACAACAAGGGCAATGTAACGATTGTAAAAGGCGGAACCGACAACATTCCCAACGGCACTTACCTGACCAGTGAAGGCAAACAGGGCAATGATGCGTGGAGCACCCGCGGCAGGTGGTGTAAAGTATATGGCAAAATGGGAGCTGATTCCATCAGCATTGCGATCATTGACCACCCGGAAAATCCAAACTATCCTACCTTCTGGCATGCGCGCGGCTATGGTCTTTTTGCCGCCAATCCATTGGGGGAAAAAATATTTACCAATGGCAAAAGTTTTAAGAACCTTCAGTTGAAAAAAGGGGAATCAGTCACTTTCCGGTTCAGGATAATCATTGACGAGGGAAATAAGACAATCTCTCCCGGACAGTTGAATCAATCAGCGGATAAATTTTCGAAAATGAAATAAGTACACAAGCTATTTCCTGCTTACACAGGGAGCCGGGCGCTCTTATTTACGAATATTGACTTATATCAAAGAGTTTATATTTTTTGTCTGTATGTAGCATAAAGTCTATTTTCATTCAAAATCCCGCCCCCCTGTATTACTTCCCCGTTCTCTGGCAAATTCTTTATTCTTAATTTTTAAATTTCTTAAACAATGAAGCAGTTCAGATTTTTGGCAACTTTGCTTGCTACAAGTATGTCTCTCTTTCTGCTCTCCTGCGGTTCGGGGGACAATGAAAAAAAAGCTGATGAAAAGACCAAGGATACTTCGCAGGTAAAACCGGCAGAAACAACTCCGGCAACCACCGCCCCTGCCAAACCGGCTGATCTAATGGTTATACAACACAAGGTTGCCAACTATGCCAAATGGAAGCCATTCTATGACGGCCATGATTCCGCACGCAAAGCCAATGGGTTAAGCAACTACGTTATAGCCAGGGGAATTGATGATTCCAATATGGTGCTAATCGCTTTAAAGATGAGTGATATTGATAAAGCTAAAGCAATGGGCGGATCCCAGGAACTTAAAGACCGAATGAAAAAAGCAGGGGTGATCGGTGCGCCAACAATTAGTTACGTAGAGGAAGTAATGCAGGATACAACAACTATTCCACAAGCAGCCCGGGTCAGGGTAACCCACAAAGTAAAAGACTGGGATGCCTGGAAAAAAGAATTTGACGACCATAAGCAAGCCCGTATGGATGCCGGTTTAATCGACAGGGTTGTCGGGCACAGTATTGGAGATAATCATATGGTGACGCTTGTTTTTGCCATCACCGATATGGCCAAAGCAAAAGCATTCATGAAGTCAAAGGACCTGAAAGATAAAATGGCCAAGGCCGGGGTAGAAGGGCCCCCTACTTTCTTTTTTTATAACATAGTAGAAAAATATTAGTGAATTATTAGTGAAGGCTGCCGGTGAACGCTACAAGCGGATGAATTTCACCGGCAGCCTTTTTATTAATCGCTGAAGATAAAATGCTGCGGATTCAAAACTATTGTTCATTTTTTTACCCGCTCTGCTGGTGATACAGATATTGTTGGAGTGCAAAGCAATACAATTGTCTTTTGTTATTTCACACGCACATAAACCAGTTTTACATTTTTCCTTCCTGCTTCCCTCTCATCTATTTCAAATTGACCAAGACTCCTGATCAACGGCAATAATTTTCCAAAGCCGTAATTGCGAGGGTCAAAATCAGGGCGTTTCTTTAGAAGCAGGTTACCCAGCTCGCCGAGAAAAGCCCACCCGTTTTCATCGGCAATATCATTGACACTGGAAGTGATAAGACTTACCAGGTTTTTATCAGCTTTACTGATTATTTTTTCTTTTTTCCGGAGGTCGGCCAGTTTTATTTGTTTGGGTGATGCTGCTTCAGGCTGTTCCAGTATTTCTATATAAATAAATTTATCGCAGGCCGCCCGGAATGCGGAAGGTGTTTTCTGTTCTCCCATTCCAAATACTTTCATGCCCGCTTCCCGTAAACGGGTTGCTAGTCTTGTGAAATCACTGTCGCTGCTTACGAGGCAAAAACCATCTACACGGCCCGTATATAATATATCCATCGCATCAATGATCAGCGCAGAATCAGTAGAATTCTTGCCGCTGGTATAGCTGTATTGCTGTACAGGCGTGATGGCATGATCGAGCAAGACAGATTTCCAGCCTGCTACATGTGGTTTGGTCCAATCGGCATAAATACGTTTGAAAGTAGGCGAGCCGTACTTGGCGATTTCCTCGAGTATGCCGCTGACCAGGCGGTAAGGTATATTATCAGCGTCTATTAAAACAGCAAGGCGAAGGTCCTTTGCATTTTCCATGTTTAAAAGGATTAGTTAAGGAAAGGTAATCATTAATTGGGTGAGGGAGCATGACGTTAAAACAGGCAGGTGCCGTTTTGAAAAGGGATCCCGATAGTCAATAGGAAGGAAATTTGTTCAATATTGAAATCTCATTATTCCTTCGAAACAGCTTGCCAATCGAAGCATCAGAAAATAACCTGTCTGAAAGAAATTTCCCAATGCCCTCCTGACCAAAGTGAAGGACGTCATCCTGAGCGAAGGACGTCATCCTGAGCGAAGCGAAGGACAAAATCAAATCACTTCCACCGTCCTTTCCACAAATGCTGTAAGATCCGCTCCTTTCAGAAGTCCCTGCGCTAATAACGCCAGATCAAACGCCTGTTTGGCCATGGCGGTCTGTTGTGTTTCTTCGGCCTTTAATATTTTAGCAACGATCTTATGATTGGCGTTAACAGCCACCTTGTAGGAATCGGGCATGGCGCCATAAAAATTCATACCCCCTCCCATCTTCGACATATCTTTCATTCTGCGCATCCATTCTTCCATGGTAATGGTGACCGGCATAGCTTCTGCAGGCAGGCTCTCTACCTCTACCTTCATACCCGGCTTATTGATCGCTTTTTCAAAAATCGCTTTCAACCGGCTGATCTCATCTTCCGTGAGTGTATGCCGGGTTGCATCTTCTTTTTCAATCAGCTTATCCAGTACATCAGCGTCTACTCTTTTCAACGAAGTTTTTTCCAGCTTCATTTCAAGGTGATGAATGAAATGGGTGTCAATGGGGGAACTCATCAGCAATACATCGTACTCCTTTTTTTGCGCGGCCAGCACATAGCTGTGCTGTTGTTCGGTATCCATCGTATAGAGATATACCAGGTTACCGTTTTTGTCGGTTTGAAAGTCTTTTACTTTGGCATTATATTCTTCTAATGTATAATGTTCGTTGCGGGTATTAGTCAGCAGTAAAAAATCCTTTGCTTTCTCATAAAATTTCTCGTCGGAGATGGCCCCGAATTTTACAAACAAGCCAATGTCTTTCCATTTTTCTTCGTAGGCTTTGCGGTCCTTCTTAAAGAGTTCTTGCAGCTTATCTGCCACTTTGCGCGAGATATAACTGTTGATCTTTTTGACATTGCTGTCGGCCTGTAAAAAAGAACGGCTGACATTAAGCGGGATGTCCGGTGAATCAATGACCCCGTGCAACAATAGCAGGAATTCCGGAACGATGTCCTTCACTTCATCTGTTATAAAGACCTGGCGGCTAAATAGCCGGATCTTGTTCTTCTGCATCTCAAAATCATTCTTCAATTTCGGGAAATACAGTACACCAGTCAGGTTGAAAGGATAATCCACATTAAGGTGTATCCAGAATAACGGCTCTTCAGAAAAAGGATATAATTCGCGGTAAAAACTGAGATAATCTTCGTCTTTTAATTCAGCCGGCGCTTTGGTCCAGATAGGGCTGGTGTTGTTGATGATATTATCAACTTCGATTGTTTTGAATTTTGGTTTGCCTTCTGCGTCCTCACCATCCGGTACAGACTCTTCTTTGGTGCCAAATTGCACGGGCACGGGTAAAAATCTTGCATACTTATTCAGTATCTCATTGATCCGGTGCTCTTCCAGAAACTCTCCTGATTCCTCATTGACATAAAGAATAATATCCGACCCTCTTTCTGTGCGACTGCCACTGGTAATTTCAAACGAGGTACTGCCATCACATATCCAGCGTGCTGGTTCCGCTCCTTCCTGGTAAGAAAGTGTTTGTATCTCTACTTTATCGGCCACCATGAAGGCGGAATAAAAACCAAGACCAAAGCGGCCAATGATCTCATTGGCATCCTTGGCTTCTTTGAATTTTTCCAAAAACTCGGCAGCCCCGGAAAAAGCGATCTGGTTAATATATTTCTTGATCTCCTCCGCGGTCATGCCGATACCGCCATCCGAAATGGTAATCGTTCTCGCTTTATCGTCCACCGCTACTTTTATTTTGAGATCCCCGAGGTCCTTATTATAATGCCCCAGGGAAGCCAGGCGCTTTATTTTTTGGGTAGCGTCCACGGCATTGCTTACCAGTTCCCTCAGGAAGATTTCGTTGTCGGAGTATAAAAACTTCTTAATGATCGGGAAAATATTCTCTGTATTAATGGAAATAGTCCCTTTTTCCTGTACCATATTGAACAAGTATATTTAAAATATAAGATAGCCGCAAGGTACAAGAGCTGTTCCAAAGCCGGATAATTTGCCAGATTGACAGCATACTATTTCCCGGATTTCACTCCATTTTACAGGGAAAATGGGCATCCGGCGGGAGTTTTGGTTCTAAAATTCTTTTGCGAACAGAGGGTATGGATCACGAAAAATAAGTACGGTACCGGGGGAATTTGAGCAGGCTATATTCAAAATAACCCGGTAGTTTGTAAGATAAAAAAGCCCCGGAAAGGTATTCGCATGGTCAGTACGGGAGGTAATTAGGGGGAAAAAGCTTTCATTGCTCATAGCAACAATTGTACACTTGCCTAAGAAAAAAACCTTTCTCATCTTGTAATGTGTTTAAATAATCTATATTTGATGCCGGGAAATACAGAATACCCATTAACATTCTAAATCTAAAACAACATGGCAAAGAAAACCGCAAAAAAAGCGGCTAAGAAAGCGGCTAAGAAGCCCGCCGCAAAAAAAACAGTAAAGAAAGCTGCTAAGAAAAAATCTGCACGTAAACCGTCAGCAGCATTTATGAAAGCGCTTACACCCAGCGCGGCATTGGCAGAAGTGGTAGGAAGTAAAGCAATTCCCCGCACTGAAGTGGTAAAGAAAATCTGGGTTTATATCAAAGCCAATAAGCTGCAGGACAAAGCCAACAAACGCATGATCAATGCTGATGCCAAGCTGAAACCTATTTTCGGCGGTAAAAGCCAGGTATCTATGTTTGATATGGCAAAGCACTTATCTAAACACTTGAGCTAAGAAATGAATTACCTGAATGAAAGGGCGCCAATGGTGCCCTTTTTCTATTACACGGTGTTGAAATAATAATTAGATCTTTCCATTTCCAATTGCCCCCGCTACTCCCGGCTCCCGGCCAGGTGATCATCTGGAAATAAAATCAGCCCGGAATTTGTCATGCCCGGGAAATATCTTTTATTTTTCATTATTTATACGGCTAGTATGAGCGGGAAAGAGGCCTGCCCGATTTGATATACCGGGCCGGGTCAATCGGTCCTGCACTGATTTTTTTGTCTTTTGCAGAAAATATTTCACCCACGCTGAGTAAGAAAATAATCGTTTTTGGCAAAACACCTTTCCTTGAAACGGATCGCCAACTATTTATCGGCCTTTGGTCGCAGTGAGCCCGAATCTCTCAAAAACAAAAATTCGGCCTTTGTGATCCAGGAAAAACCAAATGAAACAAGTGCTATTGATTCAAACCAAAAAACAAGATGATACTTTGAAGTCAGTTTATCATCCAGTAAAAAGCTGCTGACTGCAATACCCGCGATACATAGAATCATGATAATACCGCAGATAAGATAAACCTGGTTTCGTTTTTCTTTTTGCCGGGTAGGTTTTTTACCGGGGCTGGTTTTCCGGAAAAGAAAAATGGAGAAAAAGATAAACGACGAAAAAAGGACCAGGGCAAAACCAAAATGCAGGTAGTGAACCCAGCAGTTGGAGCAAAAGGTAGTTGGGAAAAGAGCGACCCCCAATGCTGATACGCACCCTATATTAGCCGTCCTGTTGTCAATGGGCGCGGGACCCTTATAAGAAAACAAGAAGAAACCCAGGGCAAACAATACGCCTACCAGTATATCGCCTGCTGCTCCGTTATCGTAATAATCACTGATCGAATATTCAATTTCCGCAGATCCTTCATAAATGAGTTTGCCAATGAAAGTCAATAAAGGAAGAAACACACCGGCTGCCCCAATCAGTATCCTCAAAGTAAAGTAGGAAATTACCTGGTCCCTGTTTTCATCAGCCCTTTCTTTTCCAACGGTAGCATTAGTACCCATAGTTTAATATTTAATGATTGAATGGTTAAGTTCTCAGTGTATAGGCAACGCATCGTCAATATGGCGAGAGTAGTGATGTAAAAGAGGGATATTATCTTTTTCATTATCTCCGGGAACGGCGGTATGTTTTATGTATTCCATACCGGTTGTAGCTGCTGCTGTTTCTGTAATGCCCTCCTTTATGAGAGGAACCATGGCCGCCGGAATAATAACCGCCATGAGAAGTAGTATGATGCCCTCCGCCGTAATACTTGCGTTGCGCAGAAGAAAATAAAAAACAAAAGGAAAGGATCGCCAGGAAGAATAATTTTTTCATGATAATAAGGTTTGATTACTTAGGGTATATAAAGATTGGATAATTTCCCCGTATTTGCAAATCGCCCTGTACCCGGTAGTGTCCCAATTTCAATTTTCATGCTGGCCACGGAGGACCGCAGAGAAACAGAGAACCTCAGAGTATGTATGATCGTTTCTCTGTGACCCTCTTTTACTCTGTGGTTCTCTGCGGCCATGTCTCAAACCAGGACACTACCTTGTATCCAGTCACAATAAAAAGTGTTTGCATGAAGAAAGAAGACAGTGATAATGTGTGAGAATGAGACATGACCTGTCCTGTCACTTTACCAATAGGATCGCCAACAAAAAGCAGTCCCCCCTCTTTTTACAAAAAAAATTATAGCCCGCTTTATATAGCCGGGCCACAGAAACCCGGGAGTTATAATCATTACTTCAGATCTATCACTACTTTTGCGTTCCTTTTATCATCGGATGAAATAAATACTTCATACCGTTTATCTTTTGTCGTTACAATCATCATTGAAGTGTTGGGGGGAATAGAACCAAGGTTATTGGCCACCATTACCAGCTCATGATGCGGATGTTGCCTGTCTACTTTTATAGTGAAAGTGATTGGTGTAGCTAAAAGCGCTGCGTTCGCAATAACCAGGTCATTATTGTGATAAATGCTTACCGTATCCCCGTCTATCACGCCATTATCATATACATCAATCCTGATCTCAGCCGAATCAGTAAAAATCTGTTTCACTACCGGGTTGTCCCTCGTCAGCAATACCCGGGGCAAAGGCCTGATCATTCTACCAGAATCTTTAATGAAAGGCCTGGTAGTCGTTGGTGATATTTTTTCCGGAACTGGCCGGGTGATAGGCGGTAAATCTTTCCCGGGAGGCTGGGAAACAAACGGCCTGGGTTTTATAACGGGTTTGTTATACTGTTTGTGTTCTTCTTTTGCCGGCTCTGTACGGATGGTCTCGCACTTTTTGATTACGATATCATCCAATGCAAAATCATTACCGCAGCCACCCGGTGACCGGTTGTTGAGTTGTAAAAAAACATTGCCGATCACAGGAGCCGTAGTAAAAGTAGAAGAGTATCTTCTCCACGCCGGCGTTTGCTCCGTTGGCATCTCGCCGGTATAAAATCCCGCAAGCGGAGTGCCGGCAGCATTAGCTATAGTAAATCCAATATCAGGAAATAAAGTTTTGCAGCCCTCCGTACGCCGACAAACATTCACCAGCCAGGCAGATAACTCATAAGTAGTACTGCCTCTCAAACCATTCACCTTAGTAATAAAAAACTGGCCCGGTTGTTCCGAAGAATTTACGAGCATCATTTTACCATTCACGTCGCCGGGAGTATGATCCTCTGGTACTGTCAGCCAGTTCCCACCAAAACAATCAGCCGTAGAGGAAACAAAAGAATAAAACCCATCATTAGGGCAACTGCCTCCGTCAACACGGTAATCGTGCAAAAAAGACAAGTTTATATCCGGGCTGTTACCCGCGCCAAAGTTGATATAGAATACCGTGTCTTTGCATACCATTGTTTGCGCAGGCGATTCCAGCGAACCAAATATTCCTGCTAGACTCGCAATAAAGCTGCTTATAAATTTTAAGCGGGAATTCATAAAAGGCATTAAATATCGGACGCCGTCTTACAGGAATTAGTTACATCCGGCCGGTAATTTATATAATGATCCCTGAAATGATACAAACAATTTTTTGAAGAAAATGACCCCGGGGAATCTGATTATTGTCAAATGAATCAGGATGAAAAACTGTAATTGCGGGTATTTGAACGTAGTTTCACTCATTCATTTTCGTTAGGATAGTTTCGTGGTCCGGCAAGAACTGCTCTGGCAAGGCTTTTGTACGCAAAAGTCTGACGCCACAGGTTTTCTGGCGGTAACCAATATCCAGGTTTATGAAAAACTCGCTGCTTCTTATTGTGATAATCCTCTTTTGTTTCAACTCCTTCGGACAGCAAACCGGGAAACCCATCAGTTTTGTCAGCATAGAAATAGTTGACAGCGCTATGAAAAAAGAAGCACTCTACTTTAATGGCATGGAGTGGCTCGCTAAGCATTTTACCAATGCCAACAAGGTAATCCAGGTATCAGACAAGGATGCCGGGCTTATTCTTGCCAAAGGAAGCTTTACTTATAAGGCTCCGGGCTATATGTTGTCCAGTGAGGAAACACGGTCCATAAGTTTCCTGCTCAAGTTCTCTTTTAAAGATGGCAAATACAGGCTGGAACTGTCTGATTTCACGGATGAAACCCTGGGTATCGTCACCAATGGGGACTACGAGGATCATTCCCTTTCCAAAAAGAACATACAGAAACAATGGAAGATTATCCAGGAAGAAACACAAAGTAATATTGTGTCCATTCATAAGTCCATCAAGGAGTTTATGGAACGAAATGCTGACTGGTAATTGAAAAAAGACTGCTTTCTTAATCGCAGTACACTAAGCTAATGGTTATTTAAGTCCAAACTTCTCCAGTTTCTTACCCGTAGTTGTAAAATCAATATGACGCAGGCCATGTATACCCAGCTTTTCGGCCACCCGGACAAACATGGCCCTGTCTTCAATATATACCACTTGTCGCGGGCTTACCTGCGCGGTATCCAATGCAACGCGAAAAATATCCGCGTCGGGTTTTCTGAAATGAACAAAGCTGGAAACAATAAAAAAATCGGCAAGATCATTTAACTTGAATTGTTTGATGCGATACTCTGCCAACTCCCGGCCTTCATTACTTACAACAGCTACTTTAATACCGTATTTCTTTTTTAATCGTTGCAACAAGGCCAGCATGCCCGGCAAAGGTTGCGATTGATTATACATAAATTGCCGGAACCGTGTGCGGCTAAAGGGTCGTTTTTTATAGAATACCACCCTGTCCAGGTATTCATCCAATGTAATTTTGCCAACTTCATAAGTATCGAACGTAAGGTGATGACGTTCCTCGGTTTCCTCCGGATCCAATTTAAAGAAGTCAATGGCTTTCCGGCGGCAGCCCCGATCCCAGCCGTTCGTAAGCAATACGCCGCCTATATCGGTAAAAATGGTAGTGACAGACGCTTTTGGGTTCATGTAAATAAAGACAATGTTTTGTACAGGATAAAGCTAAATAGAATTTCCCGGCTAAAAGAGTATGATCGCCGGGGAAATCCTGGTCCTAATTCTTCTTTTCCTTCATTTTTTTAATCCTGTCTTTACCATTCTGGTTGTCCGGGTTGAGAGCGATTGATTTTTCATAATAAGAAATTGCTTTTTTATAATCGCCCTTATCCATCCATACTTCGCCCATGCTGTCATAGACATTATAACTGCCAGGGAACAGCTCAATATTTATTTGAAAAATTTCAATGGCTTTGGCCGTATCGTTGTTCTGCAAAGCCTGGTAGTCAAGTGTATTCATTATTGATTCGTTGAGAAGAAAATTGGCTCCCAGCTTCGTCGAAATATTTTTAAAATCCTCTTTTATCAGGTAAGGGTTTTGATAAATTCTTGAATAATTGATGGCTGAATAATCGGGCAGTAATCATCTTAAAGTTAGCTATCCGGCAGCCTGCAAAGATCAATTTTTCTACAGGCGGCTGATATACGCCGGGGCCGGCCGGCCCTACAGACTTGATAACGATCACTTTTCCGGCTGAAGATAATCAGCCCTTCTTACCTAAAAACGCCCCATATTGTTACGGTAAATATTCTCATGTGAAATCAGATTATGAAATAGCACAGGAACAACCCCTGCGGTTGATAACAGAAATAGCAGCGGGCATGGGATTACCGGTTGACTTGTTGGTGCCCTATGGCCATTATAAAGCTAAAGTGAATATCAGCCGGTTTGATGAAGAGAAGATTGCCGCCTGCAAACTGGTATTGGTGACGGCGGTAACACCTACGAAAGCGGGTATTGGTAAAACAACTACCTCAATCGGTTTGGCAGACGGTTTAAAGAAGCTTCATAAAAAAGTTGTACTGGCCCTGCGTGAACCCTCACTGGGTCCTTGCTTTGGTATGAAAGGAGGCGCTGCCGGCGGTGGTTATTCGCAGGTAATTCCTATGGAAGAGATCAATCTTCATTTTACCGGTGACTTTCATGCTATCTCGGCGGCCAATAACACACTGGCCGCGTTAATGGATAATTTCCGTTTTTTTAACCGGGGCAAACCCGAAGGCATCAAAACAGTTCTAATGAAACGTTGCCTCGATGTCAACGACCGTGTATTACGTAAAATAGTCACCGCGCTTGATGCCCCTACTAATGGTATCACTTCAGAAACGGGGTTTGTCATTACACCGGCGAGCGAACTGATGGCTGTTCTTTGCCTGTCAGAGGGGGTAGAGGAGCTCCGCAAAAGAATAGATGAAATGTTGCTCGGGTTTACATTTGCCGGCAACCCTTTTACCACCAGGGATCTTGGAGTCACCGGCGCCATTACAGCGCTGTTAAAAGATGCAATACTCCCTAACCTGGTACAAACATTGGAAGGGTGTCCGGCCTTAGTGCATGGCGGCCCGTTTGGCAATATTGCTCATGGCTGTAATTCCATTATGGCTACCAAAACAGCTATGCAATTTGGCGATTATGTGATCACCGAAGCCGGTTTTGCCAGCGACCTGGGAGCTGAAAAATTTTTCAATATCAAATGCAGGAAAGCAGGATTGCAACCAGCTATGAGTGTGCTCGTGGCTACTTCACAAGCATTAAAACTCAGTGGCGGTATTACAGAAGACAGAATGATGTTGCCGGATATAACCGCCCTTACGAAGGGATTGCAAAATTTAGAAAAGCATATTGGCATCCTGAGAACATTTAAGCAGAAAGTATTGGTAGTGCTGAACAGGTACCATTTCGATACAAAGGAAGAGATTGAATTTATGCGTAGCTGGTGCCATGAAAAGGAAGTGGCTTTTGCTGTCAACAATGCTTACTGCCAGGGTGGCTATGGCGCTCTCGAAATAGCACAGGCCGTGGTGGATATTTGTAAGGATCCTTCCCCTCCCCTGCAGTATACCTATGAACTTTCTGATGATATAGAAACCAAGATCAGGAAGATTGTAACAACGATTTACGGTGGTAAGGGGGTTGTACTGTATAAAAAAGCACAGGAGATGATACGGCAAATAAAAAAACTGGGACTGGAACACCTGCCCGTATGCATGGCGAAAACACAATACTCGTTTACGGATGACGCGGCAATAAGCGGCCTGGATGGTGACTTCAAAATAGATGTTGACGACCTGGTGATCAACCAGGGCGCCGGTTTTATTGTAGCGGTATGCGGTGAAATGATGCGAATGCCGGGATTACCCAAAATCCCTCAGGCGAATTTTATTGACGTAGTAGATGGAAAAATTGTCGGCGTGAGTTGAGAGGCTGTCTGTATCCGTTACTATTTTGATCCGGGTATTTTATACAGGGATAATTATGACAGTGTCGTCAGCTCATTTCAGCGAATGAAAGACTGTCAAAATATATTTATAAAATTACCATTCATCACACCGGGCCAATATCTTTAATAAGGTGAATTATACTGTCGCTGCAGCCGTTCGCCAACTTTTCGATAAAGAAACCGGAACCGGGCTATTTTTATCCCCGAAATCCGGGCATTCGCCAATTCACAGAAATTTAATAGCCTTGTAAATTTTTCACCTCATTCAATCAGCATTTTATGAAAAAATTATTCATTGTTTTATTATTTATAAAAGCTACCGGCATTTATGCACAGGACACAAAGGTTCCCAGCCTTAAAAGTATTTTATTAGAACAATTACGCACCACCCACAATGTGAAAGACTGGTTTGTACCTGTGAATATTGCATTGGAAGGCCTGACACCGGAACAAGTGAAATGGACGGACGGAAGCGGCAACCATTCCATCGGCCAGCTCGCCAGCCATCTTATCTTCTGGAACCTGCAGCAACTTCGCAAATTCAAAAACCTGCCGCAGCCTTCTTATGATGGTAACAATGATGAAACATTCAACAGTTTTACCAATGATAACTGGAAAGCAACCGTGCAGAAACTGGATAGTGTGTTAACGGCCTGGGAAAAAGCAGTGGAAGAAACCGACGACGCAAAATTACAATCATGGTATACCACTATTGCGCATATTGGCACACACAATGCCTATCATACAGGCCAGATTATTTATATCCGCAAGCTGCAGGGTTCATGGGATCCGGCGAAAGGAGTAAAATAAATATCTTATCTATCTATGCCGGGGTAATCACTTAGGATTATCCATTCGCCAATCCCCCCGATGGCCCGGGATATACGCTTTACCCCGGAAAGCATTACCGGGAAGCAATAGGGCCTGGTCAATAAATAAGAGAGAATATTAAACCAGGTCAGTCTGCTATACAAGCAAGCAAAGGATGAGGATGTCTTCAAAAGGCATTTATTTCACGCAAGGACCGCTAAGGAGCAAAGGACGCAAAGTATCAGACTCCCTTTGCGTCACTGCGTTAACTTTGGCTTTGCGTGAATTTTTCTTTTTTGATCTTATAAGACAGCCTCATCCTTTGCTTGCTTGTATTCCTTGATTCATCCGGCAGGCTATGGCCCGGATATTTTGCCTTGTTTTTTTCTTTTCCTGCCAGGCTATCGTTATTCTCTTTTTTCAATCAGTAATCAATACCCTCTTTTCTCCAACGATGGCCGTTTCGGCGGAGTATATCCCTTCGTCTTGATTAAATTTTTTATCTCCGTAATAGCGCGTTCTAACTGGGGGTCGATACCCTTAGCCATAGCGCTCAAATCTTCCGGCACAGCAATATCAGGATCAACTCCATGTCCTTCCATGAACCAGGTACCATCAGGGTTATACATCCGGAAAGTAGGGACTGTTATCGCTCCCCCATCCACTAAACCCGGGACGCCGCTGATGCCGATCAATCCACCCCAGGTTCTCGCGCCAATCAATGGCCCTAATTTCTTTTTCCTGAAAAAATCAGGGAAGGCATCACCACCCGATCCGCTCCAGCCATTGATGAGCATTACCTTCGGGCCAAAATTACCATAAGGTGGCCAGGGCCAGTCGCTGCCATCGCGTATAGCCCAGGAAGCCAGAGGTTCGCGGTTGAGCATTTCGATGAAACGATCAGGTATTTGTCCGCCATCATTAAAACGTTCATCGATTACTAATGCTTTTTTATCCCATTGCGCATTGAATTGCCGCATCAGTTCATTCTGGCCATCCACACCCGTACTGGGTACATAGATATAACCTACTTCACCATTTGTGGCATCTTCCACCTGCTTTCTCATACTTTCTATCCAGGAAAGATTACGTAAACGGTATTCGTCATTCATCGTTTTTACGATCGCGGTTTTAGCGCCGGTCCAGGATGGAGATGAGTTATACGTCAGTTCTACCGTTTTATTGGAAAGACCTGTAAACGCGATAAAGGGTTCCTGCGCTGTAGTAAGAGGAACTCCGTTTACTGCTAAAATATAATCGCCTTCTTTGATAGTTACACCGGGCATATCAAGCGAAGAACGGGCTTCCGCGTCCCAGGGCGCGCCACGAATGATCTTTTTAATTTTATAATAATCACCATCCGCTTGCCAGTCAACACCAAGATAACCAACTGATTTATTCTTCGGCGTTTCGATATCACCACCGCCGTGATAGGTATGTGAGGCATTCAACTCACCAATCAGTTCACCGATAACAAAATCAGCTTCTTCACGGGTCATAGCGCCATCAAGCATTTTCAAATAACGTTCTTTAGCCTTGTTCCAGTCCACTCCATGCATACCGGCATCATAAAAATAATCGCGCTCAAAACGCCATACATCCATAAAAATCTGTTTCCATTCCTGTTCAGGGTCTACCGTCATTTGCATATCGGATATGGCCAGGGTTTTATCCGCTTTCTGGCCTTCAGTAGTTGATATAACCGAAAAGCTGCCTGATTTGCTAATTAAAACTTTTTGACCGTTGGCAGATACACGGGCATTATCTACTCCGTCAATAATAGTCTTCTCTTCTTTCTTTTCTATATCAAAATATTTTAAGGAACCCTTGCCATCCGGCGCGCCGGTATTGGGATATTTCATATAAATGATTTTCCCTTTCGCAGCGGCCAGCGCGGCATAATTACCTGCCGTGAGCGGCAGTATTTCCATTCTTTGTTCAATGCCGTCAAAATCTATATCTACAGCTTTTGCATCAGCTTTTTTGGCTGTGACTGAATCTTTTTTGTTCTTATCCTTGTCGTCTTTGCCCGCATCATCGGCTTTTACCGATACCATATCATTTTTGGGAGCCAGCAGGGAGGGTGTTTCTTTCTTTAAGGAAATAACGGCGGCCTGCGTACTGTTGGAATAAATAAATGTATTGTCCAGGTCGCTGTAATTCGGTTTGAAAGATTGATTAGTCAGGAGGTATAGATATTTTCCTTCCGTATCAAAAACGGGGCTGTTGCATTCATAAAAACCATGGGTTACTGCATTATTCTTTTTATTGGTGTAATCATAAATATAAACAGCGTTGTGCTGGTTTTCCAGGTCGCGGCTATAGGCAAACCACCTGCTGTCAGGCGACCAGCTTCCGGAGAATCCTTCCAGCGCGCCATGTGTATAACGCAGTGCCCTGTCTACATCAGTAGTTTGATTAGTGGCAATATCAAAGATCTTTATCCGCATCGCTTTGTCAATAAAGGCGATCTTCTTACTATCCGGCGACCAAAAAGGACGATATCGATACCCGGGGCCATAGTTTGTCAATTTCTTTGCTGAATTTTCTTTATCGGGTTCTGTTATCCATAATTCATATTCACCGGACTGGTCACTCCAGTAAGCAATATATTTTCCATCAGGCGACCAGGCAGGATAACGCTCGGCGGCGCCGGAAGTCCTGGTTATATCTTTTACATAACCATTTTCTGCCGGCACGGAAAATATATCGCCTCTTGCCTGGATCAATACCCTGTTACCATCGGGACTGATGGATAACTGCTGAACTAATTTATCAACCGTCTCTATTTTCGGTTTCAGCATGGCTTTATCCGTCACTACATTTACTTCCACAGCTTTTTGTTTGCCGGAAGAGATGGAATACAAATACATTTTACCGCCTGCTTCAAATACAATATCATCGGGACCGAGGGAAGGATAGTGCACATCATAATCTTTAAAATTGGTAAGTTGTGTATACGCTTTCGTGCCGAGATCATATTTCCAGAGGTTCATTCTTAATTCCGGGCCGCGATCGGATAAAAAATAAATAGCATTGCCATTCCACATCGGGAATTCATTCCCGGCATCAGCTTCCGCGCCAATGCTCTTTGATTCTTTGGTACTAAGATTGAATAACTGGATATCGGCTTTCCAGCCACCCCGGTAACGTTTCCAGTTCCGGCCTACTTGCGTACGGAATACCACGGCGATCTGTTTTCCATCCGGAGAATAGGAACCGAACTCCGCATAAGCCAATGGAAGTTTTTCTACCACACCCCCATTCGCCGGCACGGTATAAAATTGATTAAATCTTGCCTTACCGCTTTCACGACTGGAAGCGAATAAGACTTTTTTGCCATCCATTGTCCAGTCCACTACCCTGTCGGAATAACCGTGACCGGTCAACCGAACGGGCACACCGCCATTGGCAGGAAGTACATACACATCATTATTCCCGTCATAATTGCCGCTGAAGGCAATACTTTTCCCATCAGGAGAGAACTTGGGATAAGTCTCTACCCCGGCAGGCGAACTAAGTTTGATGGCAGTACCTCCTTCTTTCGGCATTATCCAAAGATCATTGGCATAGGTAAAAACGATCTGTGTTTGTGATACATCCGGAAACCGGAAAAGCCCTGCATCAATTTGCGAAAATAGTTTTTGAGAAATGATACAGGCGATAAGCAGACAACCAGTTATTTTTTTCATAAACCGTAAATTTTGCGATAAAGAATTTTACTGATACCCTCGGGAGCGTTTTAAAGCTAAGAAAAAAATAAATACATAAAATGGGATTGGTATGAAAGGCGGGATGGGCTAAAGAATAATTGCTATAAGTAAGCGGCCAGCCTCGCCTCGCGCCCCTCATTGCCATTATGATCCGGAAGTCCTGATTTTGATGATTATATACCGTCTTAGCTTAGAGTGACGTATTGCACAGCAGGTGGGGAAAATCATTTGTAATAATAGCAATGTATTTAATACTGGAATCGCGACTCCCCGGAACAAATAACACTGTTCAACCAAACTTTAAACGATTTCTTCCAGCTTATCAACTCTTTCTTCTTCGTAGCGGTAAACCGCTCTTCGCACAGGCAGGCCTCCCGCAACCGGGTAAGGCAAGCATTGTCCCGGTATGCCGGAAACAGGATTAGTATAGCTTTCCTGCTCATTGCTTCCCAAAACATTTTCCAGCACCCTTTCTGCAAATGCTGTCGCTGGTTCAATAGGAGTCACGGTCTTTTCAATAACCTGTACAACCACTTTCTGTGGCAAATATTCTTTTGTAAGCCTGTTCATGACTTCTTCCCAGGGTATCTCTTCTTTCAGCCATTTATAGCCAATGCCTGTCATCTTCCTGTACACTTTCTCTTGCCTTTTCGCTATAGGTATCAACCGGTAGATGGTTGAAGCGATCTTTGAGGCTTTACCGAACATCGTAGCATTACGCATCGTGTTCCTGAAGCAGGGATCGGTCTTCACCCGTTTCCCTGTCAACGAACTTATTAACCGGGCATAATGCTTACCATGCAACCGGTA
>JAUZOA010000029.1 GCA_030706685.1 Bacteroidota bacterium
AGAGGCTTTTACGCTGTAACTAATTGACCGGGTGCTGCTATGCCGACGCGGGAGGCATGACCACTACCTGCCGGGAGATGAAGGAAATTGATGTAGCGGCAGGGAAACGATGACTCGAAAGAAGCGCTTTTATAAAAAAAATATATATTCTGCGAAGCACCCTGTACCAGTACGGTTTACTATTTACAGAAAGATATCAAAGGTCAAAATCGTACGATTGGTTGAAACTTATCTGAGAGAGCCCGTAGGATTAAGTACTGCCTATTACAGCTTGACCGATTTGACTTCTATGACTTATATAACCTCCCGGAACTCATAAGCCATCCACTTCTCCCACGAGGTAAACACTGCCGCAAACAATAATGAGATCATCCTTCCCGGCTTTTGCCTTCGCTTCTTTTAATGCTGTGTTTACATCCGGGTATTTCTTTCCTTCCAGGCCATGCTTTCCTGCTTTTTGTAATAAGCTTTCGGCATCCAATGCACGGGGAATGGCTGCTTGTGTAAAATAATAGTAAGCTGTTTTGGGCAACAATGCCAGTATATTGTCTACTTCTTTGTCCCTGACAAAACCCGCTACAATGTGCAATTCATGATGATCGGTCAATTCGATCTGCTCCGTCAATTGTTTTATCCCGTCTTCATTGTGCGCGACATCCACTACAATGACCGGAGAGAGATGAATAATCTCCCATCTCCCGTGCAGACCCGTCAATCTTTTTACATGGCGAAGCGCTTTATGAATGATTTCATCTGTGATTTTCCAGCCTTTCTTTCTTAACTGCTGGCAGGATGCTAATACTGTCAGCAGGTTTTTTCGCTGGTAGATGCCCGGCAGGTCAAGTTGATATATTTTGTGATCGGCAGAATGGTCCTCTGCTACTTCTACTATTAACTCATGGTTCTCCCATCTCCAGTCGGCAGCCTGTCTTGTTTTTGAGGCAATCATAAGAGCTGCGTTTTTCTCTCTTGCTTTTTTTTCAAATACCGGTTGTGTGACCGGGAGAATTTCCCCGACAACAACAGGGACCCCTTCTTTGATAATTCCCGCTTTTTCTCCCGCGATCTTTTCCAGACTATCGCCTAATATATTCATGTGATCCATGCCGATATTAGTGATAACGGATAATTCGGGTGTGATGATATTGGTACTGTCCAAACGACCACCCAACCCCGTTTCAATAATGGCGATATCGACATTCTTTTTCTTAAAATAATCAAAAGCCATAGCTACGGTTATCTCGAAAAAACTGGGCTCAATTTCTGCGATCAGTGGTTTTATTTTTTCAGTAAAATCAACGACAAACTCCTCGTTGATCATTACCCCGTCGACTCTTATCCTTTCCCGGAAATCTTTTAAGTGAGGAGAAGTATATAATCCTGTTTTATAGCCGGCCGTTTGAAATATAGCTGCCAGCATATGGCTCACCGACCCCTTGCCATTAGTGCCCGCAATATGAACGGATTTGAATTGAGTATGGGGGTTTCCCAGGAAATCACAAAGCCGGATCGTATTATCAAGGTCTTCTTTGTAGGCAGCAGCGCCGATACGGCTGAACAAGGGAAGACGTGTAAAAAGATAGTTGACTGTCTGCTGGTAATTCATGATATATGAGCTCAGTGACAAGGATTTAATTTTTACGATTGTTTTTTTAATAGCAGGAGCTTTATAATAGCAAATAAAATAGCGCTATACAGATAAATGTACCTATTGTCAATGTTTCGTCTGCAAAAGGCCAATGACGGACTTTAAGAAGTGCTCCGTACATACGGATAGCCAGTCCGGCTAAGAAAAATATCAGCGGCCATTTGAACAAATATAGCCGGGCCATAGTTTTTTTTCAAAAATAGATGAATTCAGCAAACAAAAATGCCATCCGTTTTGGCAGATGGCATTTGATAACCCAAATTGTTTTCCAGGGTTAGCCACCCATTAAAAAATTAAACTCATAAACAACAACAGATTCTTCATTGGATTTATTAAAACGATTTCTTCTCAGCCACTCTCTTATAATATCGACGGCTTCTCCACTGGTATAAGTAGAGCCACGATCTGTTCGGATAAATGTGCCCAGCCCGTCAGGGCTTACTTTTATCTCGGCAAATACTTTTCCTTTCAGGTTTTCACCCGCATCCATATTCTTCGGGTTAATTACTATACGGTTCCCGCTTACTCGTCTGGGGCCATTTCCGGTTCCGCTGCCCGGGCCATTTCCCCCACCATTGCCACCGCCGGTATTACCACCGCTGCCCGGACCTCTTCCTACGCCATAACCGGGGCCGCTACCGCCGCTTTTATCATAATTATCGGCAACCCCTCCGCCTTTCCCATTACCGCTTAAAGTTTTCCCTAATACAGCTTTTGGCTTTGCAGGTGCGGGAATATCCACTACGGGCTTGGGGGGAGCTTTTACTACATCACTGGTCTTATTTACCTTTTCGACCGGTTTAGGATTATCCGGTTTTATAACCGTGGCGGTGTTTTTACTGTTATTATCCGTTTCTATATCTCTTGAATCTTCATCAAGGCCCGGTTGGGGAGGGGTATGTGCAGTACCCGCGGGTCCACTGGCCTGTACAGGATTTCCGCCGCCGCCGCCACCGCCAAGTACTTTAGCGGGCACTTCATCTTCTATATTAAGATTAACTTCTATGCCTGCATCAGCAATGGGGGGCTCAATAACCGGGATGGACCATTTGAGTAAAAACATGAGCAAAACCATCAAACCAGCAAATCCTGCAGTAATCATAGCGGCTTGTGAATTTTTCCGGGCTTCAAAGGATGCAGTCATTGCGTAAGTGTTATTCATACAAATGTACAGTTTGGGGATTTTTTGCCGAAGGCTTTGTTTTTCACACGTGTTACTAACGATGCAAACCCTGTGCAACTTGTATAATGGCTGATTTAGGAAATGTTAATGTTTTGCACAAACCGTTGTTTTACTATCCAAATTTTTTGAGCACCTGGTAGGGAATCCACCTGAGTAATTTAGCAATAATCCACCAGCGCTTACTGATATAGGCTTTTCGTTTCTTTTTGTCAATCGCCCGGGTAATCAGTCGCGCCGCCTTATCAACAGGTACTACCCAGAACAGATTATCACTTTTTGCCATTTTTGATCCTACAAAGCCCGGCTCAATGCAGGTGACAATTATATCTTTCTTCAGCTTTGCAGCTTTAATGGCCAACCCTTCAAAATAAATGCTCTGGAAAGCTTTTGAAGCGCTGTAAGCAGGGGCCTGGCTATTGCCCCGGTTAGCTGCGATGGAGGAAATAGTGACTAATTGGCCAAAGCCTTGTTTCACAAAAAAATTGAAGGCCCAGTTGGCTATTTCAGCAAAGCCATTCACATTCGTATCAATTGTAGTTTTGTCAATCTCCCGGCTTAATTCCTTTGAGGGCTCACCTGTACCGGCACTGATCACTAAAATATCCAGGCCGTCCAGCTTGCTGACCAGCATTTCAAGATGAGCAATACTGCCCGGTTGAGTTATATCAAACCGGGCAAATTCGACTTGCTGAGGAAATTGTTGCTTAATTTCTTCTAATAGCTCCAATCGCCTTCCTGTTATACCGACTTTATAATCTCTCCGGATATACAGTTCAGCCATTTTTCTCCCGATCCCGGAAGTAGCGCCTACAATGATGATTTTTGATGCTGTCATTTATGATCAAAAAGTTAAATAATCGGCAACAGATTTTATTATTCCTGTCATTTAGTATCCATAACCAATCAAACAACTTCTTCAAACTAACGCCAGGAATAAGGCAACAAGATAACGGATCCTCCCGACCTGTGTGAATTACCTGGCTATCCTATTAGAATCACCGGTTTTTCCTGTATTGCAGTAGGAAATTTTAATTCTATATTTGAACCGAATCAAAAGACTTATCAAATGAGAAAGATACTTTTTTTTACTGCTCTGTTTATCGCTGGTATTTTCTTTTCAAAAGCCGCCATTTCCGCCCCTAAAAAACCTACCGGCGACAGCACGTTTATCTATGTGTATCGTGTCGGGCAATTCAATGGAGCAGCGGCCAACTGGGCCATTTTCCTTGATGGAGAAAAAAAATGCAAACTGAGCAATAATAAATATATGCGGCTTCCCGTAACTCCCGGCAAACACAAGATCAGCGCCCATATAGGGGGAGCCAGCCTTTTTAAAAAGGAAACGGAAATTGACATTGATGCTACAACGGGAGGCAATTATTATGTCGCCTGCAATATTAAGCAAAGTATTACCCGGGCAAGACTGGAAATGCTCGAGGTTACCAAAAGCACTGCTGCCAAGCAAATGGAAAAAATGTCACTGGACAATTGCCAGGAGAATATTGATCAATAACTGCAAAAGATATTTCCTGATCCCATATTGGTTTTTTGCCTTTATGGGATTTTTTTTATCAGACAGTTCGTGGCACTACAATAATGGGCATAATATCGCCAGCTATGTTTGAGACGACGATTTGGTGATTTGTCAAATATAATCTTACCGGGATGTTCGGAGATTCGCCAGCACGATCCCTGAAAAAACAATGATCATACTTACAACATGTACCCAGGTAAATTGCTCATCCAGGAAAATCACGGCTCCGAGACTGCTGAAGATGGGAATCAGGTTACCAAATAAAACAGTCCTGGCTGCTCCAAGCTTGCTGATGGCGATATTCCATATCCAGAAACAGATCACCGAAGCGCCAAGACCGAGATACAGGATGGCAAAAAACAGGTCTTTGTTCCATACCACGGCCGGGGAGCTATTCTTTTCCCATAAATAAAACGGAAGTAGCAGGATAGTGCCCAACATGAAGATGATAAATAAGAAGTTGACCGGGGATATAGTGGCCGGTTTTTTTTTAACGAGGGTATTATACACGGCAAAACAAAAGGCGGCAGCGAGTACCCAGAGATCTCCGGTGGAAAAGCTAAGAGTAAGAAGGTACCTGAAATTCCCTCTTGATAAAAGAAATAATACTCCCGTTATACAAAGGATCAATCCCGCGAGCTTCATCCATCCTATTTGTTCTTTCAGGAATATGCGGGCCATGATTGTTGCCATAATAGGAGATGAAGTAGTACCGATCAATGCAAGGTAGATAGCGGAGGTATAATGAGCCCCGATATACACCAATGTATTGAATAAAGAAACGCCAAAGAGCGCTGCCCAGAACAGGTAGTGCCACGATCTTTTTACCACCGCCCATTCTGCTTTGAATTGCCTGATGGCAAAAGGAAAAATGACAAGAGAAGCAAGAAGCCAGCGATAAAAAGCAAGACCGATTGGCGGAATCTGGTGATAAACACCTCTCGCAATAACAAAATTACCTGACCAGATAAAAGCGGCAAGAATCGCTAAACTTATACCGGTATAAATATTTTTTTGAGAGGATTGCATGGAAATGGATGGCGAAGATAGTAGTTACAAAAGACTTAGCTGGATCTTTGGGTTGACGAGAAGGAAGATAGCCGGGATGGAAAGACAGGGCTAAGCCCACTAGCTTCACGTTGATGAACCGCATACTAAGGAATGGGACTATGAGCTCGAAGCTCAATGTGCAAAATCCATCTCAAATTTTCCTTTGATCCTTTCCATCGGCGGATTGAAATAGCCATATTTCAATTCTGGAAATTCTTCACGGATCAATTCCTGCAATTGTTTGATGCCCATGCATTCACCGGTATCTGTTACACCGATTTTACCAAGATACCAGTCAGGATCGATATTGAAATTTCTCCATTGAATCATTTTTAATCCTGTTCCTTTGATCAGCTCCCGCAAGGCCTCATATTCGGCAATGCTATCTGTCATTCCCGGGAAGACAAAATAATTGATCGAAGTCCATCCGCCAAACGAATTCGCGATCTTCAGGCTTTCAATGATATCATCAAAATCATAATTGTTCGGGCGATAGTAAGGCATATAGATTTCTCTTCGCGCGGAATTAGTGCTTACCCGTATCGAATCCAGCCCTGCCTCGCATAATGCTTTTACAGCATCGGGCTTTGAGGCATTGGTATTAATATTGATGCTTCCTTTTAAAGTATGTTTTCTTATCCCGATGATGGCATCACGGATCGTTTCCCACATCAGCAGAGGTTCTCCTTCACACCCCTGTCCAAAACTGATAATAGGATAGGGGGCCGATTCCAGGTGTGGTACCGTATATTCTATTATCTCTTCCGCGGTGGGCTTGAATGTCAGCCGGTCCTGGGTAGACACAATCGGTTCCTCATCCGGCTGCAATGAGATACAACCAACACAATTCGCGTTGCAGGCAGGTGATGCCGGTACAGGACATTCCCATCTGCCCAGGAAATAATTCCTCGCAGCCGGGCAATGGTAAGTCAGCGCGCAATTATTCGCTAAATGAGTTACTAAACGATTATGCGGATAAGCTTTCAGTAATCGGGCTACCCCCAGTTCAACTTTCTTTTGGTCATACCCGGCACAATCCTGTCTGATATCCGGTTCTATTCTTGTTGCAGGTACATAAAATTTACCATTATACCAGCCGGCGGCTGTATAGCAAAACAGGGGCAGGGTAGGGGCGCCCGGTTGCGTTTCATAGGCAGCCAGGTAAAAGCCGGTATGTGCCGGGGGAATAAAAGCGGCTACAGCCCATCCCTTTTCACATAACCGCATTTCGCCGGTCTTTACATCAATGCCGATGCCCTTTCGCCCGGGTAATTCATAGAGAGAGCCGCCATCCGGTAATTCTATCCAATCCGTCGATGGCACAGGCATAGCATCCCAGCCGCTTCTGCCGGTTACATAAAGGGAAGTATCTTCAAAAATATTTCCCTTACCATCGGAATAAAGGATATAGGGTGATTGATAAAAGGACATATACTTAGATTAGTCATACAGGTCAAAACAGTCATATTCCGTATAGCAGCTTCTGTTTTTGAAAGAGTCCGCTATTTGATTTATATGACCGGCGTGACCTTAACTTGCAAATTTCGTGATTATTTTTTTAAGGCTTGGATTTGCGTTTGACAAAATTCATTGAAATCAATTTCGCTTGAAGGAGACATGACCTCGTTCTGTAATATCTTGTTGTTCTTAAGATCAATCGTAAGCCACCCGTCTTTCAGTATCGCATTACTCACTTCCTTCCATTCGATGGTTCGTTTAGGGAAAGAAGGATAAACAATCCTGTCATCATAAACCAATATGATCAATTTTCGCCGGCTGATATCCTCGAACAGGAAAAGAACAAAGAGAGTAACAGCGGCCCAGTAATACTGCAGGACAATCCAGGCTATGACAGCTACCGAAAAAGAAAGGTTCAAACTGTCGCTTTCAACTGCCTCCCGGTCGCTTATAAGCCGGAAAAGAAAAATAATAAACAGCAGGGTGGCGGCATAAAAAGGGATGGCCATTATCCCATCGTACTTTCGAATGCCGACGTATAACAATGCCATAAAGTTCAGGCCAATGATCAGCCAGGCAATAACAGTATATGTCTTCAGCTTTTCGTTCTTCAGGATGAACACAAATTTTGCCATACACACCTTTTTTTATTTCGCAGGATGGTTTTGGATGTTTCCGTGTCCATTGCACCTGACCGGTAGTCATCATGCCAATCTAACAGAAAAGAGTTGTTACGAATCCTGTTATTCGTGGCCCTGTAATTTTCAGGAGGGCTGCAGCGTATTACTGGCCACTAATAAATTGCATAACTTAAAGAGGACCCGGGCCCCCACATTCGAATTCCAGTCGGAATCGCTGATACCGACTTCGCAAAGATCAAAACCGATGATCTTTCTTCCGCTTTCCAGTATTTTGCGGAACAGGTAAAAAACCTCTTCTGCTTCAAAGCCTCCCGGCACAGGTGTCCCCGTATGCGGGCATAGCTTCCGGTCGAGGCCATCAATATCAAAACTGATATATACTTTCCCGGGAAGATGACTGACAATCTCATCCGTTATATGCTTCCATGTATCGCCTTCATACTGGCGGTTTCTGATCGTTTTATCAAAATAGGCGACTATTCTTCCTTCACTGCCGGAGATATAATCATATTCGCTCTGGCTGAAATCCCTTGGCCCTACCTGTACTAATTTCTTTAATTCCGGAATTTCATGCAGGGCATTATGCATGATGCTGGCATGTGAATAATTAAACCCCTCGTATGCATGACGAAGGTCGCAATGGGCATCTATTTGCAAAATCCCAAAGTCACCATACTTCTCGCCAACGGCCCTGAAATAACCCATGGGTATACTATGATCGCCGCCGAGTAATCCTACCAGTTTATTTTTCGCCATCAGCGCTTTTGTCTGATCATATACCCATGTGTTCAGGTAAGTGCTGCCTTCATTTACATCTTTCAATGTCTTGGACATAAACTGGTTGGCCGCTACATCTTCACCCTTCGAGATGTAATCTATATACAGTTCGGCTTCCTTGCGCAGGTAATCGCTTTTCATCAGGATCTTGCGGTCCGGCTGCCGCATATAGTATCCCTGTTTCCAACCTTCCGGTATATCAGGATCAAAGGGGTCTACATGCATGCTTGATTTCAAAATTGCTTCCGGCGCACGGGCCGTACCGGAACCATAACTCACCGTCACTTCCCAGGGTACAGGTACAATGATCACCTGTGCATCTTCTTCTTTAGTGGGAAACCCGAAAATGTTGAAGTTGGGGTTACTGACGCTATCCGGATCATAATTAGAAAGGTCAAACATTTTACAAAAATTGAAAAGATGTGCAAGGTACACGTCTTTATGGTAGCGTCAAAATCGGAAAAACAGAGGTAGTATTCGGGTTTGATCTTTCTTGCCACAAACAGACACATTGATTTATGCGACAATCTATGTTCCTGTACGCCGTTGATAGGACAAGCTGTGCCGGGGCCTGCCCGGGCAAAGGAGAGGGTAATTCAAACAGATTGGATTTAGTGATATAATTAAACTAATCCCTTACCGGAATTCGATATTGTACTGGTGCAGATTAAGCGTTTATTCAGGGATACTGTATTCATCCTCCGCTCTTCCTGCGCTAATCCTTTGCAAAGAAATAAAGGAGTAAAGAAGTGCCGGAAAATATTCTTTCTCAAGATTTCATGGGCGATAAATACAGGTTAATAAAAATGAATGGTATGACACTTTCATGTGTTTTGCCTGTTATTGCTTATATGACATTTAATTTGACCGGAAAGTCGCAAAACTCTATACATCTTTTCTCAGCTTCCAGGCCAGTGTACAAGCTTCAAAAAAGTTGTAATCCCGGCTCATGCTATTATTCTTAATAGCCAGCGGGTAGTGGGTCAGTTTGAACTGCCAGGCACTGCCAAAAGAGAGAAAATTCCTGCTGTATCGGAAATATTATGGACAGGAAACAAGCGACTTTAGGGCACAGCCGGCTCTTGTTGGCTCAAACAATGAAAACTTCCCAGTCCCCAGATAATTTCAGTGGAATCAATACCCACTACTTCATGGCCGGGAAAACAATCCTGTATTATACGCAGAGCTTTATCATCTTTGTTACAGCGATAGGTAGGTACGATCACCGATTTGTTGGCGATATAAAAATTAGCATAAGAGCCCGGCAAGCGCTGTTCTTCCCATATTATTTCATCCGGCATAGGAAGCTCAATGATGTTCAATTGCCGGCCATTCAGTAAACGCATTTGCTGTAATTGTTTCAAATTGTGTTGCAGCAACGGATAGTTCTCATCGTTTTTATTTTCTTCGATAACGGTGAGGACAGTATCCGCATTGACAAAACGAACCGTATCATCAATATGACCATCTGTATCGTCACCCACGATACCTTCGTCTATCCAAAGAATTTGTTCGGCTCCATAATAATTGATAAGATATTCTTCTATTTGCTCCTGGTTAAGCTGCGGGTTGCGATTGGGATTCAGCAAACAGGCTGTAGAAGTCATGATGGTGCCGGCCCCATTGAATTCAACCGAACCGCCTTCCATGATAATACCGGGATGAAATACAGGGATATTAAAATGTTGGCCGATCAAAGTGGGTATTACATCATCAAGATCATAAGGCGGGTATTTATTTCCCCAGGCATTATAATCCCAGTCAACGATTACTTTCTTTTGTTCTGCTTCGGGATTAATTAAAAATGCCGGACCATGATCCCGGCACCACGCATCATTGGTCGGGTGAAAAAAGAACTCGACTTGAGTGAGATCAACACCCGATTTATTTAAATGATCGGCGGCAAATGATTTCATCGCCTTATCCGCTACATTAATGCGAACCTTTTCCCCTTTCGTCAATTCTTTTACAAATTGTGCATAATAAGGATAGATCGTATGGATCTTTCCCGGCCAGGAAGCTTCCTTATGCGGCCAGCTAAGCCAGGTAGCCAGGTGGGGAGCAAATTCAGCGGGAAAATAATAGCCAAGTTGTTTGGGAGTTGATGAGTCAGTAAACATATAAGTAGTATTTTCTCTCAATAATCAATCATTATTAATTAATAAGTAGTGATTACTGGCATCTTCTTTCTTGTTCTACTCTTCATCAATAAATCTTTTTGTAATAGGCTGGTAAGAGTCAATTCTCCTGTCACGGAGAAACGGCCAATGCGTACGATAGCTATCCGTTTTACCGGTATCAATTTCCACAACAGCTGTTTCTTCATTTTCATGCGAGGCTTTATAAACGAGACTGCCAAATGGGTTTGACACAAAAGAGCCGCCCCAGAACTTCATAGCGCCATTTTGCTCAAGACCGACCCGGTTCACGCTTATTACATGCACACCGTTGGCCACAGCATGGCTGCGTTGAATCGTTTGCCAGGCATTATATTGTTCGGTATTGGTTTCTTCATTTTGTGAAGTGGCCCAGCCAATAGCTGTCGGGTAAAATAATATCTCAGCGCCCATCAGGGAGGTGATCCTGGCTGCTTCCGGGTACCATTGATCCCAGCAGATGAGTACGCCAATAGCAGCAAATTTTGTTTTAAAAACTTTATAACCAAGATCGCCGGGCGTAAAGTAAAATTTCTCATAATAAGCAGGATCGTCGGGGATATGCATCTTCCGGTATTTGCCAAGACAGGCTCCGTCTGCGTCAAGCACGGCTGCTGTATTGTGGTAGATGCCTTCTGTTCTTTTTTCAAACAAAGAGGCGATAATAACAACGCCAAGCTCTTTCGCTGTCTTACTCAAGGCATCTGTAGAGGGACCGGGGACCGCTTCGGCCAGCTTAAAATTCTCATAATCTTCCACGTCGCAGAAATACAGGGAAGTAAACAGTTCCTGCAAACAAATAACCTGTGCACCTTTTGCCGCCGCTTCCTTTATTTTGCGAATAGCCTTTTCAAGATTTGTTTTTTTATCAGCCGTACAACTCATCTGCACCAACCCGACTTTTATTGTAGCCATGCTTTAGTAATTGAGTTGCAAAAATAGAATAAAGAGAGATAAATACTGAAGTCGGAGGTCAGAAGTCTGAAGGGCTTTTTTCGAAGAAAAGCCGCTATTGATTTCAATAGCGGCTTTAAAAAATATCTTCAATAACAGGATTCTTTCCGACTTCCGGCCAGGCTTCATTTCCTTCCCAGTTGCCTGAGATAAGCTACATGCGATGCAACAGCCAGGCGGACTTTTGGGTATTCCAGGTACTTAATGCCATAATCCTCACAAGCCTTTTTGATGATCTTGCTGATAGCAGGATAGTGGACATGGGATATTTTGGGAAACAAATGGTGTTCTATCTGAAAATTCAGGCCGCCTACCAGCCAGCTTACTAATTTGTTCCGGGTAGCAAAATTGGCAGTTGTTTTTATTTGATGAATAGCCCATTCATCTTCCATTTTCCCGGTAGCCTCATTAGGTAAGGGAAAATCGGTATGTTCTACGGTATGTGCCAACTGGAATACTATGCTCAATACGAATCCCGTAACCAGGCCCATACTTAAAAAGCCGATTAGCCAGGGCATGAAACCAACCATATAAATAGGAAGGGCTACAAAAATAAAAGCATGCGCCAGCTTATAAAACCAAAAATAAAAATGTTCTGTCGCTGTCATCTTCCTCAAGGGTGTAGAACCGATTTTCCTTGTAAAATATTTTCTGTAATCGGTCACAAAAACCCAATAGATATACAGGAATGAATAGGCGGCCCAAAAATAAAAATGCTGGTACTTATGTATTTTATACCGGGGTTGCTCGTCACAAAGACGAAGTAAAGGGCGGGCTTCTATATCATCATCCACGCCATGAATATTTGTATAAGTATGATGAATGACATTGTGTTTCATTTTCCACATATGTTGGCTCGCTCCCAGGAAATTTGCAAAATTGGACGCCAGGCTATTGATCCATTTGTAACGGCTAAAGCTGCCATGCGCGCCATCATGCATAACGTTAAAACCTATAGCTGCTGTTACACAACCTAAAAAGATGCACTCTAAAACCGCCCATATGCCGGGAGGTGTAAAAAAAACAAGATGGGTATATATTGCTAATAAGCCTGCGACTAACAGTATAGCTTTAAAATGGAGTTTGAAGTTGCCGGTAGTCGCTTTGCCTTTATTTTTGAAGTATTCGCTGATCCTGTTTTTTATTTCGTTGTGAAATGATATTGGAGCTTTTGGGAATTTGGGGCTAGACATCTTACGAATTGAATTTAATGTGGTTGCAAAGGTAGCCTATGTTATTCATAAAATAGAATATTGCTTGTTAATTAAATAGGAAACTAACCAGGGGTAGTGCGATGATCACCCGGGATCAAAAGGTTCTGCAAGAGTTGTTTAGGTCTCCATTTGTATCAAAGCGTCGAGGCTTTTGATGCCGATCTTCTTTTCCGTGATGAATCCTTCGGCATATTTAACACCGATTCTTTTGCCCAGCATCCTGGCCCGGGCAATGACGCTTTCTAAAAAATCAGGGGTGGAAATATAAGTTTGAGGACCTCCGGCATCGCCGGCCGAAGTATGAAATTGGGTTCCGTAAGCTTCAATGGATTTCATTCTTTGCTCAAAAACATTACTGATGTCAATCAGCAGGTCAGGTTCATGATACCAATCCTGCATATATTGCAGGTAATATTTGGGCCGCCATTTTGATTGTGTAATGCCGCTTTTATCTTTTGTTTCTATTTTGGCAAGGCCGGACAAAAAACATGCATCGCTGATAAGATGACCTGCGCGGCCATGATCGGGATGACGATCATCGAGAATATTTCCTATGACAATTTCGGGCTGGTATTTGCGGATTGTTTCAATAACCTGTAGCTGGTGTGCTTCATCATTGCGGAAAAAGCCATCCCGCATTTTGAGGTTTTCCCTTACCAAAGCCCCGATGATCATAGCAGCGTTGGCGGATTCCTGGTAACGGGTTTCAACAGTTCCCCTTGTGCTGAGTTCTCCCTGTGTGAGGTCAACGATCCCCGCTTTTTTCCCTTTTTTTATTTCATTGATCAATGTTCCGGAGCAGCCGAGTTCCACATCATCAGGATGAACGCCAATGGCCAAAATGTCCAATTTCATAACGATAATTATAGGGACAAAGATAAGAGTTAAGAAGTACGGGGTACGAAGTACAAAGTACTTAAATCAGAAAGCTGTTTAATAAAGGGAAAGCTGAAACAGGAAGAGTTTGTACTCCAAATTCACTTTTCATACTTATTTCCTGTAGGGGTTCCCATACCACATCCCGTCAATTTCCTTGACGAAATTTTCGATCTGGCGATCGGTCTTATCAGTAAGATCCCAGTCCTGTTTAAGGCTGCTGCCAAAGAAGAATGCCACAGTCTGGTAGAGCCGCGCATTCAGCCCGCCCCTGTATTCTTTAATAATGTCGTAACAGTTATTACCTGTCTGACGATTGATAAGCTTCATTAGTATTTTTCCCTGGTAAACGGAAAGGTTGGATAAAGGATCGCTGAATTGTTTTCTCAATTCTTTTTCCCTTGATTTAATATAAGCTTTGCGTTCCCGTTTGGAAGAAACACCGGCAAGATGTGAATTGATATCATTGATGGTCATCCCGGCTGTTCTTGCGTAAGGATAAGTAACATAAACGGCATTACGCAGCCTTGTCCAGGCTTCCATGTACTTTGCGAGTTTTTCAGGAGACAGGTTGGATACCCAGATCATCGATTCTTCCTTATAGGGCAACATCTCCCGCTGGTACCAGATCGCGTCTACAATAATCGTATCATTGGGGCCCCATTTTTTTGCCCTTTCTTCATAAGAGGGTATGGGTGGGATTGTATCAGGTGGCAGCGGCTCTGGGTTTACCTGTGCAGTAAGCCGGGTACCTATAAATAGTATAAATACCCAACCCGCCTTACTGACTGAAATATGGTGAAAAAACCGGCTCATCGGGAGTCAAAATTACTGACAGCTAAATTAATATTTAATGACAAAAAAATCACCCCGGATGCTGTTTGGGAATTGTGAAATTTAGGCTTTGGAGCGAAGGTTTTGCCTGGCCCGGTATACCATACTCATCAGGATGCCAATCGCTGTAATAATAATCCCGTACCAGAGGATATTAATGAAGGGAAACTTATAAGCTTTCAGTGTGACGAAATCTAATACTTCACTCGTTTCTTTCACTCCCAGCTCGACAGTTTTATCGGGGTTTATTTTCTGAATCTGTAATACCAGGCTCTCAGCAATTACTGTGTCGGGTAAAGCCAGGAAATTCCCCTTTGCAAAAGCGAGTTTCGGGGTAACAGAATAGATGGAACCTGTTTTGGAATAAATCTTCATAGGGGCTTCCTCCAGGCTCCCGTTCGGGCCAAAAATCTCTTTAGGCAGGTTGTCTTTAGCAATGACACCCTCCAGTATCATATAACCACGGCTGTAAAAAATAGTATCGCCGGGTTTTACTAAATGCGGTCTGAACGAGGTTGTGTCCTGTTGTTTATCAGGGTTGGGCAGCGAAGTAATGTAGGTGAACACATCATGATCCCAGTAATGCCGGGAAGAAGGATTTGACATTAAACCCTCATTTCCTTTATAATTGACAAACGCATCGGGCATCAGGGTAAATTCCTCATTATCCGTCCGGCTTTTAAAATGTACTTTATAATACCATTGTTGTTTTTTAGGATGAGCCGAGTCACTCAGGTAGGTTACATCAAATTTGCCCATCGGCATCGATACACCTTTTATGAGGGTCAGGTTTTCGCCGGGGTTTTCCTTGCTGTTTTTCCCAAAATCAACAGCCATGCCTTTATTGTAAGAAAGCATTTCTTTTTTAGAAGAAGAGAGAAGGATGCCAAGTAATACCAGGCCAAATCCAAAATGGGCAATGGAACCTCCTGACAAGCCTAATTTCCCTTTCATGCCGAGCCAGATATAAGCGGCATTGGCAATAATGCTATAAATGCTGCACGCGACGGCCAGCCAGATGGCGCCGAGATACATCGGGCCCTGTTTATTGTAATTGATATTCCCGACGGCAATAACAAAAGTTGCAAATGCCACGGCTACCACTGTCGGTATAAATATTTTTTTCCAGAAAAATTTAGTGGGAGTAGCCTTGTATTTAAGATATTGGGAAAACCCTGTCAGCACAGCGATAATAATAGCGACGAAGATCTGTATCTGGTTATAGGCAAATTCCGGGTCCTCAGGGGGCGCTATTTTCTGATCAAATACTTTATTAAAAACAGGTAAAGAAGTTTTGCCAATTATAACCAGCGCCGATAAAAAGAAGACCAATGAACCAATAAACATCCAGAACTCACGCGAAGAACTGCTTTCTTCTTTTTTAATAGCCGGAACCTGGGTTTGTATATAATAAATAATAAGACCTATACCAATGATCAATGAGATGAGCGCAACAGGAGGCGATGCAACATACTTTGTCAGCAAAGCAAGAACGATGGCCGTTACTAAGGTGCCGATTTTCTGATCACGGGTTTTGGCTCCTATCGCCGCTGCACCCCAGATAAAAACATAAAGTAACAGGTATAGCTGCACATTCATGCCCAGGTCAGTGAAAGCATGTACCGAAGTTTCTCCCAGTATGCCGCTCCGCGTGAGAAAAGTGGAATAAAGTACAAATACAAAACTAAGAAGGAAGAAAATATAGGTTGAACGTAGTGAGTAGCCGGTATGATTGTAAATAAGAAGGGTATGTATACCTGCGATCATGATCAGCCAGGGTACCAGCGAAGCGTTTTCTACAGGATCCCAGGCCCAGTAACCCCCGAATGTCAGCGATTCATACGCCCAGCGGGCGCCCATCATGATACCTACTCCCAATATCGCAGCTGAAAATAATGCCCAGGGTAATGCGGCTTTTGCCCATTCGCCGAATTTTTTAGTCCATAAACCGGCAATCATATATCCAAAAGGGACAATGGTCGAAGCAAAACCCAGGAACAGGAAGGGCGGATGGATCACCATCCAATAATTTTGCAACAAAGGGTTCAGGTCATTGCCATCTTTCACCAATGACATATAATCTTGCCTGAAAGGCTGGGTAATGTCAAAGTTGAGATGATAGGCAGGAGCATTGTCGAGTACACCCGAATCGCGTAATAAAATGAATGGATTGGAGCCCATCTTCCAGCCAGAAAAATAAATGCCGGCAAGCATCGTAGCCAGGCAAAACTGAGCAAAGCTGACCACTGTCATCACAGGCGCCTCCCATTTCCGGGCTGTTTTCATGAGGATAAGACCAAGTACGCAATGCCAGACACTCCATAACAGGAAACTTCCTTCCTGTCCTTCCCAGAAGCAGGCAAACATATACTTGAATTCCAGGGAAAGGCTGCTATGTTGCCATGCATACTTGTATTCGAAAAGATGGTTTTGTATAATGTAGAAAAGGATCCCGAAGATGGAGAATACGGAGACAGTTTCTATGATAAAAGCATAGCGGGCCAATTTTTTCCAATAACCCGCAACCGCATCAATTTTAGATTGTGCTGCAATAAAATAAGAAAAAGTTGCCACTAAAGAGGCGACCAGGGATAGTACAATAAAAAAGTGTCCTAACTGACCGGGCAGGCGATGTTCACCGAAGTAATCCATTCTTCGTTAATATTTAGTGTCTGCATTACCAGGATTGGATTCAGATGCTTTTTGAACGTTTTTCTCTGCCGTCTTCATATCATCTTTATATTTTGAAGGGCATTTGGTCTGTATTGTTTTGCAGTTGAAATATCCGTCTTCATACTTGCCCTGTAATACCAGCTTTTCGCTCATTTCAAAATTCTCCGGCTTTGGATTATGATAAATTACCTTGACCGATCTTCCAAGAGTATCCACAGCGGTGAAACTGAGGTAATTAGGATTGTTGACCGCATCATATTCCATCGGTTGGTTACGGTCCCAGCGGGCCATCAGGTGGACAAATTTCCCGGGTTTGTTCATCGCTGTCTCTACGGTATCGTAAGTAGTGGCTGTCTTCAGAAAACTGATCAGAACAGCGATTGCCGCGGCTATAAAGACGAGCAGGACAATATGGATTTTTTTCATTATTTGTTTCTTAAAAGAATGGTTATAAAGGACAAAGCAAATTTATGCCAAAAAACTATTATGCCGCAGGGATTTTATCAGTTAAAGGAATGATGTTAATTAGTTCAGGTACTGTTGCCTGTTAGCAGTTCCCGGTAACAGGCAACAGTAACAGGTAACATTGTCTTATTCCGTCAGCAAGTCTTTGCCCTTATCTTTGCCACCAATAATAACGATTGCCATATGATGTTTCAGTTGAACGAAGAACAATTGATGATCCAGAAAGCGGCGCGGGATTTTGCCCGAACTGAGTGCCTGCCCGGTGTTATCGAAAGAGACGATAAACAGCAGTTCCCCATGGAGCAAGTAAAGAAACTGGCTGATCTTGGTTTCCTGGGTATGATGGTAGACCCTAAGTATGGAGGAGCCGGCATGGATACGGTAAGTTATGTGCTGGCTATGGAAGAGATCAGTAAAATAGATGCCAGCGTAAGTGTAATAATGAGTGTAAACAACAGTCTTGTTTGTTATGGCTTGCAGGAATACGGAACCGAGGAGCAAAAGCAAAAATACCTGGCCCCGTTGGCGCAGGGTAAAAAAGACGGCGAATTATATATAGGCGCTTTTATGCTGAGCGAGCCTGAGGCCGGAAGCGATGCTACCTCACAAAAAACCATCGCTGAGGATAAAGGGGATTATTATTTATTGAATGGCACTAAGAACTGGATAACAAATGGTGGTAGTGCATCTGTTTATCTTGTCATGGCGCAAACTGATCCTTCCAAAGGTTCCAGGGGGATCAATACGTTGATAGTAGAAAAGAATTGGCCCGGGGTGGTAGTAGCAGCCAAAGAAAATAAACTTGGAATTCGCGGTAGTGATACGCATACTGTTATGTTCAATGATGTAAAAGTGCCCAAGGCCAACAGGGTAGGGGAGAATGGTTTCGGTTTTAAGTTTGCGATGAAGACGCTGGCGGGAGGACGTATCGGCATTGCTTCACAAGCCCTGGGTATTGCCAGCGGAGCTTATGAATTAGCGAAAGATTATTCTAAAACAAGGAAGGCATTTGGTACTGAGATCATGAATCACCAGGCTATCGCCTTTAAACTCGCGGATATGGCAACAAGAGTGGAAGCCGCAAGATTACTTTGTTTGAAAGCAGCCTGGGAAAAAGATAATCTTCATGACTATTCATTAAGCTCTTCCATGGCAAAAGTATATGCTTCCGAAACAGCTATGTGGACAACCGTGGAAGCCGTACAGATTCATGGCGGGTATGGTTTTGTAAAGGAATACCATGTCGAAAGATTGATGAGAGACGCGAAGATCACCCAGATATATGAAGGAACAAGCGAAGTACAAAGGATCGTGATCAGCCGTTCGATTTTGAATAAATGAGCTACTTATTACTAGCTACTCGCCACTAGCAAGTAGTTAATAGCAAGTAGCGAGTAGTTAAATCAGCCATTATGCCTGTTATCCGGATCACTTCTCTTAAAAAGGAATATAGCCGTAATTATGTATTGAAAGGGATTACGCTGAGTATGGATGCCGGTCAAATCGTCGGCTATATTGGCCCCAACGGAGCCGGCAAAAGCACTACCATAAAAATACTGACAGGCATTATCAGCGATTTCGAAGGCGAAGCGATTGTAATGGATATGGATGTCAGAAAAAACCCTGTAGAAATCAAGCAAAAGATCGGTTATATACCCGAGCAAGCCGCTTTATACGATGTACTTACCCCGATTGAATACCTGCGCTTCGTCGGTAAATTATATCAACTGGAAGATTCGCTTATTGAAAAGAAATCATGGGAATTGCTTCGTCTTTTCGACCTCGCGGATAAGGCTAAATCAAGAATGAATGGGTATAGCAAAGGCATGAAACAAAAAGTATTACTGATCAGCGGGTTGATCCATAATCCCGAAATAATTTTTTTAGATGAGCCCTTGAGCGGTTTGGACGCCAATGCTGTGATCCTGGTAAAAGAAATTCTTTCCCAGCTTAAACTAAGCGGCAAAACCATTTTTTATTCTTCGCATATCATGGATGTGGTGGAAAAAATAAGTGACCGCATCATTATTATTGACAAAGGCGAAGTGATCGCCGATGGCAGTTTTGAAACCCTGAAGAATAATGCCAGCCAGGGTTCCCTGGAAAATATTTTTACAGCCCTCACCGGCAGTTCAGAACAACATCAAAATACAGCGGGACAATTTATTGATGTTTTGAAAAGCTAAGGATATGGATAAATGGATATTGAAACTTGTATTGTTTTGTTGCAGGCTGCTGGTAAGGCAGGGAGTAGATTTTGAGAGATTAAAAATTATCGCGGAAACAAAATTAATAATGGACCGAAGAAGGGTCTATCTCAACTGGCGGCAGCGCCAGCAAAGAGAAAACAGCAACCCGCTCATGGTCACGCTGATCGTATACGCCTTTTTAGGTTTATACGCCGGGTTCATGGTTTTCGTCACCCGGTCACTGGTCATCAGCGCCATCATCATACATGCTTACATATTGTTCATGATGACCATGACCATGATCACCGATTTTAGTTCGGTGTTGCTGGATACCGCCGATAACCAGATCATTTTACCCAAACCTGTTAACAGTAAAACACTATTCGTTGCGCGCCTTGTCCATATCCTTGTCTATCTTTTGCAGTTTACCCTGGCGTTATCAATATTCCCGGTTGTCTTTCTTTTTATTGCCTATGGATTTTTGGTAGGTATAACCAGTATTGCAACAGTCTTATTAACGGTAGCCTTCGCGGTATTTATTACCTACCTGCTATATGCCGCTATTCTCAGGTTCAGTAATGAACAAAAAGTAAGAGATATAGTAGGCTACTTCCAGATATTTATGACCATATTTTTCGCAGTGGGGCTCCAGGTGTTACCAAGATTGGTAAATTTCGGTAACCTGCTGGATAATTTTCAACTGCAAGCGTATTCTTATTTTTTACCACCGGTGTGGATGGCATTGACATTGGAGAGTGTTCAGCAATTCAATTTTGATTCGATTCATTCACTGATGATCGCCTGCGCCCTCCTGTTGCCCTTATTTACATTCTGGCTAATGATTAAATATCTTGCGCCTTCTTTTGCCAGAAAGTTAGCTGCCCTGAATAATGATGCCGGAACTAAAAAGAGCGGTATACCCTACACGCAGCGCCGGAAGAGCATTTCTGAAAAACTATCTTCTTTTCTATGCCGTTCAAAAAGCGAAAGTGCAGGCTTTGAAACAGTCTGGAAAATAACAGGGCGTGATAAGGGATTTAAAATTCAATTCTACCCCAGCCTCGCTTATATGCTGGTGTTCATTTTTATTTTTGTTTTTAAAAGCGGGAGGGATGTAAACACTTTATGGGAAAATTTACCGGGTAGCAGGATGTTTTTGTTTTTTATTTACCTGCCCATGCTCAGTATCACCTCTGCTATAACATTTGTGTCCTATAATGAAAATTTCCAGGCGTCCTGGGTCTACCAATCCACACCTGTCGGAAGACCGGGGCAAATTATCATCGGAGGGCTAAAAGCATTGTTCTTGAAATTTTTTATACCCGCCTACCTTATATTATTTGCTTTTGCTTTTTATGTATGGGGTACGGATATCCTGGATGATTTTGCTTTAGGATTCTTCAATAACCTCGCGATTTTTTTATTGATTGCGAGTCTTGGGGACCATTACCTCCCGTTTTCACGCCAGCCGAATGTGAAACAGCAAAGCGGTCGTTTTGCGCAGGTTATTTTACAGTTACTGGTCATTGCGGCACTGGTTGGATTGCATTACCTGTTATTGACAAATGACTGGATGATCTATTCCCTGATCCCTGTCTCGGCAACTGGTTGTTTTTTACTGTTGAGAACAATCCGGAACCTGCGCTGGGTGGAAATATCTTTTTAATATGGCGATTAATACAGAAGCATACAAAAACATCTTGTCCGCATTGCAACAAAAGAATGTAACCCTTGTTGCTGTTTCCAAAACAAAACCTGTTGAAGACATCCGCGCCTTGTATGATCTTGGACAGAGAGATTTCGGCGAGAACTATGTACAGGAACTGGTGGAAAAAGCAGGACAATTACCCAAAGACATCCGCTGGCATTTTATCGGCCACCTGCAAAGCAATAAAGTACGGTACATTGCTCCTTTTGTTCATCTTATTCATGGAGCAGATAGCTTCAGGCTATTGCAGGAGATCAATAAACAGGGCGTAAAGAATAACCGTATTATTGATTGTCTTCTGCAAGTTCATATTGCAAAAGAAGAAACGAAGTTTGGATTGGACGCGGGGGAGTTAACGCAGGTTTTGGAGAATATCAGTGAATCTCCGCTAACGAATATCCGGGTGACAGGGTTAATGGGGATGGCATCTTTCACCGATGATATGAATAAAGTAAGAAACGAATTTCAATACCTTAAAGCTCTTTTTGATAAATATGCAGCATTGTCAATTGCCCATTGCCCATTGTCAATTGTCTCCATGGGTATGAGCAGTGATTATCGTATCGCCATTGAAGAAGGAAGTACAATGGTAAGGATCGGGAGTCTCATTTTTGGCGAAAGAGTTTTGAATCAATAGACAATGGCCAATCAGCGATAGGCAAATACCAATTAAGCCGGTATATAAATAGTCAATCTATAATCTTAAATAATCAGAATCCTTTCTTATCCTTATCCGGCGGCGGCAGGGTTTCTTCCAGCCATTTAAAAAATTCATGCTGCCATACGAGGGCATTCTGTGCATTCAATACCCAATGGTTCTCATCAGGCAGGTATAACAATTTACTTTTAATGCCTCTTAGTTGCGCCGCCTGGAAAGCTCCCAATCCCTGTTCAGCAGGAACACGGTAATCCCTTCCGCCCTGGACGACCATTATGGGCGTATTCCATTTATCAACGTAATTAATGGGGTTGAATTGATTATAGGATTTTTGCGCAGCCACGTTCTTCTTATCCCAGTAAGGGCCACCCCAGTCCCAGTTGACGAACCACATTTCTTCAGTTGTTCCGTACATGCTTCGCATATCAAAGATGCCATCATGGGCGATAAAAGATTTGAAGCGGTTATTGTGAATGCCGGCCAGCATATACACGGAATAACCGCCATAGCTGGCGCCTACACAACCGAGGCGGTTTTTATCAACGAATTTCTCTTTACTCACATCATCAATAGCAGATAAATAATCCTTCATGGCCTGGCCGCCATGATCCTTACTGATCTCTTCGTTCCATTGAGTGCCAAAACCGGGCATGCCGCGGCGACAAGGAGCCACTACAATATATCCCTGGGACGACATCAATTGAAAGTTCCAGCGAAAAGAATAGAATTGTGTCAACGATGATTGAGGGCCGCCCTGGCAATATAGAAGTGCCGGATATTTCCTGGATGGATCAAAACCCGGCGGATAGATTACCCATACCAGCATTTTCTTTCCATCCGTGGTGGTTACCCAGCGTCTTTCGGTTTTAACTTGTCTAATCGAATTGTAAATATCATCATTTACATGCGTCAATTGTTTCATATCCCCGCTAACGATATCAACGCTGTACAATTCTGCCGCATGGTTCATATCGGTTCTTGAGACAATCAATTTATTTTCATTTTGGCCCACAATCCCCGTGATGTCAAAATCGCCTTTGGATATTTGCCGTGGAGGTGAAACTTTGGAAGGGCCATCCGCATAATCTGATTCGAACAATTGCAAAGTGCCGTTAACAGGAGCCCAGAAAAACAGGTGTTTTCCATCCTCACTCCATTTAAAACCTTCCACATGAATTTGGTCAAACTGCCCTGTCAGGTTCACTACTCCTTTACTGGTAGAAATAACAAGATCCTGTTTGTCGGCTTCATAACCGTCTCTTTTCATGCTGAGCCATGCTAATGTTCCATTTGTGCTATACAAGGGGCTGATATCGTAGCCCATCCTTCCTGTTGTTAAATTCTTTGTGGTGCCGGTAGCAAGATCATATTCATATAAGTCTGTATTGGTGCTTACGGCATAGTCTTTCCCATATTTTTTCTTGGTTACATAAACTACCGCTTTACCATCCGGCCTCCATATATAATCCTCATCGCCTCCAAATGGTTTTTGCGGGCAATCATAAGGCTCCTCCGCCATGATATCTTTTTCTTGCCCGGAGTTACCAACAGGAGTTATAAACACATGATCAAAATTGCCGTCTTCCCATTTGTCCCAGTGACGGTCATTGAGATTGTCATAAATATAAACGTTGGATTTAGCCAGTTCAGGATAATAATCCTTGCCGCTGGTCTTCTTAATTTTTACTTCTTTGTTGGCCAGGATATATTTGCCATCGGGCGAGATGTTTTTATCATTCAGTAAACTATCCGGCTTGCTTATCTCCACAGGTGTACCGCCGCTGATGGGCAGCATATAAGATTTGCGGTTGCCCTTATTTTCTTTCCAATCGGGAGTATTGACAGAGTACACCAGGTATTTACCATCTTTTGAAATACCCAAACCTGAAACCCTGCCAAGTTTCCAGAGTAGTTCGGGAGTCATTGTGTTTTGTGAGGCCGCAAACAAGGGCGCCAGTAATAAGAAAGCCTGTACAAGTCGTTTAAACATGGTCAATCATTTTATATCCGGCTAATTTACGTTATTCTATTAACGATAGAGGTTCATTTTGGCAAGAGGGGTTGAGATCCCTCTTGCATCGGAAAGGAAATTTGTTGAGGATTGAAACCTGGTCATTTCTTCGAAGCAGTTTGAGAGTTGATGCATTGGAAAACAGCCTGTTTCAAAGATTTTTCCCAATTTCCCTCCCGCCTTAGCGGGATCAAAATTCCAAAATAAGGCACTGTCGGAATATTACTACTTGTCACGCCGAACCCGCAATTGGTGTAATCGGTTTTCCCATCGGGAATTTGTACATTTAATTTGGTTTATGAATAGCCGGTCCTTCTTTTTTAAATATAAGCTGCATCATATTCTTTCCTGGATGCTGTTGTTCGGTACCTGGTATTATTTCCGCTACCAGGATTATCCTACGCAGCAACAGGCTTTTTGGATAACCCTGTTGAAAGTAGCAGACCTGGCTATGATGATCTATCTCGCCAATTACCTGCTGATACCCCGGCTTCTTTATAAAAAAAAATATGCATGGTTCCTGGTTACATTTATCGTCATGATCGTATCCAGCAGTCTTGGCAAAATGCTGATCATCGGAAGAATCCTGGATGATCCCAGTATGTTTGACCTGACAGTGGATCCGAAGCAAAGGATTTACGATAATGTGATCCCCCATTTCTTTTTGGTGATTGCCGGGGTTGCTTTTAAACTGATATACGATCATTTCAGGATGCAAAAGAGGTTAGTGGAAATGGCAAGGGAAAAAGCGGAAGCTGAATTGAGTTTCCTCAAATCGCAGATCAACCCCCATTTTTTATTCAATTCATTGAACTCCGTTTATTTTTTGATCAATAAAGAAAACCCTGAGGCTAGGCAGGCATTGCACAAATTTTCCGATATGCTTCGTTACCAGCTATACGAAGTAAAAGGAACTAAAATACCGATCGAAAAAGAATTGAGTTACTTAAAGGATTATGTTGACCTGCAAAAGCTCCGTAAGGATGAGAATTATTCTGTGGAGTTTAATTGTTCACCTGATGTAAAAGGGTTTTCGATTGAACCGCTGCTGTTGATACCCTTTGTAGAAAACGCTTTTAAGCATATTTCACATAAAGCAGGGGAGAAGAATTTCGTCAAACTGGACATGACCCGCCACAACGGGCAGTTTAGCTTTATGATTGAGAATTCGAAAGAACCCGGACATACAACGGAACAACATGGAGGTATCGGGTTGAATAATGTAAGGAGAAGGCTGGAGCTTTTATATCCTGAAAAACATGTATTGCAGATAAAAGAAGAAGATAATCATTATAAGGTGGATTTGAAATTAAAAATAGAACAGCAGGCAGCGGCTGACAAAAAGAATAACAATTTGACGGGAAGACGGTAAGGCAACAAGAAAAGTAAAATGAAGTTAATACTTACCGTATTCCCGCCTTCCCGGCAGTTATATTTGTTCAAATCATGAAACTAAATTGCATTATAATTGATGATGAGCCCCTGGCAAGAAAAGGGTTGAAAGAATACATTTCGGATATTGATTTTTTGCAACTGACCGGAGAATTCGATAATCCTGTCAAAGCTATGGATAGGCTGGCCCGGGAAGATATACACCTGCTTTTCCTCGATATCCAGATGCCCAGGATCACCGGGTTGGATTTTTTTAAAAACCTGAAACATGCCCCACCGGTGATCTTTACTACCGCTTTCCCTCAATATGCACTGGATGGATTTGAATTAAATGCATTGGATTATCTTGTCAAACCTATATCCTTCGAACGATTTCTGAAAGCTGCTATGCGGGCCAAAGAGTTTTACGAGGTAAGACAGAAAAACATCACCGAGACGGTGGCCGGCACAGGAGCTTCAGAGTACTTTTTTATCAAAGCGGATAATAAGCTGGTAAAGATATTTTTTGCCGACGTTCTTTTTGCAGAAGCACTGCAGAATTATGTGGTGATACAGGCTAAAGATAAAAAGTACATCACCTATCTTACATTCCGGGCGGTAGAAGATTACCTCCCTGCAGACCGGTTTATAAAGACGCATAAATCTTTTATCATTTCCGCTTCCAAGGTGGACAGTATCGAAGCCAATGATATCCGTATTGGCCAGTATCATATTCCCATCAGCCGAAACCTGAAAGAGGAAGTGATGGAAAAGTTGGTGAAAGGGAAATTCCTGAAACGGTAGGAAATGAGCTGTTTTGAAAATTGGGAAAAAAAGGATACCCATTCCACTTTCCAAAATAAGCCCTCCCCCCTTGCCGGATAATTCAGAAAATTGATGTAACTTCTGCATCACTTAGAATCCAGGCACATGAAAAAGGTATTTTATATACCCACCTTATGCTTTTTTTTATTAAGCGGACCAGGCTTTTTAGCCTACGGACAAAAAAAGATCAGTGAACCTGCCAACTCAATTACTCCTGCTTTATTAGCCCGGGAACTCACCGGGAAATGTACTACGGACCTGCAGAAAGTAACCGCGATCTTCCGCTGGATCACTGATAATATATCCTATAACATGCAGGCAATAACGAGGAATAAGAACTCAGCCCTTTTCTTCGATGAACCCGATGATACCTCTAAAGCCCTAAAGCCACTGGATGAACGGGTAGCAGAAACGGTATTGAGAAGACGAGTGGCGGTTTGTGACGGGTATTCCCGGCTTTTCAAATCACTATGCGATTATGCAGGTATCCGCAGCGAAGTGGTAACGGGTTATGCAAGGGTAAGCTGGAACAATAGCCGGTCAAAATTCAGATCCAATCATAAATGGAATGCTGTTTTTATTGACAGTTCCTGGTATTTATTGGATGCTACCTGGGCCAGCGGCTTTGTTACTTACCGGGGAGATGAATTTGTGCACGAATATGATAGCAAGTATTTCTTATCTCCTCCTGAGCAATTTATCCGTGACCATTATCCCGAAGACCTTGTCTGGACTTTACTTAAAAAACCACCCACGCTCAGTGAATTTTACCAGGCTCCTTTTCATTATACGGCATTTATCCGGTCGGGAATAACATCTTACCTGCCCGCCAAAGGTATCATCGAAGCCGCAGCGGGTGATAGTATCCATTTTGAAGTAAAAGTCAGGGGAGATAAGAATATTTATGTTTCTGCTGCGCCACCGGTGGAGCCTGATGATAATGGCGATAATGATGACGACGAACCCGAAATAAACTATGAGAAAAATGCTGTCTGCACTTATACTGTTACAGGCAACTCACCGGAGTGGCTTTATGTAATTTGTAATGGCGAAACAATCCTGAGGTATAAGTTAAATATTAAGAAGCCCGATAACAGGACAGCTATGCTTTCCTCCAAATGATCAGGCTGCATCTGCAATATTCATAAAACTGAAAGCAATGGTCGTTAACCTGTTCCTGTAACTGGTAAAGCCTACAAATCCCCCCAGTTTTTCTGCCAGGGATTCTATCCTTGCCAGTTTATGAGAAATAGAATCATAATTAAGGCAACCATCATCTTTTATATGTAACAGTACTACGTTGCCATACAATTTGGCAGTAATGCGGATACGGCTGTTTTCTGTATGCATGATTACCAGGTTCATAAGGCCGCTTAATACGGAAGCCAGCAGTTCTTTGTCGGCCCGGACAACCAGGTCCCCGGGAACATCATTAATGATAGCGCTTTTATTGCGAAAGGCATCAGTGGAAAGGCTTTCCGTCGCATACCCGATAAGATGATGCAGGGAGGCGGGCGCCAATGTTTTCCCGGGTAACGGAATTGCTGTAGTGGTTTCCATAAACTTTTTTTTACAGATTAGTTATTCGTTTTCTCAGCAGGATACGGATTTTAAATTTTCAGGATATGACAAAATCCTGGTTGTAAAAGCGGAACAGTTTGAAGCCTTATACCGGGTTCTATTATTTCGATTGCTGTTTTTTAAAATCCGGCAGCACAAAGAAAGTAACGGGATGGTCCGGAAAAAATAGAACCTTGGCTCTATCCGGCGTCATGCCCCGAACAGGTTTCATGTAGAGTAATTACTACAAAAAAAGATAGTTTAACAAGGGGGATCAATTGCGCGGCGGGAAAGGGTATCTGGCTCAAATGAAATTATTTTCCCGCAAAGGTAAAGGATAGAAAGATGGTTTTCTATCTAAAGGTCTTTGCGGGAAAATAGGAAATGCCCAATCTTAAGCTGTTGCCGCTTTTTCCTGCTTATTTTCAGCCGGAGCCGGAACCGCTTGTTTAATCACTTGTATTTCGCAGAGGATGCGTACTTCGTTACTTGCCACCACCTGGCCGGCTTCAGTCACCGCATGCCACATCAGGTTAAAGTCTTTTCTTTTGATCTTTCCTTCTACAGTAAAACCTGCTTTTGTCTGTCCCCATGGATCTGTAACGATTCCCCCGAAATCCACATCGAGAGATAGGGTTTTGGTTATATCCCTGATAGTCAGGTCGCCGGTAAGAAGGTATTTATCTCCTTGCTTTTCCAGTTTTTTGCCAACAAATCGTAGTTGGGGAAATTGCTCTGCAGCAAAGAAATCCGCCGATTTTATATGTCCGTCGCGTTGCTCACTATTTGTATCAACGGAATCGATATCAGCGGTGAAAACAAGAGTGGATGCTTTTGTAAAATCATCACCTTCCGTTTCAACTTTCAGATCAAATTTTCTAAAATGACCGGTGACGGTCGTTATCATCAGGTGTTTTACTTTAAACTGTACTTCGGAGTGCGCGGGGTCGATTGCCCATTTAGTTATTGACATAAGCTTTATTTTAGTGTTTAAACAATGTTTTTCAATATTGGTTCACAAAAACCCTGCCGTTGTCAAAAAAAAGTTATAATGTCAGCCTGGGCATGCAGAAATAAAAAGCCACCCTTGTTCAGGATGGCTAACCGAAATATTTGTACCCGGCTTATTTACTTCTTCTTCATTTTATCATCCATTTTACCCGTAGCAGGCGCCATCATTTTCATCATATCAGACGGCTGCATATATGACCAATGTTCCACTCCTTTACCGTCTTTGAACCTTACTACTTCAATGACTTTCATATCATAAGGACCTACGGGCATGCCCATCTGGCCTTTACTGGTGCCTGTATAGCGCATCAGGTCAAATACATAGTCATTGTCGGCCAGTTCTTTTATTTTTTCCATTTTCATGTCGGGAAACTCTTTATGCATATTGACGATCATCGCTTTGAGACTGTCCCTGTTCATGTCCCCCTTATCTGTGTGGTCAACGAAATCACTTGCAACGGCACTGTCAATGGCGCTCGGATCACCGGTTTCAAATGCCTTATCAACAATATGCGAGGAGGCAAGATTTTTTTCCGTCATTGAATTGTCTTTTTTGTCAGCACTCGTTGTTTCGCCTGCTGTTTTTTCGGTTTTGTCGCTATTGCAGGAAATGCAGGTAAAAACAAGACCGATAGCAAATAGAGAAAGAATCTGTTTCATGTCTGTTGTATTTTGGTTAATTATTAATGACAATGATCAGGCCGGGATTAACTCAACAATAGTCAGGGGGAACAGATAGGATGGCGGGAAGTCTAAGGTATAAAGTGTTTTCGATATTCGTGTTACTGTGAGTAAAAATTAATTGTAAACATTCGCGTGGCTGGCAAGTTTCCCATACAGGGGAGAAACTTTTAAATTATTTTCGCTGTTCAACTGTTACAAATGAAAAAACAATTAAGCATCCTGGCAGGAATCCTTACCTGCATGTGTAGTTATTCCCAAACTTCCCTCAAACCCGAAGAAGCGGCTGGCCATGTGGGCGAAAATGTAACTGTATGCGGCAAGGTATTTGGCGGCAAATTTTTAGAAACAGCAAAAGACAAACCTACTTTCCTGAACATGGGGGCCAAATATCCCGATTCACCGCTTACTATTGTGATCTGGGACAGCCTCCGCAGCAAACTTTCTTACAAGCCCGAAGAAAAATTCAATAATAAAGAGATATGCATTACCGGTAAGATTGAATTGTACAGGGGTAAGCCCGAGATAATCTTACAGGAAGCGGGACAAATAAAAGAACAGGAGCAATAGTTCCGGTGATCACAGGGGCTTAAAATACATGGATTTGAAATTTAAAAAACAAGGAGGTCAAGATCCAGGAACCTCAACGTGAATTGCAGTTTTGTTGCGCGAAAAGAGATAACACGTATTCTATTTTATCGCAGGTATTAACGACAGCAGCAGAACCTGAATGTAAATTGCTGTTCCGTTGCGTGGAGACGCACAAGGGGGGCATTCTTTTTTATAGCAAATAGTAACCCTGGTGTAGTTTTATAACGGGTTGCCGGTTTCTGAAATTCCTATGAATATCCCATGACCAAAAGACAGCGTCATTTAGTTTTGACTAGCAACAGGAGTTGCAGGTAAAAAACTGGCAAATTACTATGGATCACCTTACTGCACTTTCGTGAACCGCATCATCGGTGTCTCATCCATCAGCAGTTCCAGGGTCGCGGCATCTTTGGCAGACCAGCTCTGTATTTTCTTCAATGTTTCTAAAAAAACAGTTTCACCATCCCCGGGACAAAACATTTTAGTGGTGATCAGCGACTGGTCAATACTGAGTTTATTGCCACTCAGTGCAACCGCCCCGGCAAATGAATTGCAACTGGTATTGCCGCTGATATGAGAGCTGGCTACATCAAAGACGAGCTGGGGTTTTTTTTCAGGATATAAGCCGTCAAAAGTGATTTGGGGGCCGGTAATATAGTTCAATTGCCAGGCGCCGTTGAGAAAAGAGGGATTGCGGACAGCGCTTTTTATGGAAGTACTTTGTTTACCATTCTTACAGGCAATAACGAAACAGATACCGGCAACCGCAGCAAGGAGGATCGGTTTCATAGCATTTTTCTTTTCAGTGAGACAATAAAGTGCCTGTGATGTTTAAAGTTAGGACTCTTTCTTTATAATGGGGCGGGGATATTTTGGGTATCGGGAAATTTGTTTAAGGTTGGAATTTCGTTTTTACTGCGAAATAACCTGGGAACAGATACAGTAGACAATAATCTGCCAGAAAGAAATTGCCCGATTAATTGGCAGGAAGTTTGTTTTCCTCTATCAATTAAAGGGATGATGATGAAAACAAAAATCTGGATAGCCATACTGGTTGTTGGGGTCGCCTGTTTGCCAGGCAATGCCCAACTTAAAATATTCGGGATCGGTCCTTATGCAGAGGCAGCATTACCTGCGGGCCACCTTCAGCAAACAAATGCAAATGGCCTTGGAGCAGGTTTGGGCATTGATATCCGGCTGAGCAGGTTCGCACTTACAGGATCGGCAGGCTTTATGCATTTTGGAGGCAAGAAGGTGAATGTCACTGAGGGTACTGCAAAGACAACAACCATTAATGTTATACCCATCCGTGCAGGGTTTAAGTATTACTATGCGCGTTTGTTTTACTTCAAACTGGAAGGCGGAGCGGCCAATTACCCGGATGGCGACAATAGCGCTTTCATTCTTTCACCGGGTATTGGCCTGCGGTTTCCTGGCCTTGACATACAGGCTAAATACGAAACATGGATAAAGAATGGAAGTAACAGCTTCTGGGGAATAAAAGCTGGCTATAATTTTTAAACCTGTATATAGGTTGTCAACCTCAAAATGAGGTTTTAACATTCTTATCCACTCTTAGTACAGATTGTTGCTGAAACATAGTTTTGTACCAATATCTCAGGCTGTCTATTTGCCGGGATGTTTGCGCTGATCTTTTATAAAAATAAATAATTACGTAGGTCGGCTCGGTCACCAATTGATGCTTATCGGGGTCGTACCAGTTGCCTGACGTATTGATTACTGTACTTCCTTCTTTAAAAACTTTCGCCACATAATTTTCTTTAAAACTGTTCCACTCTTTTTCGCTTACCATTCCGCCTCCTGGTTTCGATTGCCCGAAATATAAATCGGTCTCCATCATGCGATAGGCGGAGCAAGAGCAAAGAAATAAACAGGCCAGCAGCCATTTATACGTCATAGGATAAAGATAGATTGAATTTTCAGATCGAATTATAGTGTTTCAGTTTGGAAAATGGCCACGGAGAGCCGCAGAGAAACAGAACTAAGAGTAAGTATGATGGTCTCCCTGTGACACTCTTTAACTTTGCGGTTCTCTGCGACCATATAAATATTGAAACTGAAATGCCGCCTATAGAGTTAATCCTTACTAATTTTTTTCATTAAATAGTTCTTTGCTGACCTTGTGTTTTCCAGCGCCTCGTTCCATCCTGATTTGATAAACGCCCTCTGTTAGAAAACTAAGATGGAACGTAGCGCTTTCCGGGTTCGTGCATATCATGAAGCAGAGTTTACCTCTCAAAAGTTTTCGGATTTGATGACTGCTCGAACGGCCAATTCACAGAGGAGTTTTCGAATAAGGAAATGTATCATTTGAATTGGCCTTGAATTTCTTTGGTTACTTTCTTTTTCAAGAAAAGAAAGTGACACAGGGTCTTCTTAGTGTAAAGCTTTGTAAAAAGCGTAACAGGCCTCATTTTCCCGAAATCAGTGTGATGTAAACCAAAAGCAGGAAAACCATTTTGCCGGAGCGATCGTTGCTAAATTTGGGTAAGGATTAGCCATAGAGGGCGATGCCGTTATAACGGGAAAAGGTTTATTTTCAATTAAAATTTTTACCATGACTTCCAAAGCTGCCAGCCCTGATCAATATATCAGGGAATTGCCGGCCGGGCGAAAGGAGCCGGTTTCCAAATTGCGGGAGACAGTTTTGAAAAACCTGCCCAAAGGGTTTAAGGAAGTGATGAGCTATGGTATGATCGGCTATGTAGTGCCGCATGAATTATTTCCCGAAGGGTATCATTGCGATCCGAAATTGCCTTTACCTTTTATCAATATAGCTTCTCAGAAGAACTTCATCGCTCTTTATCACATGGGTATATATGGCAACCCGCAATTGCTGAAATGGTTTATCACGGAATATGCTAAATACAGTTCATCTAAATTGGATATGGGTAAAGGCTGTATCCGGTTTAAAAAACCAGAGCATATCCCTTATGAACTGATCGGCGAACTGGCCAAAAAAATAACAGTAAAGGATTGGATAAATGTTTATGAAAAGAACCGGAAGCGGTCGAAAGCTTAGCCCTGTCATGCTGTTATTTAACGTAAAACGATGATACTTTGGGCCCATTGAAAAAAGTGTAAAAAAAGTTTACAAATTAATGGTATTATACCGGCTGTTTCTTCGTACCTTTTTCGCAATGCGCGTACCGTGAAATCATTTTGTCTTCCCTACACAATTTTTTTATTCATATAAAAACGGAGGCCAACATGTTTGTACGACTCACTTACATTAATTTTTTAGCCGGCAGGTCTGAAGAAGCAAGAACCATCTACAATGGGGAAATTGCTCCAGCCGTAAGAAAGCAAAAAGGAAATCTTGATTGCAGGTTGCTGGAACCGGTTAATGAGGCTGATGATTACATCTCAATGACGCTATGGGAAACCCGGGAGGATGCTGATACCTATCATTCCAGTGGTGTGTATAAGAAAATGATTGAAAGGGTCAGTGATCTTTTTTCGAACGAACCAGTGTTAAAAGCTTACTCTGCGGAAAATGTGATGGAACCGGCCTGAGAGTGGGACACTGGGGACGCTAATGATTACTTGTAAATGTAACTGAATTTTTAAAGGGGTCTTTTTAAGATCCCTTTTTCATGATTTATAATGGTGCGGGATGTGGTATCCCTATTCTAATCAATACAACCCAACTTTTCCTTTTACAGATTCAAACAATTTCTTCGAATCAAAACCAATCCCGTTTTTGAAAACCAACTCTGTATTTCTTACCGCCTTAATATCTTTCAGCGGATCGCCATTAATCAATACCAGGTCTGCCTGCTTACCGACTGAAATAGTGCCTGTCTCTTTATCCCTGCCAAGGTATTCCGCCGCATTGAGACTGCAGATCTTTACAGCCTGCGGAAAGGAGAACCCGGCTTCAACCAATAATTCCAATATATGACGGTCGGCATAACCGGGAATCACCCGGCCCGCGCCGGTAGGATCAATACCTGCCATCAGCCTTCCGCCCATATCCACGAATTGCTTTTCCCAGGCCATTTCTTTTTTGAACATCACCCTGCTGGAAGAATCTTTTCCTACTAATGACACAGCACTTTTTTCTACCACTTCTTTTACAACTGGTGATAAGGCTTCCCCGGCATCTCCGGGAAAAACTTCACGGCCCGTATAAGGCTCAAAGACCGGCAGGGTGGAAGTAATCGCCACATTCTTTTTGATCAGGTAAGCCATGAGCTCTTTCATCTCCGGGCTTTTTTCGTCTACGCTGCTTACCGACATGAACTGGGCTGTAGAATTGCAATTATCCGGTTTTTTGTTTTTTTCAAAATCACTGCTTACCCAGAAACCGTGTTCGAGATTGTCAATGCCCAGGTCGGCTGCTTCACGATAAGTGACAGAACATAAATGCCCGGTAACTTTTATATTGTTTTGATGCGCCAATCTTACCACTTCAGTAAGATCCGCTTTCGTAATATCCATATAAACTTTAAAAGATGTACAGCCCATGCCGATCCAATAGCTCACTTCCCTGGCAGCTTCTTCAGGATTTTTTATACCCCATACTTCCGGTATGGGTAAGCCCGCTCTTTCAATATAAGGGCCGGTGACATCTATATCCGGTCCGGGCATTTTACCATCCCTGATCTGGTCGCGGATATTCAAATCGGTTTGCGGTTCTACACTTCCCGTGGTTCGCATGATTGTTACGCCCCCGGCCAAATAAAGCCTGGGAAAAGATACCGGCATTTCGATGCCGAGGTATTGGGGCGCTACCCGTTCGCCATAAAACAAATGCTCATGCATCATGATCATACCGGGAATAATTGTTTTACCGGTACAATCCAGCGTCTTTGCGGCGGAAGGGATCATTACACTACCTGACTTGCCCATTGCAACAATACGTCCTTTCATAATAACCAGGGTCTGATCAGCTTTTACCGGCTGACCGGTTCCATCAACAACATTGACATGGGTGAGCGCCAGAGTATCCCCTTTTACACCGACGAATTGTTGTACCATAGGGCTGGGCGCCTGTGCCATGGTTTGACTGGCAGCCAATAGCTGGATAGTGAGCCACGACAAGCACAAACAGAAGGTTGTTGATTTCATGATCCTGGTTTTATAAATGAATATTGTTTTATGATTAAGAAAAATATCAGCAATAATTATTGCCCCGGGTGATAGCTCCGCTCTGCATTTTTCAATACATCTTCTTTGTAAAATAGTACATCTTTGAATTGCCCCTTACTGTACATCAGCCCCTGGTCGAAGAAATGTTTTGAACCGGGGTCGCCGCTTTCTCCGCCTGCCAGTAATGATTTAGCTTTTATTTTCCTGCCAAATTCAACCACGCAAATAAAACTATTGCCATTAACCCCATATCTTTTTTTTGTGCCCGGATACACACGGCTGGCATAAGAAGGAAGCATGCCCCAGGCCGAAGAAGTGAAACCAACCGGTATACTCGGTTTGTCGTCATCAAACTTATTGTCAATATCGCCGGATATCCGCTGGAAACGGTTGATGGCTCCCCACGCTACCTGCCAGCGACCAAATTTATTCTGCAACTCAGTAATAACTGCAAGTAATGGCGGCAGGAGATCATGAGTTGTTGCCGTGTTGGCAAATTGCTTCGCTTTATCCACCTGGTCTGCCTTTTCATTGCCCGGTACGGTTGTGCGAAAGATGGCGGGTAAAATTTTTTGTCCCCATTCAACAGCCAATGTAGTAGCGATGGAGTTTTCACCACAACGGTAATCCCAGTTCTTTAGAACGCTTACCGGACCTGCCAGGTATGCATACAATGAATCACTATAGCTGATATTTTTTTCAAATGATCGTACCAGAGCGGGTATAAGTATTTCAAATGCCGTGAGACGGGTATCGAAACCGGCTTTGATCACTTTATCAATCGTATAATGTTTTTCTTCATCCAGTACCCTTACGGCGTTCACTCCCCTGAAGTTTTCTCCGTCGGGGGCCATATAAGCCGGGTAATCTGTTTTTTTCGGGCTATTGTTTCCTGCAACCGTAAAAGGGGTGGAGTTACAATTCTGCAGCCAGCCATTTGGCGGATTGAATAAATGAACCGTTTCATCTGTTTTATGGTATCCTTTCCATTCTGTGGCCGTTGTCGTTCCGTCCACAGGTTTGCTCCAATCGTATGTAGGATCACGCACAGGAATGCGGTTGCCATGCCAGTAAGCGATATTGCCTTCTGCATCGGCATATACGGTATTGTTGGAAATATTGCCAAGGAGATCAAGTGTTTTTTTATAATCCTCAAAGCTCTTAGCCTTGGTTCGCTGCCAGCATTGTATCAATCCATTCAGTATGCGGTTATCGGCTCTTACGCTCAGGTATTGGCCATTTCTTTTGGCCAGGACAGGTCCATGACGGGTAAATAAGACCGTAAAAGTTTTTGACTCCGTTACATTGTTCGCGGTTTTAAACAAAATGGTTATCTTCTTTTGTGTGACCTGCACCTTCTTATTATTATATTCATAAAACCATTTGCCGTTCTTTTGACTCAGTTTTTCAATATAGGAGTCGGCTGCATCTACCCCGCTGCTGGTATGCATCCACCCGCAATGTTCATTGAAACCCTGGTACACGAAGAACTGCCCCCAGGTGACCGCACCATATACATTCAGGCCTTCTTCGCTGACCATATGGACTTCGGGGCGAAAATAGAATGTGACATGCGGGTTGATATAAAGAATAGCACTGCCCGATTCAGTTATTTTGGGAGAAAAGGCAAACCCGTTAGAACCCGTCAGTCTCTGGTCGCTAACCTGGTCTTGTTCCTGTTTTTCATTGACAGAAAAGGCTTCGTCATTCCCTGAATAGAAGTTTTTTAATTCACTGACGGTTACATCTGCCGTGCTGATCGCACCGATACTGCCATCGGTCCATAACAGGGGGTACCAGGGTTGAAAACGGGTTAACAGCGCGGGCTTTATACCCGGGTTTTTATACAAGTAATAATTGATGCCGTCCGCAAATGCAGTGCATAATTTTTTCAGCCAGGCGGGAGCTTTATTATAATCAGTTTTAGCTTCTTCCTGGTCGATCACTATCCGGTTCAGCAGGTCATTATATAATTCAGATTCTCCTTTCACAGATGATATTCCTCCCAGCTTTTCAGCGTAATTCATCTCTACTCTTTTGAAATCATCTTCGCATTGGGCATACATCAACCCAAAAACAGCATCGGCATCGGTCTTGCCATAAATATGCGGAATGCCCCAGTTGTCCCGGACAATGGTCACGTTTTGAGCTTGTTTTTCCCATCGGGACACTTCCTCCTTTGAAAATGCCGGACCTTGAGCAAATAATTGAACAGGCAGGATAAATAAAACCAAAAGGATCTTCATGTATTTTATTTTATCATCAAATGATATTATGGGTATTGACAGGTAAAAAAGAACCCTATGAAAGGGATAATAGTTTCTAAATATAATTATACTATACGTCTCCGACAAACACTTTTGTTTTATTACAGCCGGGCAGGATTAATCACCAGTAATTATGTACTTTAGATCATTCATTCTTACATAAGAAATTCATCTATGCTGGTGCAAGAAACAATGCTCCTCGTTCCTGCTTCAGAAATGCAATCCGCTTTCAGCAGGATATTACTTAAGCACGGGTTCACGGGTGATAAAGCCGAAAAATGCGCTGCCATTTTTACCGCCAGCAGCGTAGACGGTGTATACACTCATGGCGTGAACAGGTTCCCGAGATTCATAGAGTATGTACTAAACAACTATGTGAAACCCGGTGCAGAGCCATTCTTCAAACACAGGGCCGGTTGTATCGAACAATGGGATGGAAATTTTGGCCCGGGTCCATTGAATGCAACGTTTGCCACAGAACGTGCGATGGAACTTGCCCGGGAATCGGGGATGGGTTGTGTGACATTAAGTAACACCAATCATTGGATGCGGGCCGGAACTTATGGATGGCAGGCCGCTAAAAAGGGGTTTGCTTATATAGGTTTTACCAATACGATTGCCAATATGCCGGCCTGGGGAGCCAAAGACAAGAGATTAGGGAATAACCCGCTGGTTATAGCATTGCCTTATAAAGATGAAGCTATTGTTTTGGATATGGCCATGAGCCAGTATTCATTTGGCGCGCTCGAATTAGCGAAGATGAAAAATGAAAAACTCAGCGTCGGCGGAGGCTTTGATAAAGAAGGTAACCTTACAAAGGACCCGGCTTCCATCATTGAGTCAGGCCGCCTGCTGCCTGTGGGTTTTTGGAAGGGCGCTGGTCTTTCGTTGATGCTGGATATGCTGGCGGCTTTATTATCGGGTGGTTTGTCAACACATGAGATAAGCAGGAAAGAAGCTGAATATTCCTCGCAGGTATTTATTGCCATAGATATTTCAAAGCTTGGTAACCAATCAACTATTCCTGTTCTTTTAGAAAATATTATCCGTGATTATCATCAATCGGTTGCAATCGATAAGGAGAGCAGAATTGTATATCCGGGGGAAAGAATACTTGAAACCAGGAGACGGAATTTGGAGCAAGGCATCCCGGTATTGCGCCAGGTATGGGATGCTATAATGCAATTATAAAACAAGTTGCATTGTCCCGCTTCACTTCTGCTGCCGGGCCTTTTAGTCAAGCGTCACCATGCCATTCAACAATTCATCTATGTCTTCCTCGTAATCTTTAAAAAGATTTTGAGAGGTATAGGCCAAAAACTGGACAGTACCCTTCGGGCTGGAATAATAATAACCGCTATAAATAAATTTTATACCCTGGATGGTGCCAGTCATTTGTAAATGCAGCACCTTTTTGCCATTGACAGTCCGGTATTCGTGTTTTATGATCTTTGTATCCGGTGCCGCCTCTTTTGCATTAGTAAGAGCTATTTCTTCCAGTGATTCAAGGGCGATCTCAATTTTTTCAGTTATTAGCATCGCATACAAATCTTTTTCTTTTGATTGTAAGCCATATTCAGAAACTTCACCCGCACCTGATTTCTTAAAACTCCATTTTTTTGAATCGAGCCATATACCAATATTGGTCTTTGTACTTTTCAGTAAAAAGGTCGAATTATCGTTTTTAGCGAACTTTTTGGGATTCACCAGGATCTCATTCTTTACATGAGTTGAATCATTCAGATATTTCCAGGTTCCATCTTCGTATAGAATGACTTCTTCTCCTGTTTCTGTAACAGCTTTTTTCTGAGCTATCGATGCCAGGGTGAGGAAGAGGAGCAAGGATAGGTATAATATTTTTTTCATACAAATGAAGTATTGTTATTGTTTATTGAGTTCAACCTATACCATCAAAATCCAAAAGCGGGTCAATACCGCGTTCTGCAAGACCGAAAATAGTCTATTTTGTAAAAATTAAAGCCCGTAAAGATGGTGATTATCAGAACCTGATTTTTTCAAACTTTTTCGGCACGCCTTTCATAAAATGATTAATAAAAAGTTGCTTTCTTCCCTATCTTCATAACATGATAAAATATCTTTCCCTGTTTATGTGCCTGGTTCCTGCCGGCATGATGGCGCAATATTCAAAACAAACAACCATGCAATTCGATTCATTATTCCAGGCATATTTTAAACCCGGGGAACCGGGCGGCGCTGTATTGATTGTAAAAGATAATCAAATGATCTATGAAAAAGGCTTTGGCATCGCGGACATTACTACCCGGGAACCCGTTACCGGCAAAACGCTTTTTAATGTCGGTTCTATCACCAAGACATTTGTGGCCTATGGAATATTGCGGCTGGCCAAAGAAGGCAAACTTTCATTGGATGACAACCTCTATAAATACTTCCCGGATTTTAAGAGCGAGGCTATTGCGAAAAAAGTAAAACTCTGTCACCTGCTCACGCATACATCCGGGATTCCCGATAGCCGGCGCGTAAAGGAAGAACATGATTTTTACCTTACCGCTAAAGATGCAGAGAATTTCGCGCCGCTGAAGCAAACCGACACGCTGCAATTTGAGCCCGGCGCAAAATATAAATACTCCAACCCGGCTTTTAACGGGCTGGCGCTGATTATTGAAAAAGTAACAGGAAAAAAATGGCAGCAATATATCCGTGATATTATTTTTAAACCATCGGGTATGATGACTTCAACCATTACCGATGGATCTCATCCTGAATCCGGGGTTTCTCACGGATACATATTGAATGATCAGAAATCTTTTGAAGAACTGGATTATGGTGAAGAACCGACTTTCGCGGCGGCAGGTAATGGCGGCGTATGGAGCAGCGTAGAAGAACTCTGGAAATATGAACAGGCCATTCAGAAATATATTTTCCTGCCGGCAGAATGGATCAGCCGGTCAAGAACAGTTTATCCCTTTCAGAATTGGAATGATACATTGCCGCAAAGACTGGGGCTTAGCTGGTTTATCAATACCGACGCGGGTCAATCGATGATCGGGCATACCGGTTCACAGGGAGGCTTTATCAGTGATTATTGCTGGTGGCCCGGCCAAAAAGTGTTTTATGTTTTGCTCTGTAATACCCCTAAGCCGATCCTGGAAATGCGTAAGAAAGTGTATGAATGGCTGAGCGGTGAATAGAAAGCCTTATTCCCCACTGACTACTAAAATGCTTTCTTTTCCTTTGTTTCTCCCGTCTTTATCACGATCTTTTGAGCATCAGCCTGCATCAAATCATCAAAGAACTTTTTGACTGAAGCATAATCAGCAGCAGGGATCTTATGTTTTTTTAATATAAGTTCAGCTACAGAATAGACTGCATTATCAGCTTCGTTATACCAGAATTTCGATTTAAAGGAAGCATAATTACAGCTTAACTCATTTTCCTTCGGCAGTGCATCAGGCTTTGCCCCCGCGGGAAGTTTAAAGATCGTCGTATCCATTTTTTCAAACGGGAAACGAAAATAGAAATCCAATTTCCTGTTCTCAGCTTTCGGGAGCGCCTTCGGCCATATTTTATATATCCGGGGATTGATGAATAATTTATTACCGGCAGTAAATTCAGGCACTTTCGCTACCGCCATCCTTAATTTTGATTGGTGACCATCCATTGATTCAATTTTGGCCCATTCAAAGTCATCCGGTTGTTTGAACCCATAATAAAAAACGAGAGCCTCTTTCTGATCATCCCTTTTTTCCCTGAGGATTTCATCCATCATTTCACTGCATTCTCCCTTTGTGCTAAACATCGTTTCTGAAAGTCCTGACAGGTCGTCCGAAACGTTTACCGTGGTACGGGTTGCGAGATAATTTGATTCAGCATGACTTGTGGGGGTAGGAACTAAATAGCCACCTTCATCCGTTACCAGCAATGCATTCCTGTTCTCCGTAAATGTTCCCAGTTCATTGAATTCAGTAGAGGAACTGGTACATTCCAGCCACACCGAGTCTTTTGGGTGCGGAATGCAGAGTATCACATGATTGAAATCATTAGCCGGAAAACCCGGATCAACAGGTTCCTGGTTATATTCCGCATTAATGATAGCGACATAACTTTTAACGCCGACGGACTTTAAAGCTGCCTTCATAAAGTTGCTGAGCGCTTTGCAATCGCCATATTTTTTCTTGTCAGTGAATTCTGCAGAAAAAGGCTGGAATCCGCCGATGCCCAGTTGAATGCTTACATACCTGAAATTATGCTGCAGGTAATCATATATCCGTTTTATCTTTTCGTTTTCATCTTTAGCGTCCTTTACAAGATTGACAAAGAATTGTTGCCGTTCCTGGGGTAAAACGTCCAGGCCATCATATAATCCTTTCATCCAGGTTCCCAGGCTTTTCCAGCTTGAAAGATCCCCGTCAAATCCTAAAAAAGAAAACTTATCGGTTACAAACTGTATATGGGGATATCTCACATTAGTGGCTACAGCGCCTTCTTCGTATTCAAGAGGTGCAAGATTTTTTACGCTCCATGTATATACTTTGTATTTTCCATCATCCGTAATAACCGGTTCAACGGATGTATTCCTGGCTTTGTAACGAAAGCCTATATCCGGAACAACTCTCACGGTGCAATTTGACTCCACTACGCCTTCTTCCGGTTCAATAAACTCGTAATCCGGAAGCGTCAAAGTGCTTTTAATTTTCTTTTCATATTGGATATCCACGGTAACAGGATACGAAGTCGCCGGAATCTTGAAGTAAGTCAGGTAACCATCCGGGATCAACCCTTCTCCCTCAGCTTCGGTTCTCATCTCCTTTTTTTTATACTTTCCTGCCTGCTTTCCGTTGGCATCGTACACCCTTATTTCCACATCTTCCAATGACATGAACCGGTTACTATATTCAGTAAAGAAGAGATTTCTTTTGCCATCTTCATTAGCAACCGTGAAGACCTGGTGAACTTTAAAGTTCACTTTATCAGGTCCGTCTATCTGCAGCTCTATATTCTCGGAGTGCATGATAACGTTGGCCTTGTTCCTGACTGCCTCCGGTACGGTTGTCAGGGAATAGGGCCCCGTTTGTCCTGAAGCAACTATACATGAAAAGCAGGAGACCAGGATATACAGAATGCTTTTGTTTGGTTTGATTTTAGTACACATCATGGTCTTATTTTTTCTTGCGCATTACAAATTGCTCATTCAGCAGGTCAAAAAGTTGTTTGTAGAATTCGTGCAGTTCTTCATACTGTGAAGCCGGGTAAAAGGGTTTCTTGAAATCCAACTGAACTTTCGTCATAAGATTATTGCCTGATATTTCGGCTCTCCGGGTGATGCTGATACTGGTATCGGACATTATCATCCGGATATTTTTAGGGAGCGTTTCGATTTCATACCCTTCAGGCAGCAAAAAATTCCCGATCACCAAATAGCTTTGGTTGTTGCCAAAAAAGACATCCGAAAAACGATTATCAGCAATGAATGGATTTTTTTCGAGCCCTGTAAGTATGTTGGATGAAAAATAAGTGTAGTCGCCGGAAGAATTTAATGGCTGGCTGAATTTTATCTTTTGTACCAGCGGTAAACTATCGGATTCAAGATTCTCGAATACAACATCATCTATCTTCATGCCGGGGTTGGAACCTGTTATATATTTTTCAATAAATTTGTCTTTTCCTTTCTTAGCGGTTGGCAACCTGTCGAGACGGGAATAATCAAAGCTGGTTACCGTTACTTCGCCACTCATTTTGCCTGTCTCATCTATCTGTGAGTTCACGAGAATGATATTTTTCGCGAGCATATCTTTATCAAATAGTTGCTTCCAGCCCCATTGCGAGGTTTCAATTTTTTCGATGACCAATCCCTCCGTGCTTACTACATCCTCTGGTATCAGGTGAGCCGGCGTTGATTTCTCGGAAGCATCCAGCACATAGTTTTTGTCGTCCAGGTCTACATAGGCCATTACTTTATTGAACTGGTGATAGCCGGGATAGTCGTAAGTGCCTGCGTCCATCGTATTCACGACCCCGAAATTATGGGTGCTGACCAATACAGGGTGAGCATTCAGCCCGGCATCTTTGAGCAGGTTGACTAATATCAGGTTTATTTCCCCTACTGTACCTTTTTTATCTTTCCATGCTGATTTTACCCCGTCCAGGGCCCAGATGCCGGTGCTTTCATTCCATTGCATATTATCCTGAACGTATTTATAAATCGTTTTCATCCTCAGGTAAGGTGTTGTAATGGTTTTCAGTTTTTCATCCAGGTCGGCAGTCCGGGGAATATTTTTTTTGAGCTGAACGCCAAAATCATCATCTTCCATAAGATGTTTTATGACATCCATCCAATTGACAACCCTGAAATTTCTTTTTCCGTCGAAGGTCCATGCTATTATCTTGGTTTCAAGACGATCCCGGTAATAATCATCATTAATAATATAGGGTTCATCGCGGAAGGCAGCTACATTCCTCATTACATAGGTCTTGTTGTACCTCGTTGAAGTTGATTCGTTCTTTTGTTCAAACTGCCTGGAACAGTATGGTGTAACATTTACCTCAATCTCCAGCGGGAAATCGATCGTAAAGCGGCTGTATTTGACAGGGATGGTTTCCTGGAAATACCAGTCAATAAGACCCAGACCGGATTCTTTATAAGTGTATTCAATGACGGAACCGGCCTTTACTTCCGGGAATGTGAATACTTTTTCCGACTCTCTCTTATTCAGTTTTTTGTCATAAATCAGTTTCTTATCCACTTTGGTAACGATGATATTCCCGCCGGGGTCAAGATTATAGGTCTGGGCCTCCAGGTTACTTATTTGCTCTCCATCTTTCCCGCTCTCGTAAGGGAGATGAATATTGGCGCGTTCGAATCCCCTGTCAGAAAGAATCTTGATCCTTACCCTTTTTTTCATTTCCATTCCCTCAGAGCCAAGGATATAATCCATCTGGGCTTCGTCTACCAATACCAGGGCTTCTGCCTTGTTATCAAAATCACATTCTTTCATCAGGAGATCGGCTTTGTCCACCTTTCCAAAAGGAGGAGAATCGGGATCATTGTTCTTATTTTTTTGAGCGGTAAGTGAGAGGGTTGCAAACAGGGGTATTGCAAAAAGCAGAAGCTTTTTCATGTGGAAGAGTTTAAGGTTTACGTTAATGTGGTTAATGGGTGCCTGTCCTGTCGTTCTCCTAATATAAAACATTTTTCTCATGTCTTGTAGTAGGAAATGAAATATGCCGGAAAAGTAACAAACAAAACCTATTAAACAAATGATGCGTGTCATCATTTTATTTTTCCCGGGTATAATTGATTCGTAAGCAGGATTCCGCGAATGGAAAAAAGAAACCAGGTCCTGGTTCTTTTATAATAGTATTGTGGATAAGAGGCACACTATTGCAATCGCCGTTATTCCCATAATGATTGTTGCAACGGAATACGCTTTAAGCATTGTTTTCATATCAATACCGGAAAATCTGGCGATCACCCAGAAATAAGCATCATTGGCATGGGATATCATCATGGATCCTGCGCCCATTGCCAGCACCGTCAATAATCTTCCATTACTGCTATCAAGACCAAGAGCGGTAAGCAAAGGAAGTACAATAGACGCGGCGGTGATAATAGCTACGGTGGAAGATCCCTGGGCGGTTTTTAAAATAAAAGTAAGCAGGAAGGGGAACAGCAGTCCAAGCGTATTCAATGAACTGAGCTTCCCCAGATGGTTGCCGATATTTGTGGCAGCGAGTATCGCGCCGAAAGCACCGCCTGCGCCGATAATAAGAAGAATAGTTCCGGCTTTTTCAAGCGCTTCGTGCAGTAATACACTTAAAGTATTTTTATTCCAGTCTCTTTTCGCATTCACCGCCAGCAATACAGCAATAGATAAAGCGATGACGGGATCTCCGATCGCCAGTAAATTCCCTGACCACTTACCGGTGGGAACGATGTTCGACAATAATGACTTTGCTGCAATCAAAATAATCGGAATGATCACCGGCAGGAAAGCTTTTAAAACAGGTGGCTGCAAACTTTGGTCTTCAGGTATTTCATCATCATTGATCGTGGGAGCAGGAATTTTTTTACCGGCATATACGGCCCACCAATATCCCGCCAGCATTACGGGAACAGCGACGATGATGCCGTATAAAAGGAGTTTGCCAAAATCAACACCGATAGTACCGGCAGCGGAAGCAGCGCCGGGGTGGGGCGGAAGTAAACAATGTACTGCATATAATCCGGCTGCAAGTGATACACTCATGGTAATAACGGGAAGACCGGTTTTCCTGATCAATGATTTGTTTATCCCGTTTAATACGATATATCCCGAATCGCAAAAGACAGGAAGACCCACTATAAAGCCGGTAATACCGATAGCCAGTGAGGCATTTTTCTTACCTGTTTTTTCCAATATATAATTCGCCATTACTTTGGCGCAGCCTGTATGTTCGAGGAAAACGCCCAGCGTAGTGCCAAGCACGATAATAAACCCAAGTGATTGCATGATATTGCCAAACCCTGTTTTGGCAGTACTGATGATTTCAGGCAACGGCATGCTTACACCCATGCCGGTGGCAAGACAGGCGATCAGCATGGAAAAAAATACTGCCAGGCGCCACCTCGTGGTCAGTATAATGATCAGCATTATGCCTGCCAGCATGGAAATGATTACCCGGGCGAGAGAGGGATTCATTAAAACAAGATAACAAAATAAGGATTGTCAACCTTTTCTTCTACTCTTTTGTCACGTAGAAAGTAAAGGATTGTTTCCTGTATGCTTTTACAGGATGGCCATCCTGAACGGCAGGTATCCATCGGGGAGATTTTTGTAAGACCCTGATCACTTCATTTTCCATGCCATACCCTTGCCCGGAGAGAGCCTTGAATCCTGAAAGTTTTCCATCAATGTCCACGATGAATTGTATAGTAACGGTGTATTTGCCGATCGGGGCGCCGTTTTCAACAGGTACACCGGCATTAAGGTTTTTTTCAAGAAATTTATTCCAGCTTTGCAGGCCTCCGGGGAAATAGGCTTCTTTTTCTACTTTTGTAAAAATAGTATTACCCATAACAGAACTGTCTTCAGCAGGAATAGTATCCCCCAGTTCTTTTTTCGGGCCCGTATTATGAAGAAGGGATATGCCGGTACTGCTAAAAGCAGGCAGGAACAGGATAAAAGCGGCAAAGACTGTAATGACCAGCAGGGTTGCAGAAAGTTTTTTTGAATATCATAGCATGTATTTGACGCGATGTATTAAATATGGCGTGATCCACGCACTCCCTGTAACAACCCTTTTTATTTTCGCTTCGATGAATGCAGGAATCTTATTTTCCATTTACCATCTTGCTTCTCGAACGTAGCACTTTCCAGGAATTTTACGGATAGGGAGGTACTGTCGCGGGCAGTAAGAATTGCTTCCCTGAAATAATAGGCCGAAGCATTCGCTTTGCCGAAATAGGTATTTAAGCTGTCAAACTTAAACTGGACAGTGAAGGCGCCCATCTCTTCGACCGCTCTTACAGCGCTTTCATTATTGAACACATCACCATTTTCAAAAAGAACAAAATCATGGGTAGTGAGCGCATTCATTTTGGCAAGCTCTTTCCGGGCCATCGCATTGTAATAATCGGACAGGATGGTTTTTAATTCATCTTTTTTAACCTCGCTGCCGGGATCAGACTGGCAGGAAAAAATTCCAGTCAACAATAATATAATAAAGAACCTGTTTTTCATGTGCAAGCAGTTTTATTCAGGAGTTACCGGCTATCGCTTCCGGTATAGCCAGTAAGTTTAAATATACAGCGTTTTATCATTTAAACGAGCGGGTTTTTACCGGGCCTACCAGGTTTTGGAATGGAGATCCCTCTTGCATCTGGGCTACTTTTCGAAATAAGCTATCGTCATTTTACCCTGGTCATATACATATACCAATTCCATTCCCAGCTTTTTCCCTTATCCTCCGAAAAAGCCTGGCTCCATACGGGCTCATCGGGATTTGAAGCATCCCATAGAAACATCACCCAAATATTCTTTCCGTCAAAAATATCTTCCGCGTAAAAACGGCCAATGCCATTTTCAAAAGAACCGGTAACAGGTGTATCCAATACAGCTTTATTACTGTCTGCCCAGTAAATACTCCATAACCTCGTTTGCGGGTTGAAAAGACGAAGCGTCATCCCTTCAAACAGGTCATCTCCTGTTCCTGTTTTGAAAAAATCCACGTTGCCCAGTCCATTCAATACTTTAAACATCTCCTGCCCGGCTTCGAATTCAATCCATTCAGTACAATGATTCAATCTTGTTTTTAACTTTCGGTTACGGATATTCCATTTGCCCGCATAAAAATCAAAATCGTTTTTCGAAGAAGTGGGGGAAGGGGCGATCGGTAATTCACCTTTGATGACCGGGAACTGCTGCATTTGATTAAGATTTATTTGAGCTACAAAGAAAGAGGGAGCCACTGACAGCCCTATGGCAGTGCCGCTCATCATTTCGCCCGGGAAGATTCACTTGCTTATTGATAACTTTAATTCTCTTCGTGGCCGCTTATAAACCTATCAATAACCTCTAAACTATATGTTATGCGGTCAGTTTTATTATCATTGCTCTTTCTGCCCCTTTTTGCAGGGGCCCAGATTAACCGGTCGGCCAAAGAGTTTGCCAGTGAAAGAATCGGGGATTATATAACCGGCAAACTATTTAAAGATCTTTCTTATCAGCCTGTTTCTTTCGGTGAACTAATGAACCATGAGGACAAAGATCTTGACATCGCCTGGACCATTGAGCATAAGTTTGTGATCACGGACACCGAGTTTGCAGATAAGAAAACAGCCGTCCATACATCTTATAAGTTCCTGTTTTACCTGGACAGGCAAATGAAAGTGAAGAAAGCCGAGACCTTTATTTCCAATTGAGGCGGGCAGAAGTTCAGTTGGATAATTGGGAAAAATGGTCCCTCTTGCACCGGGAGGGAAATCGGGAAATTTGTTGAAAGTCATAAAGGTTGGAAATAGGGCGATTTCCCAATCATTGCTGTCCGGGAAAAATGAATGTGTATTATTAAAAACCAGTACAATCAAGGTCTTGAGCATGCTGATATAAATGGGGGCCTGCTTTTAGAAATCTTCTTATCCCGGTACACTGCACGAGGCGTTCCGAGGGAACGCTTCGCCGACCCTCTCACCTGTCTACCCACGATGTGTTCCGCCGGAACACGGGAAAACCCCGGGGCAATGATGCAGAACAATAAATAAATGCAGGAGACTTTCATGCCCCATCGGGGCATATCGTGGGTAGCTAATTCATTTGAGTGTCCCACTACGTTCCGGAGGAACGTATCGTGCAAGTCAATATAAATTAAGTGATCACAATTTTCCCCGGACAGCAATGATTTCCCTCCCGATAGTTATCGGGATCCCACTTTTCAAAATCGAAAAAATCAAATTGCGTTACTTTCGGTAACCTGGTATTGTTTTAGTTTGAACTCTATTATTGAGAGAGAGCCGCCTTTTTATGTTAATAGCAGGAAGCGTAATTTTACAACTGTAAGGAGGAAAAGATAATGACAGCAGTTGGAAATAAAAGATCAGATTCTGCTTCAAAAATTATCAGGGCATCTCCGCAAAGAATCTACCAGGCATTTTTGGATCCAAAGGCTGTTGCCTCGTGGAGACCCCCCGAGGGGATGAGATGCCAAATCTATGCCTTCGACTCTCATGAGGGCGGAACCTTTCAAATGTCATTCGGATATACTGATATGAATCACACGGTGCGTGGCAAAACATCAGAACACGCTGATGTGTTTCAAGGGAAGTTCCTGGAATTGATCCCTGATCAGCGTATCGTTGAATTAGTCGAATTTGAATCTGACAATCCTGCTTTCGCGGGAGCGATGACAATCACTACAACTCTGGTTCCTGTGCAGGGAGGTACTGAAGTTACAATCCTTTGCGAGAACGTACCGGTTGGAATCCGGCCGGAGGATCATGATAAAGGCATGGAGTCAACGCTGAAGAATCTTGCCGCATTTACTGAGTGAAATACTATATTGTTCCTGTGATCAACGTCTCAAACAGTTTATAAGCCGGCGTTCAAACTCGGACGCTAAGACAACTTAAATGTTAAGCGAGTAAGAATAAATTCCTTAATTTACTTCTTTCCTAATTGATTGTCATGATGAAAAGCTTTGTATTGCCCAGGCGTTCTACGGTGATTATATGGGTGATTGTTACCCTGGTTTTCTTTCTTACCCGGTGTATTAACAGGGACAAGGGAAAGCCATCCGTATCCGATAAGGATAAATTCAGCCAATTCGCCGGTTCTGCAAAATGCGCCGGTTGTCATAAAGATATTTATGCCAGTCATATTCATACTCCTCATTACCTGACTTCCCGGCCCGCTTCAGAGGAATACATCAAAGGAAGTTTTGCGCCCGGTGAGAACAGGTATGCTTATAACGCATCGCTTTTCGCAGACATGGAAAAAAGAGACAGCGGTTTGTTCCAGGTTATATATTACCAGGGGGCTCAAAAAGCGATCCTGCCATTCAATATAGTTGTTGGGTCAGGCGCGAAAGGCCAGACATATATCTACTGGCGAAAAAACTGGCCTCTTCAATTACCTATATCTTATTTTACCGCGGCTCATAAATGGGCGAATAGCCCGGGTTATCCCAACAAAGTTGTTATCAACAGGATTATTACATCGCGCTGCCTGGAATGTCATACCACTTATGCTGAAATGATATCCTCCCCGGGCAAGGAGCCGGAAGAATTTAACCGCGATCGTATACTATTCGGGGTGGATTGTGAAAAATGCCATGGCCCTGCCGCCAGTCATGTGGAATTTCACCTCCAAAACCCTAATGAAAAAAAGGGGAGATATATACTTAATCCCGCTTCATTTTCAAGACAGCAAAGTCTTGATCTCTGCGCTTTGTGTCATGGAGGGCAATTGACGAAGACAAAACCTTCTTTTTCATTTACAGCCGGCGACGCTTTAACCGACTATTTTAAAATGGATACGGCTAAAGCGGCGCATCTTTCTTCTGATAATATTGATGTGCACGGCAATCAATATGGATTGCTGAGAGACAGTAAATGTTTTATCATGAGTGATACCATGACCTGCATTACCTGTCATAATACACATGAAAACGAAAGGGGAAAAATTGAATTATTTTCCCAGAGATGCATGACCTGTCATAACAAGGAGCATGGAACATTTTGTAAAATAAAACCGGGCATGGTCAGTTCCCTGGAGAAAAATTGCATTGATTGCCACATGCCCAAACAGGGGTCCAGGGCTATCGTCCTCCAGCTTTCGGGGCATGAAGCGCCCATTGCTGCCATGATACGTTCGCATTTTATCAGTATTTACCCTGGGGAAGTAAAAAAGTATATGGATGCGCTGGACAAGGACAAAACGAAGAAAATAAATTAATCCACAGCGGCAGGGCTAAAACAATTTTGTGATTTTTTTTGCGTTTAAAGACTAATCCAATATTTGAAAACCACCAATATCCGTTCGTATGAACCAACCATACCACAACGACCAGGCACATATTGCCCAGGAATTTCATTTTATAGATGAGCATACGGCCCAGACTGCCCGTTTAGCTTTTTTTAAGATCAATTCTTATAAACTTTCCCTGATCAAGGCCTCCTTCAACTCCAGCCGGGAAGACATGACGGTCATTATCAAAAATACCTTGCTGAATTATACTGATCCCGGGCGTGTTCTCGCCGATCTTGGTTTCTTTGACGCAGAGATTGATAACTGAAACAGCCGGAGATAGAAAATTAAGTAAAGGCAATTATAGCCTCTAAACGAATTTGTTATATCCAGGAATTTAAATGGTTATTTCAACTCCCCCCTTTATTGCCCGGCAGATCCCGGGCCATTGCCCTGATTACACTACCAGCCAGCGAAGGATTGGCCTGCACGGCTGGGACGAATGAATTTTTCAACCGGGATAAAATACCCGTTCCAGGGAAAACCTGCATGGTTTTAAGGCCGGAAAACCTTCGCTTTCTGTATCAACCTTGTCTAATCCTTGTGCCATCCTTGTGCTATCTATGTGTACTTAAACGGGAGAGCACAAGGATAGCACAAGGATGGCACAAGGATGGCACAAGGATCAGGCATTGTCCGACCGCTGAAACCCGAAAGTTGAAGATTGGAACAAGCCGGCGATAATTATAGAGCAATAAGATTGCACCGGAAGCAGGGACATGGCCCGGCGCAAGTCAACAATTTCATTTTCAATCGGTTTAATACAAAGATCCCGGGAAAAATGGAGCTGATTGGCATATTTCCCTGGTTCTTAATAAATTTTCATTTCGAAGCCTGGCTAAGTGGGTCAACGAAGTCCTTTACAAGAGTAAAGGGCTTTCTTATTTATTTGACGGCCACTTTGAAACCCGCATTTGTTGGAGATCACGAAATCATCCTGCACTCTCATCTTCTTTTACGCCTTATGGTGTTTCCCACCAGGTCTAATATTTAGCGCATGTTCGGTTAATGTCCGCTATGTAACAAAACAAAATGCGAATACTCAATTGTTTAATACCATGGGTTTGGTAAAATTCGTTGTATTGATTAATATAGGGTATAATTCTGCGCACAGCAACTTTAAATGAGACGACAATCTGGAGTCATATTATTATGTTTGCTCGCCTTGACTGCTTGTCTGGGGCTATCAAGTTTCTACTTGATGCTATCCAGTTCCTGCACTTCGATAATCAAGACAAATAATCTACGGGTGTCGATGAAAGACCCCATACTCATTTCTTACGTTATTAAAAACGTATCGAAAGATACAGTGAGAATCTGGCACTGTGGCTTCTGGTGCAATAACAAAATTGTAGTAACCGATAGTAATAACATCGAAGTACCTCGAACTGACTGGGGCAAAAGTACGCTATCAGCATTTTCACCGGGGGGTTCGAGAGATAAAAACTTTCCTATTAAACTTGCGCCAAATGAGACAGATTCAGCGTATGAAAAATACAATCTTAAAGACATTTTTGTACTTACAAAACCTGGAGTTTACAATATCACATATTTTTACCATGAAATCGACGACAAGTCTACAATTAAGATTGCGAGCAATATTCTAAAAATACAAATTGCTGACTAACAAAAGAAAAACTACTGCCAACATACGATATGGTTAGCTGGTATGATGGCAGACGAATATTTTCCCATATTTTAATCCGGGCAGTACGGAGTGGCCCAACACAATTGAGAATAATAAAGTTTAGAGTTATTGTGTTGAATCTGCGACTCAGTACTTGCCTCAATGATGCCTTGAAACTACAAAACGTAGAAGACCATTGATCACAATTCCTTAATTTCCGATAAATCTTCCATCAAGATGTTCGAACTCCGGCTAAATGGGTCAACGAAAGGCTGGCCGGCTGTAAAGCCGGCTTTTTATGGTTTCATCTTCACCCGCCTGGATGTTTTCGCTACACGGCCATCATCTCCGGGACAAATTCCGGTAGTGGCTCATTTTGGAATTTTGAAAATGGGAAATTGGGAAATTTGTTCATGATTGAAATATTGTTATCCCTTCGAAGTAGCTTGAGAACCGGCGCATTAGGGAATAACCTGTTTGAACGAAATTTCCCTCCCGACGCAAGAGGGATCCCAATCCCACTTTTCAAAATGAGTCACTACCACATAGAAAGAGCAAAGAGGGAAGTTCGAGGAAAAAGTGACGTTCGTCCCGGGAATGATAATGCTCCGTCCCATTTTTAAGAAGCCGGGAAGAGTTGATAGTAGATTTGCTTTATCGGTCACTGCAAAAGGAGTTTCGTACAGGATTTCCGGGACTGCGAATCCGGAAGCCCTCCAGAGTCCTTGTTCCTGGTCCTTCTCTTTACCAGATATTCGCCGGGCAATGAACTTTTTCGGCATCGCTGTTTTCAGCATTCCAGAGACCCATATACGATAAAGTCAGTTCGAATCCGCCCCGGTAGGAAGAAGCTGTTCTAAGCTTACTGATATTGACATCGTAACTCAATCCTATGCTCAGTTGGTTGGTATTTATTTTTACAACAGGAACAAAAGCGTCTTTCCATCGATAAGCCGCCCCGCCGGAAAGAGACAGCCTGGCATCATCACCGCCCGTATCAAGATTGCGGGTGAATAAAAACCCTCCCTGGGCCAGCCGGTTACCCCCCTGTATAAAATAATCGGCATAGACCACTATCCTGTTGTATAAATTGGTATAAGTGGAAAGCCCGGTATTGAATCCATATTTTTTATTCAGCCTGATATCATTGTCGGTCATGAATGATAGTCTGGGTTTGGTGAAATGAAACATCCCGGCTCCAAAATAAAATTTCAGGTTATTATTGATAAGGCTAGTAAAACTCAAACCGGTTGACGCATCCCAGTAATTGAAACTGGTTTTACTAAACGTCTGGCTCGTGGGATTCGATGCGCTATAAGCTCCATTGACAAACTGGTCATCGAATTGAAGCTTGCCCGGATCGAAACTTTCATTGACCGGGCCACCCATAAAAGCCAGGGAAATAAAGCTGCTGCTCTCTTCATTTAATAATTTATGGTAATTGAGAACAGGGAAAAATTGCGTTCTCTTCAATTTGGAATCGCCGGCCACGTCATTCGTTAGCTGGAATCCTGTTGTGATGAAATCCCCTGATGAAAGGCCTTTGAAGAATTTTATTTCCGAACCCAGCGCCATCGTCCTGTAAGGAACCGTGATACTTTGCCATTGATTCCGGTAAGCAGCCGTGAACCGGACATTCCCGTTGAAAATGCCGGCCAGCGCAGGGTTTCGCAATAAGGGCAATTCATAAAACTGGGAAAAATTGATATCCTGCTGGGCCTGTGCTACAAAACTGTTCAGTAAGAGTAAAATGAAAAAGCGGTAGCGTATAATTTTTTTCATTTCGGGTGGATTTATTTGAGGATGGAAGTATTTCCTTTGAAGAGATAAGTTTGAAAGTTGTCGCAGACCACTTCAACGGTATAGACATATACTTCAGCCGGGCCGGTAACACCCTTTATTTTCCCATCCCATCCAAAAGCGGGATCATTGGGCTGGAAATTTGTTTTCTCAAAGATCAGTTCACCCCAGCGACTGAATATCCTGAATGAACGAACCGATTGAATTCCTTTTGCCCTTACCATTAAAATATCATTTACCCCGTCTCCGTCAGGCGTAAAGGCATTCGGAATAAATACCTGTGAGCCTTCGCAGAAAGTCCGGATATGTATGGAATCGTTAGCGACGCAACCGTAGATATTTTTAATTGTTGCATGATAAGTAATATCATTCTTAATCGTAGCTGAGGGATCAGGGCAATCTGTACAACTGAGATTTGTCGCGGGCGACCATTGCCAGGAGGTAATAGGCCCATTTTGAACTACCGAAGCCAGGGGATAAATGGTTCCGGTAGATAGATTCAGGTCCGGGCCAAGATCTATGGCCGGTGTTGGATTTACTGTTATGGTTACAAAACTTGTGTCTGTAAAACAATTATGCCCGTCAAAACCAACGACGCGGTATTGTGTAGTGGTTGTTGGGCTAGCTATGGGATTGGTGATTGTTGCGTTGCTTAGACTTTGGGCAGGGGACCATGTATAAGATGCTGCAGTACCGGTTGCCTGGAGGTTTATGGACTGGCCATTGCATATTGTTCTATCCGGCGACACATCTATCCGGATGGGTTGAAAAACGGTGATATTGATCGTATCATAACCGGGACAACCGGCATTATCAATTCCTTTAACGATATAACTGGCATTGGTAAGCGGGTTTGCTATCGGGTTAGAGCAATCACTGCAACTTAAGGCCTGCGCGGGACTCCAGGTATAAGACAGGGCGCCGGTTGTCTGCAATTGCACACTATTGCCCCTGCAAATGGAAAGATCAGGGTTTGTTTTTACGGGAGGATTGGCATTAACGGTCACGGCAGAATGTATAATACTATCCTTGCAGCCATTATTGCTGGTCACGACAAGTTTTACGCTATACACTCCCGCGCTGGAATAAGTATGTGTTGGATTGGCTTGCGTGGAAGTATTCCCGTCACCAAAATTCCATCTATAGGCTAAACCTCCAACACTGACAGTAGAAGTATTGGTAAAAGTAAAACTGTTACCTGCCAGGCATTGGGGAGGCGGGGAATTAAATCCTGCCACCGGTTTTGGATTAACATGAACAGTAACTGTATCCTGTGCTGTACAACCTGAAGCATTGTTGGTGACTGTAACAATATAAGTAGTATCTGCCGGAGGATTCGCTAATGGCGAAGCTATATTGGGGTTTGACAGAAAATAGGCAGGCGCCCATGAATAACTGTAGCCCGTAATTGTATTGCTTCCGATGGAGACAGGGGTTCCAATACACAAAGATTTGTCAGGGCCTGCATTGGCAACCGGGAAACCTACGGTAAAGGGTACTTCCAGCGTATCGCTGCATCCGAAACCATTATAAGGAATCACTTCTACATGGATCGTTGTACCCGGTGCCGGTGGTGAAGTCATAGTCATGGTTTCTCCGGTACCGAGCAGTGTGCCGAAATTATTGGTGTACCAGTTATAATATTGGAA
>JAUZOA010000003.1 GCA_030706685.1 Bacteroidota bacterium
TAGAAGGAGCCAATAAAGACTGGAGCACCATCGCTACCGCTTATAACAAAATTCCTTTTATCAATAAGCCCCTCGAGCCCAGTCTTACAGATTTTATCGCTGCCCGTGCCATTGATGGCATGTTTGTCAACGTAGCGAATGAAGAAGAGAATATCCGCACTAAGCTTGAATTCCGTAAAACGGATATGATGAAGAAAGTATTCGGATATGCAGAAGAGGAGATGAAGCGAAGGAAGGAACAACAGAAATGATGTTGGAGATTGAAGGTTTAAGAAATATGGCTATCCAGGAAAAATCTTCTACTGTTGGACGCACAACATTGAACTTCCAACATCCAACTTATTGACCCAGCCATTCTTTAAACCCATTCACCCGTTCCCGGCTTACGACGGTATCCGCACGAGTGGAAGGTAAAAGCTCCAGTTTGAGTCTTCCGCCAATCCAGGTATGCACCTTGTTTACCGCTTCAATATTCACGAGCAGTTGACGGTTAATACGGTAAAATTTAGTGGGTTGCAGTTGTTCCTCCAGTTGTGAAAGATTATTTTCCAGCAAATACTTGTTGCTGCTGAAATCCACTGCATAGCAAAGTTTGCCATCGGCATAACAATAAGCCGTGGCTTCAATTTTAAGATAACTCAGTTGCTGTCCCCGCTTAATGAGCAAACGTTCTTTATAACGGGCGGTATTCATCTCCTGCACCAGTTTCAGGATCTTGTCTGAAAAACCATTTTCTTTTTTATGATAAAGCTGCCGGTATTTATCTACCGCCTGCTGCAGTTCCGTCTCATCTATGGGCTTTAATAAATAATCGATACTATTAACCTTGAAAGCTTTCAAAGTGTACTGATCAAAAGCGGTGGTAAAAATAACCGGTGACCTGACTTCTGTTTGCTGAAAGATATCAAAGCTCAATCCATCCGCCAGTTGAATATCCATGAAAATAAGATCCACATTGTCTGCGGAGCGTAGAAACTTTACGGCCGATTCAATGCTGTCGATCTTTTTTATGATCTCCATTTCATCGCTGATAGCCTGCAGCATTTTGGCCAGCCGGTTGGCCGCCGGTATTTCATCTTCTATGATTATTACCTGCATATCAATTTTCAATCAGTGGAATAGATACAGTAAAATTGGAGCCATTCTCCGTTACCTCCACCCGCTTTTCACTTAAAAGCTTATAGCGGTTGCGGATATTATCCAAACCTATACCCGTAGATTCATTTAACTGGCTCTTCTTTTGAAGGTTATTGCTTACGACCAATCTCCCGTTCTCCGCAAATACATCAATCTTCAGCGGCTTATCCGACGAAACAATATTGTGCTTAATGGCATTTTCCATCAATATCTGCAGCGAGAGCGGAACTATTTTCTTTTGCAGCTTATTATCGGGCACATTGATTTTAATATCCAAATTATCTCCAAACCTTGTCTGCAATAAAAAAGCATAAGCCCTCATCACATCCAGCTCTTCCTGTAATGGAATACTTTGTTCGTCTTTTACTTCCAGGATATGCCGGTACACTTTTGACAACTGCTGCACAAAATCTACTGCCTGCCTGGGGTTATCCGGGATCACTGAGCTGAGTGTATTGAGATTATTAAACAGGAAATGCGGGTTCACCTGCGTTTTTAATGCATCCAATTGCGCTTTCAGGCTTTCTCTTTTCAGCATCTCCTTTTCCTCTACTGAGTTTTTCAGCTCATTCATAAAATAAATACTCTCGTAAATAGCCACCACCGTCAATGAACAGAAAATAGCCGCGGCATTAGTAGTGACTACAACCATGTACAGGTCATGTCCCGGAATATTGCGATGTTCCTTTAAACCGCAAACATCTAGTACATAGCCAAGTATATTATTGGAAAGTAATGTATAAACCAGCATGACCAGTGATTGGGTAAGCAGCCGCTTTCGTACCACTTCAAATTGAGGGTAACGGGCACGTGCCCATATCATGATGTAACGGTTACCCAACCAGATTACTGTTGTGATGATCACTACACACAAGTATGCTCTCCAGGTAAGATAGGGAGGCTGGTCAAGCCGCATCCCGAAAAAAACGAAAGGAATGATCAATGAAATTCCCGGTACCAGCAGCGCTGTAACCAACCGGTCATCAAACCCTATTTTAGAACTGGCGCGCCACATAAGGTAAAGTTAATAAAATCAAAAGGTGATCATGTAATTGATATTCGGAAAAAAGCCGATCTGGTTAATCACCCCGGTCGTCCCTTCTTTTGGGTTTAGCGTCCTGATATAAATATTTTTCCTGTTGGTCAGGTTTTGGAAATCAATATACCATTTCTGCGTAGTCTTTCTTCCATTACGTGCATAAGAGACCTTGAGATCCCACCGGAGGTAAGTATCATTTTGCAAACTATAGGCTTCATTTTCTTTAAATACTACGTAGCCTGCCGCTGCGGATGCCGCAAAATCAAATGGTGTATATCGCTGTCCGCCGGCACAGGCAATTTTGGTATCAATCCCAAAAGATGTTTTCGCATTTATTTTAAATTCTTTTCCTCCCAGGAAATTCAGGGCAAAATGACTATTGAAAGCCGTATTACGCCATACACGATCGCTACCCTGGTATTTCGATTCGAACAGAGAAGCGGTGAACAGGTAATAGAAACCTTTGTCAAGGAATCGTTCGATAGTCAGTTCAGCGCCATAGTTGTACCCCTTACCATCATTTACCAGGTTTGTTTTATCCGGGAAATAAAAATCAGCGCCTGAATTGAGCATACTAAAAGAAGAAGCTGTTTTTTCTACCGCAGCATTATAAATATACTGGCCATATAACTCTGTTTTTAGCCTGAGATGCCTGGAAAAATTTATATCATAACCCAGTACGCCGTGTGCACTTTTCACAAATCCCAGATCCTTATTGGTCAGTTCCGTTTGCCCGCCGGCATTCCTGGTCTCATAAAAATAAACTTCCAGCGGTTGTGCCTGGCTGTGCAAACCTGCACCAAATGAAAATGATTGGTTGGGTCTGAATTGGTATTTGATATTCCACCTTGGTTCAATGCTCTGCGAATTATTTAATGTGAACAACTGGTAATACATTCCCAGGTTAGAAGACAGTTTATCAGAAAAGCGGTGAGCGAAATTGATAAAGCTTTTCAGTAAAACTGCGTTCTTCTTCGTATCAAAAAGAGTAGTCAAAACGGGGCTTCCGTTGGGTATATAATCGTTCCTTAATTTCAGTCTGTTGAAGTCAGCTCCTGTACCGGCTGTGAGCTGGTTTTTCGAATTGAATTTTTTATTAAAGGTATACCCCGCGTAATATTTTATTTGTGTATTCTTCTTATAAAAAGCAATACTGTCAGGTTGGGTGTTGTAGAATGTTTCCCTGTATTTGGAATCAAGTCCTGAAACAGCCAGCATTAATTTTCCGGAAGCAGTTGAATTGAAAAAATAAGTATGTGTCAGCCCCGTTACGCCTGTTGATGAATGAAAATTCCTGTCACGCAAACTCCCGTCATTGGTAGAATATAAATTATCCTTGTCAATGGCGTCAAACTTTATATGGCTTTCCCCGCCCAAACCAAACCAACTGAATGTACCTGCTTTTCGGGTGGGTATGTTTACTTTAAAATTGATGTCCTGGTAATACGGTGTAGCTGAACCAGTACCCACCGTCAACCCTACCTTCTGGATCACCGCAATCAATGAATACCGATAATCGAATAAAAAAGATGATTTTGTCTTACTGCTCAAAGGTCCTTCAGCGCCGAATTCAAAACCATTAAAACCCATTTGCCCGAGGAATTCATATTTTTCGTCATTGCCGTTCCGCATCCGCAGATCAAATACACCGGCCAATGCATTGCCATATTGTGCCGGGAAAGCGCTGGTAATAAAATCCGAATTTTTTAATGTATTGGTGTTTAAAATGGTAACCGGTCCGCCGGTGGATCCAAGTGTACTGTAATGATTGGGATTGGGTATATCAATGCCTTCCATTCGCCAGAGAACACCCGCAGGAGAATTACCGCGAATGATGATATCATTTCTTGCATCATTGGCACCACTTACGCCGGCAAAATTTTGTGCCATCCTGCTTGGATCATTCCTAGTTCCGGCATAACGTACAGCTTCCTCGACGCTAAACTGCCTCGCGCTCACTACAGCTGCCTCATTCAAGGCCCTGCTTTTTTGCTTCCCGGCCCTGACCACCACTTCCTCCAGCTTCTTTACTCTTTCTTTCATCCGGATCTCCAGCACCACTTCTTTGGAGGAGGTAACTTCAATATTACGGATAACGGCTTCCTCGTACCCGACAAGCGTTACATGAATGGCCTGGCGGCCAATGGGAACATTCCTCAATTTGAAATTACCAAGCGAATCGGAAATATCGCTGGCCTGTGAATTGGCCCCTTCAAGAATAATGGTTGCGTTATGCAATACATTCCCCGACTGTTCATCTATGATTATTCCTTTTATTGTCTGGGTGAGCGATACCTCCTGTGCCGAAATAACCGATGTGGCAAATAACGTCATCGTGAAGAATAGAATTTTTTTCATAAAAAAGGTTTCTGAAGGTTAAAATGTCGTTTATTATTTGCTGTTATTAAATATTTCTACGGCTTCTTTCAATTGAGATATATTGCCGTTTGCTGTTTTAGCCTTATCAATAGCGGCCGTATTACCCGAGAAAGCTGAAGCGGTCACCTCATCAAAGTTTTTCTTTGAAACCAGTTTCAATTGTTTGCTTTTTCTTACATAAATGAAATAATCCCCCGGCTTGCCTTCTGTTCCGTTTGAAAAAATAGCTTCGTTCCCGTTATACGATGGTTTGCCGGATGCATCACTTGATTTCTGCAAAAAACTCAGTTCCCCTTCACTAATGACCTTAAAGAAATCACCGTTTATACAAAGAAATTTTGTCCCGTCTATTTCCGCGGACATCAATTCGGAGCCATTATAATTTTTTTTCCTCTCCCCTGTTTCATTCATAAATATTATTGAAGCATTGCTGCGGATATTATCTTTAATGAGCCCTGGTAAAGAACTGCTGTCGGCGAGAAGGATGATTCCCTTTTTGAAACCTTTGGGAGTATCCGTTTGAGCATTCGCCGGTAAAAAAGCTAAGCCAAGAATAAGCGCCGGGAAGGTTTTTAAAATTTTCATGTCTTTGGTTTTAATTATTAAAAAATTGAATAGCCGTTTGGCCCCGCAATGCTACTGGCATTTGCAGCCATGGGCAATCAAAAAAGAGTGAATTGAAGAAAAAGAGGAATGAGTTGAAAGAGATGAGGCCCGAAAAAAGTTTTTGCCCTTACGGACCTTTTCAAAAATAAAAAACCTCCCGAGTAGATCAGGAGGACATTGAATTTTGTTTTCTGAGTGCGGGTCTGACTGTCCCGCTTACCTGCGGGAAGGGTTCTTCATTGGTTCGTTTAAGCAGTTTCTACTGCTGTAGCTCCTTCCGCCAGTACAGTAACCCTGTTATTAATTACTTCCACAAAACCGCCCTGGATATCAAAATGCATGACATGATGTTGTTTGTCTTTTAACACTTTTACACGCCCGGCCTTTAACGCGCTTACCAGGGGGGCGTGTTTATCCAATACTTCAAAGCTGCCACTGATACCCGGCATCTGCACGCCATATACCTCGCCGCTGTAAAGCTTTTTTTCAGGTGTAAGTATTTCTAAGTTCATGCCCGGTCTCCCTAAGGCCCTCCGAAGGAGGGACTTGCTCACTCACAACCCTAAAAGCAGTAAGTGAACTATTGTTTTTAATTGCTGAATAAAGAACAAGAAGTTTGAAGAGTGTCTTTCACTTCGTTCAGGGTAAACTGCAACGAAGTCACTACCATTCAACTAACTACTATAAAGAGCTTTCAAATTCATAACGATTATCCGGCCTAAGTTACCCTTCAGGGGGGCAGGGGTTGATTATCCCTGCGCTGCCGCCATCAGCTTCTTCCCTTTCTCGATCGCGTCATCAATTGAACCCACCAGGTTGAAAGCTGCTTCAGGATATTCATCCACCTCGCCATCCATGATCATATTGAAACCACGGATCGTTTCTTCAATCGGAACCAGCACCCCTTTCAAACCGGTAAAGGCTTCAGCGACATGGAATGGCTGGGAAAGAAAACGTTGTACTTTTCTTGCCCGGGCCACTGTCATCTTATCTTCATCACTTAATTCATCAAGGCCGAGAATGGCGATGATATCCTGCAATTCTTTATAACGTTGTAAGATCAGCTTCACACGGTTCGCACAATTGTAATGTGCTTCACCAACAACCTGCGGCATAAGGATTCTGGATGTAGAATCCAATGGGTCCACCGCAGGGTAAATGCCAAGGTCAGCGATCTTACGCGACAATACTGTTGTTGCATCAAGGTGAGCGAATGTCGTTGCCGGGGCCGGATCGGTCAGGTCATCCGCAGGTACATACACCGCCTGGACAGATGTAATAGAACCATTCTTTGTTGACGTGATCCTTTCCTGCATGATACCCATTTCTGTAGCCAGCGTTGGCTGATAACCCACCGCTGAAGGCATACGTCCCAGCAAAGCTGATACTTCCGAACCAGCCTGGGTGAAACGGAAAATGTTGTCCACAAAGAACAAAATATCACGGCCTTTGCCCTGCCCGTCACCATCACGATAATATTCAGCCACCGTCAATCCGCTTAATGCCACACGGGCGCGGGCTCCCGGAGGTTCATTCATTTGCCCGAATACGAATGTGGCTTTGGACTCACCTAATTCTTTCATATCCACTTTACTCAGGTCCCAGCCGCCCTGTTCCATACTATGTTTAAAGGCATCGCCATATTTCATGATGCCTGCTTCGATCATTTCACGCATCAGGTCATTTCCTTCACGCGTTCTTTCTCCCACGCCTGCAAATACGGACAAACCAGAATAAGCTTTCGCGATATTGTTGATCAGTTCCTGGATCAATACCGTTTTCCCTACACCGGCACCGCCAAATAAACCGATCTTACCACCTTTTGCATAGGGCTCAATCAGGTCAATTACTTTAATACCTGTGAAGAGTACTTCTGTAGCGGTACTCAGATTTTCAAACATCGGGGGTTTGGCATGGATAGGACGACCGCCTACTTTAGACACAGGGGGCAAACCATCAATGGGGTCACCCGTTACATTAAATAGACGTCCTTTTATGGCTTCCCCTGTGGGCATGGCGATAGGAATCCCCGTATCCCTCACTTCAGTGCCGCGAACCAGCCCCTCGGTACCATCCATCGCGATGGTACGGACGCTGTCTTCACCCAGGTGCTGCTGCACTTCCAGCACCAGGATATCCCCATTTTCTCTTGTTAATTCAAGTGCATTGTAGATCTCGGGAAGCGTGCCTTCAAACTGAACGTCAATTACCGCCCCGATGACCTGTTTTACTTTGCCAACGTTTGCCATACAAGAAATTTATATCGAAGGTTAGATTTCAGGCCGCAAAGGTAAGGGTGCAGAGGTAAAATGAAAAATGTAAAATGTTGAATAAAAATTGAGAAAAATGGCTGTGGAAAACTGGTGCGATTCCTTCCCCCAAAACCTGAAATCATGGCTGGCGACGCAGTGAATAAGCCGACGGAAGGGGATATTCAGTGGCCGGGCAGAACCTGTACCCATATTACCATCAGTTTTCCGCAGAAAAACAATTCACTATCTTTTTAAAAAAATTACACCCATTGTCCGGATCGAAAAACCCAGTTCGTCATTCTATAAATTCTTTTACCCGTAAAATTTGTTTTATGGCAAAAACATTAACACAGAAAGTTATTTTCAAAGGCATTCCAGCCACTACCTTATACAACACTTATACCGACGCCAAAGAACATTCAAAAGCGATTGGCATCCCGGTGACTATCCGGAAAAAAGAAGGAAGCCAATTCAAATCGCATGACGGATATATTACCGGGAAAACACTTCAGTTGGTAAAAAACAAATTGATCGTACAAAGCTGGCGCGGAAGCGACTGGGATCCATCCGACATTGATTCGACTTTCATTCTTACTTTCGGGCAGGAAGGGAACAACAGTGTAATTCACATGGTTCATGCCAATATTCCTGACAAACACTTCGCGGGCATAAAAGACGGCTGGAATACCTATTACTGGAAACCCTGGAAAAAATATTTTTTAATCAAAAAAGAAAAATTGATTTGAATTGTCCTGAAGAGGGATATTCATTCGTCATTATCAAAACCTTTTTTAAATTTAAAAACAACAATCATGGAAAAATTCATGCTTATTTTTCACGGCGGGCCTCCCGCCAGTTCCAGCCCCGAAGAAATGCAGGCCCGTATGGGGAAATGGATGGCCTGGATAGACAAACTGGCTAAAAAAGAGCAATATGTAGCCGGTGAACCGCTGTTGCCCGGCGGAAAACAAATTACCGGGAAAAAGAAAACCGTCACGGACGGACCTTATACCGAAGGAAAAGAAGTAGTAGGCGGCTTTTTTATTATTAAAGCGGAGAACATGAATGAAGCGGTCAAAATCTGCGACGATTACCCCGATTATGAAAAGGGCGGTACCGTACAGGTAAGACAAGTGATGAAAATGTAAAAGCGTTTTTATCGCTCCTGACCGGTTCAACCCGGGACAGGGAAACTAAGAAATCATTTATCAAAATTTAAAGTCATGAAGGATTACCTATTGCTATTCAGGGGCGGTCTTGATTTTTCTACAGCGACACCGGAGCAATTGCAACAAGCTATGATGAAATGGAGAAACTGGATTGCGGAGCTTACCAAAGATGCCAGGTATAACGGAGGAAACCGCCTGGAAAATAATGGAACTGTGATAAAGGGAGTCAAAAAACAAATCTTTGACGGACCGCATACGGAAAGCAAAGAAATTGTCGGCGGTTATATCAGCATCAAAGCGGGTGACAAACAAGAAGCGATTGAAATCGCCAAAGGTTGTCCTATATTTAACTATGACGGCATTGTTGAGGTCAGAGAAGTTGCAAAAATGTAATTTATTGCTTTCATCAAAAAACATTCATGAGCTCACGGACCATCTTTTCCGCCATGAATCGGGAAAGATGGTCTCTGTATTATCAAGACTGCTTGGCTTGCAAAATATGGAAACCGCACAGGATATCGTGCAGGATACTTTGTTGCAAGCTATGAATACCTGGGGATTCAATGGAATTCCCGACAATCCATCAGCCTGGCTCTATCGCGTCGCGAAGAACAAAGCCATTGATTTTTTGCGCCGCCGGAAAAAATTCAAAGAGATCAGCCCGCAATATGCCTACCTCGTTGAATCAGAATACAGCTTAACTCCTACCGTACATAATTTGTTCCTCGAAAATGAAATACAGGATAGCCAGCTCAGGATGATGTTTGCCTGCTGCCATCCTTCTATCCCGGAAGAATCGCAGATCGCTATGGCATTAAAAACACTTTGCGGCCTCGGTGTAAATGAAATCGCGAGAGCTTTCCTGACCAATGATGAAACTATCAGCAAAAGAATTTACCGGGCCAGGGAAAAGATCAGGGCTGAAAATATTGAACTGGATGTACCCGGCCACACCGACTTGCAGGGACGGCTCGATGCGGTTTTAAAATCACTGTACCTTCTTTTCAATGAAGGCTACAATTCTTCTCATCCTGAATGGCTGATCCGTGATGACCTTTGTGAAGAAGCGATGCGGCTTTGTCTCCTGCTTACACAACATCCGCTGACAGGCTATCCCCGCAGCAAAGCTTTATTTTCATTAATGTGTTTTCAATCGTCAAGATTGAATGCAAGACTGGATGATAAAGGCAATATCGTTTTATTAAAATACCAGGACAGGACCAGGTGGCACCTGCCGCTGATACAAAAAGGGTTTGATTACCTCGATGCAGCCGCTGAACCTTTTGAAGTTTCCACCTATCATTTCGAAGCGGCTATCGCGTCGCTTCATGCTGCCGCTCCTTCTTTTGAGCAAACCGACTGGAAAAGCATTTATCATTTATATGAAATGCTTTTCCAGGCTCAGCCTAACCCCGTAATCGCTATGAACAAGGCCATTGCTTCCGCTTATGCTATCAGCAAACAAAAAGCGCTCGAAGAGCTGAAAGAAATCAAAGGGCTCGAACAGCATCATCTCTACTATGCTTCAATCGGCGAGATGTATTTTGAATTGCAGGAAAAAGAAAACGCAAGAACTTACTTCGAAAAAGCATTTCGCCTTACCAATTCTCAAACGGAAAAGCAGTTATTGCTCGAAAAAATCAGCCTGTGTTAACAAGGTTTGTTTTGCTTATAACTCATAAATTTGTCCAATGCAACTGATAGAAGTAAAGGATAAAATAACGGCGGCGGATTTTATACGCGTTAATATTGAGATCAACAAGGATGACCCGAACTATATCCGCCCGTTGGATAAGGATATCCATGATGTATTTGACCCGGCAAAGAATAAAGCATTTCGTTTTGGCGAAGCCACAAGGTGGATCTTAAAATCAGGCGACGGCAAATTAATTGGCCGTATCGCCGCTTTTGTCAATAAAAAATATAAGAATAAAGGTGACGATGGGCCGGTTGGAGGCATAGGTTTTTTCGACTGCATCAACGATCAGTCATCCGCCGATATGCTGTTTGATGTAGCCAAACACTGGTTGCTGCAAAAAGGGATGCAGGCGATGGACGGGCCCATCAATTTCGGGGAAAGGGATCGCTGGTGGGGACTGATCGTTAAAGGATTTGAGCCGCCACTATACTGCCTGAACTATAATCAACCCTATTACCAGCAGTTGTTTGAAAATTATGGTTTCAAAAACTATTATAACCAGGTTTGTTTTGCCCTGAAAGTAGTGGATCCCATATTACCTAAATTTTATCAGCGTCATGCAGAATGTGCGAAAGACCCGAATTTTTCAGTATTACATATAAAAAAAAATCAGCTGGAAAAGTTTGCCGCTGATTTTACGACTGTATATAACAAAGCATGGGCGGGACATGGCGGGCTCAAAGAAATGGACAGGAAAGTGGTGCTTAAAATGTTTAAAAGCATGAAACCCGTAATGGATGAAAAGTTGAGCTGGTTTGTTTATTATAAAAATGAACCCATTGGCATATGGATCAACCTGCCCGACCTGAACCAGTGGTTCAAACACCTAAATGGACGTTTCGGGTTATTGGATAAACTGAAGTTCTTATGGATAAAGAAAACAAAGAAATGCGACAAATTTGTCGGTCTCGTTTTCGGTATCGTCCCTGAATGGCAGGCTAAAGGCGTGGATAGCTACCTGATAGTAGAAGGCGGTAGTAAAGTAATCCAGGCTCAGCGACTGTATGAGAAATACGAAATACAATGGATCGGTGAATTCAATCCCAAAATGATCAACGTGGCGGAAAATCTTGGTACTTACAGGAGCCGGATATTAACTACTTACAGGTATTTATTTGACCGGACAAAAGAATTTAAAAAACACCCGATACTTCTATAATGAAATACGGGTAACATTAGCTCCCTGCCGCGGGTTATCGTGAATAGCTGTTAAAGCAGAACAAAAAAAATACTAAAAACCGGTAAGGGCTTATAGAGTTTTCTTTCATTGTAAAGTCGCTCACCCTGTTACATAAAAAAACCTTAGTGCAGGTTTTGTTGATAACAAGCAAGTGATTCCCGGATCCAGCCCGGGATTTTGCGAAAAAAATATACAGTGCTGCGGATTTCTACTGTCTTTGTCAGAAAGTAACCATTTTGGAATTTTGAAAATGGGAAATTTGTTTAAGATTGAAAGTTCGCTATTCCTTCGAAATAACCCGGGAACCGAAGCATTAAGAAACAATTTGTTTGAAAGAAATTTCCCTCCCGACGCAAGAGGGATCCCCATCCCGGTTTCCAAAATGGTCATTAGCCGATTATTCTCTAATTTAGCCGTCCCGGTTATGGATAAATTCATTGTTTCAGCAAGAAAATACAGGCCCCAGACCTTTGATACTGTGGTCGGTCAATCGCATATCACCACTACATTAAAAAATGCGATCAGGCACAACCAACTGGCACATGCTTTTTTGTTTTGCGGGCCAAGAGGTGTGGGCAAAACGACCTGCGCGAGAATACTGGCCAAAACCATCAATTGCGAGCACCAGACAAAAGAAGGGGAAGCCTGTAATAAATGTAATTCCTGTATTTCCTTTAATGAAGGCACTTCACTCAATATTCATGAGCTCGATGCCGCTTCCAATAATTCGGTAGATGATATCCGGGCGCTGGTGGAACAGGTCCGCTTTACGCCACAGGCCGGCAAATACAAAGTATATATCATAGATGAGGTGCATATGCTCAGTTCTTCCGCTTTCAATGCTTTTTTGAAAACACTGGAAGAACCACCTCCTTATGCCATTTTTATCCTCGCTACCACTGAAAAGCATAAAATACTTCCGACAATCCTGAGCCGTTGCCAGATATTCGATTTCAAGCGCATCACTACCAATGATACAGTTGAGCATTTGCAGGAGATATGCGACAAAGAAGAAATAAAAGCCGAGAAAAGCGCCTTGCAGGTGATCGCACAAAAAAGCGAGGGCTGCATGAGGGATGCGCTCAGCATCATGGATAAAATCGTAAGTTTTACCAATGGCGAACTGACCTATGCCAATACGTTGGAGCATTTGAACATCCTGGATGCCGATTATTATTTCAAACTGCTGGATTGCATGCTGCAGCAGGATCTTTCCGGCGCCATGCTGCTCTATGATGATATTAACCGGAAAGGTTTTGAAGGAGACCTCGTGGTGAATGGCTTCGCGGAATTCATCCGGAATTTATTAGTCTGCAAAGACGAAAAAGCTGCCGTGTTACTGGAAGTAGTGGAAGGTTTTAAAGAAAAATATATAACTACTGCTAAAAATGTTCCGGCCGCTGTTCTTATCAGCGCCTTGAATATTTTGAACGAAACGGAAATAAATTATAAAGCCGCCCGTAATAAAAGATTGCATGTAGAATTAGCGCTGATCAAGCTATGTTATCTCCGGCAGGCCATTGAAATTACTGCCGAAGGAAGCAGTATCAGTAAAAAAAAACTGGTTGAAGCGGTAAAGCCGGTTGCATTCCGTTTGATTGCTCCTTTAGAGGTAAAAAGTACGAACTCAGAAGTGCAAAATACGAAGCCAACAACTGCCGGGGCAAAAGAAAAACTGATTATCCAAATACCGGTTTCGGAAAGCGACCGTGATGAAAAATTAAAGATAGCTGACACCAATCCTTCTTACGATCAGGGATTGGCTACCGTTAATCAACCGGCAACCGGCAACCGGCAACCGGTAACCGGTAAGATTTCCGCGCTGGATAAAATAAGAAAGCAGTACAGCAGCAATGGCTCTTCCGCCAATGGCAATACCAACCACCCTCTCAAAGAAGAGGAATTGCAGAAGGCATGGGCTGAATACCTTCAACAATTAAAGGAAACAAAAAACCCGGCTGCGCAAAGCTTTGAACTGGCTGTATTGCGGATAAAAGATGAAAATTCATTTGAAGCGGTCACCTCCGGTAATCTTGAACAAAAATTTATAGAGCAGGGCCGTAACTCACTTTTTACTTTTTTACAGGAAAAACTGCACAACAAGCTATTACAATTTGCAGTGATTGTTGAAGAAAGGCCTGAGCACCGCCCGAAAATGGAAGCGCCGCTTTCATCTACCGCTCAATTCCAGAAAATGATGGAGCAATACCCCCTGGTAAGAGAATTAAAAGACAGGTTGAAGCTTGACCTGGATTATTAAGCACCCGGTATAGCTACGCATAATGAATAACCATCCTTAAAGCCATCCTGCCAAAGCAATAAGAATTGATACAAGGCTCAGCCGGTTCGTTTTTTCTTCGCCTTTTCCCAGCGACTCGTTCGAGTCATGTTCGGGACATCTTCGCCTCATACCCGCCTTATACCCGGAGTATATAGGGAGATGACCCGAAGATGACCTTGAGTATACCCGGAGCATATCCAGTATAACTCCAGTATAATTCCAGTATAACTCCAGTATAACTTCAGTATAGTCTTAAATCCATAAAACTTCAAATGGTTGTTCCTCCCGGCAGGGTTATCAAAATTGTTTAACTATTCAATTAATGTTCCGGACGATTGGGTTGTAAAGCCGGTAAATTTCGATCCGCTTTATTCTCTCCTTACAGCAGGGTCTCAATTTGAAAATAGGTGGGAAGTTGGGAAGTTTTGATTTACCAATCGTTTTTCTTATCGCCTTCCCGGCTTCCCGGCGAACTGATATACAACCTCCCTTACTGTACTCCTGTCCAATTCATCATTTTACCTTAATTTCGGCGAAAATTCAAAAGCAAATGGCTGATGTGATATTGATGCCACGCCTCAGCGATACCATGACGGAAGGAGTGATCGCTGAATGGCATAAAAAAGTGGGAGATCCTGTAAAAAAAGGCGACCTGCTTGCCGAAGTAGAAACAGATAAAGCCACCATGGAACTGGAAAGTTATAAAGATGGCACCCTCTTGCATATCGGCACTGATAAAGGCGGCAAACTCCAGGTGAATGATCTGCTGGCCATTATTGGAACAAAAGGCGAGGATATTTCCGGACTGCTCAAAAGTGGCGGAACCAATGAAGCTAAGCAACCTGATAAGAAACCCGCAGCCAGTGACAAGATAACTACGGAGCCGGTCGTCACCCGGAGCGAAGCGAAGAACGTCACCCAGAGCGAAGCGAAGGGAGATATTTCCAAAATGGAAGAAGTAGTACTGATGCCCAGGCTCAGCGATACCATGACGGAAGGCGTTATTGCGGGCTGGAACAAGAATGTAGGCGACGTTGTAAAAAAAGGAGATGTATTAGCAGAAATAGAAACCGATAAAGCGACCATGGAACTGGAAAGCTATAAAAATGGAAAGCTTTTATACCAGGGAGCTAAAAAAGGAGAAAAGATCCTCGTGAATGACCTCCTGGCTATTATCGGTGAAGAAGGAAAAGTAGATGTAGAAAAAATAGTGGCTGCGGCAAAAGGAGGAATAAAGATGCCTGAAGCCGGAGGGCAGAAGCCGGAAGTAGAAAGTGCAAAGATGATGACTTCACAACCAGCAATCAGTCATCATCCGGAGCGAAGCGAAGAACGTCATCCCGAGCGAAGCGAAGGATCATCTTCCAATGGTCGTGTCAAAGCTTCGCCATTGGCTAAAAGATTAGCCGAGGAGAAAGGAATTGACATCAGCAAATTAGCCGGCACCGGCGATGGTGGCAGAATAGTAAAAGCGGATGTTGATAGTTATACTCCGGCAGCGGCGGCTGCTGAAAAGAAAGCAATGACTTCCGTTTTTACGCCGGTCGTTTCAGGGCAAGAAAGCTACACAGATATTCCCAACTCCCAGGTCCGGAATGTTATTGCGAGAAGATTAAGTGAAAGTAAGTTCAGCGCCCCGCATTTCTATCTTACGATGGAGATCAATATGGACAATGCAATAGCGGCACGCGCCCAGTTGAATGAAGCAAGCCCGGTGAAGATAAGTTTCAATGACCTGGTGGTAAAAGCATCAGCGCTGGCTCTTCGCCGGCATCCTGCTGTGAATGCTTCATGGATGGGCGATAAGATACGCCGTTACCAACATGTACATATTGGTATTGCTGTAGCCATTGAAGATGGGCTCATCGTACCTGTCATTCGTTTTGCCGACCAGAAATCATTGCCCCAGATCGCCTCAGAAAGCAAAGAATTAAGCGGGAAAGCAAGAAATAAAAAACTACAGCCGAATGAATTTACCGGCAATACGTTTACTATTTCCAATCTTGGAATGATGGATATCGATGAATTCACGGCGATCATCAATCCTCCCGACAGTTGTATCATGGCGGTAGGAAGGATCAGGGAAACAGTAGTCAAAAAAGCTGAGGGGTTTGCTGTCAGCAATGTGATGAAAATAACGTTGAGCTGTGATCACCGCAGTGTGGATGGAGCTACGGGCGCAGCTTTCCTCCAGACATTTAAGAAGTTTCTGGAAAACCCGATTACGATGTTGCTCTGACTCCCGGGTAATTTTCATTAAGATTCAACAGCGAAGGGTTATGTATAAAATTGACTTATCCTTTTCCCGCTTTCCGTCTCCCCGGCGACAAATATCATTTGAATGTTTTTTTATTTCCACCCTTTATAGAGCCCCTTTTTATCCCTTATAGTGCTATAAGTGTTACATCTTAAAAAAAGGAAAAAAAATAACCAGGCCTAAAAAAATAGCCGTATTCGTAGTAGGTTTGAGAAAACTCCGGCCTATGAAAGAAAAAGAGTCATCGGAATTCCCCTGGTTATTCCTCTTTTTTGTTACAGCTTCATCCTTTTTCGCTTTTAGCGGGTTTCTTAAATTGATAAATGATTCGCCCGAACACATTACTTTATTTTTCAGAATAGGGCTTATTGCATCAGGCGCCTGCATCATTGCTTTTATTTGTGGCCTGTCAGCGAAAATATTAATAAGAGTAAACGATGACTATTCTTCTCCAAACGATTAAATAAGTAATTAGCCGGGATCTACTTCCAGCAAAGCAATTTTCCCATCCATCGTTGAAACAACAAGCTGTTGTTTATTCAATACCCGAACTGTATTGATCATTGAATTATCAATTTTATGTGCCCATACTATTCGTTGCCCGGATGGGTTGATGGCATAAACAACACCGTTTCTCGTACCAAAAAAAACAATGCCTCCCTTTTCTACCAGCATCGAGGGTACATGCTCATAGCCAAACCCGCAATACATTTTCCATGCTGCGGATTGCTTTTCCCGGCTGGCTGCATAGGCGACGACTGTATCCTGCATGGTTTTTCCATATATCCATTTGCCATCAGCAGATATACCGATGGACTCACGAACCGTGGCATCATTATTTCGCCAAAGCGTTTTACCATTCGTTGCATCAATAGCTGAAATATACCTGTCGGGAGCTACCACATACACAATACCGTCATGGGCAACCGGTATGCAGGCAGCAGGGGAATAATTGCGTACCGTTGAACCATTGTTCCATATCCATACTGGCTTGCCTGTTTTTATATCCAACGCGTATAAGTGCGTATCCCAGGCCCCAAAAATAATCCTGTTATCATATACTAAGGGTGTACTGACCACCGGGCCTTCAAGCCCTTCAAACTTCCAAAGTATTTTCCCCGTATGCAAATCAAGTGCGCGAAAAGAATGATCGCTCCCGCCGATAAACACAATAGCATCGTTTATCAATGGAGAAGCAAGAACAGCAGCGCCTGTTTCGGACTTCCATTTTAATTTTCCCGTTTTTACATCAAGACAATAAATCATGCCATCACAGGACCCAACTACCAGCATTCCTTCAGCAACAGCAGGAGATGAAAAAATGGCTCCTCCTGTTTGAAAGGTCCATTCCTGTTTCCCATTTTCAAGGGACAGACAATACAATTTCCCGCCCTGGTTTCCCGCTATTACATTATCTCCTTCCACCGCCGCCGTGGAAATAACATTGGCGTCTGAAGAGAATCTCCATTTCTCTTTTACCTGCTTGTTTTGATCATTGATTGTATAATCGGGACGGTTGAATTTTTTATCAGCGCTGTATTGTCTTGTCTCAATCTTTACACCTGTCCACTGTTTTACTATTTCCGTACCGGGTTTTCTTTCACTGAATATCATCGAATCGGGTCTTACATCAACAAGATTGTATCCTCCTGTGTCCGCCTTGGCACGTAAGTTAGAACGGCCCATGACACCGGGAATGTCTTCAAAGTTCATGGCTTTATTGGCATGACCATGACCGCAAAGAATAGCCCAGGTATTGTAATGCCGGAGACGATCGGTTATTTCATACCAGTTATCGAGACTATTATCAATAGGGTAATGATTCAGGAAAATGACAGGTTGTTGCGCTTTTACTTTAGCGAGCGCTGTGTCCAGCCAGTTGATGGCGCCGCGCGGCACATGCCCATCGCTCATCCGTACATAAGGCCCGGACGCGCAACCAAGAAAACGGATGCCCCTGTATTCAAAGCTGAATTTATCATTGCCGAATATCCTGGTAAAAGAAGTTCCGCCGCTTTCACTCCAGCCGGTGTCATGATTGCCCGGTATGATGTAATAAGGAACTTTCAACTGGTCGAATAGCTGTTTGGCCCTTTTTATTTCTTCATTCGTTCCCAGCTCGGTGATATCACCGGTAATAACCACGAAAACAATATTGGTCATCTGGTTGATGTCGGTGATAGTCCTCCGGAGATCTTCTTCCGCTTTACCATCCGGCGAACCGATATGAGTATCCGAAATAAAGGCAAAACGAAAGGGATTAATCTGGGCATCGGTAAGAATAGCGAAAAAGACAAAAAGAAGAAGCAGGAATACTTTTTTCATAGTGGCAAGTTAACTCTTTATGGAATGTCCGTAAACAGTGCCGGTAAAAATGAGTTTTCAATAAATTTTGAAAGTTCGAAATATTCTTATAGCTTTGGGTTATGAAATTAACGGAAGCCAAACAACAATTCATCAGCTCCTGGGGCGCCTTCGGCACCCATTGGGGCATCAACAGGACCATGGCGCAGATACATGCCCTGTTGCTGATTACCCCCGACCCGCTTACACAGGATGATATCATGGACCAGTTAAACATCAGCCGGGGCAATACCAATATGAATATCCGGGAACTGATTAACTGGGGTCTCGTGGAAAGAATATTACTGACCGGTGAGCGTAAAGAATATTTTTCCGCAGAAAAAGATATCTGGAAGGTGATCAGGCAGATCGTCAAAGAAAGAAAGAAAAGAGAACTGGAACCCATGCTGAAATTACTCGATCAACTGGAAGAAGTGGAGGGAGACAAAAGAGACAGGAATGTAAAAGCATTCGTGGATATCGTGGGCGGCATAAAGAAACTGGGCCGCCAGGCCGATAAAACATTAGACGCGATGATCCGTGCAGAAGAAAGCTGGTTCATCGGCAATATGATCAAGCTCTTTAAATAAGCCCGCCCTCTCCTGCCGGAGAAGGTGAATGCAGCCGGTAGTACCGGCTTTTATTTGAGGTCAAACTTTCATTTTTTTCTGAAAATATAAAAACAATTTATATGAAAGCAACCCACAAAATACTGCTGTATGACGATTACTGCCCGCTGTGTACATGGTATTCCGGGTTATTTGTCAGGTGGGGATTACTGGATCCCGCCAACCGGGTAGCCTTTTCAAAAGCGGAACTGCCCATTCTTACTGCCATTGATATTGAAAGGGGAAAAGATGAGATACCCTTATTTGACCCCGCTACCCATCAAACCCAGTATGGCATAGATTCCCTTCTCGAAATCATTGGTCAGCGGATCCCATTTATCAGCAAAGCAGGAAATTTCAAGCCCGTTAAATGGATACTGAAAAAAATGTACAAACTTATTTCCTGCAACCGCAAAGTAATAGTCGCCAGGAGATGCGGTCCGGGTACCTTTGATTGCAGCCCGGGATTTAATTTCTTTTACAGGATCCTTTTCATGATCCTGTTCCTCGTATTCAATTCGCTGATGCTTTTTCCTCTCCAGGCGCATGTTTTCAATCAACTCTCCTTTTACCATTTGCGGGGCTTACAGCTACAGACCGGGCATCTTGTATTCGCAGGTGCCAATTGTATCCTGGCAGTATTTCTTGACAGGAGAATGGCGATCGAATACCTGGGACAGGTAAATATGCTGGCCCTGATAAGCATCCTTCTTTTATCCGGTCTTATGCTTTTTACTTCTTTTCTTCTTATTCCTGAATGGATCATCGTTAGTTGCCTTGTCGTGATCAGCCTGTTTATCCTGAAAGAATATTCGCGGAGAATGAAATATGCAGGGATACTCGTCCGTAAAAAAGCAATTGCAGGGGTCAATATAGCCTGTCTTATTATTTTCCTTGCTTATGTATTTCATTAAATGAAAGCTTATGAGAAATAAAAAGATCATTATAGCGGGAGGCTCCGGTTTTATCGGGCAGTCCTTAGCCAACTATTTTGGAAAAGAAAACGAGGTCGTTATCCTTGGAAGACAGTCCGGCGACAGGCATAAAAATTCCTATCATCAAAAATTACTGCCTGCTTCCGGTGAATATAAACTGTGTTATGTAAAATGGAACGGGAGAGATGTAGAAGAAACGTGGAGCAAGGAAATCAATGGCGCAGATATTGTCATTAATCTCGCCGGGAAATCCGTCAATTGCCGCTATCATAAAAAACAAAAAAAGGAGATATTTGATAGCCGGACTTATGCTACAAAAGCTATTGGCGAAGCTATCCGCCGCGCCACACAACCTCCGAAACTCTGGGTTAACGCGGCCTCTGCCACTATTTACAAAGACACCCATGATTTACCTAATGATGAATTTACCGGCAAGATCAGTGATTGGAAAAAAGACAATATGCCTTATAACCTCATTGATCACATAAGATACAGGAAGAACAGGCTTCTTGCAAGGCTTCTTCATGGCCGGAATTCTGTCTCGTATAAAGAACTAGAACTTGATTTTTCGGTGCGGGTGTGTAAGCTCTGGGAAAAAACTTTTTTTGACCAGGCAACCCCTGCTACGCGGAAGATCGCTTTGCGAACCGCTATCACACTGGGCAAAGGCGGTGTAATCACGCCCTATCTTAATCTCTGCAAATTCGGGCTTGGTGGAAAGCATGGCAATGGTCAGCAGATGTTCAGCTGGGTGCATGAAGAAGATGTGGCGCGAATGATTGAATGGTTGTTTGAAAATGGAAAAACTGAAGGTGTTTATAATTGCGTTGCACCAAACGTTGTGTCCAATTATAGTTTCCTGAAAACATTGCGGCAGGTAACAGGTCATAGAATCGGGTTGCCCGCTTCAACGTGGATGCTGGAAGCAGGGGCATTGATGATCGGTACCGAAACGGAATTGATGCTGAAAAGCAGGTGGGTGATTCCCGCCAGGGCTTTGCAGGAAGGATTTACCTTTAAGTACTCTTTGTTAAAAGACGCGTTTGAGCAAATAATCGCCGGGTTACCCCGGAATAAGTATCACCTTTTTTAATTCATAAAATATTTCCCGAACAAAAACTTCTTACCCTGTGTTATAATAACTTTGGCGGCTAGTTATGGAAAAGAAAAAAACACTGGTTCTTGGCGCTTCTGATAACCCTTCCCGTTATAGTTTTCTTGCCATACAAAAATTACGCAGTCACGAACACCCGGTAGTGGCTATTGGAATAAAAAAAACAGTAATAGGTGATGTGCAGGTAGAAAATGAAAAGAAGCCTTTTGATAATGTTGATACAGTCACCCTTTATCTTAATCCCACTCATCAAACGGAATATTACGATTATATACTTTCTTTAAAGCCGAAACGGATAATATTCAATCCTGGCGCGGAAAACGAAGAGTTGGCGGAGCTTGCCAAACAATCCAATATCCCGACAATGGAGGCCTGTACACTAGTTTTATTAAGTACAGGTCAGTACTAAAATACACTTAACGCTGAGAACTTTTACGACCAGCGTTAAGGTAGTAGTCCGAATTCTGTCAATTTTTATCTGTCAATACTTGGAGAGACTGAAAGTTTTTGCAAATATTTGTCAACCGTCCCCACTGAAAACTGCAGCAGACTAAAATCCGTTGCCAGTAAGTTACCCAATTATCTTTTTTAATAATATCCAATGAAATACCTGCACCTGCCGGGCATTTGCCTGCTTGTACTATTTACCTGTGCCGCTGCTTCTGCGCAGAATAAGATACCGGTCAATGAGCCGGACCTCAGCAAACCCAAACTGTTTACTAACCTTCCCGATAGAATTCCCGTTGATATCAGCATCCTGCAAAGTTTGATAAATACCGAAGCCGGCAAAAACGTAAGTCTTAAGCTCGGGTCAAACACAGCTGGCAGCTTCAGCGGGGAAGTAGTTTCCAAATCAGATGACAATACTATTCACAGCGTAGTGATACGCTCCGGCAATTTTAACGGTGCCACCTTAACCCTGTCCTCTTCCACTCAGCCCAACGGCGCCGTTAAATTTACCGGCAGGATCATCAGCTTCGGGCATGGAGACCTTTATGTATTGCAAAACCAAAACGATCAATATATATTAATTAAGAAAAATTTCTATGACCTTATCAATGAATGACGCCTTTACCTGACCCGTTTTTTATCCAGTATCCGAGTACCTTTTGAAAACTAAATCCGCCTTGTTATGAAAACCATTATCCGAACCATCGTTATGGTGCTGCCCATAAGCAGCACGCTAATGGTAAATTCACAAGTTCCCTTTTTAAGCAGCCATCCATCCGCCCAGGCAGTGATCTTTCTTGATTTTGACGGACACACTGTCAACGGCACAAGCTGGAATTATAACGGCCCGATTGTCTGCGGAGCATCGGGCCTTACTAATTCCCAGATCACGGAAGTCTTCGACCGTGTTTCGGAAGATTATCGTCCTTTCAACATTAATGTTACTACCGATTCCACTAAATTTTTGGCAGCGCCGCTCAACCAGCGAACAAGGGTGATCATTACCGTTACATCCAGTTGGTATGGTGCGGCAGGCGGTGTGTCTTTTGTCGGATCATTTTCATGGGGTGATAATAGTCCTTGTTTTGTTTTTTCGCAATTGCTGAACTATAATGTAAAAAACATCGCGGAAGCCACTTCACATGAAGCAGGTCATACACTTGGATTGTATCACCAGGCATCTTATGATGTCAATTGTAATAAGCTATCTGATTACTATGCCGGCCAGGGAAGCGGCGAGATCGGGTGGGCACCGATCATGGGAGTTGGTTATTACGAAAATTTCACATTATGGAATAATGGCCCTAATTCTTACGGTTGTTCCAGTTACCAGAGCGACCTCGATATCATTACTTCAGCCACCAATGGTTTTGGCTATCGCAACGACGATCATGGCAATACTTTTGCCGACGCTACACTGGCCGGGTTATCGAATGATCAGTTCAATGTAGACGGAGTAATTGAACGTAATACAGACCAGGATATGTTTGTGTTTACCCTGCCGTCAGCCGGGCGATTCCAGCTGGATGCAATACCTTATAATGTAGGCAACAACCATGCAGGTTCCGACCTGGATATGCAAGTGACTTTGTACAATGGTTCCCAGGCAACGCTCAACGTTTATAATCCCGGTACTTTACTCAGCTCAGTGATAGATACGACGCTGAATGCCGGAACCTACTATCTCAAGGTAGAAGGCAAAGGGAATATGTATGCTCCCGCTTATGCAAGTCTTGGATCTTATTCCCTGCAGGGCCGTTTTTCTCCCGGTACTATATTGCCATTGCATAATATTCAACTTCTCGGTCATCTCAACGGAGATAAGCATGAGCTGGATTGGACCATCCAGGGAGATGAGGCCATTACACAACAGGAAGTTGAAATATCTACGGATGGAAGAAACTTTCAGCCATTGGCGCAAACGCAGGTGAATGATCGTTCTTACCTCTACAAGCCCGATAATATCACACTCGCGCAATACCGCCTGAATATAACGACAAGTAACGGCCATCAATATTATTCAAACGTGGTAACCATACGGCAGGATGGATCAACGCCAAGACCGCAGTTAACCGGTACCCTGATCTTTTCCAATACAGTTGTTGTGAGCAGTCCCGGTAATTATGATTACAGGATCATGGATGCAAATGGCAGGATATTGTCCGGGGGGAAACTAATCAACGGTGTTAACAATATTGCTGCTGGACCTATGACAAGTGGAATCTACCTGATCATTTTTTCGGGTAATACGCAGCAATGGACAGACAAATTCGTACGACAATAAACTTTTCCGGTTCTGTTTAACAGAACAATAATCCGTTCCCTTTTGCTAATCAGAGGTTTTTCTCTATCTTGGGAAAACCTCTTTTTTATGCGCTGGAGAAAATTTAATGGCGACCTTATTGAACTCCCTATTATCCAGGCGGTAGAAAATGCCATCAAACGTGAGACCCAGGCTGGTTTTAAGCTGAAGGTCTGCATTGGCACCGATTCGCAGGTAAAGGGAAAAGAAACAGAATTCGCTACGGTCATTGTCTTTCTTCGCGAAGGACATGGCGGGTTTATGTTCATCCACAATGAAAAGACAAAACAGCAGTTCACTATCAAGGAAAGAATGCTGATGGAAGTAGCTAAAAGCATCGAAATCGCTTATGAGCTATGTAACCTTTTCACTGTTTACAGTGTGGATATGGAAGTACATGCGGACATTAACACCAACCCGCATTTCAAAAGCAATGATGCTCTTAAAGAAGCAATGGGCTATATTCTAGGAATGGGCTTTGCCTTTAAAGCCAAGCCGGAAGCCTTTGCCAGCAGCAGTTGCGCTAATAAAATAGTGAATTAAAACCCGAACCCCCCGGAGGGGCTTTGGCAGCGTCACTATACTTGCGGAGGGCTCTCCGCAGGAGGAATCGTCTCCCTTACTTTTTTACACTTCTTCTTAAACCAACAACCAGGATAACAAAAAAGAATGTACCTGTTCCGGTATATAAGAAGGCTTGCTTTTTTTGTTTGTCTCTTTGCTCGTTTTGATACCTGGGAAAATTATCCATGCCTTGCTTAACATCCCTGCTCATTTGAGCGCTTTTCATACTATCTAAGAACTGCTGCGCATGATCCAACGCTTTTTGCCATAGAGCCAGTATCTTTCTGCACCATCCTCCCATTGGATACATCCTGTGAAAAAGCAATAACCGCGACGAACAGTGATACTGTTAAAAGAAGCTTGCACATAACTCATTTTTACGAAAGTACCTGATCAGTAACCGGGACGAAATACGGCCTAAAAGGCATTTTACCGGACCTGTACGGCAGGAAGGACAGAATTAATCTCAACTTTAGGGGTAATGGCTTCGGGATTTTCAGGCTTGTCATACGAAGTAGCCGAAGAAGAAGATTCGAAATATATTTTTTCGATCTTTTTGGTGTCTTCCTGGGCGAAAGAAAAGATAATGAATACGAAAACAAAAAGTATAACTACAAGATTTTTCTCGGACAAGATGAATTTCTTCATAAAATAAACTGCCAATTCGTTGCAAAGTAAGATATAAATCCTGAAGAATCCAAAGTGAGTTATGTCTATTTTGGAATTTTGATCCTGGTTTTGCGGAAGGAAAATTTGCTTTAGTCTAATCATTTTCTAATGCTTCGACTCCGGGACTGTTTCAAAAAAAACTTGAATTCGAACTTTGATCAATTTCCCTCCCGGTTGCTATCGGGGATCCCAATCCGGCTTTTCAAAATAAGTCATTCTAAAAGATTTCCCGGAACACGACTATAATCTTTTAAAACTCTTGTTCAGTGCATCAATATAATCGAGCAAAGGTTTCCTTCCCTCTTTATTGATTACGGAGGTGATAAAGTAAGGCGGTGGTTCTTCCCAGTTTTCATTCAATGCAGACAGAAATGTTTCTACCTGTCTTTTGGTTGCCGCCGGTTTATTCTTATCATTCTTGGTAAATACCAGTACAAAAGGTATCTCCCATTTTCCTAACCGGTTAATAAAATCGAGGTCGGCTGTTTGCGGCTCATGGCGGCTATCGATCAATACAAATAAGCAAACAAGATTCTCTCTTTTCCGGATATAGTTTTCTATCATTTGTTCCCAGCGACGACGGCTGCTCTGCGATATTTTAGCATAGCCATAGCCGGGAAGGTCAACCAGGTACCATTTCTTCTTATCATCAGAGACAATCTCAAAATGATTAACCAGTTGCGTTTTTCCGGGTGCAGCAGATGTTTTTGCCAGATTCTTATTATTGCAAAGCATGTTGATCAGCGACGATTTACCAACATTGCTGCGCCCGATAAATGCATACTCCGGTCTGTCTGGCACCGGGCACTGTTTGTAGTCCGCATTACTGATGAGGTAATGGGAAGAAATAATTTCCATCTGGGTGCAAGATAGTGGACAAGCTCATAACAGAAAAACATCCCGGGTAAGGATAGCAAAATACAAGTGGCATTAAGTGGCAGGCTATTTCCCGGAATTCCTGATCAATTCCTGTACCTGTATAAGGTATTCGATTGCCTTATGTAATGAATCTCCTGAACCCGCTTGCGCCGATTCGATATGTGATTGTGCCCGCTTTACTGTTTCATTGATATCCGCAAATAGCTTTTTACCGGTACTGTCTTTTTCTTTTCCTTTGGTAGTGACCGGGGAGGTCATTTTATAGCGTTGCTCCTGTTCATCCAGCAATTGTTGTTCCCGCTTTTTTTGTTCGGTCAGGTCACGGATAGCGCCAATAAGGCGGGCAGGTTTTTTATTTTTATACAGTATTAAACCTGTATCATAAAGGATCTTATAACTCCCGTCTGCGCATTTAAACCGGTATTCATCTTCCCATCTTTCCAGTCCCTTGCGGATATGCGCGTCAATCTTCTTTTTTACACGGTCCCTGTCATCAGGATGTACTTTGCTAAACCACCAGTCCATCTCCGGGCCGATTTCACCGGGAGAATAACCGGAAAGAGGATAAAAAGTCTCGCTGCGGTATATTTCGTTTGTTTCAAGATTGATATCCCAGATGGCATCCGAAGTAACTTTTGAGGAATAGCTGAATCTTTCGTTGCTTTTTTGCAATTCTTCTTCTTTTTTTACGAGGTCGGAAATATCCGAAAGGGAAACAACTACCGCATAAGGATTAAATTCATTTTCCCTGATTAATGCCTGGCTGCTTACCGAAATCCAAAGACTTATACCGCTCGGTTTCTGAAGCTGCATCCGGACATTTTTTTGAGGGAATCCCGTTTGCAGGGTAACGATTGCCGGCAGCTCACTGTCCGGGAAATTACGGCCATCCAGTTTAAATACCTTCCAGTCATGACTGACTGGCATTACTCCTAACATTCGTTCCATGGGAACATCGAGTATCTCCGCCGCTCTTTTGTTGCAGGTTGTGATCTTTCCGCTGGCATCAAGCATCAATACACCGTCTACCAGGGTATTGACAAGGGTTTGGTAAGTATCTTCCGCTTCTGCCAGCTTTTTCTCAGCCAGCCTTTCACGGGTAATATTATGATTGACGATAATGATAGAGGAAGGTTTTTCGTCCCCGTCTTTAACATAATTGACGGTAGTGCGAAAATAAATATGCAACCCATCATGACGATGAAAGATGAGCTCCCCTTCCCAATATCCTCTTTCCGCCATCTCTTTTTTCAGCTGTTCAACAGAACCTTTGATAAAGCTGATGGTAACGAGCTCAAAAATATTCTTTCCCAGAGCTCCGGGCAGGCCGTATATTTTTTCAGCCGGCTCATTCCAGCCTTTAATGGAAAAGTGCAGGTCTGTTTGAATAACTGAGTCGGAAAGATTCTGGAGATCTTCATACAAGGCAGCGGTGGCTTTATCCGCTTCGGTGTTTGCAATAAAGGAACCTTTAACTGCAGATAGCAGTTGCTTTGGATTTGGGTTTTTCATCAGTCGGTGGCTAAAGTGCAACAAGATATTAATCGAAACCTGAATTAAAAAAAAGATTTTATCATTTTTTTGCAATAAAAACTAAATATGGGAAAAGACCTGCCCCTGTAAAAAATCTACGTACTAATACGAACACCCGTTTCCCTTATCATTTCGCATTACCGTAACATAATATGGTGAATACCTGGCAAAATCAATTCCAACCCGGATACAAGATAAAAAGAGCAGCCTGGTTGCTGAACCACTTAAATATCCCGAATGGATCGATAACCAGGAGAATGACCGCGCTAATAAACCCCAATATGCCTGGTATCACATCTATCCTGTCTTCCTGCATGCTGCGCCTGTTAGAAATAACAGCAAGTGGTGTAAGGAGCGCCCAGGTTATCATTAACACGAATGAAGAATATAAAAGGAATTTTAAGATATTAAAATAGTTACCGGTAAGAATGGCCGGCTCATCCTTATTGCCATAGTAAAGAACCCGCTGACGAACTATTTTATTATAAAGCAGGATGCTTATAAAACCCACCTGGACTGAAAGCAATGAATAACTGATTATGTAATATAAATCTTTGAAGTTTCTCATAACCCGGGATGAACATTTAGCCGCGAAAAGTGTGCCTTTGGGAAATTAAAAATAAGAAAATTCTGTACCGCCATTTTCCGGAGAAAATATACCGGGAAGTTATGGCACGTTCATTGAGCTGTATAGCCTAAAGAGCTTGTTATGATACGCAAATTAAAATCAGGACAATATCGTCTCTATTCACGTAAAAAAGACCCAAAGACACATAGAAGAAGAAATCTTGGCACATTCCATTCACTGGAAGCAGCTCAAAAACATGAAAAAGAGATTCAGTATTTTAAAAAACATTAAGGCAGGTATGAAGTTAGATGTACGATGTACGCCACTCTGGGAATAGAAGATACTTCAGTTATCGGAAAGGCGTACATCGTACATCTAACTTCGTACCTAAAGATTCGCCTGCCCCATACATTGTACATATCTTACCTTTGCCCCCGCTATGACAGAGCCATTACCTCACGATCATATAATTCCCTTTAAAGAATCGGGGCAAAGCAAGAAAGAGCAGGTAACCAATATGTTTAATAGCATCGCAGGCCGTTATGATGCGATAAACCGTGTGCTGTCTGCCGGCACCGATATTGGCTGGAGAAAAAAAGCCATCGGGAAACTTGGAAAAAATAGGCCAAAGATGATACTCGATATAGCAACGGGCACTGCCGATATGGCAATTATGGCCTGTAAATTGCTAAACCCTGATACAATTATCGGTATTGATATTTCGCAACAAATGCTGGAAGCAGGAAGAAAAAAGGTTGAAAAAGAGCATCTTGGGGAAAAAATCCAATTGTTAAGCGGGGATTCCGAGGCAATAAGTTTTGCAGAAAATACGTTTGATGCCGTGATGGCGGCTTTTGGTGTCCGGAACTTTGAAAACCTGGAAAAAGGATTGTCAGAAATGCTGCGGGTACTTAAGCCAGGCGGTCAGGTAGTGATCCTTGAGTTTTCAAAACCAAAGCAAACAGCGGTGCGGGGCCTTTATAATCTATACATGAAACTGGTTGCTCCGCAAGTGGCGCGCTGGTTCAGGCAGAATAGAGATGCCTACCAGTATTTAAGTGAATCAGCCAATGCTTTTCCCGAACGCCGGAATTTTGTTGAAATTTTAAACAAACTTGGTTATTACGATACCGGGTATAAATCGTTAAGCTTAGGAATATGTTGCATTTACACCGGAAGAAAGCCTGTACAATGAAAGCCGGATCGTTTTTACTTTTTGGAGTTATTTGCATTGTTCAGACTTCGCTGGCCCAGGAAAGAGTCATCTACCAGGAAGATCATGATTCCAAGCCTTATTATTTCGGTATCACATTAGCCGGCAGTGTCTCCCGTTTTCAAACCGAATTGCATTCCCGTTTTCTTACCAATGATACTATTTATGTTGCCGAGCCCAATAATTCCGGTGGCTTTGGTCTTGGCCTGCTGGCTACCGCAAGAATATCTGATCGTTTCCAGTTTCGCTTTAACCCCCAGTTGTTTTTCACGGCAAGAGGCATTCAATATAAACGCAAATACCCGGATATCGACCAGCAAACTGATGTAACCCAGACGATCGAATCGGTTACAGTAAGTTTTCCCTTCCAGTTAAAATTGCAATCAGACCGTATCGGTAATTTCCGCGTGTATATGATGACAGGCGTGAAAGGTGATATCGACCTGGCCAGTAATGCCCGCGCCAAAAAAGCAGAAGACCTGGTGAAGATCAACAAATATGATTACGGGATAGAACTTGGAATTGGTTTTAATTTCTTCTTTGAAAGTTTTATTCTTTCACCTGAAATCAAACTCAGCAACGGTATTCCCAATATCCATTCCCGTGACCCCAACCTGATCTACTCCAGCGTATTTGATAAGATCCAGTCGAGGATGATTGTATTTAGTATACATATTGAGGGGTAGAATACACCCCCTGTCCCCCTAAAGGGGGAACTTAGACCGGATAGTCTCTCAATAAAATGGTTTATTCTAAAGAAGATAATTTTTAGTCTTTTTCCATAAAGTTATGCTAACAGCCCAATAATGATTATACAATCTGAGTCACCCCTTTAGGGGGGACAGGGGGCTTCGCTTCAAAAATCAAACTCCCTCCTATGCATATTCCATCTTACACCAAATGAAATAATCGTAGTGCTTACAGAAGTGATTGGCGGCGTTTTTGTTTCCTGTTTCCGGTATACACCAAATAGTTCAAGAAAAAGGTTTTCCCTTAATTCATACGAAACAAGCAAGGAAGCGTAAGCGACATTAGTTTGCCAGCCGGAGCCAATACTATATCCATAATCGCCGATGCGGTAAGGCGGCTGGTTGGGCAGGAAAATATTACTGCCATAGCTTTGAGCGCTGGAATCGCGGCCTTGTTTGTAATAAACAGCTTCAGCCTTTATCAGCCATTTGGGGGCGGGTTGATAGCGGGCAATACCAACGATCTCGGAGAAATTGGCCATCAACGGGTGAGCCAATGGCTGGTTGTAATGCGTATAGTTGGCTACAGAATCAACATGCGAATAGGTAAAGGGCCTTACCCTGTTCAATTCGACCTGCAGGTCAAGATTCTTAATCGTGAACGCATCAATATATTTCGCGCCAATTTGTATTCCATATTTATTGCCCCACCAGCCATTTCCGGCTTTTATTTCGGACAACTTGAACTCATCCAGCAACAATTGCCCGTATACCTGGAAACGGTGAGCAATATTCGCTTTTACATCAAGCCCCGCTACCGAGTTATCATAGCTTCCGTTCTGCAACTCGATAGAACGGTAGAAAATGATCGGGTTCAGGTAACCAAAATCAAAATGATCCTTCCGGCCGAATATCACTCCTTCAAATAAACCAATATTCATCCATTTGTTGACAGCTACATCCAAATGATGTAGGGCCGCATATTTCTTGGGCAATAGCTGATCGCCTACTCTTATTGTTCCCGAGTTCAGTTCCATGAAAAGGTTCTGGTAATTGATCTTCCATATCCTCGTATTCAGTTTCAGGAAAAGATTATTATCGCCAAAATCGCTGAGGAATAAACTCCTGTGACCATTGCCGATAAAATTCTTATCATACCCAAAAGCCACATCAATATACTTCGTGACATTAAAAGTAAAATACCCTCTTGCATCGAAATAATCAACGCCACCCGCGGCTTTGAATGTTTTATATAATCCATTGCCGGGCACGGCATTCCTGTCGCTGATCCATTGCTGCACATAAGCGGGATCTCGTTCCTGGTTGTCGGTGAGGTAAGCGGAGAAGCCGATCTTGTTGGCAATCTTTCCACGAAGTATCAGGCCCCTTGTGTTCAGGAAAAGGCTTTGGTCATTATTCTTTTCTTTGGAGACAACATATTGGATGACCGGATTAAGAACCAGGTCGAAGTCTTTTACGTGCACTTCGTAAAGGTTAGCCGGTGTTTTGTAAAAGCTTTTCCAGATGGGTTTTTTGCTGCTGAATTCAGTTGGACGAACTTCACCCGGTGCATTCCCGATCCATTCCTGGTTATTCAGCACACTGCTCTTCAGGTTGTACATGTCGACCCTTGACATGGCAAGTTGTTTCGCAAGACCCATATCATTGGCCAAACCGGGGTCATTAGTACCCGGGTGACTGGCCAATTCATATAAATTTATTTCTTTAACAAAAATACTTCGCCTGCTAAAGGGTCTTATTTTGGAAAAATTAAGTATTGTATCCGTCTTGCTTTTTATTTCAAGCCTTTCAAGCAGAATATCCTGTTTATCACCCTGGGGCAAATAAGTAGTTTGCGCGATACCGGAGGCGGGGCAAAGAATTAAGAGCAGTCTTAGAATGGTTTTTTTATATTGCATAGTTATGGATTAAACCGGTCAGCAAATTATGCAAATATATCTTATAAAAAATATACAAGTTGTCAATGAGGGGCGGGTACAGGCCATGGATCTGTTGATAAAGGATGGCCGGATAGAAAAAATCTCGCCACGAATTACATCAACCGGTACGAATAGCACAGAAATCAATGGCGAAGGCAAATATCTTTTCCCGGGTGTGATAGATGACCAGGTTCATTTTCGGGAGCCGGGGCTGACGCATAAGGCTACCATCTATACTGAATCAAAAGCCGCTATAGCAGGCGGTGTGACCAGTTTTATGGAAATGCCCAATACTGTTCCAAATACCCTGACACAAGACCTGCTGGAAGATAAATATAAGATCGCTGCGGCTTCTTCATTGGCGAATTATTCTTTCTTCATGGGCACAGGCAATGACAATGCCGATGAGGTTTTAAAAACCAATGATAAAAGAAAAGATGTTTGCGGCGTCAAGATCTTTATGGGTTCGAGTACGGGAAATATGCTTGTAGATAATCCCAATACCCTGGACAAGATCTTCCGGGAAAGTGAAATGCTGATCGCTACACATTGCGAAGACGAAAAGATCATCCGGGCCAATCTGGAAAATATAAAAGCCACCGGCAAACTGCTTACAGCCGCTGATCACCCGTTAATAAGAACCGGGGATGCCTGTTATGCCTCTTCGCTATACGCTATCCAGATAGCTAAAAAGTACGATACCCGCCTGCATATACTTCATATCAGCACGGAAAAAGAATTGCAGCTTTTTACCAATATGGTGCCATTGAAAAATAAACGCATCACGTCGGAAGTATGTGTTCATCATTTACATTTCACCAGCGATGAATATGGCCGCCTGGGCAACCTGATCAAATGTAACCCGGCTATCAAAGCGCCGCATAACAAAGAAGCTTTATGGAAAGCCTTGCTGGATGATCGTCTTGATATCATTGCCACTGATCATGCGCCACATACATTGGAAGAAAAAGGATTTTTCAGAAATGCTGAGGGCGACCTCACCCCGTCCCTCTCCAAAGGAGAGGGTACCTACGAAAAAGCACACGCAGGACTTCCATTGGTTCAGCATTCATTACTATTAATGCTTTATTACTACAACCAGGGAAAAATCACTTTGGAAACAATGGCGCGTAAAATGAGTCATGCCGTATCGGATTGTTTCCAGTTAAAAGAAAGAGGCTATATCCGCGAAGGCTATCATGCGGATCTTGTGATCGTTGACTTAAACGAAAAAACAAAGGTTTCACAGAACAATATTTTATATAAATGCGGCTGGAGCCCTTTAGAGGGATTTGAGTTCCCGGCAAGTATTACCCATACTTTTGTAAACGGTAATTTGGTTTATGGAAACGGGATATGGGATGAATCTGAAAAGGGGCAACGACTTTTATTTAATAGGTAAACCTGTGAGTGGTCGGTGGTGAATAGTCAGTATCCCTGCGATTTCTTATTCACCATTCACTGCTCACCACTCACCCGGACATGCAAATTGACAAAACATCCTTCAACGACATTTCAATCTTTCACCAGGAAGAAGAATTTTCCATTTTCCATAAACTGAATTTCACCAGGACTATCGGGGGTAAAGAATGGTTGCGGAAGTTTTTTTCGGACCCGTATGACGACCTTAAAAAGATAACCGGCACGCAAAAAGTAATCCGCGCCCTGATGGAGCACGTGAAAGACTGGCCAACGGATATTACCAATGGCACCGTGCTTGTAATGGATAAATTCCTGGATTACCCGGTAGACCCGATCAGCCAGCACCAGACTCCCTTCAATAGTCTTATGTACAAGTGGCTGCACAGCGCCGATTATTCCATGATAAAATACTCCATTACTCATTTTGCCGACTTTTACCGCGGGATAAAAAATATAGCCGGTCTGCTCGAAGATCTTGATCTGCCTCCCGGCATTAAAATATATATCGACAGGATGCTGCAGGTGCTGAGAGAGGCGCCACTTGCCGAACTGTCAGAAACAAACCGGGGAGAAAAATTTTCAGTAAGAAAGAATTTATATTTTGCTCATTGGCTCCGGGGCCGATACCGGGTCAATACTCTCGAACTGATTGATATCTTCAGCCGGCTGGATGCCTGGTACTCGATGGCAGTAGCCGTGAAGACATATCATCTTTCTTTCCCTGAATTTGTTGAACAGGATACGCCGATGGTCGAAGCAAAGGGTCTTTATCATATTTTATTGCCCAATCCTGTTGCCTATGATCTTCAAATGAGCCCGGAACATAATTTTCTTTTTCTCACCGGCGCGAATATGGCCGGCAAAAGCACCCTGATCAAATCAGTCGGCTCCGCGGTATTCCTGGCGCATATCGGCATGGGTGTACCCGCACAAAAAATGAAACTTACTTTATTTGATGGATTGCTTAGCAATATCAATGTAGTGGATAATATTGCCAAAGGAGAAAGTTTTTTCTTCAATGAAGTGCAGCGGATAAAAAACACCATTGAAAAGATCAATGACGGCAGGAAATGGCTTGTACTGATAGACGAGTTATTCAAAGGCACCAACGTCCAGGACGCGATGAAATGCTCGCTTACCGTCATCAAAGGGCTAATCAGGATCAAAAACTCCCTGTTCATTCTCTCCACTCATTTATACGAGATCGGCGAAGAATTGAAAGCTTTTCCGAATATTTCATTCCGGTATTTTGAAACAGATGTAAAGGATGAACAATTGATATTCAGTTACCAGTTAAAGGAAGGCATAAGCAACGATCGAATCGGTTATGTCATCTTAAAACGGGAAAAAGTGGTGGATATGCTGGAGAAATTATAATCATGACGCTTCTGGAAGATATTGCCGGCCGTTTAAAAAAGGATTTACCCGCCTTTAATTTTGCTATTTGCAGGAGATTATTCGAAAGATATATTGCAGTAGTAAGCCACGGACATATCATTTTTGCTATCCGGGTGAATAAAAGATCCGGGCACAGGGAACTATTGGATGAGGCGGACCTGTTCATGACTGATTGGCTGAAAAAAAGATGTAAATCCAGTCTGTTTCATTGGTCAAAATACCGGAATCAATGGCGAAGAGATTACCCGGGAATAATACTGGAAAAAATGGAGCCTAACCTGGCAGAACGTAAACAGGCCGGGAAGCGACTGGAATTATCTTTGCAAAACATGTATATCACTTAAACCATTGTCATGCCTAAAACTATTATTGTCGCCTGTTTTTTAATCACCAGGATGTTTTCTTATAGCCAGGGAAATATTGATGTATTGCATTACCAATACAGCATTGAACTGAATGATAATAATGATACAATTTATGGCAAAGCCGAAATTAAATTCGTTGCAAAAAAAGGAATAGATCAAATTGAATTTGATCTTTCAGATATTCACCCGGGCAGCAAGAAAGGAATGTTGGTAACTAAAGCAAGTGTTCCCAATGCCACACCCTTTGGAAATGGCACGACAGGCAATATATTTTCCCATGTTAATGACAAACTGAGTATTAGCGCCTGGAAGCAATTAACAAAAGGTGATACTTTATTGGCGATTATTGAATATAAAGGCATTCCGTCCGATGGCCTTATCATCTCTAAAAACAAATATGGCGACCGGACTTTTTTTGCAGATAATTGGCCAAACCGGGCACATAACTGGATTCCCTGCGTGGATGACCCGGGCGATAAAGCAAGTTTTGAATTCTTTGTAACGGCCCCGTCGCATTACCAGGTTATCTCCAATGGGTTTAAGGCGGAAGAAAAAGAGTTAAGAGATAATCGAAAACTCACTCACTGGATAGAAAATATATCCTTGTCAACCAAGGTTATGGTGATTGGCGTGGCAAAATTCGCAGTGAAAGAGTTTGCGGATAGTCCTGCCGGCATTCCTGTGAGCGCCTGGGTATATCCCCGGGATAGTGTAAAGGGGTTTCAGAATTATTCGGTAGCGACGGGTATCTTAAAATTTCTTTCCGCTTATATCGGGCCTTATCCTTATAACAAACTGGCCAATGTACAATCCAAAACTATTTTTGGTGGTATGGAAAATGCCAGCGCTATTTTTTATGATGAGTCATCCGCATCATCATCCAGAACAGTGGAAAGTTTGCTTGCGCATGAAATTACCCATCAATGGTTTGGAGATATGGCCAGCGAAAAGAGTTTCCCCCATCTCTGGCTGAGTGAAGGCTTTGCTACTTATCTCACACATATCTATATCGAATCAAAATATGGTACAGACAGCCTGGAAAAGGAAATGAGAAAGGATCGTAGTAACATCATTGATTTCGCGAAAGAATCCGGACGGCCGGTGGTAGATTCGGTTTCTCCTCTTATGAGATTGCTGAATGCAAATAGCTACCAGAAAGGCGGATGGGTATTGCACATGCTGCGGCGCCAGCTCGGAGATTCTGTATTTCATGCTATCATCCGTAATTATTATTCGGCTTATGCCGGTAAAAATGCCGATACCAGGGATTTTCAGAAGATATGCGAAAATGTATCAGGGAAAAACCTGCAAATATTTTTCCAGCAATGGCTGTATACACCGGGTCTTCCAAAATTAGATGTACAATGGAAATATGATGAAAACGCCGGAAATCTTATTGTAACGGTAAACCAGTTGCAGGATAATTTATTCCAATTCCCATTGGAAATACAGGTACAGGATGGATCCGGAAAGTTACAATTGAAAACTTTGCCGGTTAATAAAAAAAATCAGCCGTTTACAATTCCTGTGAAAGAAAGAATAACAAAAATAAATTTGGATCCTCATACATCTCTCCTGTTTGAAGGAACTATTTCGCCGGTAAATTAGAAGCAGGGGAAAGTTCTCACCAGCCATCCATTGATCCGTCCCTGTTCATTTTTATTGCCAATGAATACGCTCCGGTTCAAAGTAAAGAATACATAAAATGTAGTATTTTTTTCTTTTACCTCCTATTGTACTTTGCTGCAACAACAAGTGCCTTGCTCAAACAGCGATTTGTAAAGTTAAAGCAAAGCTATATGGCAAAACCATCGCAGCACGCTTCACCCGTTTTCACTAAAATAATTATACCGGTTGTCACTACTCTATTGGGAGCTTCCGCCCTTTATTTCCTGGGGTTCGATAAGAAACCAGGTTCCGGACCCGAAAGTTTCCTGGTCACCAGGGAAGCCACTATCAAAGCCTGGAAATCCTTTGTGACCTCGCAGAATATCAGTTATAAGAACGGTTTGTCTATTACAGATGAATATGGAAAAAAAATCGGGGAAGAAGCCCAAAAAGGTCTTGAAGCGCTTATGCCCTTGCTCCGGGATTATGAAGAAGAATTGCTCAGGGAGTCCGGGAAAGCCACCCGGGATATTGAAGATATCCTGAAAACTGAAAATATAGACGAAGGTTTTGTATTGATGTTGAGCAGGACGCGCGACAATGGGAAAAACCAGGAAAAAAAAGTAGCTTCTTTTTTTGATATTATTATTTCGCTGGCAAAATCCAATATAGGTGACCAGGAAAAAGGATAAAAATGGCAGGCAGAAATCACAAAATTCCAGGACATGGGAAAAAAAGTGCAGGAAAGAGCGGCTACAGAAGCTGAGGGAATTGCAAAAACTCTTTCAGAACGGTACAACCAGCCTTTCGATCTGAATGAACTCCTCGTATATGTTGATTACAAAAAAGAAAAAGAAGGAAAGAAAACGGATAATAATATTGTTACCCCTCCAAAAGATCCTAATGCCGGTACCGAATAAAAAGAAAACATGCAGGTGAATGGATCATGAGAGGCGGAGCCTTTGAATTGTTCCCGAACGGCGACATGTTCCGGACATTTGAAACTAAGGGCTATGCTTCCGGCGACTGGAAGATGGAAAACTAAAAATGAATGCACCCAACCCGGATACTAAAAGACTTCTGTATTGACGGTGCTCTTTCCAAAGTTGTCCGCAATTATTTACCCTGACATTGCCGGGAGAAGTATGCAATTTCACGAGAAAGAACTGATTTACGGCGTGAAAATACCCTGACTGGACTGGGCATTTTCTCTACCTTCAAATCATGCTTGTAAAAACTTTTGGCAGCGCCGTATATGGCGTAGAAGCCATCACTATCACAATTGAAGTGAACGGGCTTGCCTCGGGTAAGGACCCGATGATCGTAGGCTTGCCGGATAGTGCAGTAAAAGAAAGCTTACAAAGAATAGAAAGTACTTTCAAAACGAATGGTTACCTGGTGCCCAGAACAAAAGTGGTGGTTAATCTTGCACCCGCTGACATCAAAAAGAGCGGAACTCCTTTCGATCTTCCCATAGCCCTTGGCATCCTCGGAGCTTCCGGTCAATTAGGAAATAACGAGCGCCTATCCAACTATGTGATCATGGGTGAACTGAGTCTCGATGGCGAGATCCGTTCCATTAAAGGTGCATTGCCTATTGCGATACAAGCGAAGAAAGAAGGATTTAAGGGACTGATCGTCCCCGAAATGAATGCGCGGGAAGCCGGTATGGTCAGCAATCTTGAAGTATATGGTATCAGCCATATAAAAGAAGTGATTGATTTTTTTGAAAATGAAGAAAAAGGTTTAGCGCCTGTTGTCGTAAACACGAGAGAAGAATTTTTTAATTCACAGTATAATTTCGAGATCGACTTTGATGATGTAAAAGGGCAGGAAAATATCAAGCGCGCATTAGAGATCGCGGCAGCGGGAGGTCATAATGCCATACTGATTGGGCCTCCGGGCGCAGGTAAAACCATGCTTGCCAAAAGATTACCAACGATCTTACCGCCATTAAGTTTGCAGGAAGCGCTGGAAACAACAAAGATTCATTCAGTAGCCGGCAAGCTCCCTGAAAATTCAACACTGGTCTCCAAAAGACCTTTTCGTTCACCGCATCATACTATTTCAGATGTGGCATTGGTGGGAGGTGGTGGTTTGCCGCAACCGGGAGAAATTTCCCTGGCGCATAATGGTGTTTTATTCTTAGATGAATTGCCCGAGTTCAAACGAACTGTTTTGGAAGTAATGAGGCAGCCTATGGAAGAAAGAAGAGTGACGATATCAAGAGCAAAAGTCGCTGTTGATTTCCCCGCAAGTTTTATGCTGATCGCTTCGATGAACCCCTGTCCCTGCGGTTTCTATAATCATCCCGACAGGGAATGTACCTGCCCGCCGGGCGCGGTACAGAAGTACCTCAATAAAATTTCCGGACCTTTACTGGACAGGATTGATCTGCATGTAGAAGTAACACCTGTTGCCTTCAGTGAGCTGTCCAATACGAAACAGCAGGAGAATTCGATGGATATACGCAACCGGGTCATTAAAGCGAGGGAAGTACAGGCGGAAAGATATAAGAATAATGCCGGCATTTATTGCAATGCGCAAATAAGCAGTAAGATGCTCAAGGAGATTTGTATTATCGATACAGTTGGCGCCAATTTGCTGAAAGCCGCGATGCAGAAACTGAATTTATCAGCAAGAGCCTATGATCGTATTTTAAAAGTATCCCGGACCATTGCCGATCTTTCCGCCAGTGATGATATCAAGCCGGAACATTTGGCGGAAGCGATACAGTACAGGAGTTTGGACAGGGAAGGTTGGGCGGGGTTAGGTATCTAAAATTGCCGGATATTTTTATAATCACCTTTTCATTCCAGCAAAACAATCTTATTTTTTATTGCGTAAAGTACTAGACCGACACGGTTCTTAACATTCAGCTTTTCGAATAAAGCATCCCTGTAGCCATCAATAGTGTGGATGCTAAGGTTCATTTTTTCCGCAATGTCTTTATAGGTCAGTTCTGTGCAGGCCAGTTTCAAAAATTCAATTTCACGCGGGTTCATGGATACAAGATCCTTTAAAGATTGCCCGGGCTTCGCATCGTCAAGCGTATTGATTGCATGTATCAATTTTCCTGTTACCATTTCTGTATAGTAATACCCTTTTGATACCAGCGAAGAAAGAGCTTGTTCCAGTTCTTTTTTTCTTATATCTTTCAGTACATAACCTCTTGCTCCTGCTTTAAGCATCCGTATGATCGCATTTTCGTTTTCATACATTGACAGCACCAGCACCTTCATCTCCGGGTGATGGGCTTTTATCCACTCAGCCGTTTCAAATCCATCCATTTCTTTCATATTGATGTCCAGCAAAATAATATCCGGGATGCCCTTGACAGGCAGTTGCTGAATAAAATCATTCCCATTATCCGCTTCAATGATCACTTTATAATCGCTGAAGCCATCAATCAGTTCCGCCAGTCCGTCCCTGAACAGCTTATGATCGTCAACAATAGCCAATTTTACTTTATCCATAACCTGGGAATTGTTTATTTACCCGGCGGGTGAAAAAGGTATGATCATTGAGACAGTTGTACCCATTGAAGGTACGCTTTTAACAGCAAGCGATCCGCCGATTAAATTCGCTCTCTTCTTCATATTTTTTATACCCGCCCCGCTCCTGTGCATATTTTTTTCACCCGAATCACCGGCATCGAATCCCTTTCCATCATCTGTTATTTCAACCTGTAATTGAGTATCGGAAAAATCAAGGCTGATTTTTATCATCGTAGCTTTGGCATGCTTGATAATATTATTCAAAGATTCCTGGATGATCCGGTACAATACGATCTCTTTCGATCCATTCAACTTTTTCTCTGTCCCGGACAGCCTGAACAAAGTCCGGTAAACGCCTGTTTTTTCCAGTAACTCGAGTTCAAATTTGATAATGGCCACAAGGCCTACATTGGCAACGTTATCAGCATCGAGAGTTTTGGAAAGATTCCTGAGATCCGATACTACTTTTTCGACCAGTTTAGTTGTGCTCTCAATTTTAGCTGCAGCTTTAGTGGTATCATTTAATTCAATAGCACTCAGGCTCAATACGACCAGCGATAATACCTGCCCCACATTATCATGAATCTCTTCCGATATGTTTTTCATTGTTTGTTCCCTGATCTCCAACTGGGTCTTCAGTATTTCCTGGTTATATTTTTCCTTTACCGACTCCATTTCCGCCCGGTGACGCACCTGCCGGTTTTTATAGATGAATAAAAAGGAAACAATAAAGAACAGCAATATAAGTAGCACAACGGTAACGCTTATAATCATAATAAAGATATCGTTATTGCTACCACTCATTACCGTCCCTGGGTTGCCTACTGCTCTTTTTTGGTTAATAACCGGGGAGATTTACTGCAAAAAGCCCCGATAATAAATAATATGAATAAAAGATATTTAAAAATGTAGCCAAACCTGTAGGTGCGCCTGGCCAGTTCCATCGATTGCCGGATCATATAATTGAGCATCCCTTCAATGACCAGGTTACCTGTATAGTAAAAAAGTATTCCCACGCATATCCAAAACATCGGGAAACGATGCAGAACTGTCACCTGCTGCAGCAAAAGTATTTCCCGGAGGAAAAAAAGAGAGATAAAAACCAGGATGACCGACTCAATGATAATGATATTGGAATTGTTGGTATCAACCGGTTGAATAAAAACAGAAAACAAAACACTTAATGCAACAAAAAAAGGAACCGACAGGAGTATTATTCTTTTTATAGCTTTATTGACGATAACATCCCTGAAAAGCATGCTTAAAATTACATATTCCAGCGGTGTCGATATATGAAAAACAAAAAGATTGTTTGTTAAACCTCCATATTTCACCAGGTATATCGCTACCGCTGAAGTAAAAAACCACAGTATCATCAGCAAGATCACCATTCTTACATACCGTGGCTTTTTACCGAAGCCTCCCAGGTAAGAAATCAGGGTAATAAAAAGTAATACAAAATATACCTTATTATATATATTCATCCGGATGCTTATTACGCCGGTTCAGGGTACTACTTATTTCTGCGCGTCCTTATACTGCCTGGTAATGATCGTTTTCATTGTATTATCCAATAACAGCGCATAAGGCGGACAATCTGGCGGGCACTTGCCGGTGGAGTCCATCCCTCTTGCCATGTCCAGCAAACTACAACAATCCGGCGGGCATTTGCCGGTTGAATCAGGATCTCCTAATGAAAGGGCAAAGACGGGTTTCTCTCCCGGGAGTATGCAGTATTCCATTTGTGCCTGCATTGGCAATACGGAAATACTAATGCCTCCTGCATTATGTATAAATGCTGAGTCTATTTTTATATGATACCCGGGAGGAATTTTATTTCCCGGCACATTCTTACTCTTTAAAAACCCGACATACCAGCCGGACTGGATCTCAAAAGCCTTACTGTTTATCTTACCGCTGAGGTTTTTTAATCCATTTTCATCCTGGTAAAAGATCAACAGGTCTAAATCATTTTTCCCCATGTTATTGCTATGTTTTACGGGGTAAATATTGAGCAATATTTTCTTGCCTTTTGATTTGAGGAGAGCTTCCTTTATTTCTGCAGCTTTTATTATTTTAAATATTCTGGTATCCCCGTTGGAATCGTCTCTCTTTTTTTCTCCGCTATGCGCGGAATTTTTCTCCGATGAAATACAACTTAGCAGGAAAAAACATCCGGATAAGAATGTGAGGCCGGCGAGTACACGCCATTGCTGAAAGTTATTAATTCGCATATATCAATTTTTTAATGGTGATGAATAGTGATACGAAGGTGCATTCTCCGGCCAGTCCTTCGCTCCATGATTTTAGGGGTATTTATTCCCGGAAAACACCCTGTCTGCCGGGTAAATCTTTTCGTTAATGGCCCCTTTTTACACCTTTCCCGGAAGGGAATTCATCCTGCCGGTCATTTTAAATCACTGCTTGAAAAACAATTCTTTCCCCCTGTTCATGGGCTGATCGCTGAAAGAAATTTGCTCAAAGAATTTCAATCATCCAATCAAGATGATAAAAGGATAAACGAGGTTCATTACTCCGCGTAAGCGGAAAAAATAAAACCCCTTTTTCATTTAAAAAAAATCATCATGAACGCTTTAAAAAACTTCCAGCTGTTTTTCATTATTGCAGTCGTATTGTCTTCCTGCAATAGCTGTAAAACAACACCCAACAGTAATGATAAAACACCTCCCACTATCGATTGGACAGTTGACGACAAAACCAGCGGGGCTGAAACCAAAGTAAACGGAAGCGGGTCTGTTTCCGTAAAACATGGCGATAACCTGACCATAACGGCTTGTGTAAATGATGATGGCGGTGTAAAAGAACTCAAGTCTTCCAGCAATTTTGGTTATTCGTGTTCGGGAAACGGTATCGGGCAGAATGTAGGTCCCTCTCTTGGTGTCATCGAAACAACGCCTTTAGGTCTTGATGCCAATGGCAAAGCCTGGTCAAGGTATTGCAAATTCTTTACGTTCTCAACAGGCTTTACCTGTTCAGAAGGGCTGAATTATAGCAGCGGTGGCTATTCCTTGAATCTTGAAGGAAAAAATTTTGCCAACCTCTCTGCCAGTGCCACCCTTACTATCAATGTAAAGCCCTGAAGAACTTATTCATCTCTTCTATAAAAGGAGTTTGCTGAAAATCCGGAAAAGAGTAAGCGCCCGCATGCCGAAAAGGGAAATAAGAGTAGGCAACATTTTAATTGTTGATTATGAAATACATTTTCAGGGGAAGACTATGTGGCCGCTTTTGCCATGACTGCCATGAACCCCTTGCAGGCATTAAACTAAGAATTTACCAGGCCATACAACGAAAAGACCTGGCATTACTCGCTGTCGCAGACCCCAGCCAAACCTTTCATGAAGTAAATGCAGATGAAGAGAAAGGAAAAAATAAGTTACTGATTGCTGAAACAGTATTGGATGCCAATGGAAATTTTTCCTTTACTATTGATGAACAAAGCGGATATAAGGGAGAAGCTTTTGATGTTGATTTTGTATGCGGAACCGGTTACGGAAAACCAAGACCCCCTAAAAAAGAAGAATTCTTTCAATTTCATATAACAACACTTCAACCACAGTGGCGGGAATCAGGAGTTGATAAGGAAAGGGTATATCAATTTGGGTGGGAGTATTGTATTCCTGCCAAGTGGTGGTGCCGGATACTGCAAAAAATTGATCGCTGGGTTATTTGCGGAAGAGTGACTGATTGTGAAACGGATCGCCCCGCTGGAGGCGTGCGTGTGTTCGCGTTTGATGTGGATCTCATCGAGGATGATCCGCTTGGATCAGCTTATACCGATTCAAATGGTTATTTCAGGATATTTTATACTTCTGCTGATTTCTCCAAAACAATTTTCTCCTGGTTGAATGTAGAATGGCCGGCCGGACCGGATCTCTATTTCCGCATTGAATCGGCCTCTGGCCAGGTTTTATTGAATGAACCCCGCCATACCGGTCACCGGCATGACAGAACAAATGCGCATAATTGCTTCTGCATTAAACTATGCGTTAAATATGATACACCGATTGACTTCCCCTGGTTCACTCATGTTGGAAATTATAATATCACTACTGATATCAATCCATCCGGGCTGACCATCCATAACCGTTCTTTTGCAAGCGGCGTTGGTTTTGGCTTCTTTAGTGCAATAAAACTTTCAGGTTTTGCTACTAAGAAAGTTCCCACTGATTTAAGTAAAGCATTGTTCTATCGTTTTATGTTCTCGTTTGATGGAACAAACTGGAACCCTGTAACTGAAACACAATCCTACCATCAACGTTTAAAAGTAGGCGTTCGCCAGATAATATGGGGCGGAACTACCGCTTTCCAGGATATCGTCATTGATCCGACACAACCCGCTTCTGTCCCCGACAGCATTCCTCCGGATAATTCCCCCAATCCAATGCCCGATCATGTATTAAGACAGGATGCAAATGGCTGGATACGGGTAGACCAGGTTGGCCTCGACAATGGTTTTTATGGACCTTTACTCTGGGTAAATACAAATACTATTGTACCCGGCGGTAATGCACAAGACCCGGGCGATGTAGCAGGAAATAATCCTGTCAATCCCAAAAATGGGAAGAAAGTATTCTTTGCTTTTCAAACTACGGATGACCCGTCGAATCCCGGTTCGCCTGATTTCCGGGAACAATCAATAAAAGGCGTCACCTACATCAATAACTGGAGTGAAGTAAGATTACTTACACTTGATGAATTAACAGCAGGCGGGGCAGGAGGTTGCAATCCCATCACAACTCATGCTCATGTACACTATACGGCAGATCATGAACTGATCGCAGGCTGGTCACTGTATGCATCTTCGGCTGCACTACCGGGTGGTATAACGATTCTTTCTCCCGGCTCATCAGGTACTGTTCCCCGTGGTCATGCTGATAATATTGACCTTGCCAGCCCCGGAACAGTCAATCCTGCCTTTAATCTCTGGCCTTCTTGCGCGTATCGCCTGGGACTGAGTACCCGTCGTAAGCTCACCGATGGAGAGGACAATGACCTGGGCAGCCTGACAGAACTCATCTTCTGCCGTTAACCTTTTGAAGGAGTAAGCCGAAAATCCTTTATTAAAAGAGTAGGCAAAAAAATTATCATTATGAAACTATCTCCTTTACGGGCATGGTTGCTCATCATCATCATCATTATTATCATTATCATCATTGTCATCGTGATTCTTGTCATCCCTATTCCTGTACCGGATCCGGGAATATGTCCCGTTTGCCGTGTCAATGCAGTGAAACTATTGGGTATTGCCGGAGTGGCCCTGGGTCTTGTTTCATTAGGGCTGATAAGCAGGATAAAAAACCAGGACAGGATAAATTAATATGTTCGAAGATTGAACATCAAAGTCTTCCATAAATATCAAAACATTCAAAGGAGTACGCCGAAAATCCTCATAAAAGAGTAAGCCCCGTAAGCCGAAAAGGGAATAGAGTAGGCAAAAATTAAAATCAAAAATTATGTCATTTAACAATGCAGGTCCGGTTACGTCCATTGCGCCGGGCGCCACCCTCAGATGGTCCTATTCATGGGGAAGTGATCATGGGTTTCAGCATGCCGGGGCCGATATTAAGACCCCGGGAGCCGAGCTGGTAGCGTTTGAGCAGGGAAAAAAGATGGAAAATAATGGCTCGATCAATTATTTTGTCAACATTAAAAATGTGGGAACCGTTACTTGCCTGCACAACCTTCAGGGAGGAGGTGCATCATGAAACTTTCAGTCATTACCAATCAGTCAGGTGAGATACTTGGCACCTTCAAAGGTCACGCAAAAGATTTTCAATATGGTGATTTCAAAGCAAGCATTGTTGTTTCAAAAGATCAAAAACACCATGAAATCGAAGTCCCGGATGAATTCGAACACCTGGGAGCGGAAGAGCTGCATAAAAATGTAGCGGCTCACCTGAAAAAATCAAAATGATAGCGCCGTCCTTAATTCCGGAGTCTGCCCTGGCTTCCGGAATTTTTTTTAGCGATAATGAATCAGCCCGGAGCAAGCCCGTTGCCCGGGCTTTTCTTTTGCCGCATATCTTCCCTGCATTTATTCGATAGCATTATATTTCTTATTCTAAAAAGCATTAAGAAATTCGGTTGTATGGAAGACCCGGAGTTCATAAAACAAATGACCAGTAAAGGAAAAGAAGCATCGGAAAAAGTGAATGCGAATTTTGCTGATTTATCATTCAGCCAACTAAACTGGAAACCTGCCCCGGGTAGCTGGAGAATCGGGCAATGCCCCGATCATTTGATCGTATCGGATTGCCTGTATTTTCCTGCTTAAAAAAAAGTTACCGGGAGAAACTATCAAATGACAGCCAGGGAAAAATGGAACCCGTTTAGCTCCTTTTTCGGGAAGATGCTGGTACACCAGTTGCACGAAAACTAAAGAAAAAAGTAAAAGCGCCTGAGATCTTTGCTCCCGCTGCAGGATCGGCAGATGCCGGCCTATTGGAGCGTTTTTACAAACACCCGGATATTTTACTGGAATATAGTACTGCCTGCCGGGCTATCAACCTGGATAAAACACCTATTACATACCCGGTATCAAAGATCGTTACTTACAGTTTGCGAAATGCTATCACCATACTGATTCAGCATGAACACCGGCATATCAACCAGGCTATAAGAGTAAAACAGCATAAGGATTTTCCCCGGTGAGTAAGAACACGGATGCCACAGCTTGTCCTGCTACTACGGGAAATTAAAAGGATTTACACAGATAAATCCGTAAATATCCGTGACCCGCGTTCCTGCTCCCCGAAATTTAAAGCGAAAGCGAAAATGTTCTTATTTTTTTACGAACTTGTACACCATTTTGATTGTTACTACTTTCTCACTGATTGTAATTTATTATGAAGATATTACTGTATTACCTCAAACCGCATAAATGGTTGGTCATCCTGGTGCTGACCCTCGCGGCTATTAATATTGGCTTTTCTCTTTTCGATCCTGTAATCTTTGGCAAGCTGATCAACCTGGCCAATGCGCACCAGATAGCTGATAAACCAGCTAAATTTTTCACCTGGCATGATTATCTTTTTTTAAAATTGAACTATATCAATAAAAATGGCCAGAAAGATCATCTATATGGCGTGGTCTGGTTGTTGACTGCTTCTATTTCGGTGGCCATGATCAGTCGTATTGCCAAGAATTTCCAGGACTATTTTCTCAATGTGGTTATCCAAAAATTCGGAGCTAAGGTTTTTACCGATGGATTACAACACGCCATGAAACTACCCTACCAGCAATTCGAGGATCAGCGCAGCGGAGAAACGCTTTCTGTTTTGACTAAGGTAAGAGCAGACGTTGAAAAATTCATGATCAATTTCATTAATATTCTTTTTGGTGTGATAGTTGGCGTCGTTTTTGTTTTTGTTTATGCCGCCATATTTATTCACTGGAGCATTCCCATTGCTTACCTGGGTGGTATATTTATACTCACATTCATCACTAACCGGCTTAGTAAAAAAATCAAAGTCATTCAAAAGAATATTGTTGGTCAAACAACAGCGCTTGCCGGTTCTACGACTGAATCGCTAAGGAATATTGAGTTGGTAAAAAGCCTGGGGCTCACGCAACAGGAAGTACAGCGTCTTAACAAGAATACCTATAAAATACTGGGACTTGAATTAACCAAAGTAAAGCGCATTCGCAGTATCAGTTTTATTCAGGGTACGATGGTCAATACCCTGCGACAGGTTATTCTTTTTATATTAATGTCACTCATATTCAGCAGGTATATGGATGGTGGCCAACTGGTAACCATGCAGATATTTTCTTTTTTTGTATTTGGCCCCTTGCAGGAGATTGGTAATATTCTCCTTTCGTACCGGGAAGCAGAAGCTTCATTGAATAATTTTGACGCGCTCATGAAAAAAGCGCCGGAACTGGATCCTGTTCATCCAAAACACCTGGGCGATATCCAGACATTATCTTTTAAAAATGTGGCTTTTCAGCATAAGACCGCAGCACAGAAAGCTATCAATAATATAAGTTTCGATGTACGGATCGGGGAAACCATCGCTTTTGTCGGGCCCAGTGGCAGCGGTAAATCCACACTCATGAAATTACTTGTTGGTCTCTATCGCCCGCAGGAAGGAAAAATATTATACAATAATTTAGATGAAACAGAATTACGGTTTGACGATCTTCGTAACCAGATAGGATTTGTAACACAGGATACCAATCTTTTCAGCGGCTCCATCAAAGAAAACCTGTTGTTTGTAAACCCAACGGCTACGGAAGAAGAAGTGATGGATGCACTTAATAAAGCCGCCTGCCAGAATTTACTGGCAAGAGCTGAAAAAGGTTTGGATACTATGATCGGTGAGGGAGGGCTTAAATTATCGGGCGGCGAAAAGCAACGTTTGTCAATTGCCCGTGCATTATTACGGAACCCAAAACTGTTGTTATTTGATGAAGCTACTTCAGCGCTGGATTCACTGACGGAAGAAGAAATCACCGATACGATAAGAGAGATATCGCAGGAGGGAAACCAGATTACTATCCTGATCGCTCACCGTCTTTCCACGATCATGCATGCCGACAGGATCTATGTACTGGAAAAAGGAGATGTGGTAGAAACGGGCAATCATGAAAGCCTGCTGGAAGAAAAAGGCCTGTATTACGCGATGTGGCGCCAGCAGATCGGTGAAAGAAAAAATAAAGTAATAGCGGCAGCTTCATAAATGTTTAACAAGCCATGGGATTTTTATCTTTCCTGGGATTAGGAACCGACAGGATCACCCGTGCCATCCGGCAGGGCGCTGTCATCATAGATGTAAGACCGGCTCCGGCTTTCGACCAGCAGGGCCGGATTCCACGTTCCATCAATATTCCTGTTGACCGTATCCCCATCAATATCGAAAGGATCAGGAGTATGAATAAACCCATTGTTATCTGTTGCGCGCATGGCATCGATTGCGGCCATGCTACGCGGATGCTGAAGGAAAAAGGAATAAAGGAAGTTTATAACGGGGGAAGCTGGCAGTCAATCCTGAGAAAATTATGAGGGAGAGAGAAGCTATGAGTTGTTAGCCTTTAGCTATTAGCTGTTAACGGCTAAAAGCTAACAGCTTATTCCCCCTTCTTCTCTTCTTTCTTTCCCCACAAATCACTGAAGAAATTCGTTTTTTCCAGTTCCTCCATATCACTAAGTTCCCATTCAAGCGCTTTGGTACTTTGTGATATTTCAACCAGCGAGATAATCAATGAGACAAGAAGGCTTAATAAACTTAATGCAAAGACATACCGGGTGGTGGCTGTCCATTGCTCGTACACGCCATACATAGTGATAACACAGCACAGGAAACTGAACACACCCAGCGCCTGCATGGACCTGACAAGGTTGATGCGAACCCGCAATATTTTGATCTGTTGCAACAGGTGATTTTTCTTTTCTCCCCGCATATATTCATCATGCAGCTTCCGGATCAGGTTGGCCAAAGCGAGATAGCGGTTGGTATAAGCCAGCAGCAATAAACTGATTGCCGGGAATAGCAAAGCAGGGGTGTTGAAGGTGATTTCCATACTCAAATGTAATGGCAAAAAAGTTAAATGCCGGGCGAATGATCGCCCGGCATTTCTATCAACAAAAAAAATCTTATGCCTTCGCTTTTACGACTATTGAAGTAATAATCTTATAAACAGAAGCCAAAATGAAAATGCCCCCCAGTATGGCAACAATAGACGATCCCGCTGGGAAATCCTTCTTAAATGAAAGAAGCAACCCGAAGAAACTGGCCAGGATACTGATGATAAAAGAAATCACAAATACCCATTTATTGCTTTTCGTCATCATAATGGCGGAAACGGCGGGTATGATCAGGAAAGAAAAAACAGGGATCACACCATTGATCTTAACGGCAAAAACAATGGCCAACCCTATCGAAATATAAAAAAGAAAGTTCCAGAAATTAAATATTCCAATAAGATGGTTTTCGCCGTTTTCAAATGACTTTGTTAAGGCGAAAAATTTCCGGAAGAACACTATGTGCACAACGGCGATGGCTGTAAATACAATAACCATGTCATTTCTTATAATATTCCAAAATGCTGAGTGCAGCGGATCTTCCATAAAATTGTATGACAATATATTGCCAAATAATACTTCCTGGATATCTGAATCGCCATGCGGCGTTTTAGAAATCAGCAATACAGTTAATGCAGAGGTAAAAGCATATAATATACCGATGATAGCCTCCTGCTTCAGTCTCTTGTCCCTTATATTAATGAAAGACATCAATAAGGCTCCTGCCAGTGTGAAAATAAGCGGGATGGAAGTTACACCTGTTCCGATAAAAGCTGCAAAAGCAACGCCTAATGAGGAAATTTGTCCAAGCGCGAGGTCAACAAAAACAATTCCCCTGCCCACTACATGTACTCCCAGGTAGGATAACAGGAGGCCGGTAACAATGGCTGCTGCAAAGGCCTGCACCATAAAGGGCAGTTGAAACATGTCGAACATGATGGTGAAAATTTTAAACGTGATTAAGAGTCGTATACATTATTTTAATACTGGCGTCAACTGGTTAATATTATAATCAAATAAGCCAAAATAATCTTTGATGGAATCAAAGCCTCCAACGGAAGTAGCAAGGGTTAATTCCTTTGCTCCTGTCTGTTTGGATACCACATCCGATGAAGATGTTGTAAAATAAGGCGATGAAATGATCACTTTTATTTTATTGTCTTTGATTTCTTTGATCACTTTCACGAGCTGCGACGGTGTCGGGGGTATACCGGGTTTGGGTTCCATAAAATCAACGATCTGTAAACCAAACCTTGTCTCAAAATAAACCCACTCATTATGATAGGCGATGATCTTTGATCCCTTAAATGCCGCCATTTTGGTTTGCCATTCTTTCATCTTTGCATCAATCTTATTATCGAAGGCCTGCAGGTTGGCTTCATAGGTTGCTTTGTTGGCAGGATCAACCCGTTCCAGCCCGTCAGCAATATTACGGGCAATCACTTTTCCATTCATCGGGTCGAGCCAATAATGGGGGTTGCCATAAATATGAATATCCCCTTCGGCTCTGTTAATAGAAGACGGCACCTGGTATAAAGTGACCCCAACGGAAGCATCGACATAACCTGCCGATCCTTTCTGGATCTTGTTATTTCTTGAACTGCTGAGTAATTGAGGCGACCACCCGGTTTCCAGGTCAAGACCTACCGTTACAAATAAGTCGGCTTTTGACAAACCGATAATATAGCTCGGTTTGGGGTCAACAAAGTGAGGATTCTGGTAGCCGGTGGCGATAGAAGAAACCGAAACTTTATCACCGCCTATCAATTCGGTGATGCTCTTCAGATCAGTGGTAGTAGTAACCACTTTGATATTGCCCGCATTTACCGATAATACAAGGCTTACAAATAATACGGATAAAACTGATTTTTTTTGCATAACGTCATTTCTTGTTAAATAAAATTGTTTTAATACTGGTGGGCCCCGTGCGTACCAATAACAAAGATCCACCGCAGCCAGGCCTGGTAATATCGTGATTGAATGTTATCATCGGTGGTCTTTCCCTCAAATTCCATTTTTGAAAATTCTGTAGCATACCAGCCGGCAGTCAGCGAATACGCCTGTTCAACAATACTCCTGTCATAAGGCTTTTGTGCATAATCATACCGGCCTGTCAAAAACCAGCGCTTAGACAATTGCCATTGAAGGAACGAATATAAGCCGAAAGAATTCCTTGCATCCGTTGGCGTATAATTAGCGTGGCTAAAATAAAATTCACTCTGCCAGGTAAGGGAGCGATACGTATTCAGTTTAACGGGTTTCCATTTATACGTAATATCTGCCGCGCCGATATTAGTCACCCTTGCAGAATCATTGGGTCCGGAAATCCCGGTGAGTCCCAGCTCAAACGTAGCATCATCACTGATCGTAAAAAAATTCTTCAGGTGACTGAGATAAATTAAGCGGTTGCTTTCACCGCGTGTAAAGCTCGGCGATTCAGCAGCTCCTGAAGTAGCCTGCACTACCAGCTCCTGGTAAAATTTTTGGGTGGGCAACAACCAGCTTAAGGATGCGCCTTCATCGTTCAATCCCTCTTCGCCAAAATAATTCACGTAAGCATTGGGCATATCAATAAAAGGAAGTGCATGCGGATGTACTGTGTTTATTCTCCCGAGGGCTTCTTTGAATTTTCCTACTTTCAATTGCAGCCTGGCAGGGAGTGATAGGGTGGTAAGATACCCTTCTTCCACAGCAGCACCATATTTACCGGTTACCGGATCCCTTCCAAAAGTGAGGAAGAAATCCGCACGGGCATAAGGATCTACTACGGCTTGTAAGGAAACTTCTGTCTCATTCAAATAGGCATTGATATTCTTTTTCCCCTTGCTTATGTAAGAACCCTGGAAATCCCCTATCACACTGATGTCAGGGTTAGCTGTGATGCCCGAGCGTGTTGGCTGGGGCGGCGGCTGCGTAGTGGCCTGCTGCATCTGCGCTTCGATCTGCTTTAGTAATGCCGAATCAGCGGCGGCAGTGCTATCCGCAGGTACCTGCGCCAGGCATATCTTGCCGGCTACAGATAACAGCAGCAGGATGATTCCGTGAAAACGGTAGGGCGATCTATAATAGTTATTCATTAAAAGATTTAATCGTTGAAAAAAGAAGAATAGGTAGGCGGTTCCGGGCAGGATTCATCTATGCAACGGAAGGCGGACCACGCAGACCAACAAGGAAAAGCGTTGTTGAATGATAACTATTTGAAGAAGGATCATTGTAAGAAGAAAAAGCAACCGGCGGCAGTGGCAATCGGAAGCCCGGCTGATTGGTAAAAGGGGATTCAAGTGACTGTTCCTGCCAGTTGCATTGAAAATTATTTTTAGTGGCGCTTAAACTTGCCGGCTCATTTGACTTTGTATAGTCGTGCTTATGCCGGGTAATGACATCATGCAGCAATTGCCTGGGTATAATGTTTACCGCAAAAAGCAAGAGCATCGCTCCTGCACACAAATTTTTTATGGCCTGGCTTTTATACAATTTTTGTTACACTGTTGCAAATCTATATATTTTCCTATACAAATAGAAACATTTAGGCTATCCCCGCCTGTTTATTAATTGTTAACGGGGCCAGGGCTGACCAAAAGCCTGTAAAAATTATAAATACCGGCCCAGGCAAGACGGGAAACATTGGGCCTTAGGTCACCCTATCGCCGCAACTATCCGGAAGGCTGCAAGGATTTCAGAACGATACTTTGTTCCTGTCCCTCTTCTATTACGCCCACTCCTAAAAGTATAGGACAGCCGTACCATAGAGGTGCCTCAGCCAGAGATAAGCCAGAGATATCCCACATATATCCCACAGATAAGCCAGAGATGTCCCACTATTATAAGGGCTGGCTTATCTCTGGCTTATCTCCGGCTTACCTGTACCTTAAAACCATAATAAACCGGGCTTAAGTATTGATGAAACACGAAAGAGACAGGGCCCTGCTAAGGCTGTCTTACACTTTTTACTACTGCTATAACTTTATAAGTATGCCCGTTATACGGATATGGCTTTACAATAGTTTTTGCTATCTTTTCAATTATCAATGAATTAGGATAATCTTTGCCGGGTGTTTTTAATCAAGTACCCGGCAAAATCAATGATCGTATGAGCAGGGATAAAATAAAAGAGCATTATGCAAAGGAGGTGGAGAAAGACCGTCTCGAACTGGAATTATTTAAGCTGGAAGGCATAAGGACCAAACAGATCATCAGCCGGTTCCTTACAGCCAAAAGCATGAACATCGCAGATATAGGAGGCGGAGCCGGATATTATGCTTTCTGGCTTCAGGCAATGGGCCATAGTGTGACTATGATAGACCTCGCTCCAAAAAATATTGAGCTGGCGAATGAATACTCCCGGAAGACAGGCATACAATTAACGAAATGCCAGGCGGGCGATGCGACAAGTCTTGACCTGCCCGATGATCAATTTGACCTGGTCCTTTTATTGGGCCCTCTTTATCATCTCATCAATAAGGAAGAAAGGGTAAAAGCATTATCGGAAGCAAAGAGAATAGCGAAACCCGGAGGTTATATCCTGTCGGCGGTCATTTCGAGATACGCTTCACTCTTTGACGGGTTTAACAGAAATCTTATTGTTGACAACCGTTTTCAAAAACTGTTACTGGATGACCTGGATACCGGCATTCACGTAAATGAACCCGATCACTCTGAATACTTTACTACCGCTTACTTTCATACGCCTGCAGAAATAAAAGAGGAGGTCACGGAAAGCGGGCTGCAATTAGACAAATTAATCGCTGTAGAAAGTTTTGGATGGATCATCGACGGGTTCAGCGAAAAATCGCAAAACGAATCTTTCATGAAACTGCTTCATCAACTTATCAGTAAAGTAGAAACGAACGATGACCTTATCGCGATGAGTCCGCATATTATTGCAGTAGCGAAAAGAAGCGTTTAACGGCTCAGTGTAAGAGTTCAACGAGTTCAAGAAGTTCAAAAGTTCATCCAGGCTGAAAATCTCCTTTTCTATTGTGTCTCTATAAAACTTGAACAACCCTTAAACGTCTACTCCCTCACTTTCAGCATCGACCTTACCTGCTGTATCGGTCCGTTTTGCAAACGGGCATAATAAACACCTGTAGGAAGCGGGCCGCTATCGAATGTCAGGGTATAAGTTCCGGGAGTATAATCCTGGTCGGTTAAAGTCCTGATCACACGACCGAGCATATCTATGATCTGCACCAACGTATGCCCGCCCTTTGTTTTGAACCTGATTGATGTGGATTCTGTAAACGGGTTAGGATAATTAGTAATGAGCTCCTCCCCTGCCGACTGGTTGGGATCATTGATACCGGTGGTGCGGCAACCTGCATCGCTCACTATGTTCAGGCTTTGAAAGTTCTGGAACAATATCGTTTGTATGGTCGTTGACGGCACACAGAACCATTTTTCCAAAATGGATGCATAGATACTCCTGAAGTCATATTGCATGGGAATATTATCATTTACTGTTGCGCCACCGGGTATGGTTGGATTTACACCCGTCATCCCCGGTATCGCCTGTTTACCGAATATAAACATCGGCGCGGCTGCTCCATGATCGGTTCCCAGGCTGGAATTGGATTTAATACGCCGGCCAAATTCGGAAAAAGTCATACCTATTACACGATCCTGTATACCGAGAAACTGGCAATCATCGGTAAATGCTTTAACAGCATCTGAAAGTCCTTTCAACAAATTAGCATGTGCACCGATAGTGGTATCGGCAGCGTCGGTTTGCGAAGCATGCGTATCAAAGCCGCCGGTGCTTACCATATATATTCGTGTTTTCAAACCACCTTTTACCAGGCGGGCAACGATCTTTAACTGGTCGGCCAATGAATTATTAGCGGGGTAGGCCGACTGCTGCGTTACAAGATTGGCTGAAGCCACTATACGTTGTGCATACTGATCGGTCTGGTTGGCGACGGTTCTTATATAAGTCAGTTCATATCCCATCGGGTTGTTGGGCGCGGGATCCAATACATTATTGATAAGATTATAAAAACTGGTTGGGTTCGTAATACTCATTCCCATATTCACACTGGGCCCCTGCAATGTCAATGAAGTAATGGAGCCTATCTGTATGGCCAGCGGATCGGGCATGGTACTGTTGGGGTAGCCAGTCGGGAAATTAGGGTATTCAGTATTCAGGTAACGTCCTGCCCAGCCTGAATTCACTACCTGGTCGGCAGCTGACCCGCTCATCCAGATATCTGTCGCGCGGAAATGGGAGAAGTTGGGTGAAGGATAGCCTACTGCCTGGACAATATTCAGTTTATTCTCATTATATAAGGACTGCATTCCTGTCATAGCCGGGTGCAAACCGGATAAGGTATTTCCATTCAGCGGGAGGATCCGGTTTTGCGGGATAGCTACATTTGATCTTGCATTGTAATAGCTGCTGTAAGTAGAAACAGGGATCACCATATTCAAGCCATCATTGCCGCCACTGAGCTGTACGATCACCAATACATGGTCTGTATCAATGGTCGGGTTCATCAATGCCTGTAGCAATGGCGAATTGCTGTTAAATGCCTTTACCGAATAACCATCCACTATCGCGGGCAATATAGCGGCAGCCGGCACTGTATTTCTCAGGAAGTCTCTTCTTTTCATAAGTTGTAGCTTTTAGCCTTTAGCTATTAGCTATTAGCCAGCTAAGGGCTAACAGCTAATAGCTAACAGCTTTTTTAGGATAATTGGTATTCCGACAAATTCATCAGGTATTGATATAAAGATTTCAACCTTGTATTGATTATAGAAAAACTGGCCTGGTCGGTCGGATTAACGATATAGGCATTCCAGGCATTGGTCCAATAGTAATCCTGGGTCTGGTTGCTCAGCAATATCTGTTCTTTTATTGTCTGCTTCGATGCCGTTGATAAGGGCACGCGATAGAGAATAGCCAGCGCGTCATCGATTAAACTATTCGGATCGGCCGGGTTGGACAATGTCTGGGTAAAAGCCACCGCATCAATAATGATCTTCTTGCCATTGCGTGTATAGCCATTCGTGATCATGGTATCGGTAAACTGGTTGCGCTTGGGCAGTGTATCCGAGTTGATCCAGAGTTCATGAAACTGCGGCGCCTGGTAATAAGCAGGCCAGCCTGAAACGTTGGGAGGATCCCCTATATCCTGGTTTTGGCTGGCGAGCCAGTTATGGATATAGTTCCACATACCATAAGCATCGGCATATTCGGTAACCGTATTGGGAAATACAACGCCGAATTCGCGCAGGCAACTAATTACATTGTCTACCGGGCTTTTGATCAAACAGCTCTGGTTCAGCACATCAAAAAAATGTTCGCTATTGAACAGGGCGCTCAGCACCGGTTTCACATCATAATTATTAGTGCGGAAAATAGCGGCCAGCGGTTCAATGACATTGGTTTCTGTAGCAGCATCAATAGTATAATAAACAAACCAGCGGTAAAGGCAGCGTACAATAAATTTGGATACTTCGTCTTTGGTGAAGATCATTGCAATGAGATCATCCGTCTCCAGCGCCCCATTAGCGCCGGCCTGCCCGGTTACAACCGTATTGCCGTAATAAGAAGAGAACTGCTTATTGGTAGTATCATGTTTAGTCGGGTCGAAGTAAACGGTGAAGGTCGTGTTGTTGATTCGCCAGCCTGTTAATACTTTTGCCGCCGTTCTCACATCATCTTCTGTATAGGCAACTGTCGGGCCTTTCCCTAATGTAAACAACTCCTGCAATTCTCTCGCATAGTTTTCATCGGGCGCTGAAGCCGTATTAAGATAACCGTTCAGGTAAATAAGCATACCCGGATCGGTCGTTACGCTTCTTACTAATTGTTTGAAATTACCCAGGCAATTCTGGCGAAGCAATGCATTGTGACCATAAATAAAATGTGACAGGCCAATAGTATTTGTTTCCGTACCGAAATGATTAGCCCAGAATAAAGTCAGTTTTTCGCGGATGCTCCTGTCCTGGTTGATCATGACGCCGGTCCACCATTTTTTGAAAGAAGCCCGGCGGGCGCTATTCAAAGTACCATCCGTGGTTGGATTGTTGACCCAGGTAGCGCCTGCTGCCACATTGGGGTCGGCGGTACCGGGGCTATAATCATTTACGGGTGGTGAAGGCAATGGAGCCGTCGGAGTAAGCAACTCATCCACAGCCTGGCTCGTCGTGAGCGCAAGGAAATAATTGGTATCAGCTTTGGTAGAACCAAATAAGGTCCGCTTTAAAAGATGCTGCACTTCATTTTTTGTCCAGGGACCTGCATAAGGATTGAGTCCTGATTCTGTGCGGAAGGTCCTGGCGGGTGCAGGATTTTTTTTTCTCCTGGCGGTTAGAAAGTCACGTCTGTCCATAAGCTTCTTGGTTTTGCGGAAGATTTTCTGTGATACTAAAAGTCCTGAAAAGTTTAACCCTTGCCGGAAATATCAAATATTAAGCCTTAAAATAATAAAGCGGGAAAATTCAGTGAAGGATAGTAATATTTCTTCGTAGTGATGAGTCAATGCGCTCAGAAAGAAACAATAGGAAATCACCCCGTTTGATAATCGGGTCACGATTTACCGGCTAATAAGGAAGCGTTCAGCGTAACCAGGCAAAGTCGCAGTTTGAAAATACTTATGTGGGCCACAGGAGGACCGCGGAGAAACAGAGAATCTCAGAGGATTCATGATAGTCTCTCTGTGGCACTTTTTGTCTCTGTGGTTCTTAGTTGACATATTTCAAACTGACCCATTACTTAAAATCTAGCCGCCGGATCTGGATAAACATAAGTTCATATCTTTAAAAATATTTTTTGTCCCGGATATGGCAAGCGAGGCTAAAACTACTAGCATGGATAAAAGTGTCTTTACCAATAAGGCAAAAGCTCCAACAGAAAAGGACCTGGTCAATGCTCTTGGTAATGCTTATCTCTTATGGCAGGACATTTTCAACTTTGTTTACTTAAAATATCCCGCTGCAACAAACGAATGGAATTTCCCGGGTGAAAAATATGGTTGGAGTTTCAGAATAAAAGATAAAAAGAGAGCAATTATCTATCTTTTGCCAAGGGACCAGTTTTTTAAAGTGGCACTTGTATTTGGACAAAAAGCTTTTGAAGAGATAATAGCCAGTAAAGTATCCGCTAAAATTAAAAGGGAACTGGAATCCGCCAAAGTATATGCAGAAGGCCGGGGAATAAGGTTGGAGGTAAAGGATAAAAAGATATTGAAAGATATTACCCGGTTGATTGAAATAAAGCTAGCCCATTGAAGTATGGATAATAACTTGCCTGGCCCCGGTTTCGGTTGATCCAACCCGGAATGTCTCCGGGGAAGTCCTTTGGACAGCCCCGGGGCAAGCCATCAATGTTCGCGGCAAGTATTAAAAATATTGCCATTCAATCTTATGACAGGCATAGAAATATTCAATTATACTGACTTATACAAAGAGCAGGTCGCTGATCTTATAGTACATATTCAGCAAAAGGAATTTAATGTTCCAATTGATTTAGAAGCACAGCCTGATTTAAAGGAAATCAGCAAATTTTACCAGGGCGGGAATGGGAATTTTTGGGTTGCCGTACATAATAATTTAGTTATCGGAACGATAGCTTTATTAGACATTGGTAATATGCAAGGCGCTCTGCGAAAAATGTTTGTACATGCCGGCTACCGGGGAAAGCCATTTAAAGCGGGGCAGCTATTACTGAATGAATTGCTGCAATGGGCCAGGCAACAAAAATTTAATGAAATATTTTTAGGAACTACGGAAAAATTCATAGCAGCCCAGCGGTTCTATGAAAAGAATGGTTTCACAGAAATTAAAAAAGAACGATTGCCGGGTTCATTTCCTGTTATGCGCGTTGATGTTAAGTTTTACAGGTATGATTTGACCATTGAGCACCCGGATATACACTTAAATTAATATACGCCGCCAATAAGCTACTCTTATAAAGCGGGTAGCATGCTGGCCCAGCTTATGAAAGAATATCTTTTCTCATATGGAACACTTCAAAAAGAAAAAGTTCAAATAAAACTATTTGGAAGAATATTGCAGGGCGCAAAGGATACCCTGGGAGGTTATAAAGTCTCCCCCATTGAAATTAAGGACGAATCATTTCTTTCAAAAGGTGAACAAAAAAATCAACTGATAGCTATTATTTCGAAGGATAAGAATGATTGTATTAAAGGAACTGTTCTGGAGATTACAGGAGAAGAGCTTTCGCTGGCTGATAAATATGAACCGGTTGATTACAAAAGGGTCAAAGTAATACTTGAATCCGGGAAAGAGGCATGGATATATGCAGCGGTTGAAACACCCTGATATTTTAACAGGAAATCACGTCGAAAACATGAGAATATTAATTACAGGCAGCAGCGGGCATTTAGGGGAGGCATTAGCCCGCACAATGAATAAAATGGATTATGAAATAACCGGGATTGATATACTTCCATCGTCATTTACCAACAAAGTCGGTTCGATAACAGACCGGCGGTTTGTTAAGGAATGCATGAAAGGCGTGGACGCTATTCTCCATACAGCCACTTTACACAAACCACATATCGTTACGCATACTTACCAGGATTTTATTGATACGAATATAAGCGGAACCCTGAATCTACTGGAAGAAGCAGCTGCAGCCGGGGTTCAAACATTTGTTTATACCAGTACTACCAGCACATTCGGAGATGCCCTGACACCGCCGGAAGGATCACCGGCAGCCTGGGTGACAGAGGAAGTCATACCCATCCCTAAAAATATTTATGGCGTAACAAAAACCGCGGCGGAAGATCTGTGCAAACTTTTTTATCGTAATCACGGGCTTCCCTGCATCATCCTGAAAACATCGCGATTTTTTCCTGAAGAAGATGACCAGGAAAAAATCAGGCTGGAATATGAAGATGGCAATATCAAAACGAATGAATTCCTGTACCGGCGGGTAGATATAGAAGATGTTGTGAGCGCGCACCTGCTTGCTCTTGAAAAGGCCGGTTCAATCGGGTTTGGTCGTTACATTATCAGCGCCACCACTCCCTTTACCCATGAGGACCTGTTAAATTTGAATACAAATGCCCCGGGTGTAGTAAAACGGTTATTCCCTTTATATGAAGATATATATGCCCCGCGCGAATGGAAAATGTTTCCAAAAATTGAAAGGGTTTATGTTAATGCGTTAGCAAGAAAAGAGCTCGGCTGGCGCCCTCAATATGATTTTCGTTATGTTCTGGATTGTTTAAAGGCTGGTAATGATTGGCGCAGCCCCCTGGCCCGGGTAATAGGCATAAAGGGTTACCACCACCTCGAATTTAAAGAAGGGCGTTACCCGGTATAAAGACATCAATCAAGATACTGAGCCAGTTTGAAATGGTGATTTCATCCTGCACCTGCATGGCAAAGAAATGCTGAGAATACAGTAAGTCTTTGTGTGAAATCAAAATGACCCTATAGCTTTTTTCCAACATAAAAAACAGGTTACCTTAGTCGTATGATCGGGCAAAACTTTGAAGCATCGTTAGATTACAGCAAACGGCTTTCATTCGCCAAAAGAGAAAATGAATCCGGGCAATGATGCTATAACAACTGTGCCCGGGCTAATAACAGTAGTGGCTATTTTACTAACGTTACGCTGAATTAAACATGGACTATTTACAAAAACTTATCGGTGAAATAGAGATTCATTCAGTGGAAGGTATCCGGGAATGTTTCTCCAATGGAATCAGCCCCAATGATTACTTCAGGAATGAACCGCTTATTTACGAACTGACAAGTGAATATGGCAGAACTTCAAGGTTTAAAGACTGCGTGAAGGTTTTTGTTGATTATGGTCTCCACTTTGACGACAAGGTTCTATTAGCTGTTTTACTGGATGATGCTTCGGCCCTCCGCGCACAAATGCAGCGAGATCCCGGAGCCGTGAAAAAAAAATACACGCTGCGATGTGCCTATACTCCTTTGTATGAAGCGACGCTGCTTCATATTTGCGCTGAATTCAATCATCTTTCCTGCGCGGAAGTTCTTGTTAAGCAGGGCGCCGATATCAATGCCAAAGCAGGGATTGACGAATATGGGTTCGGGGGACAAACGCCGGTTTTCCATACGGTGAATCAAAACTCCAATCATTCCATTGAAATGCTGAATTATCTTCTCGCCCAATCAGCCGATCTGCGAATAACTGTTGCAGGGCTTATCTGGGGTAAAGATTATGAATGGGAAACCCTGGTTCCGTCTGTAAATCCCATCAGTTATGCCATGATGGGTCTTCTTCCTCAAATGCACCGGGATGAAATTACTATTTCAAAAATCGTTTGTCTTTTATTGAAGGCTGCTTATGGCATTGATTATGTGCCTCAAAATGTTCCCTGTGCCTATTTAAAGCGCTAATACCGCGGCAATAGGAAAAAAGCAAAATATTATTACCAACAGCTATTGGCCGTCGCTAATTCACCTGCTTCATCCAGGCCCGAGCTTGCAATAGCAAGGCAATTTTTAAAAAATCATTAGCCGTTTTAATTAAGAAAGGGAAATGAAAATGCTTTTAGGAAGCCTGGCATTCGTTACCGGCTCATATTGTATATTCTTTTGGAGCAGGGCAACTTTTTTATATTTTTCCTGAAGAAAGAACAGGACTTCCGTTGCCATACCTACTGAAAAATAATTCGCCGGGCAGGCATGCGCGCCTGACCCAAATGTCAAATGCTCATGATTGTTGAACCTGTCAATATCATAAACAGCCGGGTGATTAAATTTTAAAGGGTCCCGGTTTGCCGCTGCAAGTACTATCAGCAGGGCCTGTCCTCTTTTGATCTCCGTATTTCCAAACAGAATATCATCCGCCGCTATCCGCCGGGTAGTATGAACGGGCGGATCGAATCGCAGTGTTTCAACAACTGATTTTTGAAAATAATCCTTACTCATAGGATTCTTTGAGGAGAGGTGATCATTATCAAGAATTTGCAGCAGGGAATTACTTAAAATTCCCCTTCCGGCATCATAACATTGAATAAATAACCCGATAAGGTTGACTACATACAATGAAAGAATTGCATCAACTGCCGTTTCACATTTTTCAGCATGATCGGTAATAAGCTTTTTATAAAAAGGCAGGTCAAGAAGATGCTTTTCTGTAATAGCATATACCTCTTTTGAAGTCTCATTTAAAACAGCTACTTGCTCCGGGGTTTTAGCCGGTGACATTATTTTGACAAGATGTTCGATATTATCCGCAATAAAATCGCAATCTCCTTCTTTAAAATCAAAGCTTTTTAAAACCAGCATCAGCGGTAGTTTCTTGCACACTTTATCTACCCAGTCTATTTCCCGGCGGGGAGCGTCTCTTTCAAGCGTAGCAGCGAGTATATCCGCAGTGACAATGGCTTTTCTTTTTTCAAAAAGCAGCCTGACGATTTGTTTGGCCACTTCATGTTGCAATCCATTGCTTAGCCTCGCCAGCTTGCCGGTGATCCGCAGAGAATATTCATTAAGCCCGTCTTTGTTATTGGGGTTTACATCCGGTATCCTGGTAAGCGGGTTGACCAGGGCCGCCTTACAGTTTTCATAAGAGTAAATTGCCCAAAGATTGTTGGCTTGATCCCAAAAGACAGGGTTTTCTTTCAGCATTGTTTCATAAATCGCATAGGGATCCCTGACAGCTGATTGCAGAAATAAAGTTGCAGTCATTGGTAAAATTGTCCTGCAAAATAAAGTAGCTTTATACTCATACGTTTCACTCTGCACTTAACTATGGTTGCACAAATGGAAAAACAATTCAAACAAATCGCTTCTTTAATCGGTGATCCCACCCGGGCTGCCATTATGTGGACGCTATTAGACGGCAAGGCATTTACGGCGACAGAACTGGCTATTGCAGCCGATACATCGCCGCAGAATATCAGCATGCACCTGGCTAAATTGGTACAGGCTGATCTTCTTTACGCGGAAATACAGGGCCGGCACCGGTACTATAAATTTTCCCGGAAGGATGTTGCTTATGCTATTGAAGCGATGGCGAGCCTTGTGCCTAACCCTGACATGCATGATAAGTCCGGTCCTGAAAATTCATCTGCTATTAAATATTGCAGAAGCTGTTATGATCATGTAGCCGGTAAAGTGGGCGTTTCGATAGCGGACGGGTTATTGCGGCAAAAGATAATCATTGAAAAGAATAAAGGATTTGAAGTCAGCGCAAAAGGGAAAAAATGGTTTTTGGACCTGGGTATTGATGTTGCCGGTCTGAAACTGCAACGACGTGTGCTGTTAAGGCCATGCCTCGATTGGAGTGAAAGACGAAATCATATTGCCGGTTCGCTTGGAGCGGCTCTCCTGGATAAAATGCTGTCTTCTGACTGGGTCCGGAGAACAAAAAACTCAAGGGCACTTGTCATTACAGCTAAAGGTCAGAAAATGTTGTACGGCTATTTCAGGATCAATGTATAAATTCCTGCTTATCTTATTACCGGGTCGGAGAACCTGGTAAATGAAATATCAACGGGGTTATTTCCCGCAACATCGCTAAGGCTAAGGGGCAAAGAATAAAAGTATTCGTTGTATCGCTCGTTAGATAAGAATCATTGTCAGAAATAAAGATTTCACGCAAAGAACGCCAAGGAGCAAAGGGCGCAAAGTATAAGACTCTCTTTGGTCGCTGTGTTAACTTTTGCTTTGCGTGAAATTTAATTTGTACTAAAAAGATTTCACGCAAAGAACGCTAAGGAGCAAAGGGCGCAAAGTATAAGACTCTCTTTAGTCGCTGCGTTAACTTTTTGCTTTGCGTGAAATATGATTCGCAATAAAAAAGGGTTCACGCAAAGACGTAAAGAATAATAAGATAATCTTCAGGCTTAGCGGCTTTGTAAGAAATTTTCTTCTGAATTTTTGAGACCCTGCATCACCATTTTCATTCGTTCATGCCGGCTAGCCTGCCGGTTGACAGGCATCTGTGCCGTTGGAACATTTTAAGTTCCAAAAGTTGGCCGGCATTCAATAATTTTAGAAACACCCAACAAGTTAAATACGCAAGAATGGAAAAACAATTTACTTATGTTACAAATCTTGATATTAAATTCAATCACCTGGAACGGATAGACGTCCCGCAGATGGTGAAGGAATGTAAAGACAAATGGTTCAACCAAACGCTGACGCAGGTGAATGACAGTGTGGTCAGGCTTGGCATTGTGGAAGGTGAATATCATTGGCACAAACATGACAATGATGATGAATTCTTTTATGTCGTGGAAGGGCAATTCCTGATTGATCTTGAAGACCAGACCATTGAATTAAATCCTGGCCAGGGAGTAACCATATCAAGAGGAGTGATGCATCGCCCCAGGGCGCCTAAAAAAACGGTGGTGCTGATGGTAGAAACAAGCGCGATTCAGCCGACAGGAGATTAATTGATTGGATGGACCGTTACGGTTACCCCATTGATCTGTCATTTTATTTTGTTCTATTCGCAGCGCCGTTTTGAGAAACAGCGATCTTTATAAAAAAGGGTGATCCCCGTGAAAGCGTCACCCTTTCCCGTCAATAAGAACTAATCAATTAATATTTTCTATGACACCGGCTATCCCCTGTCCACCTCCCACACAAGCCGTCACCATTCCATACTTTTTATTCAGCCGCTTCATATCATTCAGTATTTGAATAGTCAACTTACAACCCGTGCAACCAAGAGGATGACCCAATGCAATAGCACCACCATTGATATTCACTTTAGAGGGATCTAATCCCACTTCCCTGATAACAGCCAGCGATTGCGAAGCAAATGCTTCATTCAATTCCACCAAATCAATATCACTTAATTTTATATTCACCTGTCTCAAAGCCCTGGGAATCGCCGCTACGGGACCAATGCCCATGATACGGGGGTGAACACCGGCAGACGCGCAGGCCACCAGTCTCCCGATCGGTTTTAACCCCAGTTCATTCATCATCTTCTCTCCCATCACGATCACGAAAGCTGCACCGTCTGATGTCTGGGATGAATTACCTGCTGTAACAACACCACCGGCCGCGAAGGCTGGCTTTAATTTCGCCAATACTTCAACGGAGGTGTCCGCCCTTGGACCTTCATCCGTATCTACTGTATAATTCCTTTTTTGTTTCTTGCCTTTTTCATCTACATACACTTCTTCAACATTAACAGGAAGAATACCGCTTTTGAAATAACCATTCTTAATAGCATTGATCGCTTTCTGGTGCGAATGGAAAGAAAATTCATCCTGGTCTTCCCGGCTTACTTTGTATTCCCTGGCAACAGCTTCCGCCGTTAAACCCATGCTGAGATAGTAATCGGGTTCTTCCTTAGCAATGGAATAAGCGGGTACAGGCTTCCATCCTGCTGTGGGCACCAGGCTCATACTTTCTGTACCTCCCGCCACAATGCAATCTGCCATACCTGTGCGTATTTTAGCAGTAGCCATTGCAATAGTCTCCAAACCGCTGGCGCAATACCTGTTTACTGTAATACCCGGCACATCAAAGCCCAATGCTCTGGCGGCAATAATACGGCCTACCTGTAAACCTTGTTCGGCTTCAGGTACAGCATTACCGACTATTACATCATCTACTCTTTTCGCTTCCAGTTGCGGCACCGATGCCATCAATCCTTTGATCACATCCACCGCAAGATCATCGGGACGATAAAAACGAAAAAATCCCCGCTTAGCCTTCCCTACTGCTGATCTGAACCCTGCGACTATATATGCTTCCTGCATATTGAAAAGTTTATTGTTTATATTTTTTGGTTTATGGTTGTTTACAAAAGGAGTAGTCTTTACAATTTATCAGGCATTCAACAATAAACTACAACCAATAAACCATAAACCTGTTGGTTGTTTATGCAACTTTCTACTCCAAAATTAACTTCTACATTTATTACAACCAAATACATCTCTTAAAGTTCAGCTATCTTCGTATGCCATTATGTACAAGGCTCTCCGCAACATTCTTTTTCTTTTCCCCCCTGAATGGGTACATTATTTTTCTATGAATTGCCTGAGACTGATATGCAGTGTCGGTTTACTGAGAAAATTAGTCAGGCTATACTTTCAGCCAAAAGATCAAAGTCTTCCATCCTCCCTCTTCCATCTTCCATTAAAAAACCCCATTGGACTTGGAGCCGGCTTTGATAAAAATGCAAAATACCTGCGTGAACTGGAAGCACTTGGTTTTGGTTTTGTAGAAATAGGAACAGTCACTCCATTGGCTCAAAAAGGAAATGATAAGCCAAGAGTATTCCGCCTGCCGGAGGATAGAGCGCTTATTAACCGGATGGGATTTAACAATGACGGGGTGAAAGTAATAGCAGAAAGGTTGAAGAACTGGAAAAACAGGCAACAGGCAACAGGCAACAGGCCCCCGCTGATCATCGGGGGAAATATCGGGAAGAACAAGCTTACTCCCAATGAAGAGGCCTGGAAGGATTACGAGATATGTTTTAAAGAACTGCATCCTTATGTTGATTATTTTGTAGTAAATGTAAGTTCACCCAATACGCCGGGATTAAGGGAATTGCAGGAAAAAGAATCGCTTCGAAAGATTCTCTTACACCTCGGGATGATCGACAGTGGCAAAACAATATCCAAACCCATATTGTTGAAAATAGCCCCCGATCTTACCAAAGAACAAATTGACGATGTAATAGATCTTGCTTTGGAGATAAAATTAGACGGGATTGTCGCCACCAACACCACGATACAACGGCCAGGGTTAAGCGAAAAGTCGGAAATACTAAGTAAGAAAATCGGCGCGGGAGGGCTAAGCGGTCTGCCTTTGAAAGACGCGTCAACAAAAATGGTTCAATACATATCCGAAAGATCAGGTGGCCGGATTCCTGTTATTGCATCCGGCGGAATTTTTACAGGACAAGATGCAAAAGAAAAGATGATGGCCGGCGCTTCACTGGTGCAGGTTTGGACCGGGTTTATTTATGAAGGCCCTGCAATAGTGAAGAAAATATGTAAGGAACTGAGCAATTAACACGAGGCAATTGACAATATCAACTATTCAACCGGCAAATAAGTAATGAATGGGATATCTTTTTACGAGTGAGAGCATCATCAGTTTTTTTATCCTGGTCATCCTGGAAATTGTGCTTGGCATTGACAACGTGATTTTCGTCAGCATCATCATGAACAGGTTATCAGGCAAGGATGAAAAAAGGGCAAGACGATTCTGGATGATTACGGGTATTATTTCGCGAAGCCTGCTATTGATGGGTCTTGGATGGCTATTGTCTCAAAGAGGCAGGTATATTATACCGGAAAGTTGGTTTGGCAAGGGCCTGGATGTGGCGAGTATCGTCATGCTTGGCGGGGGATTATTCCTTATTTATAAATCAGTAAAAGAAATACACGACAAACTGGAAGGTGAAGACCCTAATGTTTTGATCCGGGGTAAAAAAGGGATCAGTTTCAACGAGGCCCTTTTACAGATAGTAGTGATAGATGCCGTTTTTTCTTTTGACAGTATCATTACAGCCGGCGGCACGGCCAAACATGTTGAGATCATGATTGCCGCTGTCATCATCGCCATGATCGTGATGTTTTTATTCAGCCCGAAAATCTCTTCATTTATTCATAAACATCCTACCATTAAAATGCTGGCTCTCTCCTTCCTGGTAATGATCGGCCTTAGCCTTGTCATTGAAGGATGGGATTCCGGGCAGGCGGAAAAATTGCATTTGAAGAATTATATCTATTTCGGTATGGCTTTTTCATTCGGCGTGGAAATGCTGAATATGGTCATGCGAAAACGACTGGCCAAACGTCATATAGTGGAACTAAACGAGCCGCTATTAAAGAAAGATGAGAATCAAAATTATTCTGACCAGGCGAAGTAAGGATTGTAATTCGCTTTCACAAAGACTATTTCCGAAACAATAATTCTTTAATAAAAGTTTTCTTCCCGGATTTACCCTGCCAGGTAGGAAAACATTCACATCCTCCCGCATTCAGTTTACTAAAAAAAGCAATCCCCGTTTTTATTCTTTCACAAATTTGGCAAGCCATATCTTCGAGATATTGGTACCTGTAATTATCAGTGTATAAACACCACCACTTAATTTTTCTACGTTAATGCTTGTCTGGCTAATGCCACTGCTAATTACTGCCGCTTGCTGCATAACCAGTCTGCCTGCTGCATCATAAATGAAAATGGTCGCCTGGTCAGCAGCCGGCAACTCAGTTACGATATTCAATACGGTTGCAACGGGGTTTGGATATATTCCGCTTACGGGTCTTGGCAAAGGTTGTGTCTGTAACGCAAATGGTGAAAAAACTGTCACATTGTTTTTAGTTTGTGTAAACGGATCAGTGCCGTTTGCCGCAGTTGCATCTCCTGTCAACCATGCACCACCAATATTTTGTGTGACATAACATTTATTTCTATCGAAACGTATAAGCTCCTGCGAAGCCCCCCATTGCAAAGTAATATTTACATTACTGCCACCTGCAACGGCTTCATCAATGATCCATGTTTTATCAACTGATTTATCGGTAAACAAAGTTCCGGATGATCCATTCAAAAATACTCCCTGTATCATTTTCACGGTTATGTCGTCCGTTACATGACCAGTATTCGCCGCGATCACTACAGGATTATAACTGGTTGCATTGGCGGCAACAGGAACTGTCCTTGTATTGAAAGCCGCGAATGCTTTCACGATCACGCTGCCGCTGCCATTAGTAACGATATGTGATGCCACCGAGCCCGTGCTGCTTGCCGCCAGGGCGAGGCTATTTGTTCCAAGGGTGATGCTGCCATTCGTCAATGTCAATGTTCCATTGATAGCCGCGTTTCCATTTAGTAAAACACCGCCGCTTCCGTTAACGGTCACATTAGTTGCTGTAAATGCAGGCATGGATTGATTGATTACGCCCAGGAAATTAATATTTCCCGCTGCCGCATTAAATGTTCCGTTATTTATTATGCTTCCAAGCAAATCAAGCGTACCGCCTGCGCTAATTGTCAACGACCCGCCGGCATTGATCGTTATATTTCTTGCTGTTCCGTTTCCGCCGGCAAGACCGGGCATATTGGGAGCCAAAGAAGGAATGATCACATCGGTCGTTGAAACGGGTATCCCGCCGCACCAGTTGGAAGGAGTATTCCAGTCCGTGCTGGTTATGCCCAGCCATGTCCCAGCTGCATTTACAGTCAATATGGCGACAGAAGATGTAAGAGTACCACAAGTCCCGCTTACTACTACATCATAATTACCTGCATCAGTGGTTGCCGTGCTGGTAAGGGTAAATGATGATGAAGTAGCGCCGGTTATATTTATTCCTCCTTTTCTCCATTGGAAAGTCAATGCCGTACCGGTTGCCGATACTGTGAAGGTTATATTACTTCCTGCACAGGTTGTTTGCGATACAGGCTGGGTATTGATTGCAGTGATTGGATTAATGGTTAGCGTAGCCGTATTCGAAACAAGGATACCACAACTACCGGTAATAATAACATCATAGCTTCCTGCGTCTCCGGGTACAACGTTGTTGATAATGAATGAGGATGAAACAGCTCCGCTGATATTCACGCCACCTTTGCGCCATTGGAAACTAAGATTACTGCCGGTGGCAGCAACAGAGAAGGTTATATTAGTTCCCGCGCAAACTACTTGTGAAGCGGGCTGTGTACTAATTGCTGTTGCTGCATTCACTGTTAATATGGCTATGCCGGATGTCACAGTTCCGCAAGTCCCGCTAACTATTACATCATAGCTTCCGGCATCTGCAGTAATAGCACCGTTGATGGTAAATGATGAAGCGGTGGCGCCATTGATATTCACCCCCCCTTTCCGCCATTGATAGGTCAGCAATGTACCGGTTGCGGTTACGCTGAATGTCACATTGCTGCCCGCACAAATTGTTTGTGACAGGGGTTGTGTTCCGATTGCGGTTACGGCATTCACTGTTAATGTAGCCGTACTTGAAGTAACAGGTGGTGTACAGATACCGCTAACTACAACATCATAATTTCCGGCATCAGTTGCCACTACTCCATTAATAGTAAAGCTATTGTTGGTTGCACCGGTTATATTCACGCCTCCTTTGCGCCATTGAAAAGTTAAACCACTGCCTGACGCTGTTACGCTGAATGTAACATTGATTCCGGCGCATACAGATTGGCTGACCGGTTGCACAGTAATTGCCGGAGCTGTATTAACGGTTAAGGTAACAGGGTTGGATATGGCTGGTGCCGGGCAAGCGCCGCTTACAACTACATCATAATTTCCCGCATCGCCTGCAACGACCCCGTTAATATTAAAACTGCTATTCGTAGCTCCGCTGATATTTATTCCGTTCTTCCGCCATTGATAACTAAGACCCGTTCCTGTGGCTGTAACATTAAAAGTAATATTTCCCCCTGCACATGTTGTCTGGCTGCTGGGTTGGGATGTAATGAACGGAGCTGTATTGACAGTTAAGGCTACTGTATTGGAAGTGGCCACTGGCGCACAAATACCGCTCACGACTACATCATAATTTCCGGCATTAGCGGTTGTTACATTATTAATAGTAAAACTGCTGGTAGTAGCCCCGCTGATATTCACCCCTCCATTGCGCCATTGAAAAGTAAGCCCTGTACCCGTTGCCGCTACACTGAATGTAACATTGGTGCCGGTACATACAGTTTGACTGACCGGTTGTGCAGTAATAACGGGCGCCGTATTGACTGTTAGACTTACCGTATTGGAAGTTGCTGCCGGCGGGCAAGCGCCGCTTACAACTACATCATAATTTCCTGCATCACCAGGCACAACGCCAATTATAGTAAATGTTGATGAAGCTGCACCACCAATATTTGCACCACCTTTTCTCCATTGATAAACCAACGCAGTCCCTGTAGCAGCTACACTGAATGTAACATTGTTGCCGGCACAAACTGTCTGGTTCGTTGGCTGGGACGTAATAGATGGAGCCGTATTGACCGTTAAGATAGCGGTATTGGATGTAATGCCCGGACCACAAATACTATTTATTACAACGTCATAATTCCCCGCATCACCTGTGCCCGCCCCGATAATAGTAAAGCTGCTGTTGGTAGCGCCGGTAATATTGATACCGCTCTTTCTCCATTGAAACGTTAATCCTGAACCGCTGGCTGTCACACTGAATGTAACATTGTTGCCCGCACAAACTGTTTGGTCAGCCGGCTGAGATGTAATTAACGATGTTGTATTAACGGTTAAAGTTGCTGTAGCAGATGTAGCATTGGTGCCACAAGGAGTAGAGATCACAACATCATAATTTCCTGCATCACTTACAACCGCGCCGGTAATTGTAAAACTGGCGCTGGTAGCCCCGCTGATATTTATTCCCCCCTTTCTCCATTGATAGGTTAACCCCGAACCCGTAGCCGCTACATTAAAAGTAACATTCGTGCCAGTGCATACTGCCTGGCCGGTGGGTTGATTGGTGATCGCCGGTGGAACTGCATTTACCGTTACAGTGAAAGAGCAATTAACCGTGGGTGACCCCGTAAGTACATAAGCGACTGTAGTCACCCCTGTATTAAATACCCGCCCGCTTGCTGTACCGCTTCCGCTTCCGGTTGTAGCGCCGCTCAGTGTATAGGTAAATGATTGAACAGGATTAATGACCGGGTCAATACCGTTAACAACAGCAGTACATTGACCAATACCTGTATTGACAATTGTATTGGCAGGGCAGTTAATCGTTGAGTTGCCAACGTTTAATGTATCAAAATCATATAAACCCCAGTTACCTGCCTGGTCTCTTACACGAATCGAAAGAAAATGCTGGCCTAATGGAAGAGTCCCCGCCGGTATAATAAATGTTTGCGTAACGATATTACCCGGCGTTGTTATAGTTAATGGGGTACCATTACTAATCCCGGGATCAGCATCGAAGAAATATTCGGCGGCTGTAATGACCGGCATATCAGCAGTGGTAGTAGAAATGTAAAATCCCCGTTTTTCAAACAGACCCCAAACGCCATCCACGCCTTTGACCCGAATGGTCAGGAAATGAAACCCCGTTGATAAAGATGCCGGTATGGTTGCAGTAAAGTTTACAATACTTCCGGCAACGCCTACTGATACCGCAGTACCATTACCGGGTCCGGGATCAGCATCAAAAAAATATTCCGCAGCAACAATATTCGCTGCATCGGCAGTTGTGGAAGAAATATAAAACCCTCTTTTTTCAAATAAGCCCCAGATATCATCCTGGCCTTTTACTCTTATGGCTAAGAAATGAAAACCTGCGGGTAATGATGTGGGAATTGTTGCCGTAAAATTCACAACACTTCCGGCAGTACCTACTGGTGTAGCAATCCCATTACCGATACCCGGATCAGTATCCAGGAAATATTCCGCAGCAACAATATTAGCCGCATCAGTTGTTGAATTAGAGATATAAAATCCCCGTTTTTCGAATAAACCCCAGATCCCGTCCTGGCCTTTTATTCTTATGGCTAAAAAATGAAAACCCGCTGATAATGACGTTGGAATTGTTGCTGCAAAATTCACAACACTTCCTGAAGTACCTACTGGTGTAGCGGTTCCATTCCCCATGCCGGGGTCAGTATCAAAAAAATACTCGGCCGCAACGATGTTAGCTGCATCGCTGGTGCTGGATGAAATAAAGAATCCCCGTGTTTCGAATAAACCCCAAACGCCATTTGCATCTTTTATTCGTATGGCTAAAAAATGAAAGCCGGCTGGTAATGATGTTGGAATTGTTGCTGTAAAATTCACAACACTTCCGGTAGTACCGACTGCTGTGGCGGTTCCATTTCCCGCACCGGGATCCGTATCAAAGAAATATTCGGCCGCAACAATATTAGCTGCATCGGCTGTACTGGATGAAATAAAGAATCCCCGTGTTTCGAAAAACCCCCAGATGCCATTCGCATCTTTTGTTCGTATGGCTAAAAAATGAAAGCCTGCCGGTAATGATGTTGGAATTGTTGCTGTAAAATTCACAACACTTCCGGTAGTACCGACTGCTGTGGCGGTTCCATTTCCCGCACCGGGATCCGTATCAAAAAAATATTCGGCCGCCGAAATGTTGGCAGCATTAGTGGTTGTTGAGGAAATATAAAATCCGCGTTTTTCAAATAACCCCCAGGTGCCATTATTGTCTCTTACCCTTAATCCTAAAAAATGGAAGCCGGAAGGGAGCGAGGCGATAGAAATAGCTGTCGAGAAGTTTATCGTATCGCTTGTACCTGTAAGTGTGATTGACGTTCCGTTATTAACCCCGGGATCGGTATCAAAAAAATATTCCGCTTTGCTGAAACCCTGCCCCCTGGCAAACTGCATCAGTAATACAGCGCTCAACAAAAGGAATAACCTTTTCATGATAAAAAGTTTAAGGGGCCCCGTGAAGGGGTTTAGAAATATCTCAGTTATTCTTTCTTGCTTCCACCTGCACATTTAAAGAGCCGCTTACCGGAATGGTTGGGTTGATAATGTTCATACTAAAAACAAATGGCAGCCGGCTGCCCCGGCTGTTTGTCCAGTTAAGACTGCCGGTTGCATCGAATAATAAGCCTATATCTTTTCCGTCGCTGCCACTGTTGTTGGCCGGGCCGGCCGCAATGGTAAAGTCATTTAAAGCATTGTTGGTACCTGCATTGACAGCAGCCTGGTCAACCATTTGCGGGTTTTGCGCTGCGATATTTCCACCGCCATTTACATTGCTGTTGCGTATCCAGGCAGTATCGCCATTACTACCGCAATTAAAAGTGATATTATTATTAAAAGTGCTGAAGCTGTTTGAATTGGCGGCATCGCGGCGTACGAATATATTATTAGTTATGGTCAAAAAGCGGCAATTGCTGGTAAAACAATCCCGGGTGCTGGCACCCGGGCCGAACCATAAATTGTGATTGAACAATACATTTACTGAATTAGTAAAAGAACCAATACTTGAAGCAACACAACAACCGGTTTCATAAAAATAATTGTTTTGAAAAAGGAAGTTCTGATAAGTAGTACTGCCGGTCCCATTGACTTCGGAATTGTCAAATACATTGCCTTCAAATAAATAGCCGTTGTAGGTAACACCTCCTTCGTTTACAAAAATATTGAGGCCCTGGAAATAGTTGCGGATAAATCGCAGAGTATCCGGGTGGCTGGCGTTACTAATTATTGTACTGGTAAAGACCATTCCCTGTATTTCGGTATTGGCGCAGGAGGCGCCGGTAATAGTAAACCCGGGAACTGATGCAGTAAAAGGCAGGTTCTTATTAGGTGACCATCCCGGTCCTAATATTACCAAATGCTTATTGGTGAGGGTAAAATTTGTGTATGCATTAGGGCTGCCATGTACGTATATCGTGTCCCCGCTATTGCTGGCGTTGATGGCCGCTTGTATCGTATTAAACTGCGCCAGCGTTGATGGTGAATTGCTTACTGTACGGATAACAGCACGGGAATAAGATGCCGCTAAAAGCAGGCACGCGGACAATAACAGGTATTTTCTCATAAACATAAGTTTGAATATTAAATGTATCGAAATCAAAAAGCTGGGCAATAGAACGAAAGTTATTTAGCCTGGTAATTTTATTTTAGTCACGCAGATCAGGACAAATCCTTTACACTATTTAGTCTTAACAATCACAATACCACAATAGGTGCATCCTCTTTTAGTGCGGTAACAACAACATCCGCAACTGGTGCAACTGCAGTTTCCTTTCTTTTTATAAAATCTTTCGGGAGCGGTTTTAGTTCCACTGTTATCTTTCCCGTCATTATCAACCAGCACCATTGTATACTTTGAGTCGGTTATGCTGAATCTGAATTTCGCTTCAGTGGTTACTTTGGCCGTAGAAGCCGTAACATAGTTTAATACTCCTGTCACAATGGAAAACTTAGAAGGATCCTGGTAGATTTTTTCGATAATAGCTAAAGAATCCGCCTGGGTTTTCGCTTTTACGAGGGAAGAAAAATCAACTAACGCAATATCAACCTTAACCTCTTTGGCTGTTGATCCATCGAGAATATTTTCTCCAAAATCAACCGTGTAGCCGTCTTTATTAAACAGATCTTTTTGTTTATATAAATTCATTTTAACGGCAAAACCGATCCGGCGATCATTATCTTCATTCTGCACGGTTCCGACAGAGAAATCCAGTGAGGCCAGTTTACGCATAAAAGAAGATGCCTGCTGGTATTTGTTCCGGTTATACAATAGCTCCCAGACGGGTTGTCCCTGGATCGCAAGATTGTGATTAAGCCGCCATGATTTAAAGGACCAGTCCACTTTAAAATCTTTGATGTCTGCTGTTCTGTTGATTTGCGAGGGAGTGACACCCATCAGGTCAAATACGGGTGATGGCGGAATAGCCAGTTCTTTAGGGGAAAGCCGCCCGGCTTTGGTATCATCCTGTGCTGCGAGGCGCAAATAAAACCCCGGCACAAATGCGAATAATAAAACAGTTGTTCTTGTTTTCACCCCTGGCTTTTGTGAGGTGAAATTCAGTACTGCTTTGTTTAAAGAAAATACCCCATTGGGTGATTTGTAAAAGAATCACCCTAGTAATGATAATTTTCAGATAAGTCCCTGTTGCTGGGCTTTCATCACCGCTTCACTGCGGGAGGCAACATGAAGTTTTTTGTATATTCTTTTCACATGTGTGCGGACCGTTTCGTAACTGATAAATGTTTTTTCCGCGATGGTTTTATAATTATGGCCTTCTACCATCAGTAAAAGAATTTCCTTTTCTCTTTCACTCAACTGGTAATCGGTTAATTCGGGAATGACCAGAATTACATTTTTATGGGAAAAGAATTGCAGTACTTTTTTTGCAATAGAGGGCGACATCGGGGCGCCGCCATTAAATACTTCATGAATGGCTTCAATTTGTTTGGCGGGCGAATCATTTTTCAGTACATATCCTGATGCTCCCGCGCTCAGCGCGCGGAATATCTTTTCACTGTCATTGAATACCGTCTGGATCAATACTTTTACATCCTGGAATTCCCGTGCAATGATCCGGGTAGCATCAATACCGCTTATTCCCGGCATTTCGATATCCATCAGTACTACATCAGGAGCGCTGCTTTTTATTCTTGATGATAATGATTGCGCATCGGCATAAGCCCCGCAGCAACTATAACCCGGGGTTCCATTCAATATGGCTTCCAGTGCATCCCTGACCAGTTTGTTATCCTCAAATATTGCAACCCGGATATCCATAATTAAAAATCAAAGTAAGCCCGTGATTAAATAAATACAATACCTCATTGGGTGATTCCCGGCAGTACTCTATTTTTAAAAGTGGCCCTACGCTTCGTTCCGGGCAACGTTGGGAAATTTGTTCTTGATTGAAATCCCGTTACCCTCCCGAAGAAGGAAATTCCCCAATCTCCCTCCCGGCTTAGGCGGGATCAAAATTCCAAAATGGATCACTGCCTGATTTCATACTGCATCCCAATGTACGTACCTTTTCCGTTATGGCTTTGGATGCTCAGTTGTATATCACTTTCCTTTGCCCTTTCCTGCATATTCTTGAGTCCATTGCCGGTAAGATTATGGTCCAGATCAAATCCTTTCCCATCGTCACGGATACTAAAGATGAGCTGCTGATTGGTTTGCTTGCCCCCGATAACGATTTCCCCGCATTCCGCATATTTAACGGCATTATTGACTGCTTCCTTACAGATCAGGTATACATTTCTCCGGTATTCGACAGGCAGTTTCATATCCTTGATCCCAGGCTCAACTTCCCAGTTCAATCGTATATTTTTCGCCTGTGTTATCCCGAGGGTATACTCCTTCAACCGTTCCAGCATTTCCTCTACATTATCATATTTTGGATTAACGGCCCATACTACATCGTTAAGGTTGTTGACCATTTCCACCGCACCATCCGCGATTAAATTCAATGAGTTCACTACGGATTCAGTTTTATTCTGGGCAATATACCTGCGGGCCATGTGGCTATGAAGCGCGATGCCGCTCATGGTGGCCCCGATATCATCATGCAGGTCCTGCGCTAATTTGTTGCGGATGCGCTGCTGCGCGATCAACTGTTCTTCGTTTTCGCTGAGTTGTTTGATCAGTTCCTGTTGCCGGATGATCAGTTTCTTTTCTGCCATTGAAACTTTGTACGTAATGCCGGTATTGAAAAAATATATTTCAAAAGCGGCTCCAAGACAAGACGGTATGAAATAATAAGTAATAAGAGCTTCGGGTAGCACATGCGTCATCCATAATATGATCAGTAAATTAGAAATAAAAGCTCCGACGCTTACAGACAAACTTGCCCATAATACATACCTGACAAGCCGGTCCTCGCTTTTCCATAATTTGATAATAAATATGATAAACACCAGGAAAAGAAAGATAGAAAAGGAATAATAACAGATATCCCCGATGGCAGTATATTGAATCCCGGCTGCCTGCAATATTACCTGGCAGGCGATAAATCCAAAAATGACTTTCCCGAGAGGGCGCAGCCGGTTATAAATTTCGGGAAACCTCGTTTTGAGACCTATAAAATACTGGCCAAATACAAAATATTCATAATAAAGAAGGAAGGCCAATGGTCGCTTGAAATTATCCAGCGCGATATCCCAGGAAGAGTTTTCCGCGAGGTGCAGGATGGGTCCACGGAATAAAACAATCATGTACAGGATAAATGTGCCAATATAAGCACAGTAATAGAGATATTCCTTATATCGCAATTGCCACCATTGAATGGCGATATAAGTAAACTGCGTAACAAGAGCTCCAAGAATGAAAAAATACATGTTGGCTTTACAGTTTCCGGATCAACCGGTGTCAAAAAATAGTTACCGGATAGACCCGATTAAAAGTTAGGTAAAGTTCAGGAAAGGGCAATATTTATTAGTGAAGAGCCAATAACACAGCGGCTGCTACTCCGGCCGTTTCTGTTCGCAATCTTGTTTGTCCTAATGATACAGGAATAAAATGATGGCTTGTTGCCATTTCAAGTTCTTTCGGGGTAAAATCTCCTTCCGGTCCCACCAGGATAAGGGAATTACTTGCTGAAGGGTTGTGGAATTGGGAAATGGATCTTTTACTTCCTTCCATGCAATGAGCAATGAATCTCTGGGAAATATTCATCACTTCTTCCTGCCGGAACAGCAGTTCGTAGGCGACGGGTTCATGCAGAACAGGCAACCAGCATTGTTGACTTTGCAACATCGCGCTGATACAGATTCCTTTCATCCGGTCGCTGCGGAATTTTTGTTTTTCCGTTCTCTCACAAATAAGAGGAATAATTTCGGTGATCCCTATTTCAGTTGCTTTTTCCAAAAACCATTCAAAGCGGCCGGAGTTTTTGACCAGGGAAATTCCAATCGTTGTTTTTCTTCCCGGTGGTGGTTGATGGTGGGCCTCTTCTACCGATACTGTACAATGTTTTTTGTGATCATCCCTGACAGTAGCGGTCAGTAATTGTCCTTTGCCATCTGTCAGGTGCAATTTCCCTCCTTCTTTCATCCGCAATACCTGTATAATATGACGGGAAGTTTCTTCATCAAGGGTTATCTCTTTTTGTGAAGGATCGTATTGCTCAATATAAAAAAAGGGAAATTGCATATAGCCCGGTGTAAAAGTAAAATTAAGTCAAATAAAAAAGTCCGGAAAGCCGGACTTTGATCAACATCTAAGATTAAGTTGTCGAAAATTATTAAAACGGATCATCCGGGTTATCATCCATTCCTGCGTCATTATTCATCTTACTGCCTGCCTGTATAAACAATTTTTCGCCGCCGCCATCTTCTACGGGCCGCCACCCGCCTGAGGGTAGCCCAATGCCACTATAAGGATCTTCGTCCCAGTTGATGAACTTCTGGATATGCAACAACGCTTTTAGTTTGATAGTATCCAGCATCCCGTTACGGTGCTTGGCGATCTTTATTTCAGTCAGTCCTTTTGTATTTTCACCGTTTTCATTTGTATTGATATCATAATATTCCGGGCGATACAGGAACATGACCAGGTCCGCATCCTGTTCGATAGCTCCTGATTCACGCAGGTCACTCAGCTGGGGTACGCGGCTTCCTTCTTTGGTACCGCGTTTTTCCACTTCACGGCTTAATTGGGATAAGGCAATAATAGGCACGGTAAGCTCCTTTGCCAAAGCTTTCAGGTTTCTTGAAATATTACTGATCTCCTGCTCGCGGTTGGAATTTCTGTTCTCACCGCTTCCGCTCATCAATTGCAGATAGTCAACAATGATCAGCCCGATATTGTGTTTATTTTTTAAGCGACGGCATTTGGCTCTTAGTTCAAAAATATTCAACGCAGGAGTATCATCAATAAATAAAGGGGCCTGGGCCAGGCGTTGTATTCCTCTTGCGTAGAGCTGTTTCATCTCATGTTCTTCCAATTTACCTCTTGCGATTTTTTCCAGCCATATTTCACTTTCCGCCGCAAGAATACGTTGCACCAACTGGCCTGCGCTCATTTCAAGAGAAAATAAAGCAACTGGTGTCGGTTTGCCCGGATGCATGACGGCATTCCGTGCAAGATTCAGGGCGAAGGCTGTTTTACCAACTGCGGGACGGGCAGCCAGGATAATAAGATCTGTATTCTGCCAGCCATAGGTAATACGATCCAATGAAGAATACCCACTGGGCACTCCTGTCACATCTTCGTTTTTATGACGAAGGTCTTCTATACGCTGGATCGTTTTTACCAGCACTGAATCAATTGTATCAAAATTCTTGCGAAGATGGTTATTGGTTATTTCAAACAATTTGCTTTCGGCATCATCCAGCAGGTCGAATACATCCGTAGAATCTTCATAGGCATCACCGATGATCTCGCCGCTGATACGGATCAGTTCCCGTTGAATGAATTTTTGCAGGATTATCCTTGCATGGGCTTCGATATGCGCGGAAGAAACTACGGCGTTGGTGAGTTTGGTGACATAATAAGGCCCACCCACCATTTCCAGCTCTTCTTTGGTACGTAATTCTTCTGCCACGGTTAATATATCTATTGGCTGGCTCTTGTTGGCCAGGCTTTGCATAGACATAAAGATGCGCTGGTGTGCTTCTACATAAAAACATTCGGGCTTAAGTATTTCAATAACGGTATCAAAGGCGTTTTTTTCCAGCATAATAGCGCCTAATACAGCTTCTTCCAGGTCTTTTGCCTGGGGTGGTACTTTGCCGTATACCATTGTTCCGAGGTCAAGTGAAGATCTTCTTTTCTGTTTCCTGTCTTTATTAATATTGGTCAAGTCCATCGTCGGGTAATAGCGATAAAAAGTTAAACCATCAGTTATTCACCAATGACCTTGTGGGTTGCCCGCCCGGAGGCAGACTGTTATTCCGTCTTATTTGAAGAAATGATTATTTCTTTGTTAACCGAATGTTCCCGTCAGTCAGAACAGCGAAATAAAATGCAAATGATGGTTCTAAAAAATTTTTCTTTCTGCACCTTTTTTCACCAGCTGATTTGCCGGTTATCCACATGTCTTCTTTAAAGCCCCAAAAGGTCTGAAACAATTTACTGAAAAACCATTAGTCTCTTTGTTAAAGATAGGCACAGTGGGGGAAAAGTTTTTGACAGTAGGGGGCAACCTATCATCCTCAAAAAGAGTTTACTACGATAAGGAGCCTTTTTGGCGCACAATAAATACCGGCGATAATAGTTATAATAACAGAGTTCTTTTCTGACTTGTACCAATAGCTGCTGACGGAGATTAACAATTAAAATTTTGAATATGCAGACAATGACAAAAAGCAGCCGCCCCCGCCCTGTGCTTTCACAAGCACAAAACAACACCACGCTGTGGATCGGCCATTTGCAAACCGATCCGACTGACCATTTTGCCGGCCAAACTTTTACCTGCCCTGCCGAAGGAGTATTGGACAATATCCAGCTATATACTTCTGCCGTACAGAGTGGCGGCGAATTATTACTTACTTTACATGAGTTTGATACCCGTTCCAAAGACTGGGGGCCTGCCCTTGGCAGTTCCACCCTGGAAGTACAAAAAAATGATATCGCTAAATGGATCCGGTTTGGCTTACCTCCGGTCAAACTCCGCAATGGCGCTACTTATGGTTTCAGACTGCAAACCCATAATGCCATGGTAGGACTCGGCGAAGCAGCAACAGGAACCAGACAACCTTTTACATTTGGCCACGAGTGGAGCGGTGATTCAAAAAATCAAAAGGGACATTATTATTCATATTTCAGCCTCGCTTTCAAGGTTGAGCTATGCTAATGGAATTAAATGCTATGAAGAACTAACGAAACCCCGCTGCCAGCGGGGTTTGTTTTTGTATAACATCATCTCCTCATCAGTGTTTTCATATCTTCGCGCTATTAAACGTATTTGTTGATTCATGACGATCTCTTATAAATGGCTGAGTGAATATCTCCCTGTCTCCGTGGAGCCGGAACGGCTAAGCCGCATCCTCACTTCTATTGGCCTCGAAGTGGAAAGCCTGGAAAAATATGAAGAAGTAAAAGGTGGCTTGAAAGGACTGATTATAGGTGAAGTACTGAGCACGGAAAAACATCCCAACGCCGATAAACTAACGCTGACAAAAGTAAATACCGGGACCGGCGAACCATTATCCATCGTATGCGGGGCGCCAAATGTAGCTGCCGGACAAAAAGTGATAGTGGCGCCTGTAGGAACAACCATTTATCCCATAACCGGCGAGCCATTAACCATGAAAGTGGCTAAGATCCGTAGCGTAGAAAGCCATGGAATGATTTGCGCGGAAGATGAAATTGGCACAGGCACATCACATGCTGGTATTATGGTCTTACCAGCCAATGCAAAAGTGGGAACAGCCGCCGCTGATTATTTCAAACCTTATACAGACTGGATATTCGAAATCGGCCTTACTCCCAATCGCATGGATGCCATGAGTCACTGGGGTGTGGCAAGGGATGTTTGCGCTTATTTGACCCATCATGATAAAAAAGACTATAAGCCGAAGCTCCCCGGTAGCAATGGATTTAAAGCGGATAACACTTCACTTACTATAAATGTAAAAGTAGAAAACACTAAAGCCTGCCCCCGGTATAGCGGAGTAAGCATTGCCAGCATCATTATCGGCCCCTCGCCAAAATGGCTGCAGGAAAAAATAAAAGCAATCGGTCTGCGCCCGATCAGCAATATTGTCGACATCACCAATTATATCCAGCATGAAACAGGACAACCCCTTCATGCTTTTGATGCCGATGCAATCGCTGGCAGGAAAATCATTGTAAAAAACCTGCCCGAGGGAACTCCTTTTATTACCCTGGATGAAAAAGAAAGAAAACTCAGCGCCACAGACCTGATGATATGCGATGAAAAGGAAGGCATATGTATTGCCGGTGTTTTCGGAGGATTACACAGTGGCGTCACCGAAAAAACAAAAAATATTTTCCTCGAGAGCGCTTGTTTTGACCCGGTTGCTATCCGCAAAACTTCTTTCCGCCACGGGTTAAGAACAGATGCTGCCAGCCGCTTTGAAAAAGGCACTGATATTTCAGCTACCGTTACTATATTAAAAAGAGCGGCGAATCTTATACAGGAAATCTGTGGTGGCGAAATCGCCTCGGAAATCGTGGATATTTATCCGGCGCCCGAAGAGAAAACCCAGGTGTCATTAAAATATCATTACCTGAAAAAACTAAGTGGCAAGAATTATCACCCCGATGCCGTAAAAGATATTCTTAACAGTCTTGGTTTTGAAATACTAAAAGAAGGGATTGATGAGATCCGGGTGGCTGTTCCCTGGCATAAACGGGATATCAGTTTGCCCGCCGACATAGTGGAAGAAGTTTTACGTATTGATGGGTTGGATAATATTACCATCCCGGATGCAATCACTATTACTCCTTCGGTAGAGGAAAACTATTCCAAAGAAGCTGTCAAAGAGAAAGTAGCCGGTTATCTTATTGGTCTTGGGTTCAACGAAATCATGACCAATTCCATTACCAATGCCGCTTATTTTTCGGAAGAGGAAAGAATGCTGATGGTAAAAATGCTGAACAGTCTCAGCGCTGAGCTGAATATCCTGCGCAATTCTCTTTTTGAAACAGCGCTTGAAGTAGTAGCTCACAATCTTAATCGCCGGAATCATTCGCTTCGTCTCTTTGAATTTGGCAAAGCGTATAATACATCCGGCCCGGGTATATACCAGGAAGCTGAAAATCTTTGCGTGGTTGTAAGTGGTAACAGTACCGAGAATCACTGGAAGCAAAAAGCAGTAATTGCCGACTTTTATTATCTCAAGGGTATAGTTGCATCCCTATTGAAATTCATGGGATTGAAAACGGATGCAACAGAAATAGTACCGGTACCCAAACTGGATAACCATATCGTATTTAAACTGAATGGCGAAATCATTGCCGGTGCAGGTGAAGTGAACAGGAAAACGCTTGACAGGTTCGGCATCAAACAACCTGTATATTTTGCCGGGCTTAACTGGGAGCTTTTGTCTGAATGGGCATCGAAACAAGCCCCTTTGATCAGGGAAATACCCCGGTTCCCCGCCGTACAACGAGACCTCGCTATGATAGTGCCCAAACAATTAGCTTATGCAGAAGTGGAAAAACTGGTGCAGAATATCCGGCTAAATAAACTACAGGACATGAAACTGTTTGATATTTTTGAAAATGAAAAATTAGGGACTGATAAAAAATCACTGGCCGTAAGCTTTACTTTTCTTGATGAAGAAAAAACACTGACTGATGCAGAAATTGACGGCTGGATGAATAAGATAATGACAACTTTTGAAAAAGGCCTGCAGGCCGAGATAAGGAGTAAATAAAAAATGATAAAAAATCAATTGTTTGCTGCATGATGGAAACAGAAGTTCAGCTAAAAAGGATCCATGGCAAACTGCAGCAGTTGCTGAAAGAGAATTCTCTTTTGCAAAAAGAAAACAGTCAATTAAAAACAGATTTACGTGATGCCAGGAAACAAATTGCCGGGCAACAGGAAAGTTTTGACAACCTGAAGCAACAGGTAGACATTTTAAAATATACCCATGGTGATCTGGACGGGACCGATAAAAAGGAGTTTGAAAAAAAGATTAATTCCTACCTGAAAGAAATAGACCGGTGTATTATCCTGCTTAGCCAATAAGATCAGATCCTTTTTACAAGATTCATTTTCATTTCATCCTCACCCTGTGACAATTCGATCGTGTATTTGCCATAAGGCAGATCACTTAATCCTGTCCAGGTGAATTGCTCATTTTCATTTTGAATTTTTTTCTCCAATGTACTGCAGATGCTTCCCTTGTCATCTCTTAGCACACCCCGGAGAAAATTGCCTGTATGGGCATTCAGTTCAAGTTGTAGTGCATCAATAAAATTTGACGGCTTGACTTTGACGAACATAGTCATTAACGTTTTGATTGATTAAACGCTTTTTACAGGAACTGGAGATGATTGGTGATTTTAACAGGATGTGTTGGTTCTAATTATAACAGCAAAACAAGATATTAACAATTTTTCAACTTTGCAAATTATGGAACAATTAATTGCTGCTACTGTGGTCATTGGCGACAGAAGTTACCGGATAAAAGTAGCCCCGGCAGATGAAGAAGTGGTCAGGAAAACTGTCAAAACCATCAACGATAAGATCATCGAGTTCAAAACCCAGTTCGCCGGCAAGGATATGCAGGATTACATTGCTATGGTGCTTTTGTGGTTTGCTACGGACCAAATTAACCGCATGAAGACCGGCATGGAAGAAGAAAATCTTGCAGGTCAATTGAATGTAATTGAACAATTGTTGGATAATCGAATGAAAATCAATTAATTAATAGTAATCCGGTACGACTTTTTACGCGAGATTGCATCCCTCCTATGTCTTCCTTATATCTTTCATGGGTCCGTCCCGTATCTCCGGTGTATCTCCCACGGTACTCAGACGAGAGCCGAATATGAGTCCCTTCTGTATGGAAGGGATATCGCCCGGATGTGGCATATATCCGGCATATATTCCGCATGCATCTCTCATATATGTTTCATGCATTCTTCATGGATGTTTCATGCATTCTTGATGGATGACTCATGCATTCAGCCTGCATTTCATCCCCTGCAACAGTTTCTAAAATAACCCAACAGGTTAAAGGATAAATCCCGGGTTAGCTTTACAGCCGCGGTTTCGCCTAATGTAAGCCAGGCAATTTTATTCATTAGTTTCTGTTTTGTATCTTCGCCTAACTATCCTCACAATTTGGGGATATCTGCTTAAGTTTATGATTTGCAGAAGAAAACATATCATTTTGGAACACATTAAACAACAGATTCATGGATCCGATTATCATATCTACTATAATTGGTGTAGCTGCCCTATTGGTTGGCATTTTAGCGGGTAAGCTCATTTTTAATAAAAACACCCGCCAAAAAATAGAAGACGCCGAACTACAATCACAAAATATCCTGAAAGAAGCTGAACTAAGAGCCGAAACTATCCGGAAAGAGAAAGAACTGGAAGCAAAAGAGAAAGTCGTTCAGATGAGGGCAGCCCACGACAAGGAGGTAAACGACCGCAACCGCAAAATCAATGAAGCCGAGAATCGTGTCAAGCAAAAGGAACAGTCTATTAACCAGAAGGAAGGCAGTCTTGAAAAGCAGATAAAAGAAAATGAGGTCATTAAGGAAAACCTGAACCGCCAGATTGAGCTGGTTAATTTTAAAAGAACGGAGCTGGAAAAACACCAGGAAGAGCATATACGGCGCCTGGAAAAAATAGCCGGTCTCTCTGCCGATGAAGCCAAAGCACAATTAGTGGAAAGTCTCAAAAACGAGGCCCAGACACAAGCGATCGGTATCCAGCAGGAAATTATTGATGATGCCAAACAAAAGGCCAATAAAGAAGCACGCAAGATCATTATTCAAACCATACAACGTACGGCAGCAGAGCAGGCTATTGAAAACTCTATCACTGTTTTCAATCTTGAGAATGATGAAATAAAAGGCCAGATAATCGGTCGTGAGGGCCGAAACATACGTGCCATTGAGGCCGCCACAGGCGTGGATCTTATTGTAGACGATACTCCTGAGGCCATCCTTCTTTCCTGCTTTGATCCTCTTCGGCGTGAAATCGCCCGTTTAAGTTTACAAAGATTGGTAGCAGATGGCCGCATCCACCCGGCACGTATTGAGGAAATAGTAGAAAAGACCCGCAAGCAAATCGAAGAACAAGTAATGGAACACGGCGAGAGAGCAGTGATTGAACTGGGTATTCATGGTTTACATAAAGAACTTGTACGAATGGTTGGCAGGATGAGATTCCGTTCTTCCTATGGCCAGAATTTACTGATGCATAGCCGCGAAACGGCAAACCTTTGCGCGACAATGGCTGCTGAACTGGGCTTAAACCCGAAGCTTGCCAAAAGAGCCGGTCTTTTACATGATATTGGCAAGGTACCAGATGAAGAAAGTGAACTGAGTCACGCACTTTTAGGAGCTAAATTGGCAGAGAAATATGGTGAAACTCCAGCAGTTATCAATGCTATTGGTGCACATCATGATGAAATGGAAATGCAATATGTCATCTCCCCGATTGTACAGGCATGTGATGCAATCAGCGGTGCCAGACCAGGTGCGCGCAGGGAGATCATGCAGCAGTATCTCCAGCGTATAAAGGATCTTGAAAACCTTGCCATGGCTTACCCCGGCATTGAAAAAGCCTATGCCATCCAGGCCGGCCGTGAATTAAGGGTTATTGTGGAAGCAGATAAGGTAAGCGACCAGGATTCTGAGAAGCTGTCGTTTGAGATAGCTCAGAAAATTCAAACTGAAATGACCTTTCCGGGACAGATAAAAGTAACGGTCATAAGAGAAAAAAGAACGGTGAACGTAGCAAGATAACTACTGGCTTTTAGCTGCTGGCTGTCAGCTATGACATTGACCTTTAACCAGTCAGTGACCAGGATATAAGAGGTGTAAGGCCTAAAAGCTAATAGCTTAAGGCTAACAGCCCGAATAATTTGGAATTTCACCTCTTCAAACATACCTTTGCCCTCCTTAAAAATCAGAGTTATGAACGCCATAGCATTTGTACATGAGCAACTGACAGGCAAGAAGGAATTCCCGAAATTCAAGCCGGGTGATAATATTACAGTCAATTACAAGATCATTGAAGGTAATAAGGAAAGGATCCAGTCTTTTAAAGGTGATGTAATCAAACGCCAGGGAGCAGGCCATACCGCCAGCTTTACTGTGCGCAAAATATCAGATGGCGTAGGTGTGGAAAGAGTATTCCCCTATTATTCCCCAAATATTGAATCAATTGTACTGAATAAAACAGGTAATGTTCGCAAGGCTAAATTGTTCTACCAGCGTAAACGCAGTGGCAAGAGCGCAAGGATCCGTGAAAAAAGGATGGTTGTTGGTACCCCGGCCGAGTAATACTACCTGCATTTAAATTTTTCATGCCCGGGATTTCCGGGCATTTGTTTTTTCATTAACCGGGTCTTTATAGCTTAGCTTGCGATTTGCCAATACTAATTCCTATCTTTGAAGTTCAATTTATCCGATATGATACAAGCTAATTTACTAGGCGTTTTAGGCACTAATGAAATCATCATTATCCTTGTTATAGTGTTGCTGCTTTTCGGTGGCCGTAAAATACCTGAATTAATGAGAGGACTGGGTAAAGGTGTTCGCGAGTTTAATGACGCTAAGAACAATGTGAAAAAAGAAATCGAGGAACATGCAAATGAAGTTAAAAACCCATGAGGTCTCTTCTCGCTTTTTAATATTCTTCGTTCACTAAAAGAAACATTCTTTTGTTTGAGTTTTCTTCCATTGAGCAATATCATGCCGCGCTGAAGGAAGGAAAGACAACCTGTTTGCAGGCAGTTGAACATTACCTGGACCGGATACGGTCTGCCAGCCATTTAAATGCTTTTATAGAAGTTTACGCCAGCGAGGCTCTGCAAAAAGCACGAAGTTTGGATCAAAGAAGAAATGCCGGGCACCCGGCAAGGAAACTTCATGGTGTTGTTGTCGGCTTAAAAGATGTTATTTGCTATAAAGACCATAAACTCTCCGCCTCTTCAAACATTCTTAAAAATTTTACCTCCTTATATTCAGCAACTGCCGTAGAAAGGTTATTGGCAGAAGAAGCGATTATTATTGGCAATTGTAATTGTGATGAATTTGCCATGGGGTCTACGAACGAAAACTCTGCTTATGGCAGGGTGCTTAATGCCCTTGACGAAACAAGAGTTCCCGGGGGATCATCAGGAGGATCGGCAGTAGCCGTACAGGCCGGCCTGTGCATGATCTCACTGGGAAGTGATACAGGAGGATCGGTTCGCCAACCCGCCGACTTTTGTGGTATCATCGGGTTGAAACCAGCCTACGGAAGGATCTCCCGTTATGGCCTTATAGCGTATGGTTCCTCGTTTGACCAGATCGGCATTTTCGGAACTACTGTTTATGATGTAGCGCTCGCATTAGAAGTAATGGCGGGTCCCGACGAATTTGACAGCACAGTATCATCAACAAAAGTTGAAAAATATACTGACCTTATCGGGAAAAAAAGCAAATACCGGGTTGCTTATTTTAATGAGGCTCTTGACCATTCCAGCCTTGACCCGGAAATAAGCTCTTCTATAACAGGATTGATTGAAAAATTAAATAAAGATGGGCATGAGGTCAGCCCGGTAGAATTCGATCTTCTTGATTATGTTGTTCCCGCCTATTATATTATTACCACTGCCGAGGCTTCTTCCAACCTTTCCCGCTACGATGGAGTAAGATATGGTTACCGCACACAAAGAAAAGGAATTAATCTTACTGACTTTTACAAGCAATCCCGCTCAGAGGGATTAGGTAAAGAAGTCAAAAGAAGAATAATGCTGGGCACATTTGTTTTAAGTGCCGGGTATTACGATGCCTATTTTACAAAGGCTCAGAAAGTCAGGAGTTTATTAACAAAAAAAATACAATTGATTTTCAGAGAGTTTGATTTTATCATAATGCCCACGTCGCCTGCTACCGCCTTTAAAGCAGGTGAGAAGACTACTGACCCAATAGCCATGTATCTAGCTGATATTTATACGGTTATTGCAAATCTTGCTGGTATTCCCTCCATTTCAGTTCCTCTTTTTTCCCATTCGAATGGCATGCCCTTTGGTTTACAAGTGATGTCAAACCGCTTTAATGAGGTACATTTGCTCCGCTTTTCAAACCAGATGATGCAGGAGCAGAAAGCACAACCCGGAAAACTTAAGTGATAGAATTAATTGATTTTGTGTATTTAAAACTCAGTTGTGACACTAAAAAACTTCCTGGCCGCTATTATCGGTATTCTTCCTTTTGCATTTGCTTATGCGGGCAATCATGATACAGGTCATTTTCCGAATACCCGGTCCCCTTTTTCAGATTCGACAGGCATAGATGATTCCTTAAAGCAGGGCATTCCCGTAAATGATCCAAAGCAGGAATTCAGGAATCTTTTCATGAATTCTTCTCTTCCTGTGGGTATTAATGCCCAAAAAATTAACCCGCAAATGATCAGTTTTGTTGAAGATTATACAAACAGGTACGGTAAAAAACTGGAAAGTATTAAAGACAGGTGCAAACCCTATCTTGATATAATGGACGATATTCTCGAAGAACACGGTTTACCCAAAGAATTAAAATACCTGGCTGTTATAGAATCCGATCTCAAAACCAATGCAAGATCATGGGCGGGAGCCGTAGGTCCCTGGCAGTTTATGCCCACCACGGCAAGAAACATGGGGTTGAGGGTAAATAAAAAATATGACGAAAGAACAAACTTTGCCAAGAGCACCCGGGCTGCCTGCAAGTATCTTACTGATCTCTATGTGCTATACGAGGATTGGCTCCTGGTCATTGCTGCATACAATGGCGGACCCGGTAAAGTAAATTCAGCTATTAAAAAAAGCGGTAGCAGGGATTTTTGGACCCTTCAAAAATATTTGCCCGCCGAATCACAAAGCCATGTAAAAAAATTCATAGCCACTCATTATTTCATGGAAGGCCAGGGAGGCATTGTTACAAGTACTAAGAATGAATTAAAAAATGCCGCTGCTAATACACTTACGCCCGAAGAAATGGCTCTATCCAAAACACAAAATATCAGCGGCCGTTATAATTCTTTAGTAATCGTGAAGCACCTGGTAATGGATATTGCTGTATTTAATAAAATGAACCCTGATTTTGACAGGCTTATAGGTAATAACGGAGCTTATGAATTGAGGCTTCCTTCGGATAAAATGGAGTTATTCCTGGTGCAAAAACCTGAGATACTCAATGAATCCCTGCAGTTATTATTGAACCAGGCTGAAGCTCCCGGCTCCTGATTTTCCGGGCCTTTTTATTCTGAAATAACTTTTTTCATGGCTCCTGCTTTTAGCAGGCATTCCTCCCATTCCTTTTCAGGGTCGCTGTAATAGGTAATTCCCGAACCTGCCTGTATGGAAAGATAGGAAGAGGAAATATTACACATGATACTTCGTATCACGACATTGAAATCAAAATCATCTCCCGGTGAAATATATCCAAGAGCACCGGAAAAAATACCCCTTTTAGTTTTTTCATACTGTTCAACCAGTTCCATCACTTTTTTCTTCGGGGCCCCGGTCATAGAACCCATCGGGAATGTCGATCTTATTATTTCGGAAAAAGAAATACCCTTTTTTAATTCACCACTGATCGTAGAGATCATCTGGTGTACCTGAGGAAAAGAATAGACACCATACAACTCATCCACTACCACTGTTCCTTCCTTACAAATTTTTGCGAGGTCATTACGCACGAGGTCAACTATCATTACATTTTCCGATCGATCTTTGCCACTATGCAGTAATGCTTCCCTGCTCAGTTCATCTTTTCTTTTATCTTTCATTACCCTTTCAGATGTTCCTTTTATAGGCTGAGAAAGGATTTTGCTTCCCTGCTTTTTTAAAAATCTTTCGGGACTGGCACAGATCAGCCATTTATTCTTTATCCTGTACAAAGCGGAAAAAGGGTTAGGCGAAATTTCGGTAAGATTCTTATAAATAGTTATGGGGTCAACTATAGCAGGCTCGGCATAAAACTCCTGGCAAAAATTGATCTCGTAACAATCTCCCCTCAGGATATGTTTCTGTAATTCCCTGACGATAGAAAGATATTCTTCCTTTTGAATCCGGCTTTGAATACAAAGTGGCGTTGTCGGCCTTCTTCTTTTTCCGACCGGCAAAGAAACAATGGCATCAAATATTTCTGCCGGTTCATCGGCCTCAATGATCATTTCTTTATCATTCAGCCTGATGATAATCTCCGGCTCAAAGAAAAACAGGTCGGGGAAACCAATTTTATCTGTATGCCCTGAAGTCAGCCATCCTGTTTCATTTTTCAGATCATATCCAAGATGACCAAAAAACCAGCTTTTTCCCCCGTCAATAAATTCCTGCAACTGATCAAGTGCATTCCCTGCATTGGCACTGATCTTTCTCCGGGCGCCCGCACCTGCCAGGCACTCTTGTGTATGAGGTTCAATATGATATTGGTGATTGTCCAAAAAACAAAAAGTGTCAAACTTTTGTATCCAGTCCAACACTTTTTGTTTTATCTCCCCGAGATCATTTACGGGAAAGGAATTAGTGAGAATAGTAGTGTTCAATGTATTCGAACAAGTAATAAGTTCTGTTAGTAATCATCCTCTTCGTCATCAAAGCCGTCACCTTCATCAAACATATCTTTGAACTCATCATCTATTTTAAAATCCTCTTCTTCCTCAATAGCACCTTTTTTGCCAGCAGGCCCGCTTTTTTTGCCTTTTGACTTGGGGATATCAAACTCTTCGAAATCGGGATCCCATTCTTCCTCTTCTTCTACTTTGTCCCAATCATCTACTACGTCTTCGCCATCATCGTCGTCGTCTTCATCTTCTTTTCCTTTTTTGGAAGATGTAGCGGTCTTACCAGCTTTTTTGGAAGTGGTGGTTGTTTCATCCTCTAATTCGTCATCATCATCATCGTCGTCATCCTCCTCCTTTTTCTTAGATGGAGGAGATGGCTTTTTTACCGGCTCTTTACCAGATGTTTTTCCGGTAATCTTTTTTTCCTTATCGGGTTTTGCCATAGTCAGGTAGGGTTATGAGTGTAAAATTTCAGCGAAGTTTTTAATTAGCCAAATCTTTTGAAAATTTTTTTTTATTTATCAAAGAGACTGAATTTTCTCCAAAAATTACAGTCTTTCCTGAATTTGGTTCATATTAAACACAGATTATCTGGTCACGACCCGGGCCATTGGATATGTAGTGTATCTTGACTTCAAGGTATTTATTGATAAAATCCACATATGTTTTCATTGTTTCAGGCAATTCCGTAAATGATTTAGCTGCACAGGTAGGGGTATTCCAGCCTGGAAAAGTTTTATATCTCGCCTCCACCTTCATGCGATCAAGCCGGAAGGGGATTTCCGTGCTTTCTTCACCGTTTACATTATAGCTTGTACAGACATTCAATACTTTAAAAGCATCCAGGACGTCTGCTTTTGTCATGACAATTTTTGTAACCCCGTTTATCATGCAGGCAAACCGGAGGGCAACAAGATCAATCCATCCGCACCGGCGCGGCCGGCCTGTAGTTGCGCCAAATTCATTCCCTACTTTTCTTAGTTCCTCCCCTGTTTCATCGTCCAGCTCTGTAGGAAAAGGCCCACCGCCTACTCTTGTGCAATAGGCTTTTGTGACACCGATTACATCCCTGATTTTCTGGGGAGCTACCCCGAGGCCGCTGCAAACACCCGCCGAGATGGTATTGGAAGATGTTACAAAGGGGAAGGTGCCAAAATCAATATCCAGCATACTCCCCTGCGCCCCTTCTGCTAGTACTCTTTTACCGGCCTGTAATTGCTGGTTAATGAAATATTCACCGTTTACAATATTCAATTGCTTAAGAAATTCAAGGGCCTCAAAAAATTCTTCTTCCCATGCCGTAATATCTTCAGCAAAAGAGTAATTATCCAGCAATTTCTGGTGTTTTAACCGCAGTTTGATATAAGCTGTTGTAAAATTCTTATCCAGCAGGTCGCCTACACGCAATCCATTCCTGCCGGTCTTATCCATATAAGTCGGGGCTATCCCCTTTAGGGTTGAGCCTATTTTCTGGTTACCTTTGGATAATTCAGCCGCTTTATCCAGCGCCCGGTGCGTTGGAATTATCAGATGTGTTCTTTCAGCAATGAAAAGGTTTTTCTTAAGATCAACCCCAAACGAAGCAACAGTGTCACATTCCCTTTTTAATGTTACCGGGTCAAGTACCACTCCATTCCCAATAAGGTTGAGCTTATTTTTTTGAAAGACCCCGGAAGGTATTTGATGCAACACTATTTTTTTGTCCTCAACATATAATGTATGTCCTGCATTCGGCCCCCCCTGGAACCTCGCAATCACATCATAATCTTTGGCAAAATAATCAACAATCTTTCCCTTTCCTTCATCTCCCCACTGGAGGCCAAGAATTACATCAACCATGATATCTATAATTTATTTTGGGTCTGCTTATCCCCGGTGATTTAGATCTTTTGTCTGCAGGCAGGCAAGCTTGCTATCGGCATTTAGGACCCCGGCAACCTGAAAACGGGGGCAAAAATACGTTGTAGGTAAAAAGCCACCGAATAATTCCGGTGGCTTTTTAAAAAACAGTCTGGCCGTTTTTTATTTGTAACATATTATCAACATTATTGTACCGGCTTGACGTTAAGAATTTATCAACGAATGAGTATTACCGTCCCTTTTTTGGCTATAACCTTATTCTCCCAGGTCACACCCTCTACCATCCATACATAAGCTCCGCTTGGCTGTTCTACCCCACCCATTTTTCCATCCCATCCCTCATTAAGTGTGTAGGTTGAATACAACATTTGTCCCCAGCGGTTGAACACCCTGAAATAATTAAGCTTTTTGATGCCTACAGGAAAAGGTATGAATTTGTCATTCTTGCCATCATTATTTGGCGTAAATGCATTTGCCACATAAATATCCGGTCCCTTGTACACTTCTATTTTTACATAGCCCAACCCTTCACAGCCCGCTGAGGTAAACGCTTTTACCTGGTAAATAACGATGCTGCCGTCTACTAAAGGCGCCGTTGCAACCGGGTTAGCGATATTCGGATTATCAAGTCCCGCGGGAGATGACCAGCTATACCCTGTACCCACCGAAGTTGCCAGTAATGGAATTTGGGCCCCTGCATAAACTACCGTATCAGCAGGATAAGTATACACTTTTATCGGCGGCGTTACGCTCACGGTCACCTGATCTGTCACCAGCGATGAACATCCATTAGCATCAACAACACTGAGTGTATAAATAGTGGTCTTATCCGGGGTAACTACGGGATTGGAAATACTTGCGCTGCTAAGATAGGTAGAAGGCGTCCAGGTATAAGCTACGCCCCCTGATCCTTGCAATTGATAGTTTTTTCCATAACAAATATCTCCCGGTGGGCCGGCATCAGGTATCGGCGCCGGCATAATGGTCACCAATACATCATCGTAGACAGAACACCGTCCCAGTGTCGCCGTAAGTGTATACAAAGTAGTAATCTTTGGATTTGCAATAGGATTAGCAATAGTAGTACCCGACAAACCCGTTGAGGGGCTCCAGGCAAATTGTGTAGCGTTGGTAACAATCTGCAGTTGTACACTGCTGCCTTCACAAATTGGCGCCGGATCCGTTGCAGCTACCAGCGTTAGGTTATTTGAAAGTCCTACCACGATACCCGGAACCTGGAATGTACAGCCGTTGGCATCTTTTACCGTAACAGTATATGTACCCGGGCCCACATTCAGAATATTGGAATTCTGGAAATTGGTTCCATCAGTTGAATACTGGTAAGATAAAGTACCTCCGGCAGGCGTTACAGTAATAGTACCATCATTTCCGCCATCACAGCTTGCATTACCTGTAGCAGCCGTAGCTGAAAGTGCGGCGGGTTGAGTCACGACTACATTATTTACCTGGGCAATACAATTGTTTGCATCTTTCACGTATACTGTATAGGTTCCTGCCCCTACATTGAAGGTGTTCCCAGCCTGGTAAGTTATATTGTTTAATGAATAAGAATAGGCAGCAATGCCTCCTGCGGCATTTATAACAATTAATCCGTTATTGGCACTATTGCACAAAACACTCTGTGCAGAAGTCGTAGCGAGTAATTGTGCCGGCTGACCTACTGTGATAGTTGATGAGTTGGAGCAACCTGCAGCGTCCCGGATATATACCGTATAGGTTCCTGCTGCAAGTCCATTAAAATTCGGGCCCGCCTGCCAGGTAGTATTATTTAAAGAATACTGCAAAGGGGGTGTAGCATTTGCCGAAGGGGTAGCTGTTATTGTTCCTGTAGAACTACTGAAACAGGTCGCATCCGTTTTGGCAAGAGCGGCTGTTATAGCAGCACCGGGATTAACCGTAACAGGAATATCGGCCGAGCTGCAACCACCTGCATCTGTCACTTTGATCGTATAAGATCCTGCAGCCAGCCCTGTAAATGTTGGGCTTGCCTGTGACGGATTTCCATTGATCGAATATTGATAAGGAAGGGTTCCGTTGGTAGGCGCGGTAACAGTTATTGAACCATTACTTGCACCATTACAGGAAGTGCTGTTAGCATTGACTGTTGCATTTAATGCGTTACCGGCAACGACCGTTATGGGAATACCCGCGGAGACACATCCAAAATTATCTTTGATCACAACGTTATGAGAACCGGAAGTGACTCCTGTAAATACATTGTTTGCCTGGTAGGCCCCTCCATCTAATGAATATTGATAAGGGCCGGTGCCATTAGATGCAATTGTTGTAATGGCTCCATTACTGGCGCCATTGCAGGATGTCGCCGTTGATGTGGCCGTGCCGGTCAGCGCCGGGCCCGCTGCAACTGTAACTGTAAACGGAGCCGAGATGCATCCAAAATTATCCCTGACCACTACATTATGGGTGCCGGCCGATACTCCGTTAAAAACATTACTTGCCTGCTGTGCTCCCCCATCCAATGAATATTGATAGGGCGCGCTTCCATTCGTCGGTGTCACGGTAATAGATCCATTGCTAACACCGGCACAGGCAGTTGCGGTCGTAGCGGTCGTTGCATTCAACGCAGTTCCCGCTGCAACTGTAACGGCTATCGGATTAGAAAGACATCCGAAATTATCCCTGACCACTACATTGTGTGCTCCAGCCGATACCCCGGTAAAAACATTACTGGCCTGCTGGGCACCGCCATCCAGGGAATATTGATAGGGCGCGCTTCCATTGGTTGGCGTCACGGTAATAGAACCATTGTTTACACCCACACAGGCAGTAGACGTAGTGGTGGTGGTAGCCGTTACGGCCGAACCTGTAGCAACTGTAACAGGTATCGCGGCCGATAGGCAACCGAGCGCATTTTTGATGACAACATTATGTGAGCCTGCGGACACATTGGTAAATGTATTGCCAGCCTGGTAAGCGCCTCCATCCAAAGCATATTGATAGGGGCCTGCACTACTTGTGGCTGTCGCGGTTATTGTACCATTATTTACTCCCGTACAGGCAGTAGCGGTTGAAGTAGCTGTTCCTGTAAGTAATGGCCCGGCAATAACCGTGACGGGGATAGAAGCAGATACACATCCGGCTGCATCTTTTACTACTACATTATGCGAACCCGCAGCGACCCCTGTAAATGTATTACTTGCTTGTTGTGGCCCTCCATCTAAAGAATATTGATAGGGGCTTGATCCATTGGTAGGTGTTACAGTAACAGTTCCGTCAGCAGCGCCATTACATGAAGTAGCAACGGAAGAAGTAGTAGCCACCAATGCTGAGCCCGGATTAACCGTTACGGCTATCGGGGATGAAGTGCAAAGCCCTGCTTCTTTGATTGTAACAGTATAGTTCCCCGCAGCCAGGCCTGTAAAGACATTACTTGACTGGTAAGGTCCGCCATTTAAGGAATATTGATAAGGCCCGCTACCGCTTGTTGGTGTTACAGTAATAGTTCCGTTCGATGCTCCTGAACAAGAAGTGGCCGTCGATGCGGCTGTACCTGTCACAGTACTGGCCCCCTGGTCAACTGTGACCGGGATAAAAGTAATGGTACATCCGTGCGAGTCCTGCAGGGAAATAAAATAAGTACCTGCCACAAGATTGGTAAAAGTATTACTGGCCTGGTAGGCTCCTCCATTAATGGAATACTGGAAAGGGGCAACGCCGGTGCAGCCTGTTATTGTTATACTCCCATTGGCAGCTCCCGGGCAGGATGTGGGATTAGAAGATGTCGTCATTGTTATGGAAGGCCCGGATTCTATCGTAACCGGAATAAAATCCGCAACGCATCCTGCATTATCGTGCGTACTGATAAAATAAGTTCCCGGCGGCAGGTTAGAAAATACATTAGATGTCGTGAAAGGCCCGCCATTAATGGAGTAAGTGATCGGTGGAGTTCCATTGGGAGGGTTGACCGTAATACTCCCATTACTGGCGCCTACACAGAGTGTATTCGTAATATTATAAGTAACACTCAGAGTGCCGGTAGATGTAATAGTGATAGGTACAGTGCTGCTGCAACTATTTGCCGCATCCGTAACAGTAATGGTATAACTGCCGGCTACAAGACCCGTAAATTGCTGGGGGCTGTTTCCCGTCAGCGTTACATTACCGGGATTTAAAACAAATGTATAAGGCGCGGTACCAAGACCAGCCGGAACAGTAACTGTAGCTGTGCCTGATCCGGTGACACCACAACTGGTGGGGGTTACAGCACCTGTAGCATTCAGGCTATTGGTCTTATTAATTGTTATAGTATCATAGCTGATAATTTGGTTGGTAGGGTCATCACAAGCGGAGAAAGTTGTTTTTACGACATACTGTCCACCCGTACCTGTTGGACAAAAACTGGGAAAAGTAACATCCAGTAAGCCGGGGGTAGTAGTAGCTGTATCGCCTGTTGCCAAAAAAGTTCCGCTGATAGTTTGTACCTGGCAACTTACAAACCGGGAAACACCTCCGGAGGGAACAAAACGATAGCCTGCGTTTTGTTCTGACCATACAGTAGCGTTCCTTCCGGGCGCAGCTAATGCCGTAGTATCATTTCGCTGAATTCCTAAAATCGCTAAATTATCATTCCATACACTGCCATCGGTATTATCTAATGGTTTATCCTGTACGAACACATCTATCAACCCTGTTGATTCATACACGACGATTTGCGAGGTGCATATTTTGCTGTTATCCCCAAACAATGGAATCTTGTAAAAACTTACAATTAGTTTTCTGCATGGAGCCGATCCTTCTACCCGCCATTCTATTTTCCTGTTAGGCGATGTTGATGTGATAGCCGGGTTAATATCCTGGTATACTCCCATGACAGATAACGGAGGATATTTTTCAGCAAAAGTTGTGGTACAGCCACCCGTTCCAACATGAGGAATGGGTTGTGGTACACCAGGAGAAATATTTAATTTCCAGTCATTATTACAATCGGCCTGGCTTGCATCGAAGGATATTACACCATTGGAACCAATAACAAAAGTATTAAAGGAAGAGTCATAAAAACATACTGTAAAAGGAAGGCTGTATAAATGACTGAACTTATCATCTACATAGGTTTCTGTTGATTCATTGCCTCCCGGTGTTACAAAAGTAAATGGGGCGTAAGGGGTTGATACAACCTGATAACTTTTAGAAGATTTTAAGTGCGGAATCCTGACCGGAATGTTTACACAATTCTGGTTGCAAGGGAGATTTATCACCGTTCCATTCAATCCTGTATTAAAACAACTTTGGGCGGAAACAGATTTGGCAAGACATATGAAACAAATAAAAGCAATAAAATGCCTTAGCAAAGCAGGTCTCATGGCAGGGTATATAGTTTGGTGATTACGCGTCCAGTCTGGGCTACAAGTTAAGGAAAAACACTCAACCCGGAGAGTGAAAAATCAATTTTCTTACCTTTTCTAATTCGTATAATTACTATTTTTTAAAACTTTTCGTTACCATCAGTTCTCCTCTGTTCTACATCATATTCAGGGTTAAGGCGGGCGACTATTTCCGACCGGTTCAAAGCCGGGCTACGCTACTAATAAATGTTGGATAATCCGTGATATCTGCCGGTGGGGATTCTTCAACCAGGTCATCATGGATTTCTTCAAACCTGGCGGGAATCGTACAATGTGCATCATTATCATTGGTCCAATAAAATAATCCACTGTTGAAGCAGGAAAATTGCAGGATAGCAAGGGATAATAAAATTCCCGTAATTATTGGTTAAATGGATGATGCGAATGGGATAAGTAAAAAACAATTTCCAAAAAGTAGCCCTGTTGTAAGTCGCTCTCTTCCGGGGTTTTCTACTAATTCTTCACAGGTAAATCAATATGTCAAATCAACAGGTTTAGAGATAACAAACTGTAGGAGTCATCATTTGTAATACCAGTAAATGATTGGTTTTCAATTTTTGCTTATGAGTTTGTTCGTGTCTTGTTCGGGCTTTCAGAGGAGAACACCCGAAGGATTCCCGAACAAAAGGTTAGTGAAACGCAATGACAAATTGACTTACTACGCTGTGGTAATATGAAATACGAAATCGTGAAATAAGATAATGAGAGAGATCTTAGGAAATATCTTCGGTATCGTACCTTTCTACCGACTCGATGCCCGGGAGATCTTTTAATCTTTGCACCAACTCATCCAATTCTTCCTTGTCATGTACATAGAGCTTGATATTCCCTTCAAATAATCCTTCCTTCGCTTCGATAGTAATAGCGGCGATATTTATTTTCAGATCGCCGGATATGAGGCTGGTAATCTTATTAACTACGCCCACATCATCCATGCCCACTATCTTCAAACCTGTGAGGAAGGATATCTCTTTATTTTTAGCCCATTTAGTCTTCACTACCCTATGCCCGTAACTGGCTAATAACTTTGCGGCATTGGGGCAATTGGTCCGGTGAATAGTTAATCCTTTTCCCGTAGTGATAAAACCAAACACGTCGTCCCCGGGAATGGGTTTGCAGCAATTCGCAAGATTATACACAATCTTATCACTGCTTTCACCGAAGATGATCAGCTCTGTATCTTTTCTTGTAATAGTATGGTGCTGCGGATTATATTCCGGCTTGGTGTCGAATATCTTAACAGGTTTGGGGGCTTCTATCTTATCGCCGGTTACTTTGAATTCCTTCAAATCCTTCAGATCAATATTCTTGATAGCTACCTGGTAAAAAAGATCAGCATGTGAGGGTAGCTTATACCATTGTACCAGTTCATCAATATTGTGCTGGTTCATGGCAGCATTCATTCCTTCCAGTTTCCGCTGAACTGCATATTTTCCTTCATCCCCTATTTTTTTCTTTTCTTCTTTCAGCGCGTCTTTTATTCTTCCTTTTGCCTTGGCAGTCACTACAAACCCCAGCCAGTCTTCAGAAGGTTTTTGTTTATTACTGGTAATGATCTCTATCTGGTCGCCGCTTCTCAGTTTATGACTGAGCGGAACTAATTTATGATTCACTTTGGCACCAATGGTCTTTACGCCAATGGCGCTATGAATAGCAAAGGCAAAATCCAATGCCGTAGAACCAACCGGCAGCATTTTTACATCTCCCTTGGGGGTGTACACATAAATCTCTTCTGCAAGAAAACTTGTTTTAAAATCCTGGAGAAAATCGATGCTATCTGTTTCCTGGCCGCTGATCATTTCACGTATTTGCTGGAACCATTTCTCAAAGCGGCTTTCATCCGATGTTTCTTCTTTGTATTTCCAGTGGGCCGCCAATCCTTTTTCGGCAATTTCATTCATTCGCTTTGTCCTGATCTGGACTTCTACCCATTTTCCCTGCGGCCCCATCACAGTCGTATGCAGCGCTTCATACCCGTTTGACTTAGGGTTGCTGAGCCAGTCTCTCAATCGTTCAGGGGCGGGAGTATATTCATCGGTGATCATGGAATATACTTTCCAGCAATCTTCTTTTTCTTTTTCAGGAGGAGAATCTAAAATAACCCTGATCGCAAAAAGGTCGTACACTTCTTCGAAATCCACTCCCTTCTTTTTCATTTTACTGGAAATGGAATGAATGCTTTTTGGACGGCCGTATATTTCAAATTTAAACTGGTTCTTCTCTAATTTTTCTTTGATGGGCTTAATAAACTCGTTGATGAATTTGGAGCGTTCTCTTTTTGTTTCTGCCAGTTTTTGAGCGATGTCCCTGTACGTTTCCGGCTCCATATACTTCATCGCGAGATCTTCCATTTCCGTTTTGATATTGTAAAGACCCATCCTGTGGGCCAGGGGCGCATATACATATACGGTTTCAGAAGCGATCTTCAATTGCTTTTCCCGCTTCATACTTTCCAGCGTCCGCATATTATGCAACCGGTCGGCAAGTTTGATCAGAATGACTCTTGGGTCATCTGTAAGCGTCAATAATATTTTTTTGAAATTCTCAGCCTGCTGGGAAGCGTTTACATCAATGACGTTGGAAATTTTTGTGAGCCCGTCCACGATCCTGGCTATTTCATTGCCAAATTCCCTTTCAATATCTTCCAGCGTTACATCGGTATCTTCTACCGTATCATGCATGAGAGCACAGATAGTAGAACGAACGCCCAAACCGATTTCTTCCACACAAACTTTGGCTACAGCAAGAGGATGGAGAATATAAGGTTCGCCGCTTTTACGACGCATCGTTTTGTGCGCTTCAGCCGACACTTCAAAAGCCCTCCGCAGCAGATCCTTATCACCGGGCTTGATTTTACTTTTCAGGGAACGCAGCAGCGAACGGTATTCCCGCAGGATCAGCTTTCTTTCCTGCTCTTCATTAAGGCTATACTTTGGTGTTTGCGCTACGGTTTCCATAGACTACGAATTTACTGAAAATAAGGCTAAGAGTTTCAAAGAGAGAAAGAGAATAAGGAAGACTTCTACATTAATTTCAGATTTGCTGTAAAACAAAAAAAGAGACAAAGAGTTCAGTTCCGTAAACTCTTTGTCTCTTTTTCCCTTTTGTCTCTTAGCTTACTTCTTCAGGAAATCATACCGGAGCAATATCTCGTGCGCGTTTGACCCGTTGTCGTATATACTTAACGGTGTCCTGTAAATATCAAAGGAATAACCGACAGTGAATACCTTGGCGATATGCACTCCTGCGGATATCATCCAGCTTTGCCGGGCACGGAATGCAAGTCCCCACCAGAAAATTTCGCTATGCTCCACCCTGGCGCCTGCCTGGAATTCCAGGGGAGCATTGGGCAGGTAAGTGAGTATGGCGTTGGGAATGATAGTAGTGCTGCCATCCGCGTCCCATTTATAAGAAGTGTGCAGGTAATAATGCCGGTAAAGTCTTGCTTCCTCGGTGCGGTTAGGCAAAGCGCCTGTAGCCCCGGTTAAGCTAAGTTTATAAAAATCCATTTTCGACTGTACCAACTGGCTGACGGAAGCGCCTGCCTGGAATTTTTTGCTGGTATAAGCAATTCCAAACCCGGCATCGCCTGTAAACTTGCTGTTGGTACTTCCAAGGACAGGATCGTTTCCAAGTGATGCCTGTAGTTTCGCTTTATCGAAAGAAAATTGCTGAAACCGGCCCTCGATCCCCAGGGAAAAGTCCGCGTCATTCTTTAAGGGTATATGATAGGCATAAGCCATTTGCAAACCTATCTGTTTGGTCGGACCAGTGACGTCGCTATAAAGGTATCCGCCGATCCCAAGCTTTACAGATGGGATATAAGCAGACCCAAAAACCGTCGCTGTCCTGGGGCCACCATCAATACCCTCCCACATGGTGCGGTAAGTGGCGCCAATCATTCCGTGTTTCTCCACACCGGCTACGGATGGGTTATGCAATGTGCCCTGTAACTCATACATGGATGATGTGGCCAGTTGCTGCGCCGAAACTACGACTGCTGCTAATAAAAAGACCACACTGAATATATAATGTTTCATGGTAGTTTTTTTTGATGATTACCTTAAAATTGTCACGTTACCCTTCAAATACTGGTCCTTGCCGTTAATAAGCCTGTAGGTTATTACAAAATAATAAGTACCGTCAGGCAGTGGCTTGCCTTTATACGTTCCGTCCCAGTTATTTTGATAATTCTCTGCTTCGAATACTTTGGCCCCATAACGGTTATACACTTCTGCTTTTGCCTTATCCAAACAACCTGTACCATTTGTTACCAACCATACATCATTAATGCCATCCCCATTAGGTGTAAACGCTTCCATGGGTTTGACGCAATAAGGAACTACCGTTATTACTATGCTATCTGCAGCAACACATCCCTGTGATGTAGTGACCTTCAGGGTATAAGTGGTGGTTTGTGAGGGGCTGGCCGACGGGTTTAATATATTTGAAGCGCTCAGCCCGGCAGAAGGTGTCCACAAATAGGAACCCGATGATCCGGTTCCGTGCATAGTGTATATATCCCCGGCAATAATAATCGCATCGGGTCCGGCATTAGCGGTTGCTCCCGGGAATACTGTTACAACAAATGCATCCTGCGCTGTACAATTACCTGTACTGGCGGTTACTGTGTAAGTAGTAGTGCTTTGCGGGGTAAAAACAGGATTAGCAATCGAGGGATTACTTACACCCGTGGACGGCGACCAGCTATAAGTGGTGCCCGCGCTGACGGCATTTCTTGTAAATGAAGCTCCAAAACATAGCGTGGTATCAACCCCGGCATTAACTGTAATGGCTCCCTGCAACGCTATAACTATTGTTTGATTGATTGTGCAGAGAGATGCATCGCGTGTGACAACATTATAAGTGCCGGGTTGCACATTGGTAAATACATTGGAATTTTGGTAAGTAACCCCTCCATTGATACTAAACTGTAGCGGGGCAATGCCTCCGGTGGCCGTAACCGTTATTGTTCCATTCGTTGTACAGTTAGCATCTGTTTTTGCAGCAGTTGACGCCAGGGTATTTTTCTTTACAAAAACTGTATCAGAAAAAGAAAGTTCAAGCGCGGGATTGCTGCAGGAGCCATATACTACCCTGACGATGTACGCTGTGCTGTCGGCAGTGGGGCATACATTCGGGAAGTTGACATTGAGAACACCCGGACCCCCTGTTGTTGTATCCGTGGTAGTGGTGGAAACTACGACATTATTCACTAACAATTCAGCACGTTTGAACATAGAAGAACCGCTGCTTGGAATAAACCGGAAGCAGGAATCCATATTGTTCATCCCCCATGGAGTCGCGTTTTTACCGGGAGCGGTTACGGCAAAGTTTTTAGTCTTGTTCTGAAGACCCAAAATGGCGCGCCCGTTATTCCAGTCTAAACAATAAGGCTTGTTATGAATATAGACCTCAATAATTCCTGTATTCTCATAGATCACCATTTGATGAGTGGCCTTATTCGTGTTGCAGGTAGAGCCATAAAAAGCCACGTCGTTATAACTGGCGATAAATCTCCTTTTGGGAGCTACGCCTTCTACTCTCCATTCGATCTTTCTTTGCGTAGGCGGAGGATTATTGTAGTCAGCAGGATTAATATCATGCATGGGGCCAAATATAGCGGCACCTTCGAGGCTCGTATTGGGCAAAGGACCTGTGATGTCCCATTCGTTGAAATTGCCGGCAAGAGTTGTATCAAAAGATATGATCGAGTTTGACCCGACAACCAATGTAGGATAATTGATCCCGAAAAAACAAAAGGAGAAAGCGAAAGGAAGAGGGATCTTAGGGCTCCAGGTATCATCAATATATACGCTGGTTAATTCATTTCCTCCCGGCGTGGTATATGCATAAGGGATATAAGCCGGGTTAGTGATCACGTAATTGTTCGTTTGCTTGATATGCGGCACTGAAACATTGATCGCCGTACAGCCAGTGCCACATGGAAGCACAATATGCTTGTTGGGAATTGTAAAAACTGTAGCGGGATTTTGGGCGGTGGCTGGAAGGGTCAGGTAAGCCACAGCCAGGAGTAAAATTAATTTTCTCATTAGCAGGTAGTTTTGGTACAAAAAACAGTTGTTACGGACGGGTCCGCAATTGGGTTTCTCAGCGACAAAAAAATGTAAGGCTACGATCGTTTAAAATGGTTCTTGCAGGAGTGGATTAGAATTGGAAAGCAGAAATCAAACCTACGGTTTTTTCCCCGCCGGAAAAAGTAAAATCTTAACATTTTATCAGCAGTAGTCTTTTCTCTTTATATACGGGAGGCCTTTCACGTAAAATGCCCTACATTTGCAGCCCTAAAAGAAAGTTATTAGCTAATAGCTAAAAGCCAACAGCCGCGGTGTTTCTTCCGGATGTGGTGAAATTGGTAGACACGTCAGACTTAGGATCTGATGCCGCAAGGTGTGGGGGTTCGAGTCCCTCCATCCGGACTATGAGCGATTGAACGTTTAAGGTTTTAAATCGTTTAAGCTGTAGAGGTTCTGGAGACGGAATCTTACAAACCGCAAATGAAGGACTCCCTGTAAAAAACGATTGAACCCTTAAACCAATAAACGATTTAAACGTTTTCACATGGCAACAATAACAAAAGAAAATATCGGCCTGCTGCACGAAAAGCTGATCGTTAAACTGGAAAAGACCGATTACCTGCCTTCTTTTGAAAAGGCACTGAAGGATTACAGTAAAAAAGCCAATATTCCAGGTTTTCGTAAAGGAATGGTACCGGCTGGTCTTATAAAAAAAATGTATGGCCCGTCTTTGTTTACCGACGAAGTACTTCGTTCGGTTGACCGGGAACTGATCAGTTATCTTCAACATGATAAACTGGATATTTTTGCGCAACCTCTTCCACTGGAAACGGATTTCCGGCAATTAGATGTCAATAACCCCGCTGACTATACTTTTCATTTTGAAGTGGGAATGAAACCGGAGTTTCAGTTGCCTGATCTTGAAAAAATTAAAGTCACGGACTATAAGGTAACTGTGACAGATGAAATGATCAACAACGAAATTGCCCGTCTCCAGAACAGGTATGGTAATATGAAAGACCAGGATACGGTAAACACCGACGAAAATGTATTGAATGTTCTTTTCAGGGAGGTAAATGACAATGGTCTTGAAATTGAAAATGGCATTGCAAAAGACAATTCCCTGCTCGTTAAATATTTTAAAGAGAGCTTTCGCGGCAACTTCATGGGTAAAGTGACGAATGACTTTGTCATTGTACAATTGGATAAGGCTTTTGATGAAAAAGAACTTGATTTTATCCTGAGTGATCTCGGTCTTGATAAAAATGATCCGGCAGCCGCTCAAAAGCATTTCAAAATACAAATCGTTAAGATCGGCTTGCTGGAAAAAAAGGAACTGAATGAAGAATTCTTCAATCAATTATATCCCGGCAAGGAAGTAAAAGTTGAGGCCGACTTCCGGAATAAGATCAAAGAAGAAATTGAAGCTTATTGGAAAAGCCAGGCCAGGAGCCAGATCCATGACCAGATCTACCACCAGTTAACAGATCATACAGCTATAACTTTCCCGGAAAGTTTTTTAAAAAAATGGTTGAAGACACAAAATAATCAGGGGGATAAAGAACAGGCCCCCAAATCTGAGGAGCAGGTGGAGCAGGAATTTCCTTCTTTTCTCAATCAATTGAAATGGACATTGGTCTCTGATAAAATCGTCCAGGATAATGGCATACAGGTACAGCCTGATGAGATACGCGGCTTTGCCAAGCAGCAATTGCTCGGTTATATGGGCAATATGGGCGGCTCTGCCGAAGATCAACCCTGGGTAAATGATTATATTGAAAGAATGATGAAGGACAGGAAATATGTAGAGGATGCTTACAACCGTATCCAGGCACAAAAGATATTCGAATGGGCTGAAACCAAAGTAAAACCTGTTGAGAAAGAGATCAGCGCTGAAGAGTTTACTAAAATGGCTGAAGAACACCAGCATCATCATCACTAAACCGGCTAATTAACCCAATAAATTTAACAGGCTGATAAGGATAACATCTTTATCAGCCTTTTTCCTGCCCCGAAGCAGGCAATGGCCTGTAGTCAAACCACTACATTTCCCTTCCGTTATTTATTACAAACCTTTTAGCCCTTGCTCTATTTTTCTCTTTTCCAGGCTGCTATTTCTTTGCAATGTTGAATTTCTATGAACAACCCTGGGACTATATAACCATTCAGTATCCTTTTGATTGACCCTTTTACAGCCATAGCTTATCCGTATCCTGTGTAAAGCGCTATCCTCCGCCTGAGTGGAACTTTAAAAATGTGAAATAAAAATCAATGCAGATTCACCAGGTTATAAGCACAATGACATCTTCCAGAGATCCGAACCTTCATAGTATGGTACACGAGCTTATCCAGGACGCGGCCCCGCTCATTGTCCATAACCATAATTACATCATCAATAATATACCTGCGGATATGTGTATCGAAGCCAGCGGTACCGTTATATCCCCGGTATTAAATAAATTATTCATGACAGCGCTCCGGCATACAAAAAACAGCGTCATTCTCATTTCCGCGAAAGTATATGGTATGGTGGTGCTGGTACAGCTAAAGTCCAAAGGCAATGTCAGTCCCGCTCTTGCGGACGACCTGGGTCATGCCTGCCTGAAAGCCCAAAAAACGGGTGGCATCATTGAAGTAATCCACTGCGAAAACGAACAGGCATCTATTGCTTATTGTTTTCTGAATGTAGCGGGTGCTGCTTAACGGTTTTGAATTCATAGCTTTAGTGATGATATGTTTTGATCATTATCGTATCCATTAAGCCCTTTTGGCTGATCCCATATTTAATTTTTTCCCATACAGTACCTGCATCCTCCTCTTCTTTATTGGGAGGAATATAATATTCAGTAGTTATAAGACTTGAGTCATTAAGTAATTTATAACGGGTATAAAAATAATTACCACTAAAATCACGGTCGCAGCCAGTTTCGATTTCCCTATAATCCGAACTAATAGTTGTCCCTGCCCGAAAAACCAAAAACAGTTTATTAAGGCAATTTCTTCCGTCACTATAATTTATGATTGCACCCGTGCAGCCATACTTTAGCCGAAGAACTGTATCTCCTTCAAATGCGGCCTCGCTGGACAGGCCGGTGTAATAAAGACTGTCAATATTCGTATGCATTTTTATATATTCAAGAGACAATGTTGATTTTGCCGTAATGCTGTCAAGAAAAGAAAAAGAGATGACAGAATCTTTTTCCACTACAGGCCTGGTAATGACAGGCTGGATGATAACCTGCTTCTCTTCTTTTACTTTCGAATGACAACCCAATAATGTTGTCCCTGTAATAATGAAGAAAAAATATCTCATTCGGTTATTTTCATTCCAGTTCGGGGCCTGATATAACTATTCAAGACTGATTGCTATCTTCATCTATTGCTTTTTGGCCTTATCAATGCCATTTCGTCCTGAAATTACCCCTTCCTGTCATCAATTTTGTGGTTTTGCTATTTGGACGGATATTTGATGATCTGAAATCCATCCCGCAATATTGCGAAATTAAAAGATCAATTATGAGTTTGAATTCGGAATTTGAAAAATATGCTGTGAAACACCGCGGTCTTTCCAGCAATACGCTGCATAGTTATGCTTCTCACCTGGTAACCGGCCTTACTCCCAACATCATTGAAGAGCGTCCTATGAACGTAGCGGTGATGGATGTATACAGCAGGCTGATGATGGATCGTATTATCTTCTTAGGCTACCCGATCAATGACGAAGTAGCTAATATTGTTACCGCCCAGTTGCTTTTCCTCGACTCTACAGACCGGACAAGGGATATTAATATGTACATCAACAGCCCCGGTGGCAGTGTTTATTCCGGGCTGGGTGTATATGATACTATGCAATTTGTAAGCCCTGATGTGTCAACTATCTGTATTGGTATGGCGGCCTCCATGGCCTGCGTATTACTTGGTGCAGGCACAAAAGGTAAAAGAGCGGCACTGAAACATGCCCGTATCATGATGCACCAGCCCAGCGGCGCTATTGGCGGGCAGGCCAGCGATATCGAGATAACGGTAAACGAAATCAGGAAATTGAAGGCAGAATTGTATGATATCGTCCACAATCATTCGGGGAGAGCAGTACCCCAGATCGAGCAGGATTTTGACCGTGATAAATGGATGACCGCTGTTGAAGCAAAAGAATATGGATTAGTAGATGAAGTATTACTGATCAACCAGAGAAAGCAGCAGAAAGAAAGTTAGGATTGGAGAACCATTGACCCGTTAAATGGTTTATGGGTTTAATGGTTTTCTAAGCAGGGATATTCTGAACTATATTGTCACCTGCTACTATAAAAACCTTTAAACCCTTAAACGAATAATACATGAACCGTAAGCAATTTATATACAACGATTGGAGAGCCGATGACGAGGAAGAGGAAAAAGAAGAGCAGCCGAAATCCGACTTAATGATGTTCAGCAAAAAGCTGGAAAAATATTTCTTTGAAAGCCGCAGTGTTTATCTCTGGGGAATAGTAGATGATAAAAGCGCCAAGGACGTAGTAAGCAAGTTCCTGTTGCTGGATGCCGACAAACCCGGTGAAGAAATAAAATTTTATATCAACAGCCCGGGCGGAGTAGTGACCAGCGGTATGGTGATGTATGATACAATGCGGATGATAAAAAGCCCTGTCAGCACCATTTGTATGGGCCTGGCGGCTTCAATGGGAAGCATTTTATTAAGCGGCGGTAAAAAAGGCAAACGATATATCTATCCAAGCGGGGAAGTGATGATCCACCAGCCTTCCCTTGGCGGTTCTATCCGGGGAGTAAGTACCGACCTGGAAATACAGGCAAGGCAGACAAAAAGGGTAAAAGACCTCGGAGCCAGGATATTAGCGGATAATTGTGGTAAGACGGCCGACCAAATATTAAAAGATTTTGACCGGGATTACTGGATGGATGCTAAGGAAGCGGTAGAATACGGCATTGTTGACAAGATCATAGACAAGTTATAAATAATTGATTTTTAGATCATAAGACTAGGTTCTGTAGTAGTCCCATTTTAAAATAATATATGTCTTAAAAAAGCCGTCCTTGTCGGGGCGGTTTTATATTTTTGTGGTACGAATTGATTAGTATTTTCTCATATCCTTCTTAATTACATGGCAAAGAATCCATTACATTGTTCGTTTTGTGGCCGAAACCGGGATGAGGTAAAAATTCTCATAGCCGGGCAAGAGGGCCATATCTGCGAGAATTGTGTGGAACATGCCAGGGAAATTATCGAGCAGGAATTGATGGTCCGGGATGAGAAGACCCCTTCGTCTTTTAAGCTCACAGTAAAGAAACCGGTAGAGATCAAGAAATTCCTCGATGAATATGTGATCGGGCAGGATGAAGCCAAAAAAGTATTGGCTGTTGCCGTATATAATCATTACAAACGTTTACAGCAAAGAAATAATGACAACAATACCAGCAGCGATGTTGAAATAGAAAAAAGCAATATCGTAATGGTAGGCGAAACGGGTACAGGCAAAACCTTATTGGCAAAAAGCATCGCCCGGATGCTAAACGTCCCTTTTGCTATTGTAGATGCTACTGTATTTACCGAAGCCGGCTACGTAGGGGAAGATGTGGAAAGTATTTTAACAAGGTTGCTCCAGGTTTGTAATTATGATGTGAGTGCTGCTGAACGTGGTATTGTATATATTGACGAGATAGATAAGATCGCGAGAAAAGGTGATAACCCTTCCATTACCCGCGATGTAAGCGGCGAAGGTGTGCAACAGGGAATGCTCAAACTATTGGAAGGAACAGACGTGCTGGTGCCACCGCAGGGAGGCCGCAAACATCCGGAACAAAAACTTATTAAGATCAACACGCAGAATATTCTTTTCATCTGCGGTGGTGCATTCGATGGAATTGATAAGATCATTGCCCGCCGTGTACAAACCAATACAATCGGTTTCAATGTCGACAAGGAACAACAGGAGAGTATGAAAAAGAACCTCCTGCGTTATATCAATGCCCAGGATCTTAAATCATTCGGATTAATACCTGAATTACTCGGACGTTTGCCGGTAGTCACTCATCTTGATCCTTTAGATGCTCCCACGTTGCGCGCTATCCTGACTGAACCGAAGAATGCATTGATCAAGCAGTACAGGAAATTGTTTGAGCTGGAAGGGATACAATTGACGATTGACGAAGAAGTGCTCGACTTTATGGTAGAAAAAGCAGTCGAGTATAAATTAGGCGCAAGAGGTCTCCGCAGCATTTGCGAGGGTATATTGACCGACGCCATGTTCGAGTTGCCTTCCTCCAAAGACACTCATTTTTCCCTCGATATAGATTATGCCAGAAGAAAGTTTGACAAGAGTAAGCTCAGCCTGTTGAAAGTGGCCTGATAATTTTACCTTCGTTTTAAAGGTTCAAGGGTTCTTAAAGCAGAATCGATCTTCAATCCGCTAAAGAACACCTATCTCCCTTTACAAAATCTTTAAACTCTTAAACGTTCTCTTTTATGCAGGAACTGATCGAAAAATTAAAAAGCGAAGCCGGAATAACTGATGAACAGGCCAAAAAAGCTATTGAAGCGATTAAAAATTATGTAATAGAAAAGTTTCCCATGCTGGAAGGAGCCGTGGGAAATCTTTTCGGAAACTCATGATTTATTCATCAATGGATCACTTTGCAATGCTTTCCTCTTGGATTATTAGCCGCTTCGTAAGGGCTGATAGCCCTGCTGCAGGATTGCAGGACAACCAAAATGATGATGATCCAAAGTAGATTTTTCGTTTTCATACGATCTCAGATTAAATAACAAAATTAAGCCGGGAATCATGAAAACAAGAAGATAACCCCGCCTGAAATTCACCCCCTGGCGGCGGGTAGATTCACATAGGAATAGTACAGGAAATCTACCTTTTTAAGTATTTTATTTAGCGAGACGTAATACAATGACATCATGGGCCGGCACAGTAGTTTTAAAAGGATTTGCCGTTGTGCCCCTGTTTTGCTTTAACCATATATCGCGAACCCGGTAGTTATTTTTTACAGCATTGAGTTCAGTCCCGGAAAGATTATCGGCAACAGTCATTTGTTTCCAGTCAATCGACAGATCTTTGGAAGATAAGGAACGGTTTAAAAAACAAACAGCCCAATCCCCATTTTTTAATGGCTTCAACCAGGTTTGCACGCTATCCTTTTCTGCATATTTCAAAGCCTGCATACCTGCAGGATCCTGGTCAATTGCAATGATATCTTTATCTGTAAGAGTTTCCTTAGCTTCTTTAGTCATTTTCCGCAGGTCATTTCCTGCCATCAAAGGCGCAGCCAACATACACCAGATAGAAAAATGAGCCCGGTCTTCATTTACTTTCATACCATTTCCCACTTCGAGCATATCCGGGTCGTTCCAATGACCGGGGCCGGCATATTTTCGTAAAGTATCCTGCATATCCACAATTGTCATGACGCCATTGGCATGCCAGGTACCATAATTCTTGATGCCATCGAAAATATTCGCTATGTCACCCGTCGTACGCCATAGCTGTCCGGTTTCCTTTGCCCATAACCAGGGTTTATTGTCACCCCATTCACATAAACTAAATATAATAGGACGTCCCGCTTTTCTCAAAGCGTTACTCATAGTTGTGTAGGCTTCCTTTGCGCTGAGGCCTTCACTGTTGCACCAGTCAAATTTCAGATAATCAATACCCAGGGAGGCATAGAACCGTGCATCCTGGTATTCATACCCCCTTGTGCCGGGGTAACCAGCACAGGTTTTTGTTCCCGCGCAATTATATAACCCGAATTTCAATCCTTTTGAATGAACATAGTCTACAACCGCTTTCATTCCATGGGGAAATTTTTTGGGATCAGGGATAAGATCGCCTGTAATACTGTCTCTTTCCTTAGCCATCCAGCCATCATCCAGGACAATATAGAGATACCCGGCGTCTTTCATCCCCGAAGTAATAAAGAGATCGGCTGTTTCTTTTGCCAACTGTTCATTGATGTTGGTTTGAAATGTGTTCCAGCTATTCCAGCCCATCGGCGGAGTTAATGCCAGCCCTTCAAATTTTTGCGCCTGTAGCTGCATAGCCACCAACAACAATAAAACAATCCAACCATTCTTTTTCATATAAAGTTTTTAATTATTGAATCCCTTTTTTATTCATTAGCGTTATACTTTCTCAAATACTTCCTTATTTTAATTCCCGATTCTTTCAGATCAGTTTCTTTCCAGTTCCCATCCGGCGCGGCTGATTTTTCTAACACCGAGCAGGTTTCATCCTTATCAGAAACGGACCACGTGATCCAACTCAGACCTCTTGCTTCCATCCAATCAATCCATTTCTGCCATTCCTCATAATTAATAGGTCCGTCGCCGGTGGCTTCCATGCCCGCGGATTCAGAGATAAAAATGGGTAATCCCTTTTTGATTGCTTCATCTGTTCTGTCCCTTAACCATTGCTTATGTGTGGCCGCATAAAAATGAACTGTGTACATCAGGTTGGTGTATCCTTTAATGGGATCAGCGGCGGGTAAATTAATATCCTGGTCCCACCTGGGGTCTCCAACCAAAATGATGTTATCGGGGTCTATGGCCCGTATTGTTTTGATCACTTCTTCAGAATAAGACTTCACTTCTTCCCATGTTTCAAAATCGGGCTCATTAAAAATTTCATAGATCACATTCGGGTATTTACCATATCGGATGGCCATCTCCGTAAAAAACGTTTTTGCTTCATTCAGCCTGATATTGTGACTATGCCAATCAATGACCACATAAATACCTTCATTGATCGCCGCGTCTACCACAGCCTTTATATCAGCCATAGAACCAACGGAATCTTTTATATAGCCCTTATCCGGCTCTACTCCGATTGCTGCCCTTACGACGGTACACTTCCAGTCTTCGTGCAACCACTTTACAGTACCGGCATTATAAAATCTTGGCATGAAGTTATGCCAGCCAAAACTCATGCCCCGTAATTGAACAGGTTTTCCATCTTTATCGACTAACCTTGTTCCTTGTACTCGTAAAGCACCATGCTTTTTTACTGCCTGGGCATGAATAATCTCTTTACCAGCTACCAATAACCAAATCGCTAACAGCCATTTCATCTTATTGTCGTTTTATTTTTTCAACTTGTATATTCCCTTCAGGTCATTTTCAAACAGCGTATAAGGGTCATTATAAAATTTTAAAAAATCAGCCTCGCTCTCCTGCCCGGGGAAAGGAGCATAAAAATGCGTGGGACTTGTCGTGTCATTTCTCCAGACCAATACATAAGTGAATTGAGCTTTTGCCTTTTTTAAGGCTGCCAGCAGCGTTTCTGTCCACCATGTTGGGCTAGGAATTGATTCGAGGCCCGTTTCGGTAAAAGCCGCCAGCTTACCTGCTTTCTTTGCATAATCGGAAACGATCTTTAATTTCATTATTCCTGAATCAACATTATATTTCCCGTACCGGCCAAAATCATTATAATCATCCACCCCGGCTATATCCACCCAGTCATTTCCGGGCCATCGTTCTAAATATTCCATTTCACTATTGAATAAACAATCAGGGGAAAAAGCGTAAACCAGGTTATGTACTCCCAGGCTATCCCTCAAATAAGATATAGTGAATCTCCATAGTGTGATGAACTCATCTTTTGTACAATGCGGTTTTCCCCACCAGAACCATCCGCCATCAAATTCATGATACGGCCGGAATATTATGGGAACAAGTTTGCCATCATTGCCCTTTATGGATTTAACAAGATCGGCAATGGTACGAAGAATGCTTTTGTATTTTTCATTATGCGACCCCCCTGGGATGATATTCTTTACAGCGGCTACCGCGGCAGAATCATTCCAGTAAAAATTTGTTTTAGAAACAGGGTTATTAAAATGCCAGCAAGCTGTTGTTACGCCACCCCGGTTATAAGTATCGGCAATGGTTTTTCGCAACGATGCCTTTTCTTTTTCTATCATGCTATCAGGCCTTCCCGACAGCCCGCTGAAATCAACCCCAATTACAGCCGGGTGAGAACCGGTAACAGATTTTACATCCGACCTGTTCTCATCTCCCCTCCACCCATGACCATACTGTGTCGCATGCTGGTGGCCAAAAAGGATATGCTCCCCGGATAATTCTTTTAAATTATAATACAAGGCCTTTGTTTCTTCGCTGGCATGGACATCAATCAGCTTACCTTTACCGCTTTGGGGGAAAGAAACTGCCGGGAATAAAATTGACAACAACGCTATGCCAACTGACAATTTTCTTTTCATTTCCTGTTCATTTGTGTAAATAAGCATTATCCGATAACCAATCAGCCATTCGCTGTGGCCATGTATTGATAGATTTCAGGCTTGATCTTTTACCCATATTAAATGCGTGGCTACCCTGCTCATAGAGATGCACTTCTGTTTTTATATTCGCTTTTCTGTATAGTTGCAGCAATTTTATAACCGGTTCAGAGCAACATTCATCATCATTGGCAGCTATCATGAATAAGGGCGGGGCGCCGGAAAGCAACGTATCGGGAACTGCCAGCGGCCCGGGATAAACCAATATTAAAAAGTCGGGTTTACATTTTACTTTATCGATACTATCGCCTTTAGCCTGATTATTGTTGGGTGAATTAAAAGCGACCCATCCCGCCAATTCACCACCTGCTGAAAAACCCATCAGTCCGATACGATTGGTATCCAGTTTCCATATTGCTGCTTGTTGCCTCACCAGGCGCATGGCCCTGCGACCATCCTGTAATGTATGTTCTTGTTTATACGGAGAATTTTCTTCCCTGAACAGCCGGTATTTTAAAACGAAGGCTGTTACGCCAAGATTATTAAAATATTCCGCGGCATCTTCTCCTTCGGCTGTAAATACGAGTTCACGATGGCCACCACCCGGACAAATGATTACCGCCGAGCCATTTGCCTTCTCTTTTGGAGGAAGATAAACGGTTAATGACGGGTTATGAATATTTTTTACCCACCAGTCTTTTGCCTGCTCCGGTTCATTTTTCCGGCTTTCAAAACCAGGTGCGCCATTGGGATATAAATAAACGATCTGTCTTTTATCCTGCCCTGGCAAAATACCCGGCGCAAGCAGCACTAAAAAAATTATGTACAGCTTTTTTTCCATTTCTTAACTTATAAATTTTCTGTTCCCTGGTTATAATTTATTGATAAAAGCCCGGTCACTACCCCGCATCGATTCTATCTTAGAAAGTCTGCGCCCGGGACTTCCTTCACTCAAAAACCAAAGATTAATAGTTATATTTTTCATTCCAGCTGGCAATATACTTCTAATTTTTGCGGCCGGGAGAACAGCTTATTAACCCTGATTGTATAGAGGTAAAATTCACCCGCAGAAGCTTATAGCTGGTAAATGATGAGTCGCCTTCCTTTATTTTAATATTCATATCAGGCTGCAGGTTTTTAAATACCTGCACTTTCCCGGTTAGCGGCCATTTTATTTCAATACTATCAATAGAGCTTGCGTGGCCGGTGCCAATATGCTGTCGCAAGGGATTTGAACCAAAACTTCCGCCTGAATTTACATCACGGTAAACAGATCTTGATAATCCATCTTCTTTAAAAGTTATCTTTATTTTGGTACCAATGGCGGCCCTGTTTGAAACAGTCCCTTCCAGTGAAATATTTATCCAGTGATTACTATTTTGACCAGGGTTCAGGTAAAGAGAATTTTCATATGCATCTCCTGCATAAGCGCCGCCCATTTCAATATAGATATCCTCATCGCCGTCATTGTCAAGATCAGCAAAAGATATTCCATGTCCTTTTTGCAGGTTGCCTACACGTGCCGATGTAGTCACATCCATAAAATGAGTCCCGTTTATATTCTTAAATAGCTTATTGGGAATTACTGATTTAAACTTTGGGTTGCCGGTACCGAGATAAAAATCAAGGTACCCGTCATTGTCTATATCGCCAAAATTGGCTCCCATAGCAAAGGCAATTTTATTTAACCCCGTTTTAAAAGATACGTCTTCAAATGTTCCATCATGTCTGTTCCTGAATAAAAATACTTTGCCGGCATTGCCTACAGGTGCATGCAAAGCTTCAGCGGCCGCATAATATGCAAGTGGTTCAGAAAACTCGTATCCGCATACCAGTATATCCAGCCAGCCGTCATTATCATAATCCCAGAACCAGGTAGCAAAAGTGCGGGTTACGCTATTGTTTAAACCAGCCGGCTGCGTTACATCCCTGAATTTAACAGGGCCACCCCTGACCGTCTCATTCTTTAATAATATTTTCCTGCCATTTAAAGCGGATATAAAAATATCTGTTCGTCCGTCGTTATCATAATCACCGGATGTGACCCCTTTTACAAACTCAGTTATAGCACACCCGGCCTCCAGGGCTGCTTCCGTAAAGGTTCCGTTTTGATTATTGATATACAGTTCGCATGCATGTGTTCCACCGGCGGGTGTGGTTTCATTACCGATAAAAACATCCAGCCAGCCATCGTTATTGAAATCCGCCCAGGTAGCTGTTTGTGTAGGATGAAAGGAAAGCAGCCCGCTTTCTTTTGTAACATCTGTAAAAGTACCATCACCATTATTTCTTAATAATGAATTGGGGTTGTTCCCGAATTTTCCTTTCCAGGCTCCGCGCAGTACAAATATATCTTTGAAGCCATCATTATTATAATCGGTTTGCATCATATTTAACCCGCCTGTTAAATATCCAAGCCCTGAAGAGTCCGATACATCGGTGAATGTACCGTTACCATTATTCCTGCAATAATGCATGGGTTCGGTCAATGCCCAACTGCTTGTTATAATATCCAGGTACCCGTCATTATTAAAATCATCAACAATACTTCCTCCTCCCATATCCTTTAAATTCAGGCCTATATTTGCCGCTACGTCCGTAAAAGGTTTAACGGTGTGCATCGAATCATCGTTCGTTATTTTTAAAAGTAAAGCCGGAGGAACCTGTTGCGGGTATCCTCCAATAGTCATGTAAGCAATATTTATCAGCCATCTCGATTCCAGGTCATTGGGATCGTCTGCTAATAGTGTTTTATATAATTCGATAGCTTTCCCTGAGCCCGTTTTATCTTTGTGCACGCCTTCATTTGCAATCGGGAATATGCAAGATTCAGCATTATGATTGTAAATACAGTTCTTTCGATCTCCAAGTCTCAAATTGGCAAGGGCTAAATCTTTAATAATCAGGCGGCGTTGTTCAAGGTCGCCCCGGGATGTTTTATTTAATAAATCCTCATAAATAGTTATAGCTTTTGGTTCTTCCCCCAGCTGGAGCAGCGCATTGGCCTTATTATATTGTGCCTTTTCAATTTCAGCTTCGTCAGATGAGTTATGAATTATAGAATCGCAAAATTTTATAATAGCTCCCGGGCAATAAATATTTCCGGGATTGTTATCATATTTTTCTGCTGAGCGCAGGAGGAGGATCATTTCTTCATTTGGCAACGGTTTGTGCTTACAGGAGTCAAATACAAAAAACAGTATAAAAAATAATAGCCCTGATGCAGCGCAGCTCATGCGGCAATGACGGTTTTTATCTTTAGTGTACGTTTTGGCCAAAATAAAACAGGTTTATCCGTATAGCCTCATTCAAACTTAAACACCCGGAATGAATGGGGTTTTACTGTGATATTGAAAACATTAACGCCGTTATCCTTCGGCAGAAACCAAAATCTTTGCGGATCCCTTGCCGTTCCTTCCCATGATTCATTTGTTTGAAGATCTGTCAGCCTTTTATACTCTTTTGCTGTTATTATTTTAATCGCTGTCGCCTGCGGCAAAAATGATTCTACAATACAGGTATTATTGTCATACACGTATAAACTTATATTACCAGGCCCTTCTATCAGCACTTTCATCTGGCTACTGAAGGCTTTACGGATAATATTCAAAGCCTCGGCAGGAAGATTGTACAAGTCCGCAAAATTTTCCGGTATGGTCAGTACATAAAATTTCCCTTTTGAATAATCGGTCTCGAGCAAAATAGGCCAGCCATCTGGCCCATCAATAGCAGAAACCATTTCCCATGAATCATTAGTGAGGTAAGCTATTTGCGGAATGAGAATCGCTTTTTCGCTATGAACAGGCTCACGGCTCCCCGCCATATAATTTTTTACCATGGCCTTCCTGTCTGTGTATCTTAATTCGGCAATGTCTTCAATTCCTTTTCCCTGGAGCGCTTTCAGTAAGCCGGATGTAATAATCACAGATTTTCCCCGGGTTAACTGTCCCTTTATCTTTTCAACAATTTTATTGTCAAACTTTGCTTCTTCGGTTAACAAAATAATGCTGTCTTCCGCCGGGAATACCGCTCGTTGATCCATAGGCAATCCTATCATACCCAAATAATTCTGAAGAAAATCCTCCCCCAGTGAATGATAAGGACGATAGCTTTTAATGCCAACAGGATTACCAAGTTTATCTAAAAATTTATCTGTCATTTCAAAAGTATAACCCGCTGCCCTGGCGATAGTAGTGGGTTTGGCAGGTTGGCCGCCATTTAAGTTTATGGGCCGCATCATTTCATCAAAATCAAAACTGGTCTGTTGCCCCTGCCAGATTGCCCGGTCAGTTGGAACAATTGAACGGACCAACTGGCGGAAATCAAATAAAGTAACTTCCGGCGCCCTGGCAAAAAGTGTGATCCATAATTGTTCAGCATAACGATCAAAGTTCTCCATCCCTCCGGGATCCACCCATCCGCCGCCATTGCCACCGGGTTTAATATTTGAAAAATACCGGACAATATTATATCCAAGGTAGGGCTGCAGATGCTGGGCGCTCCTCACTGCATCCCTTGTTTCGGTGCCGGTATAAATGCCGTCGAAAATAGAAGGTTCTTTTTCCAGGTTAAAACCCAGGCCCTGGAAATGCTCATACCAGTTAGGGTATTTGATTACCATTTTTACTTTGGGGTTCATTGCTTTCGCCGGCCCCACTACCAGGTTCTTTGCAGCATCCGCCATTAATTCAAGACGATACTGTGTCCAGCTTCGTGTTCCTTTGTCTTTTATGGCTTCGTCATCTTTGCAATTGGTGAAGAAAAAATCATCGAGAATCACTTCGTTAAAGTTTTTAGCCGTGTATTCAGCTATTTCTTTTACTTTTTTCCGGTCATTTGTATCACTGTAACAGAATGTTTGAAAACGATTAGGTTCACTGATCGTATAAGTAATTCCACCAGCCACTTCAATACCACGATCCTTAAAGAATTTTTTAGCAATATCCAGGGTTCTCTGATTAACGATGATAAGATCGCGGTGCGTTTCCAGGTATACCTTGTCGACTTTCAATTGTCTTGTCATTTCTTCCCAGACCGGTTTAAGATAACCGGCGGTATCATACATCTTTTGTGTTTCATAAGCGCGGCAATAAACAGCTACTTTAAAATTATTATACTGTTGTGAAAAAGACGAAAACATGGAGCCTAACAGCAAAGCAGAACAAAAAAAGGATTTATGAACCCGCATAGTAGTCACTTTTCAGCGCTTATGGATATAACAAGCGGATCTCCCCTGGGATCCGCCCGATGATTTACTTATTCAACAAATGATCCGCTGCAAGAATCAGAAACAAATAACTTGTTTCTCCGCCGCCCAATAGATATTCTGCCTGTTTCAACTCTTTTAATCTCATGTTATTTTATAGTGCTGCTTTCTATAGTTACTAATGGATGTTTCCCGCCGCCGGCCTTACTTTGAATACCCGGAGTGTGTCATTATTAACTGCAGCAAGAATTATTTTTTCGCCTTTGGCTGATCGAATGAGCGCCATATCTTTTACGTCCCCCCGCACTATAAAACCACTCTTAACCGGCGAAACGGTTTCAAATGTTTTTTTACTGCTGCCCTTAAGAAAACAACCATAAGACGCATCATATCTCCCTGTCATTACTTCTGTCTGGTATTCATTACCGGCCAGTAACAGGTCCTTATACCCATCATTATCGAAGTCATCGCAGACGATAGCATTTACCGGTGCAAATTGCGCTTCAACCGGTAAAGGATGCTTTATGAATTTTCCATTTCCCATATTTTCCAACCAGCAGCTTCTTGTTTCATTGCATTGAAATTTTAAAAGCCCGTCTTTTGTCTTTCCTTCAAAGATATCGTCGAAAGAAGCTTTAGCATAATCCTGGTAAAGGAGAAATTTCTTTTTAATAGCAGGCACCTGTTCGGCAAATTGGCTTCTGCTGATAGCAGGGAATGACCTCCTGACGCCGTCATTATCTTTGATATAATAAAAGAAAATAGGATCTATCATTCCATTTCTGTCAATATCTGACGCAAATAGCTGCATTGGCTCCTTCTTACTGACTTTATAAAGACAGTTTAAACCCAGGTTACCCGCGATAAGGTCAAGATCGCCATCATTGTCTATGTCTGCCGCTATAAGACTCCGCCACATACCATCCATTTCCGTCAGCCCCGTTGAAGCCGTTACTTCCTGAAAACTTCCATGACTATTCCTGAAAAATCTTACAGGCATCCATTCACCGGCAATAATCAGATCTGTTTGCTTATCGTTATCAAAGTCGGTCCATATAGCAGCGGTAATCATACCGGGTCTTTCCAAAGCAGGGCAAACTTTTGCTGTAACATCTGTAAAAACTCCTTTATTATTTTGCAGGATAAAACTTCGGGGTGCTGATGGATATTGTTTTGAAATTCTTCCGCCGATAAATAAATCAAGGTCGCCGTCATTATCATAATCCCCCGCGCTTATACAACCTGCCATGGTGGCAACATTCCCGGGAATAGCATTGGGCTGAAGACTATAGTTTCCTTTTCCGTCATTAAGGTATAACCTTGGCTTATAATACACCGAGTTCTCCTCATACTGCATCCCGCCTCCTGTAACCAGCAAATCAAGGTCGCCATCGTTATCGGCATCAAATAAAATGCAATTTTCATCTTCTTCCATCTTGATGTTATCCACAAGATTTCTTGAAGTAAAAGACTGATCTTTTTGTTGTGTAAAAATTTTTCCTGAAAAATTAAATGCCCCTCCTATAAAAAAATCCATTTGACCATCGTTATTAATATCCCCGGTTGCTATGAACGGACCCAGTTGTGAGTACTTCTGTGGCAATAATCGTTGAATGCCAAAATCATTAATCGGGTTATCGTGGTGCCTGTATGCAATACCAGAAGCGGAAGTTATATCCGAAAAAATCGTATGGTTGTTACTACCGGGAGCGGGGTCTGTAATTCCTGCATTTTTCCAGGAAAGAATTATGGCCGTATCTGCAGGAATATTTTTAATTACCTGTCTTTTATTATCCGGCCATATTACAATCAATGAATCAACATGGTCATCTTGTCCTAATCCGAAAAGCAATTGTTGGTCCACAGAAGAAAAATATCCCCTGACAGGATTTTCTTCCTGCACCTGTACCTTATCTTTATTGTATAGCAATGCTTTTGTACCAAAGCCGCCAGTATTCAGGCTATCTCCCCTTATACGTAAACTTAAAAAGTGGTTATCAACTGAAGGTTTATTTTTTTCAATTGTATTATTAATAAATACAAAAGCTTCTTTGTTGATATTGTTAACAACAAGATCAAGATCGCCATCATTGTCAAGGTCTGCATAAGCCGCTCCATTAGACATGGAAGGCTCATCAACGCCTGATTGTCCTGAAACATCGGCAAAAGTATAATCGTGGTTATTCAGGTACAGATAATTACTAAGATTAACGTGTTTACGGGATGCCAGTTTATCCCGGATCGCTTTTCGCTGCTCTTCTTTACTTTGGTTACTGTTAAATACCTGGTTGCTGAATTCCAGGAAATCCCCATTAATAAAGTCCCTCCCTATACCGTTGGTAATATGTATATCCTTCCAGCCATCGTTATTAAAATCCGCCAGTAGAACGCTCCAGCTCCAGTCCGTTGCAGGGATGCCCGATAATTGCCCGATTTCACTAAAGAAAGGGATACCTGTATCACTCCCGGCATAGCAGCCATTATTAAGCTGAAGCATATTTCGCATAAATTCCGGTTCATAGCCCATGGAGCGTTCGGCTTCATACCTTTCGTAATTCATAAAGAAAAAGCTCGTCTTTTTTCGCTCGTTATTTTCAGGCAGCATATCCAATGTAACTATATCGGGCAATCCATCATTATTAATATCTCCTGCATCTACACCCATGCTGGAATAACTCTGGTGGCCAATTGACTTGTCAATACAATTGGTAAACGTACCATCGCGGTTATTTAGCCAAAGTTCATCGTTGGATAAAAAGTCATTCGCTACGTAAATATCCGGCCAACTGTCGTTGTTAAAATCACTGACTACTACTCCCAAACCATATCCATCTTCCTTTATATTAGCCTGTAAGGAAACGTCGGTAAAAACAGGATGGCCTTCCTGCGCCGAATACCCGTCATTCCTGTACAACTTATCGTTGGCCGGAGAGTGGCCGGTTCTGTCGCGCGGGAATATGGTATTAGTATTGGGGCCATTCAAGAGATAATTGGTGAGGTACATGTCAAGATCGCCATCTTTGTCATAATCAAAAAAAACCGCCTGTGTTGAATAACCCATATCAGCCAACCCATACTCCGCCGCCTCTTCTTTGAATGTAAGATTATGCTGATTAATAAATAAGAGGTTCTTTGACCGGGTAAGCTGGTTTTTTCCGAATACGCAAACATATATGTCATCATACCCGTCATTATTGATGTCCACGATACTTACACCAGTGGCCCACACATCGGTCTTGAGTCCTGCAGTTTCCGTAATATCTTCAAATTTGTTATTCCCTTTATTGATATAAAGGCGGCAGCTTACCTGGTTGCCTGTAAAAAAAATATCTTTAAGCCCATCATTGTTAAAATCGCCAATACCAACCCCGCCGCCCATATATCCAAATTCGTTGATAAAAGAACCCGAAGAATCATTTTCATGTATGTCATTGCTGAAATGAATGCCCGACTCTCCTGCAGGCAGCTGTGTAAACAATATATTTTTTGATATATGCTTACAGCCCGCCGGTAAAATAATTAAGGCAAAAAATAAAATAACCAACGCAATATTCCATCTGGCAAACATCGGGTAGTATTTTTTATGAAGTTATAAAATGCCGGTTACCGCAAATGTTAATAACGAACTATTTAAATGCAGCTAACGTAAAAAGACAAAGGCTACTTTTATATAGCCTTTATCTAATTAAAAACTGGGTTTATGAACCTCTAACTGCTAGTGACATTTTTAATACCCCGGGTTTTGCTTGGGTACAGTGCCAGTGCCCAATTTCGGGTTATTGTCTATTTCTGACTGGGGAATAGGAAGAAGCTCATGCTTATTGGCTACAAAATAAGACAGCGGCTCTGGTGCAACAGATGGATAGTATCCTTTCTTTCTCCACCGCAAAATGTCAATGTTCTTCAATTCCTCGTCACCCAATTCCACTGTCCTTTCATGCATAATTGCCTTCGTAACTTCATTTTTGCTACTACATGGAAACTGCGTAGTAGGATAATGCGGCATCGCAACACTTGGACGGTCACGCACCTGGTTTAAATAGGCAATTGCAGGGCCCATGTTGCCCAGTTCATTTTCACACTCGGCCAGCATTAATAAAACTTCAGCATAACGGATCATGCGTTGATTGTTTCCCCCGGGATGAAAGCCGGCAATGCCTTTATCTTCTCTATAAAGCAACATGAACTTACGCCAGCTTACCTTTTTCACAACCCCATTAACAGTTGATGTAGGCCCCTGCACATCTACATCATTAAGAGTCTGAGTACCGTTAGCATAAGCATCTCCTGATTCATAAACGGAAAATTTATACCGCGGATCGGTTTTAGCGGCGCCCGTAGCTGTATTCTCAAATTCATTCAGGTACTTATCGGAAGGAATCAGGTTACGCCATGCAACAGGGCAATACTCCTGGTTACGCACTGTTGACTGGTCAGCAGAAGGCCCATCGCCAACGCCATTACCTCCCCAGTTAAAATTGTTATCTCCTTTATCAAAGAAAACAGCCTCGAAAATGCTTTCATCATTAAATTCAAGAGATTCATTCAATGGTGCAGGAGCTGCTCCGCTGATTCCTGTTGGTACGGGTAATCCTGCTTCAAAATTATCAAGATACCTGTCTCTAAGCCTGTATCCATCAGCGCCTGCAGTGGGTATCTTTAATAAGGCAGTTTTGGCGCCTGCATAATCGCCCTTTTGCATCAATACCCTCCCCAAAAGCGCATTGGCAGCAGCGCTGGTTGCACGACCTTTATCAGTACCTGACTTAGGAGGTAAAACAGTGGCGGCAGCCTGGAGGTCCGCAATGATCAGCGCATACACGTCATCTTCTTTGGCACGGGGTTGAAAACCATCCGGGGATTTTACTGTAGCCGTATAAACCGGAACAGGTCCCCACATACTTACCAGCTCAAAGTAGGCCCATCCACGAAAAAATTTTGCTTGTGCTACACATTGATCCCTTACAGTAGTATTATCTGTTACATTGGGGCCATTTTCAATAACCGTATTTGCACGATGAATTAAAGTGTATAAGGCATTCCAAAACGAATTCATTACTGAATTGGTAGGATCATGTGTACCGGTTAACAGTTGAGCCCGGGGCTGTTCTAACTGGGGTCCGCCTGTTGCTACCTCATCGCCTCTCGTATCATGTACAAAAAACCATTCCCTGGCTACTAAAGGATTACTATGAAAGGTAGAATAAATAGCATTCGTTCCTTTTAGCAGCTCACCGCTATTTTTAAAATAAGAGTCAACTGTTACAGAATTGGGATCTGTTTTGTCCAAATTCTTATCGCAGGAAATAACAGTAGTTATTATTATTAATCCCGTAAGGATAAGCTTTGAATATATTTTTTTACTTTTCATATACATCATTTTATTGCAGTTAGTACAATTAATTTATTAAAACCCGGCCTGTATACCGAACTGGAATGACCTGGCGGAAGGATACTGGCCATAATCAATACCATTGGTCAGTGTAGTTCTTCTTGTGCCTACTTCAGGATCCCATCCTTTATACTTGGTTAGTGTTAACAGGTTTTGTGAAGATATATATAGCCTCAGGTGTTTTACAGCTCCTTTTGTCAAGTGTGACATTCCCGATGCGGGCAAATTGTATCCTATCATCAGGTTCTTTATCCTTAAATAAGAGCCATCTTCAATCCAGCGTGTCGAAACGCGGGAATTTCCATTAGGATCGCCGCTAACAGCCCTCGGGATATTTGTATTCGTATGAGTGGGTGTCCATGCATCCAGTACCTGTGTGCCTGAGTTAAATAACCTGATCATACCTTCTACTATCACTCTTTCTGCATTGAATATCTTATTGCCCTGAACTCCCTGTAAGAAAATGCTGGCATCAAAATTTTTGTAGGAAACAGAATAAGTGAACGAATAAGTGAACTTAGGAAGATAACTTCCAATAAAAGTTCTGTCGAAAGCATCAATTTTACCGTCGGGTTTTCCGTTAGGGCCGCTTATATCCCTGAATTTTAAATCGCCGGGTGCTGTCGCGCCCGCGACTTGCAGAGGACTATTGGCCACTTCAGTGGCGCTTTGAAAAATTCCGTCTACAATATAGCCATAGAAAGATTGAATGGGCTGTCCTACTACTGTATTGGTAATATCACCGTTACCAAAATCAGCGTCTGCTCCTGCAACAAAAGAAGAATTGGCCGTGTACAACTTTAATACCTTATTACGGATAATGCTGAGAAGTCCCGTTGCATCCCATTTCAATTCTCCGGTTCTTTTATGATAACCTAATTGCAACTCGAAGCCATTGTTTCGCATAGAAGCGGAATTAGTGGGTACACCCACCCCGGATCCAAAGCCGAATGAAGGGGGTATGGGCACATTAATAATAAGATTATCCGTTTGCCTGCGGAAATATTCGGCAGTAAGTGTGAATTTATTTTTCCATAAACCCAGATCAATGCCAATATTTAACTGCTTTGTTGTTTCCCATTCCAGGTTGGGATTAGCCAAATTATTATAAAATGATCCATTGGGGCCTGTTATGGCTCCGTTGAACGGGTAGTCGGATTGGTTAGCCTGTACAGGGACCTGGTATGGATAATTACCTAAAAGCACGCCATTGATCCCGGTTAATCCATAACCTGCTCTTAATTTTAATTCAGAAACTGCTTTATATTTTTGCAGAAAGCCTTCCTGGTCTACTCTCCATCCAACTGAGGCTGCAGGAAAGTTTTTAAATTTATGACCGGGTGCAAAAACAGATAAACCATCTCTTCTCAGACTGGCGCTTAACAAATATTTTCCTTCATAATCATAAGTGACACGGCCAATATATGATTTGATAAGATTTTGCTCCAATCTGCTATTGGCAGCGATGTTCGTTGCCCCGTTGAGAGTCTGTACTCTGTTATTATCCTGGTTGCCGGAAGCTGTTTCATTGATGAATTTCTGTCCTTGTTGCTCATATACAGCAGTAGCTGTTATATGATGCACGCCAAAGGACTTGTCAAATGTCAACTGCTGGGTATATAATAATGTGGTGTACAACTGCCGTTGATTTCTAATACTTGCAGATGTTGCGCTGCTTGTTCCGCTCGCTACATATTCGCCCCCGTCATTATAAATAGGGGTATACTGTTGCTGATAAGCATTAGAATAATCAGTTCCAAAAGTTGACCTGAATTTTAACCAGGAAGTAAAATTTACATCCAGGTATGCTGTTCCCAGAATTTTTAATGTCTTGATTGTATTATACCCAATCAAAGCCCCTTCTACCGGGTTGGTAGGGTCGGAGCCGTCAAAAGCAGTATTCGGACCCTGGAAACCTCCCGGGTTAAGCGGATTGCGTACAGGTAAATAAGGCTGCATTCTTACTACATTGGTCAGTGGTGATCTGTTACCGCCTGTACCTTCGAATCCCTGGTTGCCAAATGCCACATAGAGGTTTTCCCCAAAAGTGAATACATTGCTTATGTTATTTTCTGAATTGATACGAAAATTACCTCTCTGGTAATTTAAACCCTGTGCGATGCCATCTTGCTTGAAATAACCGGCAGAAGTATAAAAGCGGGACATGGCATTTCCACCACTAACAGAAAGGTTGTGCTGTGTTAAAAGAGCATTCCTTACAAAATATTCATCCTGCCAGTCTGTATTCGTCTGGGCAAAGGTTGTGCTGGCGCCGGTATAGACAGGTTTATTAAAATTAGCAGGTTGCAAACGACCAATACCGGCAAACCCGGCTGCTCCAAGTAAAGCCTGCGCGTATTGCAGGTATTGACTGGTATTTAATAAATCGATCTTTTTTGACGGGCTTTGTATACCCACATAAGAATCAAGGTTTACCGATAACCGGCTATCTCTTTTCCCTTTTTTTGTGGTAATCATGATAACCCCGCTGGTTGCCCTTGAACCATAAATGGCAGCGGCGCTGGCATCTTTGAGCACTTCTACTGACTCTACATCTTTCGCATCAAAACTTGCAAGATCGCCTGTCGGAAACCCATCTATCACAAACAAAGGGTCTGCGGCAAAGTTAATAGAACTAATACCCCTGATCCTTACAATAGGGGGAGTTCCCGGAGAACCATTATTCGTAACAGACAAACCGGCGATCCTGCCCTGCAGGGCCTGGTCAATACCGGCAACCGGTAATTCATTTAATGTTTTACTGGTTATTGATGAAACAGCCCCCGTCAACGTGCTGCGTTTTTGCGAACCATACCCCACTACCACTACTTCATCAATACTGGAAATCTCAGGCTGAAGTTGTACAGTAATGGAATTTTCCTGCCCTATTTTTACAGAGTAGAGTTTGTAACCGACCATGGAAAAATCAATCCATTCTCCCACTTCAGCATTAATGGCAAAATTGCCGTTTGCATTGGTAGTCGTTCCTTTTGTAGTTCCTCTTACCAATACAGAAACGCCGGTCAGGGGTTCACCCTTTTCATTAGTTATTTTACCCGTAATATCTTTAAATAAGTATTCTTTATCTGCCAGTCTTTTATTGTCTGCATGATCTTTCAGATTTGGAAGGGGATCACTTTCCTGGCCCCTTCTCATCAATACAATTTGGTTGCCCGATACATAATATAAAACATCCAGGGGTTGTAATAACCCATTCAATACATCTCCCAGCCTTTGATCATTGGCAAGAACTGACACTTTTTTGCGGGCAGGAATCCGCTGGGCGCTGTACACAAATTTAATTTCAGCGAGTTTACTGATTTCGCTCAGTATAGTCCTTACTTCTTTCTGTTCCGCAACGAGGCTGATTTTTTTATTAAGTATTTCTTCCGGCCGGCCTTCAGCATAAATGATTTTCCCGGAACAAACGAATAGCAATGACAGTAGCAATCCTACTTTTAGAAATTGGTTGAATACCCCTTTAACAGGTTTAGTCTGTTTCATATAAGCAAGCTTTTGGTTTTAGCAGTTGTATATCTGGTTTAGCAATATCCCGATCAAACTCTTTCCTCAAAAATTTCATGATAGAGGCCGGAGTAATACGCACAGGCACTGGTTACCGCACGTAGTGCAGCAGGCTGGTTTTAACTTCATGTGTACCCTTTTCTAATTTAATTAATCACATCCGCTTGATTGAACAACCACCTGGCCGTCTATTATTTCATACCTTGCGCCTACAGCCTTACATATAAGTTCAAGTTTTCTGTAAAAAGTCTCATTCCTAAGATCTGCTGTGACTGTGCATTTTTTCAACAATTCATTATCGTAAACAATATTGATACCGTAGGTTTTACTAAGCTGGGTAAAGACTTTTTCGAGAGAAACATCTTCATACAGCATATTTACCGGGTTGGTGGCATCCGGCAATATCACTACGGGATTTTCAAGCAATGCTTTTTGAAATTTTTGATTTAGCTTTTCATATACCAGTTCCTGGTTGGGCGTCAAAATAATGCCGCCAAGCTGGTTAGAATTGATTTCTTTATCATTGGCAGATCCCTGGGAATATACACTGACCTTTCCTGTTCTTACTGTTACCTGGATAACTGAATCCTTGTCGAAAGAACGGACAATAAAGCTTGTTCCCAGTACTTTGGTTACGATTTCATTGGCAAAAACCCGAAATGGACGGGCAGGGTTCTTTGTTACTTTAAAAAACCCCTCCCCCGATAAATAAACATCCCTTGTATCCGTACTGTCAAAATTATTTGCATAGGCAATGCGGCTATTGGCCGCCAATTCAACAGTGCTTTGATCAGGCAATCTTAAGGTAATAGCCTTTCCGGAAGTGTTGATGCTTTCAACAAGGTGCCTGGAAGAAGTTATTGCTGCATAAGCAGATTCTTTTTCCGGCTTTTTATCCTGTTTAACGAACCAATAAGTAAAAGTGCTTGCGATCAAAAACAATGATGCAGCAGCCACATACCACCATTTTTTTGAAACAGGAACAACAGGGGCTTTTCGCTCAGGTTCCTGCAAATTCTCCCTGATTGTTTGCATCAATCTCTTTATTTCATGTTGCTTTTCAACTTCACTGATAACCTTTTGCTCTGTTCCTATTGACTCCAATATCCGCCGGGCTTCTGCTACAACCATGTATTTACCCGGGTACTGGCTCAACCAATTATCCCAGAAATCATTATCCGCCTTTTTTTTCTCATTTACCCAACGGATAAAATCCTCGTCCATGACAAAATCCGAAATATCGAACAATCTGAAATCTTTCATGCTGCTTACTTGTAAGTATAAGTTCCCGGTATCCCGGTATTCTACTGTTCCCGTAGAATATTTTTTTTAAAATGTCTCCGCCAGGTATGCTTTTGAGAAAGAAATAGAAAGATAATCAGGCTGAAATTCAATGTGCTATAAACTCTGAGTGCCACAGGCTTCTTAGCTTGTGTATGGTTTCGTGAAGTAAATTATATACCGACTGGCGGCTGATGTTCATCAACTCGGCGATCTGGCCATGGTCCAGATGCTGGTAATATTTCAAATAAATAATTTCTTTTTGTCTTTCAGAAAGAAGTGATAATGTCCTCCTCACTTTCTCCGCTTTTTCCTCGGAAATCTGTTTTTCAATAATAACCCGTTCAATAGGGAATTCATGAAAAAAAACATATTCAGCGGGCAAGTGAGACGATGCAGCATTGCGTTTGTTTTTATGCAAAGATTTAAGCACTTTATTTTTGATGGCCCTCAGAAAATAGTATTTGGGAGATAAAATAGCGCCAACAGTCTCTCTTCGCTGCCACAGGCTGATAAAAACTTCCTGTATACAGTCTTTGATCAATCCGTCGTCTTTTGTAAACCTGGAACCATAATTATAAAGATCATTATAATACATCTCCATGAGGGAGGCAAGAGCCTCTTCATCACCCTGTTGCAGGCGCTCTAACCAATTTACGTCTGGCTTTGAAGAATACTCTTTCATAAGCAGAATACGCGGGAAACCGATGGTTTTAAGATTAACTTATTCTTGATTGGCTACAATAAATGTATTAATAAATTATTACTTTTTAAATTTTAAATGAAAAAGCAACAGCATTTTTATGCAGGGATAAACAAACCATTCCACTTTTTATCATTGGGCACTATGGATTCTTCCTGCCCATCCTCCTCCGCTTTCCAGATGAATATTCAGCTTATCATTGGCAGAAACTTTTCGTATTTCCTTTGAATAATCCGTTGCGTCCCTGTCTGCATTGATGCCATCACTGAATATTTCCGCTTCAAAATTCCCTTCTCCCAAAAATGAAAGATCAACGGTAATATCTCTTGCATTCCAATTCGTCATAGCCCCTATATACCATACATTATTTTTCCTGCGCGCAATGAGCAGATATTCTCCAAACTTCCCGTCCAGTCCAATTGTCTCATTGAAAGTCGTCGGGACCTTTGCAATAAAATCAGTGCATTCCTGCTCTTTCTTGTACACGGTAGGATTATCCGCCAGCATCTCCAGTGGTGCTTCATAAACAATATACATCGCTACCTGGTGACAGCGTGTACCCATACTCACCGGCAATGAATTACTGGGCCTTGCGTTTCCTTTAGTAACATTACGCATAGCACCGGGTGTATAGTCCAGCGGACCCGCCATCATCCGGACAAAAGGAAGACTGACCTCATGTTTTGGAACACGTTCATCGGGTCTCCATTTCATATATTCCATTCCGCGTACGCCCTCAAAGTTCACTACGTTGGGCCATGTACGTTGCAAACCCTGTGGCTTAAACATTCCATGAAAATCCAGCATCAACTGGTGTTTGGCAGCTATTTCAGCAATTTCATAACAAGAGCTTACAACTTTCTGATCATCGCGATCCAGGAAATCAACTTTAAAACCTTTTACACCCATGGAAGCATATTTTTGACACAAACCATCAATGTCCCTTGTCAATGCATACCAGGTCGTCCACAGGATGAGCCCGACATTTTTTTGCTTACTATAATTAAGCAATGCTTCCAGGTCAATAGCCGGGTTAAGTTTGTTAAGATCCCAGTCATTGCTCCATCCTTCGTCAAGTATGATATATTCGATATGATTGTCTGCAGCAAAATCAATATAATATTTATACGTGGGTGTATTGATTCCGGCCTTGAAATCAACATGGGAAATATTCCAGTCGTTCCACCAGTCCCAGGCTACTTTACCAGGTTTGATCCACGATGTATTTTCAATTTTACCGGGTTCAGATAATCGCTGCACCATATCATTGTTCAGCAAATCTTTGTCCTGTTCACTTACCACTATTATCCTCCACGGGAAATTTCTCGTTCCCTTTACTTTGGCGATATAATCCGCTCTCTTTCTTACCATATAATTGAGCTTGCTGCGAACGCCAATGGATTCTTCAAGCGGGTAAGGTGCGAAGTCGCCTTTTATGCCATATTGCGTTTGCTGGTTGAGTTGAACAAACATCCCGGGATAATCCTGCAGGTCAGCTTCCAGCAAAACGGCCTTTTTATTATTATCCAGTTGAATCAGCAAGGGCAGGTAGCCCAATGTGTCTTTATTAAATTTTGAAACGGGAGTTTCCGTGTAAAATTCCTCAAAGGAGCAACTGTATCTTTCTCCTTCTCTCAAGTCACTGGTAGATGGGATAAAAGCCGTATAGTCTTTATCAAAATTGAATTCGGCCTGCTCCGTTTGAATGACCAGTTCTTCTTTTTTCTTTGTAAAAAAACGGTAAGCAACCCCGTCGTTGTAGGCCCGGAAAATAATCCCGTAATCACCTTTGCAGGCAAGCGTTAGCTGGTTGCAATTGTTCTCAACCTTATCTTTCTTATAATTAACGGCATTGAATGTTTCATGAATAGTTTCCTGCTTCGAAGAGGATACCTGTACATTCCTGCCAAGCACTTCGCCGTTGTCCAATTGAATAGAAATCGCAGAAGGAATAATGACTGGCAGTTGGTCATGGATTACCGACCACGTTATTCTTTCTCCTGCATGGATGGTTATCAAAAACTTATTATCAGGGGACGGAAGTTTAAAGATTTTAGTTTTTTGCGCCTGTGCCAGCCCGGCAGTAAATACCAGGGCAAAAAGCACACTAAACTTTTTCATATAAAAACCGGTTTTAGGGCTTCTTTTTCAAAACGCTTTCTATCTTTTTCAATTCATCATCACTTAAAACGACGTTATTGAGACAATCAATATTATTATCCAATTGCTGCACGGAACTGGCGCCGATCAATACGGTTGTAATCCTTTTATCTTTCATCAGCCATACCAGGGCCATTTGCGCCAATGACTGGTTACGTTTTTTAGCTAACTCGTTCAATTGTTTTATTTGCTGTAATCTTTCTTCGGTAATATCTGTCGTCTTTAAAAACCCGTGCGGTTTGGCTGCTCTTGATCCTTCCGGAATTCCTTTCAGGTATTTATCCGTAAGAAGTCCCTGCGCCAGGGGTGAAAAGGGAATGCACCCAACACCGTTCTCTTCCAGTACATCTAACAAACCATCTTCTACCCATCTTTCAAACATGGAATACTTGGGTTGATGGATAAGACAGGGAGTTCCCAGTTGTTTTAGTATGGCAAAAGCTCTTTTCGCTTCAGGAGCTTTGTAGTTGGAGATACCGGCATATAGTGCTTTACCGCTTTTTACAGCAGTATTCAATGCCATCATCGTCTCTTCTAACGGTGTGTTAGGGTCGGGCCGGTGCGAATAAAATATATCTACGTACTCCAGTTGCATCCTTTTGAGACTTTGATCAAGGCTGGATAATAAATATTTTCTTGATCCCCATTCGCCATAAGGGCCGGGCCACATATAGTAACCGGCTTTGGTGGAGATGATCAGCTCGTCGCGGAGATTGCCGGTAAAATCTTTCTTCAGGATTGCACCAAAGTTTTCTTCCGCAGTGCCGGGTGCAGGGCCATAGTTATTGGCGAGGTCAAAATGGGTTATCCCCTTGTCAAAGGCGCGGCGGATAATGCTGCGGGCCGTTTCAAAATCGTCTACCGACCCAAAGTTGTGCCAGAGGCCCAGAGATATGGCCGGTAATAATACGCCGCTGTTGCCACAACGGTTGTACGCCATTTTACTGTACCTGTCTGCCAAAGGAGTGTAGTTCATTTTTTTTATGCTAATTAACACTAATTACAGCTAATTATACGAATTACCGTGAATTACCATTTCATTTTTTTCTTAATAAAAGCAATCAGTTCCTTAGCAATTAATTGGTGTTCTGCAAGATCGGGATGACTGTCGCAGCCGTTATGGTATTGTTTTGAAAAAAAATAACTGGTTATTCTTTTGTCACCATTTTTATACTCTTTGTTTACAATAGCCGTCAACATCTTTTTCATAAAAGCAGCGAGCGGGGCATCTGCCATAGGACTTGTGAGGCAAATGATCATAGCCTTCGGATAATAGCCCCGCAGTCGTTTAATAAATGAGATATAGTTATCACAGAAAGCGGCCGAGTCCTGTATGCCGTCATTCTGCCCCAGGCAAACGGTGATTAAATCAGGTTGGTATTTATTAAATTCCCACATGATCGTATCATTCCTCATGCTGACCTTATCGAATACCTGCGGCATGATGATATTCATATTACAACAACTATGCATTAACCCGATACCGGAAACCGCGGACAAATGATATTGGGCATTTACTGCCCTTGCAGTAACAGGACCGTAACTTAAATAAGCATTGTGCTGATCCTGCCAGGCTCCTTTACCACAGGGTATTTCAGAAAGATCACTACCCGCTCCGCAAGTAATGGAATTACCGATGAATTCAATCTTACGTGCAGGTTGGGGTGAAGGTTTTACCAACTGGCTGCACCGTATCCCGACCAGTTCGAGGTAACCAATATTGGCTTCTGTATTTTTACAGATAACCAATCTATGTTCGCCAGCAGACAAATTATCAGCGACTTTGATCGTATCCCGTTTTGATTTTGTTTGAAGCCGAACTGGTTTACCATCTACAATAATTTCAAGGTAGTTATGATCCTTCCCCCACAGAACTTCGTCATTTAAAATGACTTCGCATTTTGCCCCGGTAAATTTTGCAGTAATATAAACTCCGGGCTGCCAAAAGCGGGGAAGCCTGGGATTAGTGAAATCAATTCTTCCGGTATATTGAATGTAAGAGTTATCGGCTGCAAAAAAAGAAAGTGGGGTTTGCTGGGCAATTAGCTTTCCGGATTGAAAAAAGAAAGTAAGTAATAGGCTCACTGGAATCAGCGAACGCTTAAGTGAATAACACAACAGGCGATGATAGTAACAATACAGTTGGATCATAAATACTAACAGCTATATATACCCATGAATTTTATCACCTGTAAGTAAACTTTGCCTTCTTATCACCAATCATTACTTCAAACTCTCCCGGCTCTGTTACCGTTTTCAATTTAGCATTGACAAATGCCAGGTCATTTTTATCCAGCGTAAATCTTACCGTCTTCGTTTCGCCGGCTTTTAAATCGATTTTCTGAAAAGCTCTCAACCGTTGCATACAAGGAGTAATACTGGCATAGACATCTCTTGTATATAATTCTACCGTATGCTTACCATCCCGGTTGCCTGTATTCTTTACGGTAATACTCACGGTAAGTTTTGCATTTCCTGTTAACGCGGAGCTACTGAGTTGTATATCTCCATAATCGAAAGTGGTATAGCTTAGCCCATACCCGAAAGGGAAGAGAGGGTCGTAGCCGCTGTTTTTATTATCGTTAAAAACTTCCCTTACATCTTCTGTCGGCTTCCGGTCGTACAAAACAATCTCGCCCATACTACGGGGATAACTGAATGGCAGCCTCCCGCCAGGATTATAATCGCCAAACAAAACATCAGCAATAGCCTCTGCTGTTTTCTTCCCGCTCCAGTAAGCCATCAGTATGCCTTTCATGGATGGTTCGATAGCACTGATAAACCTTGGCCGGCCCTCCGTTAAAACTAATATCACCGGCTTCCCGGTAGCTGCTGCAGCTTTAGCCAACGCAGTTTGTTCATCCGGCAATGCAAGATCCCTGGTGTTTCCGGGGCTTTCGGCATAAGCATCTTCGCCAAGACATAAAATAATAATATCAGCATTGACCGCAGCGCTTGTAAGGTTTGCAGCATCATAATTCATAGTATTATCAAACCCTTTTCCTGTTGTCGTTATAACATTGGCGGCACCCATCTTATCCATAATGGCCTGTAAGATCGTTTTACTATCAGCAGGGTACCATTGCTCTTCCTTTCCCTGCCAGGTATAGCTCCAGCATCCGTTCAGCGCACTGATACTTTGCGCAGAAGGTCCTGCTACCAATATTTTCCTGTTCTTAGCTAAAGGCAATATATTATTTTGATTTTTCAGCAATGTCATTGCTTCATGTGCAGCATCCAGTGCGAGTGCCTGGTAGGATGGCTTTCCGAAATTGGAAGCAGCGGCCGGCTCGGGATAAGGATTGTCAAACAATCCGAGTTTATATTTTAATACCAATATTCTTTTCACAGCGTCATCAATACGGGCCATGGGTACTTCTCCTTTTTTCACGGCTTCAATCAACAGGTCATAGAAAGAAAAATCGGATGGCACCATGCTCATATCTATGCCGGCATTCACTGCCATGGCTACCGCTTCGCGCGGAGTAGCAGCTACAAAATGACGATCATGCAGACGTTTGATATCTTCCCAGTCTGTAACGATCAATCCTTCGAAGCCAAGTTCTTTTCGTAAGACATCGGTCAGCAAATATTTACTTGCATGAACCGGCTCTCCATTGATCTCGCTTGAGTTGATCATGATACTGGAAGCGCCTGCTTTTACTGCTTCACGAAATTGCGGAAGATAATATTCTCTCATTTCTATTTCCGGTAAATAGATCGGTGTCCTGTCCTTACCGGTGCGCGAAGCAGAATAGCCGAGATAATGTTTCATACAACTTGCTACGGCAGTTGGGTTTTTCAAGCCATCTTCTTCATATGCTTTTACCGCGGTGGCTCCCATTGTTTTACCGATGTATACATCTTCACCATAAGTTTCGGGAAATCTTGACCATAATGGTTGACGTCCGCAATCAAGTACCGGCGCGAAATTCCAGCGAACACCCGAAGCTCTTAGTTCCATCGCGGTTACTTTTGCCGCCGATCTTACCAACTCCGGGTTCCTTGTGGCCGCCATCCCGATATTTTGCGGGAACAAGGTTGAATTCAGTGTATAGGTTTGTCCATGAATACCATCCAATCCATATAATACGGGGATCTTTAATCTTGTATTTTTTGATTCATCCTCGATCTGTGTGATGATCTTGCGCCAATCATCCACTAAAAAAGCGTGGCCCACTACATTTAATATCGAACCAACCTTGTAATCTGTCACGGCTTTTTTTAATGCGGCGGGGTCAAGGGAACCATCCTGGTTGGCCCACGCTCCTTTTGCAACAACAGCAATCGTTACCTGCGTCATTTGTCCTACCTTTTCTTCGAGCGTCATCTTTTTGAGCAGGGTTTCTGCTTTTTGCTGGTCAGTTTGCGCGCCGGCCTGGCCACAACAGGCAGAAATTAAAAAGAGAAAGAGAAGTTTTTTCATAATACCTGGGTTGAATCGTTTTTAATCTGAATTTTTCTGTTATGCCTTTATTGTCATGACCATTCTCTTATCCTTACCTGTACTGTCACCGGCCACTGACAATGATTTTCTTTGTGAATTTTTCACGGCCGATACTGAATCGTACCATATAGAACCCTGTTTCAATTTTATTAGCCACTACATCCCATAGGATCAGTTGTCGCCCCGGCAACTGTTTCCCGGAAAAGATAACGTCTGTCTTGCTTCCTTTACTGTCAAAAATATCAATATTTACCCTGGAAGATGTCGTCAGATTATATTCAAGATACAGCTTACCGTTCTCAACAGGATTAGGAAATATTTTTATTTGCTTTGCTGTTGTCAGATCAATTACTGCCGTAGCAGGTCCGCTGTATACCGCGGTTATGGTTGCATCCCAGGCAATAGCCGGCATCGTAGCAAAACATTTTTTCACAAGGAAGAATTTAAAAATCTGTCATGCACTATTTATAATAATCAATGCGGCGAATAAGTTCCATACATGCCCGGCTATTGTGATAGGGGCATTTCCAGAAACCGGCTTTTTCTTTTTGCATGACAGAGTGGTCTGCATTTACCCCCCAGAACCATTCGCCCTTATTATTATCTTTTATATATTGTTTTACAAATTCCCAGTTGTGCAATGAATAATGCAGGTATCTCTCCTCTCCTGTTAATTGGTAAGCATTCAGGAAGCCAACCATAGCTTCCGCCTGTGGCCAGGAATGTTTTTCCCTTATCAATTCATCTTTGACGGGGTCATATTCGTACCAGAGACCGCCATCTGCATCCAGCCCTTCCGCAGCGGCATTAGCGAGCCGGATGCCTATCTCTTTGAAACGGCTAATATAATTTTCGCTGCCTGTAATTTCAGCGCATTCCAATAAAAGCCATGCCGCTTCGATATCATGTCCGTATGAAATGAGAGACGACCTGGAGTTCCAACTTTCATCCATGAATAAACGAAGGTGGGATGTCTGCGGATCAATAAAATATTGGTCAAAGACATCGAGGAGATGCTTTATACTTTCTTTCAGGCTGTCGGCAGGCCGGACCATATAGAGGTTTGTATACGCTTCGATAATATGCAAATGCGTATTCATGGTTTTTTTCTCATTCTCATCTTTCTCACTCAGCCGCATATCGCTGATTGGTTTCCAACCCTGGGTGAAGGCTTCCAGGTAACCGCCATGCTTTTTATCGAAACTGTGATTTTCTATATGTTTAAAAAGATTTTCTGCCAGGTGGAGGGCTACTTCCTCCTTTGTGACCTTATAATATTCCGTCAACCCATATATGCAGAAAGCAAGACCATAAACCTGCTTTTTTCCATCCAGCATTATTCCCTTACTGTCGACGGACCAATATACGCCCCCATACTTCCGGTCAATAAAATGGTCAACAATATATCTATAAGCCCTGGAAGCCATAGCGAGGTATTCCTGTCTTTTATCACGGAGGTAAGCCGCAGAGAATGTCCATAGAATACGGCTATTCAGCACAACCCCTTTCGGGGCATGCGGGTCAACTATATTATTGTGATCAATTCCCCCTAAAAATCCACCCTGCTTTTCATCCACCATATTACGGATCCAGTAATCCAAAATAGAATGGAGCTCTTCCTCCATTTCCATACGGATACGCGGCAAAATATATATGGTTTCTGTCGCGGTCATTTCTTACGCTTATTTACTGTTGATAAAAGAAGTGAGTGCAATACATCTGACTGGTTATTTTCAATCAGTTGGTTCAGGGTTTTGACTGTTTCAGCGGAACCATGACCATCCGGGGGAGTATGCATTACATAATCCACTAACTGATCAATCGTCGAAGTGGCTACATGAA
>JAUZOA010000030.1 GCA_030706685.1 Bacteroidota bacterium
AACTGGAAAGAAATTGCAGACGTGGAATTGGTTGGCTTTTTCGACCCGGATGATGACACCGCGAAAGCCGTATCAGAAAAATACCAGCTCGCCCGTTTTCTTGACCCGGACGCTTTAATGGATGCCTGTGATGCTATCGACATAGTAGCCCCCACTACTTATCATTTTCAATGGTGCGAAAAAGCCGTTAAGAAAGGCAAGCATGTTTTTGTAGAAAAACCTTTGGCCAATACCATGGACGAGGCCCGGCAATTGGTGAAACTGGCAGAGGAATCAGGCATCAAATTCCAGGTAGGACATGTAGAAAGATTCAACCCCGCTTTTCTCGCGGTCAGGGATATACCGTTAAACCCCATGTTCATTGAAGTGCATCGCCTGGCACAATTCAACCCGAGAGGCACGGAAGTAAGCGTCATCCTCGACCTGATGATACACGATATAGATATCATATTAAGTATTGTCAAAAGCGATGTAAAAAGTATTTCTGCCAGCGGCGTGGGCGTCATTACTGAAACACCGGATATCGCCAACGTTCGTATTGAGTTCAATAATGGCTGCGTAGCCAATCTTACCTCCAGCCGTATTTCCATGAAAAAGATGCGGAAAATGCGCCTGTTCCAGAAAGACGCTTATATTGGGATTGACTTCCTGAATAAAAAAACAGAGATCATTAAATTAAAAGACCCTAAGGATCCGAATGTATTCGCCTTCGATATTGAAACGCCTTCCGGCAAAAAAACAATTGCCGTAGCCAACCCGGTAGTACCGGAAGTAAACGCGATCAAAAAAGAACTGGAAGAATTTAAAAACGCTATCCTGAATAATACCAAAACAATCGTTTCCGAAATCGATGGCCTGATGGCAATGGATGTGGCCCACCAGATCCTGGATAAGATCGGGAATAATGTGATAACCCGCTGATGCGTCCCGGAAAAAAAATATCGGTTGCCTGGTATGTGGCGGTTGATTACCTCACAGCCGCGCTGACCTGGTTATGCTTCTATGCAATACGGACCGGATTGCTTCATGATGCCGGCGCTTACCCTATCAGTTATCAATCCTGGTCGTATATTCTCCTGTTCGTTCCAGCGGGCTGGCTCATACTTTATACGCTTGCCGGGGCCTATCATTCGCTGTACAAAAAATCCAGGTTATCAGAGTTTACGGTCACTTTTGTTTGCAGTATAATAGGAAGTATCGGGTTCTTTTTGGTTTTTGTATGGAATGATCCTCACGACAATTCTTCTTACTACTATATCGCCTTTGTGTCCCTGGCAGCTATCCAGTTCATTTTGACTTTCACCGGCAGATGGTTTTTACTGAATAAAGTGAAGAGCCAGTTACTTTCAGGAAATATCAGTTTTAATACACTCATGGTCGGCAGCCAGGAAAATGCCCTGGCTATTTATCAAAAAACAGAGAAAAACCTTCATGATGGCGGCTATCGTTATATTGGTTTTGTGACCCCCGGCCTGCCTGCAGGCAAGCAAGCCCACAATGGAAAAAACGGGATCCATAAAATGATTCCCAAACTGGGAACGACCGATCAACTGGAAAAGATTATCGATGAAAATAATATTCACCAGGTAGTACTGGCTATGGAAAAATCAGAACAGGCCTTATTGGAGAATATTATTGACCGGCTTAGTGAAAAAGACGTTGAAATAAAAATTCAGCCCAGCGCCCTGGATATTCTTGCCGGCTCTGTAAAAACCAATAATGTACTTGGCGCGCCGCTCATTGATCTGAAGACGGAATTAATGGCCGACTGGCAGCAAAACATCAAACGGCTACTCGATGTGATGGCAGCATTATTCGGGTTGATTTTCCTTTCTCCTTTGATGTTATATGCTGCTTTACGGGTCAAGTTCTCTTCGAAAGGAAGTATCTTCTACTGGCAGGAAAGAATAGGCTATAAGGGAAAGTCCTTCCGCATGTATAAATTCCGCTCGATGGTACAGGATGCGGAAAAAGACGGCCCCGCATTATCATCCGATAATGATCCCCGCATTACAAAATGGGGAAAGATCATGCGGAAATGGCGTATTGATGAATTGCCGCAACTCCTCAATATCCTGATCGGGGAAATGAGCCTGGTTGGCCCCAGGCCCGAACGCAGATTTTATATTGACCAGGTAATACCCCGCTTCCCTTATTACAAATATCTCTTGAAAGTTAAACCGGGCCTGACAAGCTGGGGAATGGTTCAGTTCGGCTATGCTGAAAATGTTGAGGAGATGATAGAAAGAAGCAAGTTTGATCTTTTATATATTGAAAACATTTCCCTGGCGCTTGATTTTAAAATAATGATCCATACGCTGAGGATTATTTTCAAAGGCAAGGGAAAGTGAGAGGCATTTTGGAATTGGGAAATTTGGAAATTTGTTCTTCCTTAGATTGTCTTTAATGAAACTGCTGCTTTTGAAAATTTCCCTCCCGACAGCTATCAGGATCACTTTTCCCAATTCCCTCCCCCGTTTTACGGGTTCAGCCCCAATGAAATGTCGGGATTACCCTGTATTTTTGATGAAACGAATCCTGGTGAAGAAACCCATACTAGCCCTTTGCTGTCTCTTACTCCTTATCACGTCTCACTCTCAGAAAAATTACTGGCAACAAGAAGTCAACTACACCATAGATGTTTCACTGAACGACAAGGATCATGTTTTAAATGGCTTCGAAAAGATTGAATACATCAATCATTCACCCGATACCTTGTTATTCATCTGGTTTCATATCTGGCCCAACGCTTACAAAAATGACAAAACAGCCTTCAGCGATCAGCTCCTTGAAAACGGCAATACCAAATTTTATTTTTCGGACAAAGAACAAAAGGGCTATATCAACCGGCTTGATTTTAAAGTAAACAACATAACGGCACAAACAAAGGATCACCCGAACTATATTGATATTATCAAGCTCATCCTGCCTTCCCCGCTCCCACCGGGTCAAAAGATCCTGATCACAACCCCTTTTTATGAAAAGCTTCCTTATAATTTTTCGCGTGGCGGACATGACGGGCAGAGCTACCAGGTAACGCAATGGTATCCCAAACCGGCAGTATATGACAATAAAGGCTGGCATCCTATGCCCTACCTTGACCAGGGAGAGTTTTACAGCGAGTTTGGAAGCTTTGATGTCAGTATTACTGTTCCCGAAAACTATGTGGTTGCCGCAACAGGCGAATTACAGAATGCAGAGGAAAAAGAATGGCTGAAAACAAGATCGTCTTTTACCTGGCAACCTGTCAAACGAAAAGTAAAAACCAAAAGCGGCTCTTTCAAAACAATAAGCGATCCTTTTCCCCCTTCATCTGCCGATATCAAAACGCTGCGGTTTAAACAAAATGCAATTCACGATTTTGCCTGGTTTGCCGACAAACGTTTTATAGTGAATCATGATACCTGCCAGTTGGCTTCCGGCAGGGTGATCGATGTATTTACGTATTATACGCCTCCTCAAAAAGAGGTCTGGCACAGCAGTGTCTTGTTTGCAAAAGACGCCATACATCATTACTCTTCGTTGGTGGGTGAGTATCCATACAATATCGTCAGCGCGGTACAGGGCCCGGAAAGCTTTGGCGGCGGCATGGAGTATCCAACCATTACTATTATTTCACCTGAAAATACCCCAAGGCAACTGGATTATACATTAGCCCATGAAATCGGCCATAACTGGTTTTACGGCATTCTTGCCAGCAATGAAAGAGATCATCCCTGGATGGATGAAGGGATTAATTCGTATTATGAAGCGGCCTATTCATTGAAGAAAAATGATCATTTTAACCAGCATGCTGAACAGAAAGAATTGGATACCTATATCGCTGAAAAAACAGATCAGCCTATTGAAACAGGCTCCGCAGCTTTCAGTGAAGCCAATTATAATGCTATTGCGTATTATAAAACGTCGAAATGGATGGAATGGCTGAGATCCTGTCTTGGTACGGCCACATTCAATAAAGCCATGCAGGAGTATTACCGGCAATGGCAATTCAAACATCCGCAACCGGAAGATTTTAAAAAAGTAATGGAAGAAGCGAGTAGTAAAAACCTTGATTCTGCTTTTTCCTTACTTAATCAAAAAGGGGAGTTACCGGGTCATGAACGAAAAGGATTGGCTGTGTGGAATCCGGCAGGGGCAAGGCTGGGAGGCTATGATAATAAGAAATCTGTCATTACTATTCTGCCGGCCCTGGGTTTTAATAGTTATGATAAACTGATGGCCGGCGCTTTTATAACCAATTTGCGGAAGCCTATTAACCGGCTGCAGTTTTTTCTTGCACCAATGTATGGCACTAGTTCAAAAAAATTTACGGGGATCGGGTTTGTCAATCATAGCTTTTACACAGCCGGCTTTCCCGGTAAAATTGATATCGGCATCAGTGGCTCAACGTTTACCATGGATCGCTACCAGGACACGCTGGGCAGCAAAGTATTTATGTCATTTCAGAAGATCGTGCCGGGCATCAGGCTTACATTTAAAGAAAAGAATCCACGAAGTACTTTTTTGAAATACCTGCAATTTAAGACATACATGATCCATGAGGATCTTTTGCGCTTCCGGGGTGATAGTTTATTCACCAGCACGGATACAGTAGTACGGTATCTCCCTTACACCACCAGGAACAGCAGAACCTTAAACCAGCTTTTGTTAGTTGTCGAAAATTACAGGGCCCTGTATCCGTACAGGGCAGAACTTAAAGCAGAGCAGGGCAAGGGCTTTATCCGTCTTGCATTTACGGGGGATTATTTTTTCAATTATTCAAAGAATGAGGGAGGCGTGGACGTACGTTTATTTGCAGGAAAATTCCTGTACACAGACAGGGCAAAGGCAGATCCTTATTTATATACCCTCAATCTTTCCGCACCAAAAGGGAACCTGGATTATACATACAGTGATTATTTCATAGGCAGGAATGATTATCCTTTTCGCTCAGAAAGTGTAAAATGGACCATTCCTTACCAGCAGATCATGATCAGGGATGGCGCTTTTAAAGTCAATACCGACGGGCAGGGAAATATCGGTGCTTCTGACGAATGGCTGATGGCAACCAATTTCAGTTTTGATATACCTGCAAGCATCAATCCCCTTGATTTATTGCCCTTCAAGGTCAATTTCCCGTTAAAGGCATTTGTAGATATCGGCACTTATGGTGAAACATGGAAAAAAGGAGCTGCCACGGACAGGTTTCTTTATGATGCGGGGATACAATTAGCCTTACTGAAGGGACTATTGAATATTTATGTGCCCATTTTGTACAGCAAGCCCTTCAAAGATTATTATGCAACAGATTTTTTCTCCGGCGGGAAAAATCGTTTCCTGAAAACCATTTCGTTTAGTATTGATATTTCAAAATTCAACAGCAAAAGATTTACAAAGGGGCTTCCTTTTTGACATGAATGAAAAAGATCAAATACACTACGTCCCTTATAATGAGATAGACAAAAACAAATGGGACAGTTGTATTAACTCCGCCGGCAACGGTCTTATCTATGCCTTTTCCTTTTATCTTGACTGCATGGCAAAACACTGGGACGCCCTGGTATTGAATGACTATGAAGCCGTAATGCCCCTGACCTGGAACCGGAAATACGGGATTAATTATATCCACCAGCCTTTCCTCGCAGCGCAACTTGGATTATTCGGCAAAAACATTTCCGCCGAACTGCTGGAAGCATTTCTCCATTCGATTCCTTCTAAATTCAACTATTGGGATTTTTATTTGAACCGCGGCAATGTGTTTGTTCTCAGGGATTTTAAATTATACCTGCGAAGCAATTATATACTTGATCTTAATAAATCTTATAATGAATTAGTAAAGGGCTATCGTGAAAATATCCAGCGAAATATTAAAAAAGCAGAACAAACAGGATGCAGGCCGGGCAAGGGTTTTGAAGCAGAAAAAGTAATTGGGCTGGCTGTAAGGCAGATGAATACGTATAGCCATGAATCAAAGGAAAATGTCAATAGGTTCAGGAAACTTTATGAAGTTCTTCATGATAAACAGCAGGCAACAACCTATGGCATCTTTTCCGCCCGGGAAGAATTGTTAGCGTCCTGCATTTTTTTCTTCTCCCACAACAGGGCTTATTATATTCTTGTCGGCAACCATCCCGACGGGAGAACGATTGGGGCTTCCCATGCTTTGATAGATGCATTTATAAAAGATCATGCGGGAAAGAATATGATACTGGACTTCGAAGGATCGGACATTCGCAACCTCGCTTTTTTTTACAGCAGTTTTGGGGCCATCGAAGAGAAGTTTGCCGGGATAAAATTGAACAGGTTGCCTTTTTATTTGAAATGGTTGAAGAAATAGTTCAAGAAGTTCACAAGTTCAAGAAGTTCAAAATGAACTTCAAACTTTAAGAACTGTTAAACCCGTGAACTTGTAAACTTTTAAACCTCATCAAGCATCTTCTCTGCAATCAACAAATCCTCCGGCCCCGTGATCTTAATATTCCTCTCCTCCCCTTTCACTAAAGAGACTTTTATTCCATAAGATTCCACTACGGTAGCTTCATCGGTGAATGTATCTTTATAATCTGTCTGGAAAGCCGGCAACAATATTTTACTGCGAAAAGTCTGTGGTGTTTGCACCAGCATTACTTTGTTACGGTCAACAGGTTCGCTGCTTTCTTCTTTCAGCAATCGCACACTGTCTTTGGAAGGGATAACAGGTATAGCGCTGCCTTTGGCAAAAGCCATTTCATAACAACGATGGACCAGGTCAGTGCTGAGTAAACAACGGACGCCGTCATGCACAAAGATGACAGATTCTTCTTCGATCAATGCCAGGCCATTTTTTACTGAATGAAACCTTGTGTCTCCCCCGGCAGTAATACGAATACGGCTTTTGTCAAAATAAGTATTGATTAATTGATGGCCCCGGTCTATATGGCTTGCCGGCAATACCAGGATGACCCGGAGATCACCATAAGCTTCAAGAAAAGTTTTTATCGCGTAATACACTACAGGCTTATCTTTCAGCAACATGAATTGCTTGGGAAGATTACTCCCCATTCTGGTACCTGAGCCCCCGGCAACAATTACAGCGTATTTATTCATACTTTATTTTCAGGAATCAATCTTATTTATATATTTCAATTTCCCTGTTCCCGTCACTATTTTTCATCGCCCTGTACATCCCCTCGCTATTAAATATCATCGCCACATTGCCCTTTGCATCCACACCGATCATTCCTCCTTCACCATCAATTTTGAGCAGCTTATCATGCACTACGATATGCATTGCCTCCTTTAAAGACAGCCCCTTATATTCCATCAAACAACTGACATCATAAGCGGCTACGGCCCGGATAAACATTTCTCCATGACCTGTAGCGCTGATAGCACAGGTTTTATTATTGGCATAAGTGCCCGCGCCAATGACGGGGCTATCCCCGATCCTTCCCCATTGTTTATTCGTCATACCACCGGTACTGGTAGCTGCCGCAATATTTCCATGGATATCGCAAGCAGCAGCGCCCACTGTCCCGAATTTTTTATCTTTTAAAGCCACCTGATGATCAAGCGCTGATTCATTGGTTCCCTGCATTTGCTTCCATTGATCACGCCGCGATGATGAAAAGAAGTAATCATCCGGTTCTGTTTTTATCCCCTGTAACCTGGCAAAATCAGCAGCGCCTTTTCCATTCAGCATCACGTGGGAGCTTTTGGTCATTACCGCATAAGCCAGCTCAACGGGATTGCGGATATTTCTTACAGCACTCACGGCCCCGGCCATTAATGTTTTTCCGTCCATAATAGAAGCATCCATTTCCTGGCTGCCATCTTTAGCAAATACGGAGCCTCTCCCGGCATTGAACAGGATATTGTCTTCTAAGGACATTGTTGACGCCAATACGGCATCTAAAGCAGACCCCCCTTTTTCCAGTAATGTATAACCTGCATTCAAAGCATCCTCCAACCCCTTGCGGTAAGCCATTTCCAGCTCCGGGGTCATATGCTCTTTTACTATTGTTCCTGCTCCGCCGTGTATGGCCAGGACATAGGTTGACATAAATACCGTTGAGTATTGTTCCACCATCAAAAGTAGCTATTTTGTCACGGTATAATTCCGGGATTTCATTGGTTATGCCAAATTCTGATTATTGATATTGGCACTTAATTGCGTGTATTTTAAACTATAAGAAAAGCAGCACGAATAAATAATCAATAATTAAAATATTCCCCGGAAAGATTTAGTAGTGGTTATTTTTAAAAATAGCCGGTAAGACAGGAAGTCGGTAAGCGTTAATTTTCAAATCATTTTCTCCTATTGTCTTCCCGGCTTCCCGGCAAAATTGACCACTACCAAAGATATAGAGATGTCTCAGGGAAGTAACAATTCACATTCCTGCAGAAGTTTTTCTTTATTAATCGCCACCGTGCCCACTTCCTCGCAAACAAGGCCGCCCGCGATATTGGCTATTTCTGCCATCATGCGAACATTTTTTGTAACCACATAAACTAATGAAGCGACCGCGATGACAGTATCGCCGGCGCCTGAAACATCAGCAACATTGCGAAGATGTGAAGCGATTATTTCAGCCTGACCATCTTTTTGGTAAAAGATTCCTTTGTCTGAAAGCGTAATTAAAGAAATAGCATGATGAAGAAGGGCGGCCAGTTCCTTATGAATGCTCCCTAAAGTATTCCTATTGACTTCTTCCAGTAAGAGATTCAATCCTTCCTTCACTTCTTTCAGGTTGGGCTTGAAAATATCCACCCATTTATAGCTGAAAAAATTCTTTCGTTTGGGATCGGCCGCGGTAAGAATACCTGCCTTTTTACAAATACTGATAATCTCGTGAATGATTCCTTCGGTCAGAACCCCTTTATTATAATCTTCAAAAACGATCACGTCGGGTCTCTCTTTTGCAATAAAAACTTTTACCCTGTCAATTAAACTGGTAGCGTCAACCCCGTTCAGATCCCTGGTGATCTCAGCGTCGAGCCGCATCATCTGCTGGTTGCGGCTGATAATTCTCGTTTTATTGGTAGTGATCCGTTCGCCGCTGCGGACAAGATAGGTGGTATGAATATTTTTTTCCGCGAATAAGCGCTCAAGGCGGTCCCCGTCTTCGTCTTTGCCGATAACGGACAATACAAATGCGCTGGCGCCGAGAGACTGAATATTCAGCGCTACGTTCCCGGCTCCGCCGATCCGGTAATCTTTTTTATGCAGGGAAACAACGGGTACAGGCGCTTCCGGGGAGATGCGTTCTACGCTTCCCCACATATAAGTATCCAGCATCACGTCGCCGATCACTCCCACTTTAAGACGGGCAAATGAATCAAACAGCTTTTTGAAATCTTCCATGGGGCAAAAATCGGTGAATTATTTTTTTTGCTGTGAAACAGCGAAATAATAAAGAGGAATACCTAGCAAAGCAATACCCAGGCCCCATAATGAATAGGTTGGCGAGGTCCAAACCAATCCGACACAGAATCCTATGGCCAAAATGATATAAATAAAAGGCAATACGGGATAGCCAAATGCCTTATAGGGACGATCGGCATCGGGACGTTTCTTACGCAAAACAAAGATGCCGATTATCGTAAGCACATAAAATATAACTACGACAAACGAAACCATCGTAAGCAGATCGCCATATTTACCACTCAAGCATAATAAAGAAGCTACAAGAGCCTGAATCCATAGTGCATATCCCGGAACAGCATTTTTATTTAGCTCCCTTGTTTTCTTAAAAAATAACCCATCATTAGCCATCGTATAATAAACCCGCGCTCCGGCTAGTATAAGCCCATTATTGCACCCAAATGTTGAAATCATAATCAATACTGCGATTACGGTTGTTCCTGCTTCGCCTAAAAATTGCTGCGAAGCCGCAACAGCCACGCGATCATTGGGAGCAAAGGCTATATCCCGCAAAGGCAGTACATTCAAGTACATTAAATTTGTTGTAACGTAAATGATTGTAACAATGAGTGTCCCTAAGAAAAGGGCAAGCCCTATATTACGTTTCGGGTTTTTAATTTCTCCGGCAATAAAAGTTACATTGTTCCATGCATCGCTGCTGAAAATAGAACCGACCATTGATACTGCAATAGCACCCATTAAAGCACCAATAGAAATAGATTGCCAGCCAGTAGGCATTAGTTGGGCTATTATATCGCCCATCTGGCCGTGATCCTCCTGCGCTTTAAAGCCCGTTGCCCAATTCTCGCTCCAAAAGCTATGCTTTGCCAAAAGGAATCCAAAAATAATGAGGCCAAACAGCGCAAGTAGCTTTGCAGAAGTGAAAGTTGTCTGAATAATTTTGCCTGCTTTTATCCCTTTAGTATTAGTGTAAGTAAGAAAAATAATCAATGCTATCGCTAATACCTGTGCAGCAGAAATTCTTACAAATCCTAAATCTGCAAGAATATGTCCTTCACCAACTCCGGGTATTAGATAAGCTGTAAATTTCGCAAAAGCTACGCCGACTGCAGCAATAGTGGCTGTCTGAATAACTGCAAAAAGACTCCAGCCATATAAAAAACCTGCTAATGGATTGAATGCCTCTTTCAGGTACACATATTGACCGCCAGCCTTAGGAAACATCCCGCTCAATTCACCATAGCTAACAGCCGCCGTAATGGTCATAAATCCTGTAATCAGCCAGACGACAATCAGCCAGCCGGCGCTGCCTACATTTCGCGTGATATCAGCGCTAACAATAAAAATCCCCGATCCGATCATTGAACCCGCCACGATCATCGTAGCATCCAGCAAGCCAAGCGATTGTTTAAAGGAGGTTTGTTCCGCCATGGAGATGGGTTTAAACATCAAGATAAGTAATTCACTTGATTTCCAATAATCCAAAAGAAAAGGTAGTGTACCAGTTTGGTTTCTCGCAGCGTTCGCAGCGGCCTGACGACCCAGCGAACATTGCTTCGTTGGATCTTCGCGTGAAATATATTTTCACTACCCAAAAAAGGAAGTGAATCAATTTTCCGGGAACCTGCCTGCCGTCAGGCAAGGGTCGGGAAGTGGGTAAGAAAAAGCGACTTGTAAATCAAAACTTACAGTCTTTCCCTCAAACCGGCTCACTACTAAAGAAAAAGCCCTTCCGCAACCGGAAGGGCTTTAACATCACTCAGCTATTTCTTTAATCTTTTTTATTCTTGTATATTTCATTCAACCCTTTTATCACATCTCCTGTAATATTATAGGCTGTATCGCAGAAATAAAATAACCCTTGTTCATTAGCGAAGATATACGCATACTTCTTGTCTTTATTATAATCTTTGAGGAAATCTTCTATCCTGGTCTTGATCGCATTCTGGTTCCAGGTAACAAACTCGTTATAGTCTGCCTCCAGTTTTTGTTTCCTGTTTTTGATCGTTTCATCTATATTCTTCATCTCCTGGGTAACAGCTTCCGACTGGGCAGCCGTCATATTCCCCAATTGCGCCTGCGACTGATAATAATTATACTTCTGCTGGAAACTTTTTCTTAGCTCCTCCACTTCATGATCATTCGCCTCCTGTTTCCGGTTCATTTCTTCCTTAAGGTCCCTGACTATGTAAAGGCTTGCGGCAATAGAGTCCATCTCAAAATAAGCAATCCGTAAAGGGTTATTGGCCGCCGGAAGGTCCCTGGGGACGCTCCTGGTGGCAGGAATGCCGCTGTTTTTTGCGCCAAAATGAACCACAAGCAAATACCCGGCAATGGCCGTCAGTACTACATTCCAGATCAGCAACCCTTTTTTCATGTATGGCATTTTACAAAAATAGAGATGAATAACCGGGCAAATATAAGCAGCGCCGCCACTTTATGAAACCGTTAACTAACAAACGATTGATTAAAAAACTTCCGGATAACAAAAAAAAGGAGTAGTTATCCTACTCCTTAGTATTATGATGGGATGTTCTTTATTCCTCCTCATCGAAGGCCATCGCCTCGCGTGTAGTTTGGAGCAATTCGTATTCTTCCTTGCTGCCAACAATCATATTCTCAAACTCACGCAATCCGGTACCAGCCGGGATCGGGTGACCTGTGATTACATTCTCTTTCAAGCCAAGCATCTCATCCGTTTTGCCATGGATGGCAGCCGATGAAAGCACTTTGGTAGTTTCCTGGAATGAAGCGGCGGAAATCCAGCTTTGCACACCCAGTGACGCTTTTGTGATACCCAGAAGCGTTGGCGCCGAGGTAGCTGGTTTTGCATCACGGAATTCCACAGGTTTGCTGTCATTGCGGCGAAGTATTGAATTTTCTTCTCTCACTTCACGGAGACTTACGATCTGTCCAGCACGAAGCTTGGCTGAATCTCCCGGCTCAGTCACTACTTTTTTGTCGAATATGAAATCATTCTCTTCTACAAATTCAAATTTATCTACCGTATCATCTTCGAGGAATCTTGTATCACCCGGATCAACAATATTTACTTTACGCATCATCTGGCGTACAATTACTTCAATATGTTTATCATTGATCTTTACACCCTGTAAACGGTAAACTTCCTGTATCTCATTCACAACATATTGCTGTACGGCAAAAGGTCCCTGGATAGATAAGATATCCTGCGGCGAAGTCTGGCCGTCGGAAAGAGGTGAACCCGCTTTTACAAAGTCGCCATCCTGGGCAAGTATTTGTCTTGTCAGGGGAACAAGGTATTTCTTTTGTACGCCGTCTTTTGCTTCGATAATAATTTCCCTGTTGCCACGTTTGATCGCCCCCATCATTACCACACCATCAATTTCGGAAACCACCGCAGGGTTGCTTGGATTCCTGGCTTCAAACAATTCAGTGACACGGGGCAGACCACCGGTGATATCCCTTAATTTCCCTAATATACGCGGAATCTTTACGAGCACCTGGCCGGCCTTTACTTCTTCAGCCTCATCAAGGATAATATGGCTTCCGGTCGGAAGGTTATACGATTTTATCTCCTTTCCTTCGATCAGGATGGAAGGGATCTTCGTTTTGTCGCGTGTTTCAATTACCACTTTTTCGCGGTGACCTGTTTGTTCATCCGATTCTTCCCGGTAAGTTACGCCTTCGATTACGTTTTCAAATTTCAGCTTACCATTGATCTCGGCAACAATTACATTGTTGAACGGATCCCAGGTGCAAACTACATCACCTTTATGAACTTTCTGGCCATCTTTTACATTTAAAGTAGCACCATACGGGATATTGTTGGTGATCAGGAGGCGGTCATTCTTTGTATCAATGATACGGACCTCCCCGGTACGTCCAATGACAACATGGGCTTTCTCTCCTTCATTATTTTCGGCGGCAACAGCCCGCAATCCGTCGAATTGTATGGTACCGTCAAATTTTGCAATCAGTGTAGAGTCCACCGCAGCAGAACCTGCCACACCACCCACGTGGAAAGTACGAAGTGTCAACTGTGTGCCCGGCTCTCCAATGGATTGGGCAGCAATGATCCCTACTGCATCTCCCTTTTGAGCCAATATACCGCTGGCCAGGTTTTTACCATAACATTTAACGCAACATCCGCGTTTGCTTTCGCAAGTTAATACGGAACGAATCTCTACAATGTCAATTCCGGCATCTTCAATTTTCTTGGCCAGTTCAGCTGTAATTTCATCACCGGCAGCGATGATCATTTCTTCGCTTTGAGGATTATATACATCATGCAATGATGTACGACCGGCGATACGATCAGATAATGGCTCAATAATATCCTCATTATCTTTCAACGCAGATGTAGCAATACCGCGCAATGTGCCGCAATCTTCTTCGGTGATCACCACGTCCTGTGCCACGTCGACAAGACGGCGGGTCAGGTAACCTGCATCAGCTGTTTTAAGCGCCGTATCGGCAAGACCTTTGCGCGCACCGTGGGTCGAAATAAAGTAATCCAATACATTCAGCCCTCCTTTGAAATTCGAAAGGATCGGGTTTTCAATGATCTCGGAACCCGTACTTCCTGATTTCCTTGGCTTGGCCATCAATCCCCTCATACCTGCCAACTGTTTGATCTGTTGTTTGGAACCACGGGCGCCGGAATCAAGCATCATATAAACAGAATTGAATCCTTGTTTATCATTACTCAATTCCCTGATCAATGTTTCAGTTATTCTTGTATCTACACGGCTCCAGATGTCAACGATCTGGTTGTAACGTTCATTATTGGTGATAAGACCCATGTTATAATTATCCCATACCTCATCTACTTCACCTTTTGCATTCTCCAGCAATTCTTCTTTTATCTCAGGGATAATAAGGTCGTTGATGCTAAATGATAAACCACCCTGGAAAGCTGTACGGAAACCAAGTTGCTTGATATCATCCAGGAACTTTGCGGTTTTAGGCACATTGGTGATCTCAATGATATCACCGATGATCTCACGGAGGTTTTTCTTAGTGAGTAAAGCATTGACAAAGCCTACTTCAGCAGGAACATGCTGGTTGAAGATGACGCGGCCAACCGTTGTTTCGATCAGCTTGTGTTCAAGCAGGCCGTCAGCATTGCGGATATTTGTTTTTACTTTGATCCATGCATGAAGATCAATCTTTCCTTCATTAAAGGCGATGATCACTTCCTCATTGGAATAAAAAGCCTTACCCTCTCCTTTTACTTTTTCTGTTTCAGTAGATTTCTTTCCTTTTGAAATATAATACAGGCCCAGTACCATGTCCTGTGAAGGAAGCGTAATGGGCTGTCCGTTCTGGGGGTTCAGGATATTATGCGAGGCCAGCATCAGTAATTGCGCTTCCAGTACAGCCGGGTTGCTTAAAGGAACGTGAACGGCCATCTGGTCACCGTCAAAGTCGGCATTGAATGCTGTCGTTACCAACGGATGCAACTGGATCGCTTTACCTTCGATCAGTTTCGGCTGGAAAGCCTGTATAGATAGGCGGTGTAGTGTCGGGGCGCGGTTTAGCAATACCGGGTGACCCTTCAATATATTTTCGAGGATATCCCAAACCACGGCTTCCTTCTTGTCGACAAGCTTTCTTGCAGACTTCACGGTTTTCACGATACCTCTTTCAATCAGCTTACGAATGATGAATGGCTTGAACAATTCAGCAGCCATATCTTTTGGCAACCCGCATTCATGCAATTTTAATTCAGGACCTACCACGATAACCGAACGACCTGAATAGTCGACACGTTTACCAAGAAGGTTCTGGCGGAAACGGCCTTGCTTGCCTTTCAGTACATCTGAAAGGGATTTCAATGCACGGCCACCTTCTGCCTTAACAGCGTTTGACTTCCTGGAGTTATCAAATAAACTGTCGATGGCTTCCTGCAACATACGTTTTTCATTTCGCAGGATCACCTCGGGAGCTTTGATCTCCAATAATCTTTTCAGGCGGTTATTACGGATAATGACGCGGCGATAAAGATCATTTAAATCAGATGAAGCAAAACGGCCACCATCCAGTGGTACCAGCGGGCGAAGTTCCGGCGGAATAACCGGTATATATTGCATTACCATCCATTCAGGACGGTTAGTAATCCTTGTATTGGCATCACGGAAAGCTTCTACCACGCTCAAACGTTTCAGCGCATCGGCTTTACGTTGCTGCGAAGTTTCGGTTGCCGCAGTATTTCTAAGATCAAAGGATAACTGGTCAAGATCGATGCGCTGGAGCATATCATGCACTGCTTCAGCTCCCATTTTCGCGATAAATTTATTCGGATCATCATCCGGCAGGTACTGGTTGTCTTTTGGAAGTGTATCGAGGATATCCAAATATTCCTCTTCCGTCAGAAGATCACCATAGTTCTGTCCTTTATCAACACGGATACCGGGTTGTATTACCACGAAACGCTCATAATAAACAATGGTCTCTAATTTCTTGGAACTTACTCCAAGGAGATAACCGATCTTATTAGGTAATGATTTAAAATACCATATATGAACAACAGGTACTACCAGTTTAATGTGACCCATTCTCTCACGACGAACTTTTTTCTCTGTTACTTCTACCCCGCAACGGTCGCACACAATGCCCTTGTAACGGATACGTTTATACTTTCCGCAGGCACATTCATAATCTTTTACCGGCCCAAAGATCCTTTCGCAAAACAAACCATCACGCTCCGGTTTGTAGGTACGATAGTTGATGGTTTCAGGCTTTAACACTTCGCCATAGCTTCTTTCCAGGATAGTATCCGGGGAAGCAAGCCCGATAGTGATTTTTGAAAATGTTGGCCTGGGACGATTTTCTTTTTTGATAGCCATATTTATATGAGCTTTTAGCTTTTAGCCTCTAGCTCCCGATAGCTATCGGGATAGCCTAAGGCATTTTTTATTAAGAAAATGTTTTGTCAAACCGGTTAGCTGGCAGCTAAAAGCTGATAGCTAACGGCTTTTCTATTATTCAAACTTAAGGTCAAGTCCTAATCCCCTCAGTTCATGCACCAGCACATTGAAAGATTCAGGAACACCCGCCCTCGGAACGTTATCACCTTTTACAATTGCCTCATAAGTCTTTGCCCGGCCAATGATATCATCCGATTTAATGGTTAATAATTCCTGCAGGATATTGGATGCTCCATAAGCTTCCAATGCCCACACTTCCATTTCACCAAAACGCTGACCACCAAACTGAGCTTTACCTCCGAGCGGCTGCTGGGTAATAAGGCTGTAAGGTCCGATGGAACGGGCATGCATCTTATCATCCACCATGTGGTGCAATTTGATTATGTAAATAATGCCCACAGTAGCTTTTTGATGGAAGCGCTCACCGGTTTCACCGTCATACAAATAAGTATGCCCGAATTTCGGAAGTTCTGCTTTCGCGCAATATTCAGCGATCTCTTCAGTAGTAGCTCCGTCGAAAATAGGCGTAGAGAACTTGATACCCAGTTCCTCGCCCGCCCATCCAAGAACAGTTTCATAGATCTGTCCAAGGTTCATACGGCTCGGTACGCCCAAAGGATTCAATACAATATCAACAGGGGTACCATCTTCCAGGAAGGGCATATCTTCATGACGAACGATCTTCGCTACAATACCTTTGTTACCATGACGACCTGCCATTTTATCGCCCACTTTCAGTTTACGCTTAACGGCTAAATAAACTTTAGCCAGTTTCAATACCCCGGCAGGCAATTCATCTCCAATAGAGATATTGAACTTTTCTCTCTTGTAACGACCCAGTTCTTCGTTGTATTTAATATTATAATTATGCAATAATGTATTGATCTGGTCGTCCACTTTCTTGTCGCTTGTCCAGCCAAGAGGATTAATGTTCGCATAATCCAACCCGGTAAGGTTCTTGGCAGTGAATTTCGCGCCTTTACCAATTTGTATTTCGCCGAAATTATTGCTAACCCCTGCAGATGTATAATTGGCCAAAAGAGTGGTTAGCTTATCGACCAGTACCTGCATCAGGTCAGTTTCATTCTTCTCATGCAATCTTTCCAGTTTTTCAATAGCTGCTTTCTCTCTTACTTTGGCATTTTTATCTTTCTTCGCCCTCTGGAACAATTTCTTACCTATCACGGTGCCTTCTACACCATTGGGGGCTTTCAATGAAGCATCTTTTGCATCGCCGGCCTTATCACCAAAGATGGCACGAAGAAGTTTCTCTTCGGGTGTAGGATCGCTTTCACCTTTGGGAGTGATTTTACCGATGAGGATATCGCCTTCTTTAATCTGCGCTCCTATACGAATAATACCGTTTTCATCAAGATCTTTTGTCGCTTCTTCGGAAACATTCGGGATATCCGGCGTCAATTCTTCTTCACCCAGTTTTGTATCCCGGACTTCGAGTTCATATTCTGAAATATGAACGGAAGTAAATAAATCTTCGCGCACTACCCTTTCGCTGATAACAATGGCATCTTCGAAGTTGTAACCCTTCCATGGCATGAATGCCACTTTCAGATTTTTACCAAGAGCGAGCTCGCCATTCTGTGTCGCATAACCTTCGGTCAGGAAATCTCCTTTTTTCACTTTCTGTCCTTTCTTAACGCCTGGTTTCAGGTTGATACAGGTTTCCTGGTTCGTTTTAATGAATTTGGTCAATTTATAAACTCTCAGGTCATCTTCAAAGCTTACCAGTCTTTCCTGTTCATCACGATCATAACGAACATGGATTTCATTGGCGTCAACATATTCAACTACGCCGTTTCCTTCGGAATGAATTTGAATTCTTGCATCGCGGGCTGCTTTGCCTTCCAGGCCTGTACCTACGATCGGTACATCCGGGCGGATAAGCGGTACAGCCTGCCGTTGCATGTTTGATCCCATCAAAGCACGGTTGGCGTCATCATGCTCAAGGAAGGGAATCAGTGAAGCGCTCAAGCCTACGATCTGGTTGGGCGCTACATCCATAAACTCAACTTCCGTTTTGTCCAGTATCGGGAAATCCCCGGTTTGACGTGAGGCTACTTTATCATTTAAAAATTCTCCTCTTTCAGTAAGAGGTGCATTGGCCTGTGCGATTTTTGCTTCGTCTTCTTCTTCCGCACTGAGGAAAGTCAGGCTCTTCATATTCACCTTACCTTCTTCCACTTTACGGTAAGGAGTTTCGATAAAACCCATGTCGTTGATCTTCGCATGCACACAAAGCGTAGAGATCAAACCAATGTTGGGCCCTTCCGGTGTTTCAATAGTACACAAACGACCATAGTGCGAATAATGCACGTCACGAACTTCGAAACCTGCTCTCTCACGGCTTAGACCACCGGGCCCAAGGGCGGAAATACGACGTTTATGCGTGATCTCCGACAACGGGTTTGTCTGGTCGAGGAACTGTGATAATTGTGATGTACCGAAAAATGAGTTGATCACGGAAGAAAGTGTTCTTGCGTTGATCAGGTCAACAGGAGTAAATACCTCGTTATCGCGTACATTCATTCTTTCACGGATTGTTCTCGCCATACGTGCGAGACCGACGCCAAACTGGGCATATAACTGTTCTCCTACTGTACGTACCCGGCGGTTGCTCAGGTGATCGATATCATCAATTTCAGCTTTACCATTGGTAAGCTTCACGAGATATTTTATAATAAGGATAATATCTTCCTTGGTTAAAGTCTTTTGATCCAGGGGAGCATCCAGGTTCAGTTTACGGTTGATCTTGTAGCGGCCCACTTCACCGAGATCATAGCGTTTATCACTGAAAAATAATTTATCTATGATACCACGGGCCGTTTCGTTATCCGGGGCATCAGCGCCACGAAGCTGGCGATAGATGAATTGTACGGCTTCCAGTTCACTGTTAGAAGTGTCTTTGTTCAGGGTATTATAAATGATCGCATAATCGCCGCCTACATCTTCTCTTTGAATAAAAACGCTTTTAACATCCATTTCCGAAATCATATCAACGGCTTCTTCATCCAGGACAGTATCACGTTCCAGCACGATCTCGTTTCTTTCAATAGAAACCACTTCGCCGGTATCTTCATCTACGAAATCTTCGACCCATGTTCTCAATACACGTGCCGCCAATCTTTTTCCAAGATATTTCGACAAAGTTTTCTTGTCAGATTTTACTTCATCTGCCATTCCAAACAGCTCAAGAATATCCTTATCTGTTTCGTATCCAATTGCACGCAACAAAGTCGTTACAGGGAATTTCTTCTTACGGTCGATGTATGCATACATGACATTATTGATGTCTGTTGCAAATTCCATCCAGGCGCCCTTGAAAGGGATAACCCTGGCCGAATAGATCTTCGTACCGTTCGGGTGAACAGACTGGCCAAAGAATACACCTGGTGAGCGATGCAATTGTGAAACAACAACGCGCTCGGCGCCATTGATTACAAATGTGCCCCGGGGGGTCATATAGGGAATATTGCCAAGGAACACATCCTGAACGATAGTCTGAAAGTCAACGTGCTCTTCATCATTACAGCTCAGGCGAAGTTTGGCCTTCAACGGTACGGCATAGGTCAAACCTCGTTCCATACATTCTTCGATCGTATACCTGGGCGGATCAATAAAATAATCCAGGAACTCCAGCACGAAAATGTTCCGGGTATCGGTAATAGGGAAATTGTCTTTAAACACTCTGAACAGACCTTCATTATTTCGCTTATCCGGAGTAGTTTCCAATTGGAAAAACTCTTTAAATGATTGTATCTGTACTTCAAGAAGATCAGGAGCTTCAGCCAGATGTTTGATTTTTCCGAAATCGATCCTGTGATTCATTTTTGTTGAGGACATACGCAAAAACCGGTTTTAAAAAAGTTCAGGACGTACAAATCACTTTCAGGGTTTCATTTCGTAAAAAATGAAACCCTGTGGAGATCAACTACTTAAGCGTGATTGGGACGTCAAAATATATTTGGCCAAAATAAAGGATGGCAAAGGTAAGGAATTCTACTTCACAGCCAAAAAAGTTTGCTAACAAAAATCCCGCCAAAAGACCGTTAAAAAACGTCCATTGTAATGGCAATATGAGATATTTTAAGCCAAATTAAGCCGGTTATGAAATGGAAAAAAGTCATAGCTGATTACTTTGTCTTTACCCGCAAGGAAAGAATTGGCCTGCTCTTTCTTCTTTTTCTTATTCTTGTGATCGTCTTATTGCCGGGACTGGTAAACACTAAAAGCAGCAAAGGCTATACTCCGGCAGATACCTCGTGGATATCAGCGGTAAAGAGACTTGAGACTAGGGAAGTAACCAGTAACGACAGGAGGACAATCAATTCCGGGCCGGATGACGATGATAATGCCCATGAGTATAATCGCACTGCATCTGTCCCCTCTCCTCCCGGCAGTCTTTTTTATTTTGATCCGAATACGATTGATGAGGCCGGGTGGAAAAAGCTTGGATTGGGTGTGAAAACGATTCGTACTATTCAAAATTACCTTGCCAAAGGAGGCCATTTTTATAAACCCGGAGACTTGCAGAAAATTTATGGTATCCGTCAAAATGAATATGAAAGATTAGCCCCCTATATAAAAATTGAGAACACCTCCAAAGACGGGAATAGCCCGGCATATGCTAAAAAAGAAAACGAGCCAAAACGCTTTTCTTACAACTCAATTGATATTAACACGGCTGATACTTCGGCTTTTATTGCCTTGCCGGGAATTGGGAGCAAGCTCGCAGCAAGGATCGTGGCCTTCAGGGAGAAGCTGGGAGGCTTCTATTCGATTGAACAGGTGCGTGAGATATATGGATTACAGGATTCTGTTTTCCAAAAGATCAGGCAATACCTTGCCCTGGAAGAAATAGCAGTAAAAAAAATCAACATCAATACCGCTACCAAAGATGAGATGAAAACTCACCCTTATATAAAATGGAATCTGGCCAATATAATTGTCGAGTACAGGAATCAGCACGGGAACTTCAGTTCCCTCTCAGATTTAAAGAAAATTTCGGCCGTCACAGACAGTGTCTATGCCAAAATCGTTTCTTATCTCATATTATGACCGGGGTTAATTAAATCATTGTTCAAAAATTTATTTCACGGGGAATTTAAACTCTGGCCAAAATATTTATTCATAGTAACAAATTTCTTCACTATGAAAAGATATGTGGTGTTAGCCATCATGGTGGCTTTGTGTTCCTCATCCGTCCAGGCTCAATTCAGGTATGGGTACCCGTACCGGCACCGGCAGCCTTCCCCGCAAAGACAGAGATTTAGCCAATTGCCCAAATTTACGCCTTCTGTAAATATCACTTTCGGCTATGGGTTCCCGAATCTTGACAAAGTCGAGTTACTTGATTTTTATAATTATTATAAAGGATCGGTGTCCCAGACCGGCCCTGTATTTGGAACTGTTGATTACCAGTTTAGCCGTACAATGAGCATCGGCATCATGGCGTCTTATGGAAAAGTCAGTATCCCCTACTATGACTATAATGCCCCTGCCAGCGACCCCGCGGTGCTTACAGGGAAATTAGAGAACTGGAGTGTCATGATCAATTTTGTACGATACATACCTGTGGTTACTGACAAGATTACTCCTTATATGAGAACAGCTCTTGGAATTAATAGCTGGTCGCAAAATTATATAGACCAATCCGGGAACAAGGCTGTAAATGCACCAGATCCTTCGTCATTTGCTTACCAGGTAGGGTTGGGAGCTAAATTCAAATTATCCAAAAATGCCGGTTTATTCCTTGAAGCCGGTTATGGAAAATATATTTTGAGCGGTGGTCTTGCTTTTAAGTTTTAAAAATATAGTTAGTACCAAAATAAAACCCTTTCCGGTTCGGAAAGGGTTTTATTTTAAAAACAGTTATTCAATTAAGCGATCTCAACATCAGCACCGGCTTCTTTCAGCCTGTTGGCAATTTCTTCCGCCTCAGCTTTAGAAACGCCTTCCTTGATATTCTTCGGTGCGCCATCTACCATGTCTTTTGCTTCTTTCAGACCGAGACCGGTAATTTCTTTTACGATCTTAACCACGTTAAGTTTGGAAGCGCCGCCACTCTTCAATACTACGTTGAAGGCTGTCTTTTCTTCAACAGCGGCTGCACCGCCACCTTCACCACCGCCGGATACAACTACTGCAGCGGCTGCGGGTTCGATACCATATTCTGATTTTAAGAAGTCAGCTAATTCCTGCACTTCTTTTACTGTTAAGCCTACCAGGCTTTCTGCTAATGCTTTTACGTCTGCCATTTGATTTAAATTTTTACCGTCTTCACTTCCGCCTGCGGCGGATCCGACGGGTTGATTAAAAAAATTTTGCCTTTATTCATCCCGGACTTGATCCGGATTGACCCTCAGGCCTGGGTTTATATAGAGCTTTTAGCAGTCAGCTATTAGCAAAAAAACTAACAGCTTATAGCTAATGGCTAATAACTTTTAAGCGGCTGGAGCCCCTTCGGCTTTTTTCTCCGCGTGCTGCAATAAAGCAGCAATAACTCTTTTGGCAGGAGACTGTAATAAACCAATCACTTCGCCAATCAATTCGTTCTTTGTCTTGATCTTGATCAGTTTTACCAGTTGGTTATCCCCGGTATACACATCTCCATTGATGAAAGCGGCTTTTAATACAGGCTTTTCTCCATTGCTTTCTTTACGGAAAGAGGTGATGATCAAAGCAGGATCCTTCGGGTTCTCAGAAAACATGAGCGCTGTCACTTTATGCAGTGAATCATATACACCTGAATATTTTTCGTTATCCAGGGACTCCAGCGCTTTTTTAATGAGCGTGTTTTTAGCTACTTTCATTTCCACCTGTTTGCTGAAACAGGCACGGCGCAATTTGCCAACCTGTTCTACAGTCAATGATTCTGTATCGGCAACATAGAAGTTGGAATATTGAGAGAATTTGCCTTTCAGCACTTCTATCACTTCATTTTTTTGCTCTTTAGTCATTTTATTAGGTTTTATCGGTCTGGCCGATTAACTACGTATTAATTTCTAAGTCAGGTCTGCCAACAGTCTGACCATTAATGAACAAATGCTTTCGTATCAATAGTTATACCCGGGCTCATGGAACTCGCCATACTGATACCTTTCATGTAAATTCCTTTTGCGGACGATGGTTTAGCCTTGATAATCGCATTCAGCAATTCCTGGCTATTTTCGGCTATTTTCTCCGGCGCAAAACTTACGCGGCCAATGGAAGCATGGATGATTCCTACTTTATCTACTTTAAAAGCGATCTTACCGCCTTTTACATCACTGATGGCGCCGGCTACATCGTTTGTAACCGTACCCGTTTTCGGGTTCGGCATCAGGTTACGGGGGCCTAATACTTTACCGAGTTTACCAATCTTGGGCATTACAGAAGGAGTGGCGATGATGACATCTACTCCTACCCATCCGCCTTCGATCTTAGTTACAAATTCATCGAGGCCAACAAAGTCAGCTCCGGCTGCTTTTGCTTCTGCTTCTTTATCGGGTGTACAAAGCACCAATACTGATTTTGATTTACCTGTACCGTGAGGAAGCGTAACAGTGCCCCGGATAGCCTGGTCAGCTTTCTTAGGATCCACACCCAGGCGGATATGAAGATCCACTGACGCATCGAATTTCGCGATGTTAACCTGCTTCACCAAAGCAGATGCTTCTTTCAATGAATAAGCTTTGTTTTTATCTATTTTCGCCTCGGCTACTTTTCTTTTTTTACTGATGAATGCCATAATAATTCTTTTTAAAAATTTTTTCCAAAGTCTCTTTAGGGAATTCAGAGGTTAATTTTCCCAGGGAGCTTTTCCTTCTACATTAAGTCCCATACTGCGGGCTGTACCAGCTACCATTTTCATAGCGCTTTCAACAGTAAAACAGTTAAGGTCCGGCATTTTGTCTTTGGCAATAGCCTCGATCTGTGACCAGTTTACTTTACCCACTTTTGTACGATTGCTCTCTTTGGAACCTTTTGGAATTTTTGCAGCTTCCAGCAACTGAACGGCTGCCGGGGGAGTCTTGATGATAAAATCAAAACTTTTATCAGAATATACGGTGATTAAGACGGGAAGCACTTTTCCCATTTTGTCCTGTGTTCTTGCATTGAACTGCTTACAGAATTCCATGATATTAATACCCTTGGAACCCAATGCAGGACCGATTGGAGGTGCAGGATTGGCCTGGCCACCCTTGCACTGCAGCTTTACAAAGCCAGAGATTTCTTTTGCCATTTTTGAATCTTTTTGGTGTTAACGACCTTTCATTTTATGAACTACTTGGTCTCCCAATCCGCCAACTGGCGGATTCCGTCGACCGCCTTGCCGTGGCTTTGGCGGTTAAAGAAAGAACTAATTGGGGCGGCAAAAGTAGGGTTTTTCTTCTTATTTTTATTCTTCTGCGTTTATTTTATCCAAAAGAAACTCACTGGTAGTCAAAAAATCTGCTTTTTGCTCAATCTTTAGCCAGGAAATCAGTTTCCCTAATCTTCTAATTCCCTCATCGCCACTGTTTTTACTGATGTATAATGGCAAACCAAATCTATGCCGGTCGGATATGTCGCAAAATTCCCAGGGATGAAAATAAATATGCAGGTACCGGTCTTTCCTGAGCGCTTTTTTGCATAGCAACTGGTACAGGGAAAACGGAAGATTATGGAAGCTTAACCAGAAAAGAGGAATCCGTAAGAAAGTGCTGACAGATGCCGGAAACTGCCAAATGCCATCCTGGTAAAAGACAGTGCGCGGCTTTCTGAAATTGTTGTAACGGCCAGGTAAAAAAGTTGGGTTTAAGGATGAATTGTACAGGTAACCCGCTTTCATCACTTCTTTTTCATCCACCGGCAACATACGAGCCATACGGTATCCGCGGATCAGTCGGCCGCTTAAGGCTTCCAGTTGCTGTTTCGATTCAGCCAGATGCTCAACCCGGAAGGCGGAATGTTCCAGGCCGTGAGATGCTAATTCATGCCCCTCATTCATGATGCGCTGTATAAGATCGGGCACTTCCCCGGCAAAACTGACTGTGCTGTAAAAAGTCGCCTTTGTGTTATACCGGAGAAGAAGATCGAGTATTTTTTGTGTTCCTTCCCTGGAGATATTGATCTGCTCCTGCCATGAGAGCTTTTTTCCATATTCAAGTGGTGTATCAAATTCCTCGATATCAAAACTCAGCAATACTGTACCGGGGTTCTTTAGTTTCTTCATTCCTTCCGGGTTGTAAATTTGTCTCACGCACGATATAATGTGGCCTTTCCTTCGTAAACATAAACACTTTGCCAATATAAATTCCAATAATTCCTAACACCATCAGTTGCAATCCTCCGAAAAAAGCCACTGTGACAATAGTAGATGCCCATCCTGATACTGCAATACCCGCAAAAAGACTATACAACACATAAGGTATATACAGCAATGACAGGATTGACACCGCTATACCTATGTATACGGCTACATGCAATGGCTTTACACTAAAAGAGGTGATCCCCTGCACTGAAAAACGGATCATCTTTGATAAACTGTATTTCGAAGCTCCGGAAAATCGTTTGCGCGGTTCATACTCGATCTCAGTTTGTTTAAAGCCTACCCAAACAATCAAGCCCCGGTAAAAAATATCATACTCATGAAGTTTTTTGAGTTCATTCAAAACCTTCCGGCTGACAAGTCTGAAATCAGCGGACCCTGACCTTATTTTTATATCGGCCAGCCTGTTGATCTGCTTATAAAAGAAACGCGAAGATGCCCGTTTCATCCATCCCGTGCTGTCTCCATTATCTTTCCGGATGGTATTGACTATCTCAAAACCCTGCTCAAATTTCTGTAATAACTGGGGAATAACTTCTACGGGGTGCTGCATATCGCCGTCCATCATAATGACCGCATCGCCTTCTGCGGCATCTATCCCGGCTTTTAGCGCATTCTGGTGTCCGAAATTTTTAGACAAAAGAATATAATGAACGTTATTATAGGTTTTTGTCACCTTTTTTAAAACTTGCGGGGTTCCGTCCGTGCTGCCTTCATCAACAAATAATATGCTGAACCTGTAGGGCAATACAGCGAAGGAATAACTTAACTCGTCAACGAGTTTTTCAATATTTCCTTCTTCATTCATAACCGGTATTATCACCGTAATTTTTTTCATAATGGTTAGTTTACAAGATGCCTGTTATTGTTAGCAGTAAAATATCCGACCGATAAGCTTTGATGCCTTTCCCTTAAAAAGCGGGTATAATAAAATATCGTTTGTGCGGCAATCGCCACCCATACCAGGAAACAACCCAGTGCTTTCAGTGAATATCCAATAATGAATTTTGATTTAAAAGCGTAAGGCACGAGATCTGTAGAGCTTATGCTTGTAAAAAGCAAAACAAAAATCAATAAAAAAATGGCCGGTCGGGGAAAATCCTGCCTGGAAAGAATAAACCATACCGCCACACCCGAGACAGCTATAATATAAGTGGGTGATTCAGAAGATGAACTGAATAAAACAACACTAAGAAGTAAAGATGACAATAAGAGAAGCCACATCTTCCGGGTCCCTATTAAGATAACCGCAATGGTTTCCAGTAAAAGAACAAAAGCAGCACCAGCCAGTATAATAATCTCATTGAAAGAATAATCATGGCTAATTCGCCTGATCATTCCTCCCAATGAAATATCCTGCATATAATTTCCGATACTGGTATTAATATCATTTTTTTCCACCAGCGCCTGGTACCAGTCATGATAAGTTTGCAGAATAAACCCGGGAGAACTGATCAGCATGGGTAAAACAAATGCGATAGCAGCCCAGAATAAGCAGGAAAAAAAGAACACCGTTTTTCTCTTCGACATAAAAAAGAATGCCAGCCCCACTATCCCGTACAACTTGATAAAAAAACCGGCCATAATACAAAGCGCAGCCCAGAAATCTTTTTTCGCCGATACAAAACAATAAGCCAGGATTATAAATGCCGCAATTGCATGGTTGAATTGTATGTTATGAAATGCTGTTAAATGTTCTACCAGGCATATCCATAGAATAATTATTTTTTCTTTTTTACTGAACGGAAGCTGCTGAATGGCATAATAATAAAAAAGACTGTTGACCAATACCCATACGATTACAGCAATATTAACCGGCAATATTGAAAAGGGGGCAATGACTACACTAAAAAAAGGGCCGTAATGGTTGACATCCGCATATTCTTCAACATACGGGAGATACAGGTTCGTTTGTTGCCAGGTATGCCAGAATACGCCACGGAAAATGAGGAAATTATTGACCGAATTTTTTAATAACTCGGCTATTGCCGTAAGCAAACCAAGGATAAACCAAAGTACTGTTACGAGCGCAACTTTCCGTTTAAAGAATGAAACTTCTTTAAAAAGAAACGAAATGGTGGTTTCAGAAAAAATCGACAAAACAGCTCCTTATATCTACCAGCCTGTTTTCATGGCAGATAATTCTGAAAAGTACATTTTTTTTAAACCTCTCCGCCTATTTTTCAAAAAAAAAGCGTCAGCCCTATTTTTTCTTGCTCAAGATCATATGAGCGGGTTAAGGAAAGTTAAATAGCCATTTTTTGTATCAGGATATAGCTTCTTAACCCTTTGGTGAGTGGAGCATAGAGAAACATTTAAATATGTCAAATCAACAGTTTCCCAAATTGAGAGGCTAGGGCGCGTGCTTATTTGTTATAATATAGATGGTTGATTTTCAATTTGCATTACAGGATTCCTTCACGCATCCCCCGGGTTTTGTTCCGGTCTTATGCGGGAGTTCCCGGAGGATTCCGGAACAAGAGGCAAAGGAGTTCTGTGGATGATAGCAGGCGAAAAAATGGCAAAAGGACAGATGATAGCTTCGGTGTTCCCGTTATTCCCTTCCCGGGTAAACCCAGAAGAAAGTCAGGCCTTTCAGGCCTCTTTCCGTTTCTTTCCCCATTTCTTAAAATCCAGATAGTCCAAATAGTAAATGATCTTAAAGGACAGGTTATTGTTCTGCGGTGATGAGACAGTATTGTCAAAATTTTTAAAATATTCGTGTTCCACATCCCCGTCAAAAGTTGATGCCTGGTTTTTCCATACGATATTGATAAAACTGCCAGGCGCGAACTGCAGGGTATAGACCGCGTCGATATTGAAAATATTGAAATTCTGGTGGATCAGCGGTATAGTGCCGGCATGGCTTGATGGCGCAAGCGTACCGTCATCTTTTAAATCGTACAACTCCAGTTGCTTTACATTACTCCAATAATGTCTCAGCCGCAGGGTAATGCCTGATTTATTATTAAAACTGTATTTGAAAGAAAAAATATTCGAAATCGTTTTAAGGTTTCTCCTAGTAAAAAGAATATTATCAACAAAGATTGAATTGCCTGCCGGGTCGATGGGATTATAAAACCCTGCATCATTCTTTGTGGGGTTATAGGTCAGGTTATGACTGATCGAGAACCTGTCATTAAAGCGGTAGCGATGAAAAATGTCTATCTCATGGTTAGGGCTGTGGAACAAGCTTCTCAGGCCGACAAAATAGTTGACCTCCGCATAGTATTTTTTGGTAGGGTTTGCCTGGAACCAGGGATTGAACTGAACTCTTCTTGGCGTTCTGAAAGAATAGCCGGTAGTGCGGGGCTCATAAAAATCGTTGCCCCTGGGAACATATCCGAAAAACATCCCGGCAAACCACAGATTTTTAAATTGGATGTTTCCGTTCACATTGGTGGCAAAAGTCTGGAACCGCGAGTTTATTTTTTGCCCGGGCATGTCTTTATATAACATGCTGTAATAAGCGTTATAATTAACCTGGATCCTGTTATACCAGTTAGTTGGTTTCAGCCAGCGGTAGGCTGTCCAGAAATAATGATCTATGTAGTTATTATTGAAAAGAATTCCCATGTCATTAATGTCATACTTATCATTGGCCAGGTCTTCGCTCAATTGAAAATTCCATCTGCCCCCGGTTTTATTAAAACCGATAGTATGGGAATAGCCGTTGATATTATTTCCTTTGCTTATCAACTGGCTCATGGCAAATTTTCCGTTCCAGTTGTAGGTATTCTTTTTATTATTAAAATCGAACAAGGCTGCGCTGACATTGGCTTCGTAATCACTTCCGCTGCGCCATACATTTGTATTGATAAACGAAACGGATGAATTATTTTTCAGGGTTTGGTCAAATACAATGATATTGTAATTGGTTAGCGGGTTGGTTTGAATTTTTCTTGTTGCGCCTGTGATGGTATCCTCCACCGTGGCATACATCGGTTTGGTTATAGCATTAAAAATCCCCAGGCCAAAACCTTTTTTTGTGCGGCCCGAAACTTTTGTGGCATTGATCAGCTTTGATTCAAGAGGATTGCTGATGACTTTCTCATCGGTACCCAGCTCATTATATACATCATCCACATGAAGGGGGGCGCCTCCTACCCTCCTGGAATAAAATAAATTTCCTTTGGAAAAAAGTTCCGTTCCTTCCGTGAAGAAAGGACGGTTCTCATTATATTTTACTTCGAAAGGAGTAAGGTTCAAAACCTGGTTATCGCTCTGTACCTGCCCGAAATCAGGTATCAATGTCATATCAAGGGTAAATGCATCGTTAATACCATACTTCACATCCATACCCCCATTTACAGAAGATGTCCAGTCTTTTACACCGTCTGTCTTGTAAGGATAATGATTCGCATAGGTAGAGAAATAAGGTGAAAAAGAAAGACGAACAGGCGCCTCTATTTTTTCAATCCCGGTCCAGTCACCTTCCTGGTTGATAAACCCATTTACCTTGGGATCCACGGGGTTCCACATGAATTGTTTCCCGATCTTTTTCCTGTTGCGGGTGATATTCAACCCCCAGGTCTGATTTTCCTTACTTACAAACCGGAGCGCAGAATAAGGAATACACATTTCAAATGTCCATCCATCCGCTACAATTTTTGCCTCGCTGTTCCATACGGCATTCCAGGAAGGATCTTCGCCATTGGAAGGATTGTACCGGGCATCGAATTGTTCTCCCAAAGGCGTTACATAAAATCCTACCCCATTTATCTTATCGTGATAAGTATCGAAGATTATACCCACATAATCATTTACACCCACCTGGTCTCTTCCTACCAGTTCCCTCGACACACTATCGCCTGATTTTTCATGACAATAGCCACCTATATAAATGGAAGTATTATCGTAAAGTATGTATATCTCGGTACGGCAGGACGGATCTTCGTGAGCTCCGAAAGTGGGACGCCATTCTACAAAATCAGTAGCCGGTATTGCCTCTTTCCAGGCAGCTTCATCAAGGATTCCATCAATTTTGAAACTGGCTGTAGTACGTTTTGCCGGTAATTTTTTAGGAGCGGGCTGGGAAGAAACAATACCCGGGCACAACAATGCCAGGAATAAGAGTGAACGTAGTTTTCTCTTCATACTGATGGTTTGGTTTACTCACTCAGCTCAACGGTCGGTCTTACGAAGATATACGTACGGGCAGGTGATTTTGTTACCGTTTATCAAAACCTGTTTAGCCCTGTATGGAAAATGATGTTTTTAGGGAAGCTTTAACAGGCAAAAAAAAAATCATCCGCCGGCCGGCGGATGATTCCTGTAGTAGTTTTCACCTGTCAACTGATCTTTTCTACCTGCATATAATTCAATTCAACAGGCGTTGAACGGCCGAATATCTTCACGGTTACTTTCAATTTTTTCTTTTCATCATTTACTTCTTCGATCACACCATTAAAATCGTTAAAAGGTCCTTCAATAATCTTAATGGTTTCTCCTACGATAAATGGCTCGCTCATGCTTACGCCGCCTGATTCGGCCATCTCATCCATTTTACCAAGCATTTTATTTACCTCGGCCTTACGCAAAGCAATTGGGTTTTCTTTTCCGAGGAAATGAATAACACTGTTGGTATTCTTAATCGTATCGCGGAGATCATCGCTTAGTTTTCCATCCGTGATTTCAATCATCACATAACCGGGATAGTAGTTGCGTTCACGCATCACTTTTTTCCCGTTTTGTACTTTATATACTTTTTCCACCGGCAGAAATACCTGCTTTACCACTTCGCTCCATCCGCCACGGGATATTTCTTTGTCAAGGTATTCTTTTACCTTGCGTTCTTTTCCGCTCACTACCCGCAGCACAAACCATTTGGTTTCCTGCTGGGCATTTTCCGCACTGCTATTATTTGTCGTTACTTCAGTCATTATTTGAAAAGTTGATTATAGATAAGTTTCAAAGCACCACCCGCCGCAAAATCCATCAGCGATACAAGAGCCGTAATAACCAGTGTAGCTACCAATACAATCATCGTAGATTGCTGCAGCTGTGCCCAGGTAGGCCAGCTCACTTTCTCACTCAGTTCTTTGAATGATTCCCTGAAATAAGTTGTGATCTTGTTCATTGTTTACATTTTGAAATTTTGGAATCAGGAAATTGGGAAATTTCCCAATTAGCCTTTTCAAATTCAATTAGCACGGGCAGAGAGATTCGAACTCCCATCAACGGTTTTGGAGACCGCTATTCTGCCATTGAACTATGCCCGTAGAAAGCTAAAAGCTATCCCGACCAGGTCGGGACAGCTTTTAGAATCATTATGTGCAAAGATAATCATCTTTTGCAAAGTCTTCGCTTAAAGCTAATAGCTTAAAACTAAAGGCTTATTTTAAAATCTCAGTCACCTGGCCCGCACCCACTGTACGGCCACCTTCACGAATCGCAAACTTTAAACCTTTTTCCATCGCAATAGGCTGGATCAGTTTAACAGTCAACGAGGTATTATCACCAGGCATTACCATTTCGGTACCGGCAGCAAGTTCTACTTCACCCGTAACATCCGTTGTACGGAAATAGAATTGCGGACGGTATTTATTGAAGAATGGAGTATGACGGCCTCCTTCTTCTTTACTCAGTACATACACTTCGCATTTGAAATCGGTATGTGGGGTAATTGAACCAGGCTTACAAATTACCATTCCACGGCGTATCTGGTTCTTTTCAATTCCGCGAAGCAACAAACCGGCATTATCACCCGCTTCACCTTCATCAAGCAACTTGCGGAACATTTCCACACCTGTGCAGGTTGAACTAAGTGGTTTTTCTATCAAACCAACGATCTCAATGGCTTCACCTACTTTAATACGACCTCTTTCAATACGACCCGTAGCAACCGTACCACGACCTGTAATAGAAAATACATCTTCTACCGACATCAGGAATGGCTGATCAACCGGGCGTGGGGGAAGAGGAATATAGCTGTCAACTGCATCCATCAATTCATCAACACCTTTCACCCATTTTTCATCTCCGGCCAAAGCACCGGTAGCAGAGCCCTGGATAATCGGGGTATTAGCGCCATCAAAACCGTAGAAAGTCAGCAGGTCGCGAATTTCCATTTCAACCAGGTCAAGCAATTCAGGATCATCAACCAGGTCTACTTTATTCATGAATACAACGATCTTGGGTACCCCTACCTGGCGGGCAAGAAGGATGTGTTCTTTTGTTTGAGGCATAGGACCATCAGTAGCAGCCACTACCAGGATAGCGCCATCCATCTGGGCGGCTCCTGTGATCATGTTTTTAACATAATCGGCGTGACCCGGGCAGTCAACGTGAGCATAGTGACGATTGGCTGTCTGGTACTCAACGTGAGCTGTGTTAATCGTGATACCACGTTCTTTCTCTTCAGGCGCAGCATCAATTTCATCGTATTTTTTTGCCGTTGCCATACCTTTCTTGGCCAGGATGGTAGTGATAGCGGCAGTCAGAGTTGTCTTGCCGTGGTCAATATGACCAATGGTACCAACATTAACGTGAGGTTTATCCCTCTTGAAGGTCTCTTTAGTTGCCATTGTTATCGGTTTTTAAATTGTGTTTTATCAATTATTGTTTTTTATAGTTATGAAGCCGGCAGTATTACTACTATCAGCTTATGTTGCGGGTTTACCCAGAGCAAAGCGAAAGGCACTCTTGTACGTTTGGTTCGCTTATCATCAATTTTAAATTTGAAATTTCAAATCTAAAATTATCAGAGCCGTTAAAGGGAATTGAACCCTTGACCTCTTCCTTACCAAGGAAGTGCTCTACCACTGAGCTACAACGGCTTTTTAAAGTCATTGAAGTCAGTGAGCCATATAAGTCAAATGAGTGATGACCTATCTGACCAATTTGACTTATATGACTGTGGTCTCATCAGAGCGGAAGACGAGGCTCGAACTCGCCACCTATAGCTTGGAAGGCTATCGCTCTACCAAATGAGCTACTTCCGCTTATTTAAAAGAACTCAGCGTCTATAGCCCGGATCCGCCACGGCGGACTATCCAATGAGCTACTTCTGCATTGGCATTTTGAAATCAGGAAATTGGGAAATTTTGAAATTAAGGCGACCCCCAATTTCTCCATTACACTTTTCAAAATTCAAAGATCTGTGGGCAAGGATGGATTCGAACCACCGAACTCCGAAGAGGACAGATTTACAGTCTGTTGCCGTTGGCCACTTGGCTACTTGCCCGAATTTTTAAATTTCAGATATATATTCCAAAATCTAAAATGAGCCGAAGAAGGGAGTCGAACCCCCGACCTACTGATTACAAATCAGTTGCTCTACCGACTGAGCTACTTCGGCATTTTTGATACCCGCTTTCGCTCATAGCTACGACGGTCAAAGCAATAAAGAACTACCCCAAAAATTTGGGAAGGCAAAGGTAAGGGAAATTGGATATTGCAAAAATTTTGCTCGGGGAATTTTTTGCTTGTTTTCAGCAAGTTGTAAATAATTGTGACAACAATCCGGGAAGAGAAAAGAATAACCCCATAAGCGAGTCATTAATGGCTAATTCCGGGGAACAGAATGGGTAACCCTGGCTTAATAAAAAAGATCCCGTCCCGATTGAATCGGGACGGGATCTTTAATTCTTTTTGCGTTACGCGGCTTGTTTTTGTTTTTTTCTTTTTATTTGAGTGACGATAGAGTCAAATGCATCGTCAAAAGACTCTTCAAAAGATTTGCTTGTTGATTTAACGAAAAAATCATGTCTGGGTACGTGTACTCTGATCTCTGCGATCTTGTCTTTAATAGTATGCACAACATTGTCGAGTTTCAGGAACACACTTACTTTAATGATGCGGTCGTGAAAGGTGCCGAGTTTTTCTAATTTCCGATGGATATACTCTACTAACCTTGTGTCTGCATCAAAACGAATAGTCTGAATGTTTACATTCATAATCGTGAGATTTTAAACAGTGAAACAATAAATAAAAGAGCTAAAGTTGGCTTGAGGTCCGGGGAGGACTTCAGTTATGAAATTACATAAATAATGAGTCAGTTCAAATAAAAAAAGTGTAAATTTTTATTGTCCCGGGGGCAAATATTTTCACGCCTTTGGATGCGCTTTTTTATGAACATTTTTTAGCTTTTCTATTGAGTTATGTGTATAAACCTGCGTAGATGCAAGGCTACTGTGCCCAAGCAATTCTTTGACAGCATTCAGATCGGCGCCGCCATTCATAAGATGTGTGGCAAATGTATGACGTAGTACATGGGGGCTTTTCTTATCCAGGGTGCCTGCTCCCGCAAGGTATTTTTTAACGAGCAGGTAGGCGTATTTGGGATACAGCTTCCTGCCCTTTTCCGTAACCAGTAAAACATTATCCGTTTTTTCTCCTTTGGAGTCCTTCCGGGCAAACTCTTTTTTCTTCAAATGCCTGTAATCCTCAATATTTTTTATTACCTCCCGGCTCAGGGGAATAATCCTCTCTTTATTTCCCTTGCCAAGTACCTTGATCTGCGACCTTCCGGCGTCAAATTGCTTTTCCCTCATATTTATAAGTTCACTTAACCGCATCCCGGTGCTATAAAAAAGAACTATCAGCATTTTTGCGTTCAGGGTCTTCCAGTCTTCTGTTGATTCCTTTAAGGTTTCCAGCAATTGCTTTGTCTCGGCCTCTTTGACAAATACCGGCAATCTTTTATTCAGTTTAGGAGCAATTACCTTCGACATAGGCGTTGCTTCAAGATTCCCGGTTCTCAAATGATATTTAAAAAAAGACCTTAAACTGGATATTTTCCGGTTGATGGATTTTGAAACAAGCCCTTTTTCTTTCAGGTCGGCAAGCCAACTGCGGACAAAGTTATGCGAGATATCTTTTAAGGGGAGTTTGCCAAATTTGTCGTCCAGGAAATCAAAAAAAGCAGCCAGGTCTGTTTCATAGGAAATAACCGTATGAAGTGAATACCTTTTTTCAAATTTGAGGTAGTCAAGAAACAACTGGATATCCGGGCGGGTGAGTACAGGCATCAGCTGGATTATTAAAACATGACCTCGCCAGGGCTTTGTCATGTGCAATAAAAAAGATAGCTGCAAAGCTATAAACTTTGCAGCTATCTTCTATCTTATTATAAGCCTGTAAGGTCTTATGATGGTTTTTTCAAACCCGTCCCATACAGGGTCTGCTTATCCTTCTATTTTGCCGCTGGCGATCTTTTGCTTATAGATCGCTTTCAACACCTGGCTCCGGCGTCTTACCGAAGGCTTGGTGAAGCTCTGACGCTCACGCAACTGAAGCAAGACCTTTGATTTCTCAAATTTCTTTTTATACTTTTTCAGCGCCTTGTCTATGTTTTCGCAATCTTTTGAATCAATAATCAGCATTTTGATACCTCCCTGGTATTTTTTTGAGGGAGCAAAGATAGAGGGAAAAGTCCAAAGTTTAAAGCATTGGCATTTTAAAAGTTTCCATCTCTCATAATTACAGGGTGAAAACGCTAATAACCGCTAATTTGCAGCCATGTTTACAGGCATTATAGAAGCAACCGGGACGGTTAAAAAGGTCATTACCAACGGCTCCAACAAGACTTTCTGGATAGAGTCGGGACTCGCGGGAGAATTGAAGGTTGACCAGAGCCTTAGTCATAGCGGAGTCTGCCTGACTGTAGAAGAAATAAAGGAAACCCTGCACCGGGTTACTGCCATTGATGAGACGCTTCAAAAGACCAACCTGAGCTCATGGGCAGCCGGCAAAACGGTAAATCTCGAGCGATGCCTGCCGTTAAATGGCCGGCTGGATGGGCATTTTGTACAGGGGCATGTAGATACAACCGGCACATGCACTAAAAGACAGGAAAAAAGGGGAAGCTGGGAATTAGAATTCGAATTCCCGAAAAAGTTCGCAGAGCTGGTCATTGAAAAAGGCTCGATCAGCGTAAATGGCATTAGCCTGACGGCCTTTAGGGTAAAAAAGAAGAGTTTTTGTGTGGCTATTATTCCTTACACCTTTGAACATACCAATATAAAGGAAGTAGTGCCTGGCGAAATAGTCAACCTCGAATTCGATATAATTGGCAAATACATCCTGCGTAAAGCTACGATTGGATAATTACTACGGAGTTTGAGGGCTGATACCTACAAAATATCAGGTAAAGTTTTAATCTTTACACCAGTTAGTCCGATATCCAGTAACGAAAAACGTCCCTATGAACCCTACGACTCCCACCAGGTCGTATTACCCTGCCCTTGATGGCCTGCGCGGCATGGCCATACTCCTTGTAATAGCCTGTCATAATCTTAATTTTATTCCCGGGTTTGAATTTGGGTGGATCGGTGTTGATCTTTTCTTCGTTTTGTCCGGTTTTTTAATTACAGACATTTTATTATCAACAAAAGCAAGTAAAAATTTCTTACAGAATTTCTATATCCGCCGCATACTAAGAATATTTCCGCTTTATTATGGCGTCCTGCTCGTATTCTTCATCCTGGCTCCTGCTTTCCGGTATTTGGATGTACAATATAATTATTATCATAGCCACCAGGTCATGTCATGGTTTCACCTGCAAAACTGGCTTTATATCTTCAACCGGAAACCAAATGACTTCCTGTTAATGAATCATTTTTGGTCGCTATCCCTGGAGGAACAGTTTTATTTGGTATGGCCCCTGGTGATTTTTGCAGTAAAAGGTACCCGCCAGCTCAGCCAGATCGTGTATGGGATCCTGGGCGCCTGCATAATAGGCCGTTTCGCTTCCTGGCTCTATTTTGGAGATGGTTATACAAATTTTTATTTCCAATACATGACCAGAGTGGATGGCCTTTGCGTAGGAAGCCTTGTTGCTATCTGGCGATTCAGTAGCAACGAACAGGCTGGCCGGAAAGTCATCCGGCTTGCATTGCTGTTGCTTGGCATCCATTTGTTTGTTTTTATCCTTGCCAAAACAGCAATTGCCAATATGCCTCATTTCAGCTTTTTTGGTTATTCGAGTATTGCCGCCATTCTTGGGGTTATCATTTTTTTCGCGGTAAAAAAGAGGAATATGTTTTCAAAAGCGCTATTGGAAAATCCTGTATTAAGATATTTCGGGAGAATTTCCTATGGCCTCTATGTGTATCATTGGCCAATCCTGATTCTTGCCAAGCTTTATTTCCTCGACAAACTTCTCAACAACGGATTTAGTTATACCTCCGGTATCATGACCGTTTCCCTGGGAGCTTTTGCGGTCGCCTTACTCACAGCTACTGCAAGCTATTATCTTTTTGAAAAGAAAATCCTCTTGCTGAAAGATATCATGACGGAAGAAGGGTTCTTCGAAAAAGTGCGGAAAAAATTGTTGCTGTTAATATATCCTGCTTCCGCCGAATAGCCGGCTAAATCACTCTTTAATTTAGATTATATTTGCTCAAACAACCCCGGAATTGTTTAGCATCTATAAACGACTCACTGCTTTCCTGCATGCCTATAAAATTGAAATAATCCTTGCCTCCTGCTGGGTGGTTGTAGAAGCTTCGCTTTTCTACCGTTATGGAATTGTTACAGAGCTTGAAGCCGCCAAATATATTGCGGAAGCAGATAACCTGATTGCAAAGGGTACCGTCAGCTCCCCTAATTTCTGGCTGTATTCTACTCAAATCTTCCTGATCACTGCTGCAAAACAACTAAACGCAGGATATATTCCTGTGGCTATGGTACAGTGGTTATTCAATGGCCTGGCAACATGGTATTTTTATAAATTCGCGGCCCGTATCAGTAATAAGATTACCGGTGTTATTACCGCCCTCCTTCTTGTATTTAATATTCCCTTGCAAACCTTTAATTTCTTTCTTCAAACGGAATCCCTTTTTTGCAGTTTTACCCTTTTATTCAGTTGCTACCTGCTAAGCCTGGAAAAACTAACCCTAAAAAATTTCATGGCAGTTTTCCTCTTTCTTCTGCTTATCTGTTTTACAAGGCCTACAGGCCTTCTATGGGTGCCTTGTACATTTCTTTATTTATTTTTCCGGTTTTTCAGGCCATTATCCGTTCTGGTCAAGACCATTATCACCGGTATTGCCTCCATTGGGTTTTTATTTTTTTTAAATGCAGCCCTGGGCAGCGGCGGCGAATTGGATTTTATGCTGCCTTTCCGGGATGAAAGGATCATTTGCGGGGTGCCTACTCTATCCCATTTTATTGAAATCAAGACTTCCCGTAATCCCAATTCTGTTTTTGGCATTCTTTATTATATTACGCATAATTCCGGGCAATTTTTACGACTTGCCTGGTTACGTTCCCGGGCATTTTTCGGGCTATTCAGAACCTACTATAGTACGGGTCATAATATTTACCTGGGCCTCTGTTTTTATCCCCTGTATTTTTTTTCCCTCCTGAGCATCCGCCAATGGATGCGGCAAAACAAACACCTTCTTCTTTTTTGTTCGTCGCTGGTAATGCTTACATGGGTATCAGTCATTTTAACCTGCGATGACTGGCACAACCGTTTTTTTCTAAGCGTAGTTCCTTACATTTATATTCTCGCAATTCCTTTTATAAAACATTTTACAGATAAACGTGGAAATAATGCAAGCAAATAACCTGTTCGGGCCTGAGGTATTCGATCAAACCCGTTCAAAAGAACTACACATTGCTTTTATTTCAAACAAACCGATACACCATCTGATCATCGATAATTTTCTGCATAAGGATATTGCCGGTTCAATTTATGCTCATTTCCCCCCGGTAGAAGAAATGAAGACACATTACAAAGGCCTTAACGAAAAAAAGGCGGAGCATTCCGATTTCAGCAAGCTTCACGATTCGTTTGAACAGTTGCATAAGGAGCTATCTTCGCCTGCTTTCATTACCTGGTTACAGGCAATCACCGGTATTGACTTTCTTGAAACGATCAATGACCGTTTGGGCTATGGGTTGCACCAGGGAGCCAATCATAGCTTCCTGGATATTCATATTGATTATAATCTTCATCCTATAAAAAAACTTCACCGCAAACTAAACCTGATCATTTTTTTTAACAAACAATGGGAACAGGGCTGGGGCGGCCATTTGGAATTATGGGATGCCGAAGTTAAAAATTGTATTCAAAGCATCGCCCCGGTTTTTAACCGTTGCGTACTATTTGAGTGCTCCAATATTTCTTATCACGGTTATAGCCGGATCAACGTACCTGAAGGCATTACAAGAAAATCTTTTTATCAATATTATTTTACGCCGGTACCGGATAATATTTCCTTCCATGATACGGTATTCAAACCGAAACCACAGGAATCTGCATTAAAGAAAATCAGTACCTACACAAAAGACTATGCAAAAAACTCTGCTAAGAGAATTCTATTAAAGCTGGGCTGGAAAAACTTTTTGAAATGAAAAGAGCTGTTAGCTAATGGACAATGGCTAACAGCTCTTCTTCCGGTTATCGCATCAGGTACATTTTGCCATACCCTTTATTGAAGTATTTATCGGTGTTATCACCTTCCGCTTTGTATTTGTCGAGAGATTTACCATTCAGGTTGGTAATTACCCTGTATAAATAAATACCATTCGCCAGTTTTTGCCCGTACTGGTCTGTACCATCCCATTTAAATTCGGTGATATTACGCCCGATATGCAATGGTCCCAGCTCATCCTTGGTAATATCCCTGACGATCTTACCGGTGATGGTAAGAATTTGTATTCTTATATTTTGCGGTACTTCAGTACCTGTTATCGTAAATACAAATGCAGTAGATGTTGTAAAAGGATTCGGGTAGTTAAGCATATTAGAGATCATGGGCTTATTGATCACCTGGAAGGCAACGCGGTACTCAATATTACCGGCATTGTTATCACTCTTATCCTTACCCGTAACGATCAATTCATAATCTCCATCCTGCAGGAAATAAGGCTTGAAGTTTACTGTTGCCGTATTGTCGGGGTTAGGCGCCTGCCCTGCCGGTATGAATTGCAAGGTATCCGTATTGCTGAAAGAATACCTGTGCAGGCTTCCGTCAGGGAACCTGACCTGTACATTCAGTAAGGAGGTGTCATCAAGTATCAGCCATTTGGCTTCATCTTTCAGTTTGACAACAATACCCGGTTTGGAGGAGACGATATCACGGTTAAGAATGTGAACCCCGTCAAACGTAACATCCAGCACAGGGTGCAGGCTATCCGGTCTTACATATAAACTCCTGTACGCAAAATTATTGAACAGGTATTGCTCCGGCTGGTCATTATCGGGGTTGAAATCTACAAACAAACTGTTCATGCCTGCCAGTGTATGGGTATCTATCGGCACATTTAACTTCAGCGTGTCATCAGGCGCAGTAGTCAGGAGCTTCTTTTGTCTTGGGATAGGGATAATATGCTCAATATTGCTTTTATCCGTAATGCTCATCTTAACTTTTACGCTGTCAAAATCCACATTGCTTATGTTTTTAAAGCCAATGCCAAAGTTGACGGGTTCACCCACCTCTACTGTATCCTTTGTAGTGAAATATAAATTAGGAGCAATGGCCCCTTCGGGTACAGGAATATAAGTCAATCTCCAGTATTTTAACTGGTAAGGAGTCAGGTTTACCGAATCCTGGTTTTGCATTTTCAGTTTGATATAGGGATATTGCGCAGCATCTATTGACGAAATATCATAATCCTGTTGTGCCGTGCTGAGGTTCGTTATTAAAGGGGTTTCCACTCCGTTGTTATCAACGCCATAAACATTAACCAACGGCATGTCTCCTGCCGCAGTGTCAATGCTATTACCCCGCCAATGAAGTTGTTTCCATCCTTTTGCCGGGCCGAGCAAAGGAGAAGTCATAAAGCCAAGTGTATCGGGTGTTTGCAGGTCCACCGAAAGAGTAATGGCGTCGTAAATACCCTGGCTGAAAGTAAACTGGGGCGTAAAGCTGTTATTGTTCTTCCGGTAAACAAATATGAATGCCCTGGGACGGTAGAAAGAATCTATCGTGGCAAATCCCTGGGCTTTCAGGCGATGATACAATGAATTGCCGGGGCCAAGATTAACCTGGTCATTTTGCCACTCGGTTACATAAGTATTAGCCAACGCGGGAATAGCGTCTGTGTAATAAGAACAATTACGCACTACAACATAATCACCATCCGGTATCAGGTCCATAAATTCAACAGCCTTTCTCCGTTTGACTGAATCCTGAATATTAAATTGAAAATTCCATGCCCTGTCATCCGCGCAAATAGGATCACTGCCATACTGAGGCGGGTATCCCCCCCAGTTATTAAACCATGGCCGCAGAGAAATGGAGTCAAATACATTAAATACAACATTTGCGACACCGCACACACTTTGTATGTTGGAGCTTCCGTCTATACTTACAGAGAACCCCGCTGCCTGCGAGAAGCCATAAGGGAATGAACCGCTTCGAACAAAAATATTCCGGGTCCGGTCGCCGAAATAAAATCTTCTTGATACGGAATCCAGCTTCAGACGATCGAACTGGTCTTTGAAATGCTGGTACAGGTGCGACTGATTAAAACCTGCATCTGAGCCGGCCAGGTAAATAAAAGAAGATTTATTCCAGACAAGAGAACCTGTAGGAGCAGATGGCGAAATTCTCCAATAATAAACGGTGCTGTCGGCAAATGTAATTCCGGGGGTAAAATCGAATACACCTCCGGATGAAGTAACGGTCCGCGTAACTTTTGACGGGGAGTTGAACAATTCCGTCGTATCTATTTCCATGATATAATCCCGGGAAACAGCAAATGCATTAGCTGAAGAAGCAACCAGTTTTATGTTTTGCTGGCTTACAATGGAGAAATTATAAGGATAGACAGGCCGTGCTTCATCTTCAAAAATGAACACATCTTTGGTTACCGAGTTGTTTGTCTCATATAATTCAGGTATGGTATTGTCAGGGTCCAGCGTGATCGTTATTTTATTTAATCCTTTATCCCGGGTAGCGACGATGGGTATATTGACAGTGATAGAATCCATAAATCGTATACCCCTTATTTTTATTCTTTCTACTATACTGGTAGTAAGGTTGGGATAAGTCCGTTTTACTTCCACAACCACGCTGTCACTGGTGGCCCGGCCAATATTCATGAATTTGGCATTAACCTGGAAATGCGTTTCGGCAATAGAAATGAACGAAGGAGAAACTTTTACCATCGGGTCTTCGATCACATAATCGGGTTTTGAAAAATTATATAACCGGAGAGCCGGGTCGCCATGCAGGGTAAATTGCTCGCACTGGAACCTGGCATAGAAATCATTTTCAGTAGTGATGGAAAATACTTTTGAAATAGCTTCATCCTGGATCTCGCCAAGCGTTTGTCCATACTTGGTTATCGAAGCTGCTGTATAAGTTTGTGTATTATAGATATCCAGGTAATGTACAATCCCGAGGTGAGTACTGGCCAGGAATGCGATAGAACCGCGTTCAGGCGCCAAAACGTATTTTTCAGATAATGTTTCGTACGCAGTCAGCCTGGCCAAATTAAAGTTGTAAAAATTTCCCGCATTACATCCCATAACAATAAACACCGGGTATTTTCCCGCATTACTGTAATTAAGCGGGTTATCCAGGTTAAATTCCAGGGTACTGGAAGATGAGTGACCAAAATAAGTCAGGATACCTATTCCCCCGTTAATCAGGGAGGTCAACCTGTCGTTATCGGCTTGTTCGACATAACTCGCAGAATTCTTGGCAAACTTATTCACGTAACCACCATAAAGCGTGTCTTCGATGATCCTTGCATGTCCGTCCAGTGAAGTGGATAGAATGTCAGCCGTTTGCTGATCGCTGGCGCCCACTACATGTATTACTTCTTTCATCCAGGACCTGTCTTCGGCCACCGGGGAAGAAGCTTTTTGAACCTGCTCGTATTCTTTTACTTTTTCGAGATATATGGCTACTTCGTTGGCAGTAATAGCCGAGACTCGTCCAACAGGTGTAAGCGGGGTAGAAGTTCCCGGCGCTGCACTCAGCATATTATCCGAGGCAGGATAGCCATAGGTTGGAACCAGGGCAAGAGTAGCCATGTTTGGATCATTGTCAAGCTGATCAAACTGGTTATATACTACACCCTTTCCGATAAGAAGAATATCTTTTAAAGGCTCAGAATAGTTCGCCCTTGCCCACATTAAAAAATTCCTGATGGATAGCGGGTTCATCTTAATTCCCAGGCCAAACTGATCAACTAACTGATCAATCATATATATTTTACTATTGTAATTGCCTCCTTCGGGAGAACTTCGATAGGCACGGTAATCATCAATGGGGTTTGTTCCATTGGCGCCGTTTGTAAGAACCGGGTTCGAAATAATAAGATAATTACCCTGGTTGGCAGGTAAGCCATAATTTACAAAATTTCGCGCCTGGAAAGAAGGCGAAGTGACATAATTGATATACGCGCCGGTTGCCGTTACCAGCACCAGTTTCCTGTCAACAGCAGAAGGCTGCAGGGCAATTTTTACTATGGCCGGATTGCTGATATCTCCAACATATCTTTTGCCATTGGTAAGATCATATAATATCGGTGAACTGCCGCTGAAAGCGAATGATGTAATCTCCAGGTAATTACCCGCGGGGTTAGCAGGCAGCTCAAAATAAAAATTAACAGCACCGGCAAAATTAAACTGGCGGGGATAAGTAATTTCTGATGAAGCTACGACCATGCGGTCACTGGCTTCAGTTCCCATATTGATAATATCAAGATTGGCGCTGCCGCTGTTTATCAGCGAAATATTGAAGGGTGCAGAAGCTTTAGCATAATCATAATAATTAAGTGTCTGGCCCAAAACAGAGTCCCCGTTAAGATTTACTTTAAAATACCTGGGATGAACAGCATTCCCGGCAGCGTTTACTTTTATAACAGGCGCCGGAGCGCCGCTTCCCGTATAAGGGAATAAACTACCATAGGAAGCCGAAAGCGTTCCACCATTGGCAATATCTACACTCGTCCAGCCTTCTCCATAATCGTATGATGAGGAATAAGTATAAGAATCACCTACAAGCTCCGACCGGCCACTATTCACTTTTGATTTATAATAGGTACCGGCCGTGTACATAAAGTAAGGTTCAGGCGGCAATGAATTGCCGGCAACATCATTCACCGTCGGCTGCAAACGAAAATTATTTCCCGAAGGATTCACCGTAAGAAAGAAAGCTGCCGTATCGGTTTGTAAGCTCCATTTATCACTTAACTGGTAATCCGGAAGACGGTATAGTACATTATCAGGTTTGCCGTCATTCATTTCCCCCCAGAATTCAAAATAATCGCTGTTGCCCATCGCCCCGGTTTGCACAGTTGTGTAAATGGGAATTTCCTTGCCGTTTCTCCACAATTGAAAATTTTCCGCAGGAGTGGTTCCAAGGCCAATGGATGCCAGTACCGGCTGTGTAATACGGTACAATCCTGTTACTCCAATTTTGAATTTATAGTAAGTTTTGGAGTAATCGATCCATTCGTTATTGTATACCTGGGCTTTTGCACCAAGGGTGGAAACAATCAATAACAAAAGTAAAATTCTTTTCATTGAACAAAGTTTTGTCGGGTACAGATTATTTTTTCTTTTTATTCTTATTCTTGTCATTCACCATATCGAGTCTCAACGAAAAAACATGCGTAAATAACGGGTTGGATTGATTGGCAAGATTAGTAAAGGCATAATCAATGGTCACATTCTGGATCTTGAAACCGGCGCCTGCGCTCGGCTGGTAAATCCAGACTTTTTTCTGGTTCAGGGTATCGCCATCTGCCAATGCTCTCTGGAAGTTATTAATTCCGGCACGTAAGAAAAAAACATCATTAATATTCAATTCTAATCCCATTTTGGGATCGCCACTAAACCCGGTAGTGCTGATTACAGTATTGCGCTTCCCGTCAAACGTAAAATCAATATCCGCTTCTGCCAGCAGGCTTGTTTTTTTGCTAAGCTTGAAGTCGCGGGATGCTCCGATTATCAGTCTCGGGGCCGTTAATTCTGTCGACTTCACCGGGATATCATTATGCGTAAGGTATAATACTTCTTTCTCTCTTTCTGTAAAATTGAATGACCAGGCATTAAACGTTGTTGTAACATCCCGCCCGGTGATCCCGAATTTCCATTTGTCCTGAACAATCTGGATTCCTCCATCGAATCCAAATCCCCAGGCTTTTGCAAAACTTCCTACACTTCGATGAATAATTTTAGCATTCATTCCAAAGTGTATATTCCTTTTTGTACTTTCTTTCAGCTTCTGCGCAAAGGAGAAAATAAAAGCATAATCCGCCGATGAGAATGCCTGTATATTATTATAATTGATAGACCCGTCGGGCTCTACCAGGAACAGCGTATTCATGATATCATCTACCGCAAAACGCAAACCTGTAACAGCAAATACTCTTTTATTATTGGAAGCCGGGAACGCGATACTGGCGTAGTCATATTTACCAATGCCGGCGAAATATTCCGCGTGCATCAGGTTAAGCTGGGGATAATCTTTTATTCCTACTAATCCTGCCGGGTTCCAATAACCGGCTGTACCGTCACTCACAGAAGCTATCTGGGCGCCGCCCATAGCAAGACCCCTTGCACCCGCACCGATGTTTAAGAATTCATTGGAGTACTTACGAAATTGTGCGGTAGCAGAAATAGTAAGAAAAATAGTTATAAATAGGGGAAAGTGCAGGCGGATTGATTTCATTCGGATAATTTTCAAATAAGCAATTAAATAACATTGTTTTCTATAAGGACGAACGGCTTGTAAAATTAATCTTTGCCCCCCGAAAATCATAGTTTTACTAAGGGAAAAGACTAACCATTGAAAACGAGCAGATTAGAAAAATATTGTATTTGTCCGATAGCTTTATCATTATCCCTTAGTTTTGTCGCAAAATTTTGATATAACGCAATGAACCTCATTGAAGAATTACGATGGAGAGGGATGATCCAGGATATCATGCCGGGAACCGAAGAACAATTATCCAAAGAAATGACAAAGGGATATGTCGGTTTTGACCCTACGGCCGACAGTCTCCATATCGGCAGCCTGGTACCTATATTACTATTAGTACACCTGCAAAAAGCAGGACATAAGCCGCTCGCCCTGGTTGGCGGGGCTACCGGCATGGTGGGCGATCCAAGCGGGAAAAGCGAAGAAAGAAATTTATTAAGTGAAGAAATTTTGCGATTCAACCAGGAAGGAATAAGAAAGCAACTGGAAAAATTCCTTGACTTTAATTGCGGGGAAAGATCCGCCGAAATGGTAAACAATTATGATTGGTTCAAAGAAATGACTTTCCTTCATTTTATCCGCGATGTGGGAAAGCATATCACAGTCAATTATATGATGGCCAAGGATAGCGTGAAAAAAAGAATTGAAGGCGATACGGGAATGAGTTTTACTGAATTCACTTACCAGTTAGTGCAGGGTTATGATTTTTACTGGCTGTATGAAAACAAGAAATGTAAATTACAAATGGGTGGCAGTGACCAATGGGGAAATATCGTGACCGGCACAGAATTGATAAGAAGAAAAGCCGGAGGCGAAGCCTTCGCCTTTACCTGCCCGCTTATTACAAAAGCCGACGGAGGCAAGTTTGGCAAAACCGAAAAAGGAAATGTGTGGCTGGATCCTCAAAAGACTTCTCCCTACCAATTCTACCAGTTCTGGCTCAACGCCGGCGACGAAGATGCAGAGAAATGGATCAAAATATTTACCTTCTTATCCCAATCCGAAGTCGCGGACATCTTAGCTGCTCATAAGAAAGATGCGGGCCAACGGCTATTACAAAAAAGGCTGGCCAGAGAAATAACCGTCTTTGTACATGGCCGGGAAGAATATGAAAAGGCGATAGTTACTACGCAGAAATTATTTTCTAACCAGGATGCCCCCGCAGAATCATTAAGTATAGAAGATCTTGAAGAAATGGAAGGCGTGATCAAATCTGATTTTGCCAAAGAAAGAATACTTACAGGGATTGATATCGTTTCCTTCCTGGCTGAAACGGGTATTTTTTCAAGTAAAGGAGATGCCCGAAAAACTGTACAGGGCGGCGGGGTAAGTATTAACCGCAAAAAAGTGGAAAATGAAAAGTTGAAAGTGGATAGCTCTTTATTGCTACATGGTCAATACATTCTCGTCCAAAAAGGGAAAAAGAACTATTTCCTCGTAAAAACTATTTGATCACTTTCCACATTTCATCAGCCACCATTTGATTTCCTTTGGCTGTCAAATGAACCCCATCAACGGTGAGTATCCCGTGATCCTTATTCTCCGGGTTGTTTTTTAAATTATAATCGAGGAATGATTTGCGGAGATCAACCAATGGCAAACCATTTTTTTGCGCTATGCTTCGTATAATATTGCTGTAATAATTCAGATCACCATCCTGCCGGTTGCTGAAATCAGTCTTCTCACCTATCACAGCCGGTGTACAAAGAATGACTTTAATATTCTTTGCTTTCAGCTTTTTCAAAATAGCCTCATAGAATGTTTCAAACTTATCCGGATCTGTACCCGTTCCGGCTGATACTTTGTGCCATACATCATTCACGCCAATATAAATAACTACTATACCGGGGTTCTTCGCCAGCACATCGTCCTCCATTCTCAGGTACAGGTCATATATTTTATTACCACTGACACCGGCGCCTACGAATTCGAACCTATCACCCAGTCCTTCTTTCCTGCACAGGCTGTCAATACGGAGGATATAACCACCCGGCCCCGCTCCCGCCTGCGTAATAGAATCGCCAAAAAAGATCACTTTTGTTTTTTTCTGCGGCATAAATGCGAATGCTATAAATAGAAGAGGGAAAAGAATTCTTTTCATGCGGAATATTTCCTCACAAGATAAAGAAAGTAGACGGTACAAACTCTAAGCTCCGGGGTGTTTAAACGTTTAAAGGGTTTAAAAGGTTTAAATCGTTTAAAGGTTTTTCAAATTCGATACTTTTACTACCGGTAATAAAACATTCTTCTATAAAAAACCCTTGAACCCTTGAACCGTTAAACCCTTTAAACCATTATTCCACATCCACCAGCTTCCTGATCACCCTCCCCCGATGATTATCAGTTTTCCTTTGGGATGGCTCATTCCATGGGCTTTGATTAACGATAAATGTAACAGAAAAAATAGTTAACGAACCATTGGATTATTAAAGTATGTGGATATCCTGTTTTTGGATGACCCCTTGACAAATAAAAAACTTTAAAGCATCTGCTACACATTTATGTAGCTGTGCGCCCCCCCGGTAATTTCTATTTTGCAAAAAAATAGTTCATTATGAAACGGTTTTTTATCATTTTAGCATTGTCCTGCTTATGTCTTGTTCAAACCTCATCCGCGCAAACCAATACAAAAGACTTCACCACACCGGGTACCTATAAGTTTGTCGTGCCCAAAGGTATAACCATGCTGACCGTTTCGTTGTGGGGAGCAGGTGGCTGGGGCGGTGGTGGAAACGGAACCGGGGGAAAGGGCGGATTTGTCAGTGGGTCTGTCAATGTAAAAGAAGGTGAGACATTATTGTTTATAGTCGGGCCAGGCGGTACCCGTGGAAAAGAGGGCGGCATTACTGCTATCCGGAGAGATACAGCCAATATTGCCATAGCGGCCGCCGGCGGAAATGGTTCTTCACACGGAGGAAGAGGTGGCGATGGCGGTCCATCAGGTATGGGAGGAACAATCGGCTCCGGTCTTTTTCACAGCGGCAATAGCGGCGCCGGCGCTTCGATGACCAATGGCGGTATAGGTGGATCCACATCCACAGGAATGAATGGAAAGAATGGCGCCTCATTGAAAGGAGGAACCAATAACGCAAAGGCGATCGGTGAAGGATGGGGCGGTGATGGCTGGTTTGGCGGAGGTGCGGCAGCCACCTTTGAAAGCGCAATGCTTTCAGGTGATCCCTATGCGTCCGGCGGTGGTGGTGGTGGCTCCAATTACACAAAAGGACTGAGCGGAACTATTACCAATTCATCTAAGGGCTCAGAGGGCGGTGTGGGAAGTAATTCCGGTGTCTATGGAAAGATATCGGTAAGCTTGGGACGCTAATAAACGCTAATAAGAGATGATGAAAGATGATAAAACATCATGGGCATCCCCCGTTTGCATTTCAGATCTTATTTTCCTTTATTGATTTCAGGATAAAATAAACACATACGCCGGCTAAAGCGATCAAACTTCCCCACAAGGCAAACCATCCGGTAGAAATAAAAAGAAACAGCCAGATCGCAACAGAAATAATAACCGGCACGGGAAACAGCCACATTTTGAAAGGCAGGTCTTTTGCCCCAAGACTTTTTCGCAATAATACAATTCCCACTGCCTGTGCGACAAACTGAACAATTATACGTATGGCTAATATCGACTTGATGGCTTCATCGAGCCGCAATAACAGGCTGAATACAAAACCCAGTGCGCACAAAAAGATCAATGAGATATATGGGAAGTTTTTTGTCGGATGCACTTTCGCAAATATTCTGAAAAAATTACCATCCACAGCGGCCGCGTAAGGGACCCTTGAATAACCCAGTACCAACGCGAATAAAGAGGAAAAGGCAATCAGCAGGATCAATCCTGTAATGATGATCCCGGCCTGGTGTCCGTATAATTGTTCCATAAAAGAACTTACTAAATGCTTATCATCTTTATTAATGGATTGCCAGGGTATCACTCCCATTATACTGATATTCATCAGCAGGTATAAAATAGCTATGCCCGCTATGGAAATAAAAATGCTGCGGGGAATATTCTTTGCAGGATTTTTGATCTCCCCGCCAAGATGGCAAACATTATAATAACCCAGGTAAGCATACACTGTTTTAACGGATGCTTGTCCGATGGCTGCCCAGAAAGCATAGCTGAAAAATGATTCAGTACCGGAAGGCAATAACTGTAACGAGTGCTGGCGGTGGGTCAATCCACTGATAATGATCCATAGGATAGTCAGCACAACCACGGATCCGAGCGCAACCGATATCTTGCCAATCGTTTCTATTTTCCGGTACAGCAAAAGAAAAACAAGTATCACCAACCCGCCTGATATGGTTCTTTGCTGCCAGTCTGTAAGATGAATAATATAAGTCAGGTGCTGGGAAAAGCCAATGGAAGCGGAAGCCATGACCAGGGGCGCCTGGATACTTGTCTGCCAGACAAAAAGGAAACTCATAAACCTGCCGCCCCTTTCCCCGAATGCAATACGGTGAAAATTGTACGTGCCGCCGGCGAGGGGATATTTAGCGCCAAGCTCGCTCCAGATCATTGCATCCGCGAATGCCGTAACAGCGCCGAATATCCATGCCCATATAAACAAGCCATTGTTGAATTGCGCTACTACAAACGGCATCACGATGAACGGACCGATGCCTACCATATCAATCATGTTGATAGAAGTAGCCTGTACCAGGTTGATCTTTCGGTTAGTTAGGGGTAATGACATATAAAAATCAGGAAGGAGAAAGTCAGAATGTCCTTCACTTCCACATTCCTCATTTTCCAGTTTCGAATTTCCTATTTATACCGGTGTTACATTTAACTTTTTGCAAAAGCGGTAATACCTTCTACCAACACATCAAGGTTACTGATTGTTGTATAAACATTCGGGGTAATTCTTACGCCGCTTATATTTTCCCAGACAATGCCCACTGTATGTATTTTATATTTATCAAACAGGAAGGAATCCAGTTCGCCGGGCTTTTTTCCCTCTATGCCGATATTGCCGATGGCGCAACCCCATTTGGGATCCAGCGAAGTATTGAGTTTCACTTTCGGGATATTCTTTACTTTTTCCATCCAGTAATTCTTCAGGTAATGCAAACGTTTTTCTTTTCGCTCGCTGCCGATCATTTCATGAAACTCGAGCGCTTTGCCGATCGCCTGTTCTATAAAGAAAGGCCTTGTGCCTAAGTTCTCAAACTTCCTGATATCTTCTTTCAAAGGATTATCGCTGGTAGCAAATAAGGGATAGATGTTTTTGATCTTATCTTTTTTTACATACAACATGCCGCTCCCAATAGGCGCATAGAGCCATTTGTGAAGACTGGAAGCAAAATAATCCGCGTCGAGATCGGGAACTTTAAAGTCAAAATGTGCGAAGGAATGAGCGCCATCCACTATTACTTCTATTCCGCGTCTATGCGCTTCCTCCGCGATCTTCTTTACCGGGAGTATCTGGCCATTCCAGTTAATGATATGGGTAATATGAACAATCTTTGTTTTGGAAGTAAATGCTTTTACATATTGCTGCACGAGGTAATTCTCGTCTTCACTCGGCAATTCGAGATTGATCCAGACCATTTTGATACCATCCCGCAATTCCCTTTGTTTATACGCATTGATCATATTGGGATAGTCCTGTTTGGCAGCCACCACTTCATCGCCCGCTTTTAAGGGCCATCCAAAGATGACCGTCTCCAATCCTTCGGATGAATTGCGGTTGATAGCAATTTCTTCTGTATTGCAACCTGCCAGTTTCGCCATATTTCTTCTCAAAGGCTCACGCCCCTGGTCCAGTATGCGCCACATATAATAGCTGGGGGCTTCATTACTGAAGTCGTAATAACGCTTTACAGCATCCTGTACGGTTTTTGGCGCCGGCGATACTCCCCCGTTATTCAGGTTAATGATCTCAGGAGAAACCGTAAAGGATTGCTGGATATAGTACCAGAAATCTTCTTCGGTAGCCAAATCATCAGCTTTTATTCCTTCCGCGTCCCGCAAAGCGGCATCCAGGTTCTTTGCCCACGCAGGTTTTGCGAGGGAAGAAAAGAAAGCAGTGGCCGTTAAAGCGCCTGCTCTTTGTAAAAAATTCCGCCGGTTATTTTTTCCCATGTTAATAGTATTATTTGCCACAGATTTTCACAGATAAAATACAGCCCTGTATTCATCTTTCTGATCCCGGGCATTATTTTAAAAGAACATCGTCAATGAACTGGTTATAATCTTTTTTCAGTTTCAGCAAAGAAGGCTTATGTATATACATCATATGGCCCGCTTCATAATAGGTAAAACTGATATTCTTCTGCAGTTCCTTTGGTAAAAACATATGATGGATCACATAGTCGGTAGCGAAATAAGGCGTAGCCATATCATAATAGCCATTGCATATCCATACTTTGAGATAAGGGTTTTTGACCATCGCGCCACGAAGTGTTTCAGCCACATTCAGGTACTGGCCTTCACTTAAAGGCCAGGGCCTTACCCGCCCGGTCAGTATCTCGTAAGGAATGTCATTTTCATATTTCAGTTCCCGCCGGATATAATCATTGATCGCGGCTGTATAAGCGCCATAGATCGCGATATTATAACTGGGATCATAATCAAATCCCTCACCGGCTCGGTCATAATCCCTTCCTGTTATGCGCGCGTCGAGCCGGCCTACTGTCAACCCTTCCTGGCGCATCAGTTCTTTATTGTAGCGTCCTACGGATAACCGGAGATTGGTCTCGTCCAGGTATTCTTTTGACAAACCGGTATAGTCATGCAATTTATTAATGATGTTATCCCGTTCTGCCTCCGGCAATTTATCGCCCATCATCAGCGCATGGCTATATTCATTCATCGAGAATTGTTTTACTTCCTCCAGCAGGGAACTTAAATTATTATACCTGGGATCCAGTTTCTTATGATACCAGGAGGTAGCCGCGAAAGTCGGTAGTTGAAGAGCAAAAGGAAGATCATTGCCGGGGTTTGTTTCTACGGTCCCGAAATTGAGGATCGCCGAAATAAGAATTATTCCATTTACATACAAACCATACCTGTCCTGTAAATAACCCGAAAGACCCGCGGCTCTTGTAGTGCCATAGCTTTCACCCGTTATGAATTTGGGAGAACTCCAGCGGCTATATCTTGTCAGGTATAAACGGATAAAATCACCGACAAACCGGATATCATTGTCATAGCCGGTAAATTCATTTTGCGAAGACTTACCGGCAGGACGTGTAAAGCCGGTCATCATCGGATCAATGAAAACGATATCGGCTTTGTCCAGCCAGGTATTGGGATTATCTCCATATTTATAAGGAGGTGGTAAAGTATTCCCTTCATCCGTCATCTGTACAATCTTTGGCCCCAGTACCCCCATGTGCAGCCAGAGAGAAGCGGAGCCCGGTCCGCCATTGAAAGAAAAAAGCAAGGGGCGTTTGGCAGGGTCCGTTTCTCCATCTTTGGTATAGGCAATAAAAAACAAGTTGGCTTTCAAGGTATCTTTTTCGTCTTTGATGGTCATATAGCCGGCCGTGGCGGTATAATTGAGTATGTCATTGCCGAGCTTCAACTGGTGTTTGGTGATGGAAAGATTACCTTCTTTCCAGTCCTTGGTATCTTTCTGGGCAAATAGTGCAGAAGGAGCAATCAATATAAAAAACAAGCAAAGCCGTCTCATGTTAGTGCAATTTGATTTTTAAAAGAATCAGAAGAGATGGGAAATTAGGAAATAATCTTCCAAATTTAATTAATTCTCAACGCAAACTGATCAGCAATGATTTAGTTTGAAAATAGCCGGGAAGATGGTAAGAAAAGATTAACCGTAATCAACACTTCCGTCTTCCTGGCAAATTGATACACAACCAGCGGATGTATGGTGTACCAGTTTGAAATATATTTCATGCGACGATCCAACGAAGCAATGTTCGCCGCGTCGCCAGGCCGCTGCGAACGCTGCGAGAAACCGAACTGGTACACAACCAGCAGGTGCGTAAATTGGCTACCTAAGCAAAAAAACTAACTTCCAATTTCACGCATTCTTTATATGAAGATTTTAGAAATTAAAGTGCTGAAAGGTCCCAACTACTGAAGTGTCCGGCGCCTCAAGCTGATACAAATGAAACTGGATCTGGAGGAAATGGAGCAGCGGTCCACGAATAAGATACCGGGTTTTAAAGAGCGTTTGGAAAAATTGCTGCCAAGTTTATATGAACAGCTAACCGGCAAAAAGCCAACAGCTAATAG
>JAUZOA010000031.1 GCA_030706685.1 Bacteroidota bacterium
AGTTATGTCAATACATAGAAGAAAACAAAGATTATTCGAACCTGCCCTGGTAAAAGAAGCCCTTGGGCAATCATTTATCAAACTGAATCCACGCATCCAGTTTCGCAATCCTGTCATGTTTACCGTTTGGATCGGGACACTGGTGATGGCCGGCGTTTGCGTATGGATTGCTGCAGGTGAGACATCACAGGGAAGCCTGGTGTATAATATCATCATCACCGCTATTCTTTTGATCACCCTGCTGTTTGCCAACTTCGCGGAAGCGATTGCTGAGGCAAGAGGTAAGGCACAGGCAGATAGTTTACGTAAGGCAAGAGAGGAGACACCAGCTAAAAAAATTTTCATCGTTGGTGAAATGTATGTAAATGAAGTGAAAGTGATCCCTTCTTCACAATTGAGAAAGGGCGATCTCTTCCTCTGTGAAGCGGGTGATGTCATTCCTATGGACGGGGAGATCATCGAAGGTATTGCCACGATTGATGAGTCGGCGATCACGGGCGAATCCGCTCCCGTGATCCGGGAAGCAGGTGGAGATAAATCTTCCGTAACAGGAGGAACTAAGGTTTTATCCGACAGGATAAAAGTGAAAGTGACCACATCCCCCGGTGAAACTTTTTTGGATAAAATGATCGCATTGGTGGAAGGCGCTTCACGTCAAAAAACACCTAATGAAATTGCATTGACCATTTTATTGGCTGCATTTACGCTGGTATTTATTATCGTTTGCGTAACCCTAAAACCCTTTGGTGATTATGCTAACACGCCGATTACTATCGCGGCATTCATTTCCTTGTTTGTATGCCTCATTCCCACCACTATTGGCGGGTTGCTGAGTGCCATTGGTATTGCCGGAATGGACAGGGCCTTACGGGCCAATGTGATTACCAAAAGCGGTAAGGCCGTTGAAACCGCCGGTGATCTTGACACTATCTTACTTGACAAAACAGGAACGATCACCATCGGTAACCGTAAAGCCACCAATTTCTACCCGGCTAATGGCGTGAACGAAAAAGATTTCATTGACCTGGTAGTATTGAGTTCTCTCGCCGATGAAACCCCTGAAGGAAAATCTATTGTTGAGCTGGGCAATGCAAAGGGAGCTAAACCAGTGGCTGACGCTGCCAGTATGCAGTTCATCCATTTCACGGCCGAAACAAGAAGCAGCGGCGTGAACCTTGCTGATGGAACAAAGATCCGTAAGGGAGCTTTTGATGCCATTCGTAATATGGTGATCAAAGGAGGCAATATCGTTCCGAAAGAAACAGAAGAAAAAGTAAAAACAATTGCAGCTAACGGCGGCACTCCTCTTGTTGTCGCTGTAAATAATGAAGCCAAAGGAGTAATTGAATTACAGGATATCATCAAACCGGGTATCCAGGAACGTTTTGAACGTCTTCGTAAAATGGGGGTAAAGACGGTGATGGTAACCGGCGACAATCCTTTAACGGCAAAATACATTGCTGAAAAAGCAGGGGTGGATGATTTTATTGCAGAGGCTAAACCGGAAGACAAGATGAACTATATACGCAAAGAGCAACAAGGTGGAAAATTAGTTGCCATGATGGGCGATGGCACTAACGATGCTCCGGCCCTGGCGCAGGCTGATGTAGGCGTTGCCATGAACAGTGGTACCCAGGCGGCCAAGGAAGCCGGTAACATGGTGGACCTGGAGAATGACCCTACCAAGCTAATTGAAATCGTGGAGATCGGTAAACAGTTATTGATGACAAGAGGAACATTGACTACATTTTCTATCGCGAATGATGTAGCAAAATATTTTGCCATCGTTCCGGCTTTATTTATTGTTTCTATTCCGGGATTACAGGCTTTGAACATTATGAATCTTCACAGCCCTGAAAGCGCCATCCTTTCAGCCGTGATCTTCAATGCTATCATTATTCCCTTGCTGATCCCGCTGGCATTAAGGGGCGTCGCTTACAAGCCTATTGGCGCGAGCGCTTTGCTGAGAAGAAATCTTTTTATCTATGGGCTTGGAGGTGTGATCGTTCCCTTTATTGGAATCAAATTGATTGACCTGCTGGTATCCATTTGGTTTTAAAAAATTAAACTCCTTATACAATGAAACAAAATATTATTCCCGCTATAAGACTTACCCTGGTTTGCATGGTATTCTTTATGGGCGTTTATTCCCTCCTGATTCTTGCCCCGGCGCAATTGGCGCCCGGCAGGGGAAAAGGTGAAACAGTAGTTATTAATAACAAAGTTGTTGGTTGGAAACTGATAGGCCAGAAGTTTACAGACGATAAATATTTCTGGAGCCGTCCTTCCGCTGTTGACTATAATGCAGCAAGTTCCGGCGCCAGTAATAAAGGACCCACCAATCCTGATTACCTGAAGCAGGTACAGGACCGGGTTGACAGCTTTCTCGTACACAATCCCGGTGTAAAGAAAGAAGATATTCCTTCTGACCTCGTAACAGCTTCCGGCGGAGGCCTCGATCCGGACATTTCCATAGAAGGAGCTTATGTGCAGGTAAAAAGAGTTGCGGCAGTAAGGAATATTTCCGAAGAAAAAATTAAATCTCTGGTAAGTCAGCATGTCGAAAAGCCATTGCTTGGCTTACTGGGAACTGAAAGAGTAAACGTATTACAACTCAATATTGATTTAGATAACTTAAAATAACCGGGTTCAACTATTTCTCTAGTTTTTAATTATCAAACGCCCTTCCTTTTCTAAGGAGGGGCCATTATAAAATTTCAGAATTTAATAACCCGTTCAAAATGAAAAATATAAAAATTTTATTGACAGGGGTAATGCTTTTGACAGTTGGTATTGCATACGCCCAGGATACCAGTTCCAAAAAAGGGAATTTGACTATTACCGGCTCTGTGGATGCCTATTACCGTTTTAATTTCAACAACGCCAAAGATTCGGCAAGGACCAACAATTACACAAGTTTTACCAATTCCCAGAACTCTTTTGAATTGGGAATGGCTTCTGTCAAAGCAGATTATAGTATCGGTAAAGCAGACGGCCTCGTTGATCTTGGTTTTGGGAGAAGGGCTGAAGAATTTTCATATAACGACCAAGGTACTTTAGCTGCTATTAAACAGGCTTATGTTTCCTATGCTCCGTCCGGCCATGTCAAATTTACAATGGGAAAATGGATGACCCATGTTGGTTATGAATTATGTGATGCCTACCAGAACAGAAATTACAGCCTGGACTATATGTTCTCTTACGGCCCATTCTTTCATACAGGTTTAAAAGCGGATATAACAGTAAACAACAATTTTGCATTCATGCTGGGGTTGGCGAACCCTACAGACATGGTAACTGCAAGTTTTGCTAAAAAGCATTTTCTTGGCCAGATCCATGTAAACAGTACAGATAACAAGATAAGCGGCTACCTCAATTATATGGGGGGAAAGGATTTGTCTGACGCCACAATCAATCAGTTTGACGCAGTAATAACCGGGACAGTCTGCAGCAAATTCAGCATTGGTTACAATGGTAGTATAAAAATGGTAAAGCCAAGTGGTGGCAGCAGCGCTTCCTGGTGGGGCTCTGCACTGTACCTCAATTATGATCCGACCTCCGTATTCGGATTAACGGCAAGAGGCGAATACTTCGGTGATAAAAAAGCTGTGGCCGGGTTTGGCACTAATATATTCGATCTTACATTATCGGGGAATATCCATATTGACAACCTGACCCTTATTCCGGAGTTCCGTTTGGATGGCGCAAAAGATGCTATCTTTTACAAGAATTCGGATACCAATACTCCTACGGCTAAGGGCACCGGCACATTTATATTGGGAGCGACATATCATTTTTGACAAGTATAATGTAAACCTTGACAGACGAAGTTAACGATAGGGAAAAAAAGGTTGAGCAGTTCCTCAAGATGAACGAGGCGAACAACCGCGGCAAGCTGAAAATTTATATCGGCATGAGCGCCGGCGTGGGCAAGTCGTACCGCATGCTGCAGGAAGCGCATACTTTATTGCGGAATGGTGTCAATGTAAAAGTCGGTTATATAGAAACCCATGGAAGAAAGGAGACAGCGGAATTAGTAGAAGGACTGCCGGTCGTTCCAAGAAGAAAAGTTTTTTATAAAGGCAAGGAACTGGATGAACTGGATGTGCAGGCCATTTTGTTATTACATCCTGATGTAGTGATCGTGGATGAACTGGCGCATACCAATATTCCCGGCAGCAAGAATGAAAAACGCTGGCAGGATGTACTCGATATACTGGATGCCGGTATTGATGTGATCTCGGCCGTCAATATCCAGCATATCGAAAGCATCAATGAAGATGTGAAGGATATCACAGGAGTAGAAGTAAAAGAAAGGGTACCGGATAAAATATTGCAGGTGGCGGATGAGGTAGTGAATATTGACCTGACCGCGCAGGAGCTGATCACCCGGCTGAAAGAAGGAAAGATCTATGATCATGCGAAAGTGCAACAGGCATTGACTAATTTTTTTCAGCCGGAAAAAATCCTGCAATTACGCGAGCTGGCATTAAAGGAAGTAGCCGGCCAGGTGGAAAGAAAAGTAGACTACGAGGTAACGTCTAAAGAAAAAGGCTGGCGGCATGAACATTTCCTGGCCTGTATTTCTTCCAATCATGAAATGGCGCAGAATATTATCCGTAAAACGGCAAGACTGGCTTCTTATTATAACAGCAAATGGTTTGTATTGTATGTACAGACGCCCAAAGAATCACTGGAAAAGATCCCCCTGGCCGCGCAGCGGCATTTGATCAATAATTTTAAAAATGCAACGGAGCTGGGGGCGGAAGTCATACAGGTAAAAGACAGCAATGTGGCCAAAGTGATCATGGAAACAGTAGCCGAAAAACATATTACAACGGTATGTATCGGCAAACCCCACTTAAATTTGTTCCAGGTTATTTTGCGAACTAATGTTTTCAACCAGTTGTTAAAAACACTTTCTAAAAATGATGTGGATTTGATTATACTATCTTAAATGCAGGAACACGGATGAAAAAAATACAGCACACGGATGATACAGATGAAAAGGATTTTCACGGATAAGTATACCTGTCCGTGTTTATCCGGATGAATCCATTTTATCCGCGTTCAAAAAAATCCGCCGGAGGCGGATAGAACCGATGGCAATTAAATTAAAAACTAAAGTAGCTCTTGGCGGCATTTTCCTCTTCGCCCTCCTGATATTGGTAGGCGCCGTCAGCTTTATTTATTTTAACCGCATTACCGCGGAAGCCAAGGATATTGTAAAAGACAATTACGAAACACTGAATTATTCCCGGGATATGCTCAAAGAAATAGATGAGCTTAACATGGATAGTGCTGCTGCCCTGAAAAATTTTGAGCAGAACCTGCAATTGCAGGAAAAAAATGTCACCGAGCCGGGGGAAAAAGAATTAACTGAATCCTTACGTAAAGACTTCAGTAAATTGAAGCAAGAGAAGGCAGCGGATTCAATTCGTTCCCTTATCAGGAAAGATATCAGCGGCATTATGCAACTAAACCTGCAGGCTATTGATAAGAAAAACCAGGCCGCGAAAGCATCGGCCGAAAAAGCGAAGACTATTATCACGCTCATTCTTACTATTTGTACGCTGATCGGTCTGACCTTTATCTTTAATTTCCCTTCCCTGGTAGCTTCTCCTATTGCTAAACTTACCGACGGGATAAAGGCCATCGCCAACAAAAACTATGGCGAGCGGATCCACCTGAACAGGAAAGATGAATTTGGCCAATTAGCGAATGCTTTTAACAGCATGGCCGAAAAACTGGATGAATACGAACACAGCAACCTGTCGAAGATATTATTCGAGAAACAAAGAGCGGAAACAGTTATCAATTCGCTCAGGGACGCCAGTATCGGCATAGACAACAAGGGAATCATACTTTTTGCCAACCAACAAGCCCTGCAGTTACTTAACCTGCAGGAACTGGAAATGGTCGGCCAGTCGCAGGAAGGTGTACAGAAAAAAAATGACCTCTTCCGTTTTTTGATAAAAGAACAGAACAATATTCCCTTTAAAATAGTGGTAGACGGTAAGGAAAACTATTTTACCAAAGAGATGGTGGATATTACCCAGCGCGGCGAAAAAATCGGTAATGTGATCGTTTTAAAAAACATCACTTCGTTTAAGGAACTGGACGTAGCCAAGACCAATTTTATCGCTACCATTTCACATGAACTAAAAACCCCTTTAGCCTCTTCCGACTTCAGCCTGAAATTACTGGAAGATAGCCGCATCGGCGGGTTGACCCCGGAGCAAAAGGAACTGGTACAGCAACTCAAGAACGATAACCAGCGGATGCTTAAAATATTAAGCGAATTGCTGAATATGTCGCAGGTAGAAGCGGGAAAGTTGCAGTTGAATATGCAGGATGTTGACCCTGGTTCCATTGTGCAATCCTCTGTAAACGCTGTCAGCAGCGCTGCCAAAGAGAAGCAGATTACCCTTGAACAAAAAATAGAAAATGAACTACCCCCCATAAAAGCAGACCCGGATAAAATCAACTGGGTATTGAATAATTTTTTAACCAACGCGATCAGGTATTCTCCCTCCAACAGCATCGTGACAGTTTCTGTTCAACAGACCGGCGACACCGTTTCTTTTTCCGTTACAGATAAAGGCTCCGGGATCGACGAATCCTATACCAGCCGCATATTTGAGCGTTATTTCCAGGTACCCGGGCGGTCTGATAAAAAAGGTTCTGGCATCGGCCTGGCCATTTGCAAAGAATTCATCGAGGCAATGGGTGGTAAGATCTGGGTACAAAGCAAACTGGCGGAAGGCAGCACTTTCGGGTTTACGCTCACAATTTCTTCCTGATACTTTCGTTTTATAACAGCATATTAACCTTTATTAACCAAACTGTTAATGATGCCCTAATTGATGAAGCCCCATTGTAACGGGAACATCATTTGAACGTCAAACCACAAAATGGAGGTATTTATGAAGCTGAAACTTTACTCTTTGTTCTTTATTACAGCTTGTATCCTGCTTCTTTCCTGCAAGACGGCAAAGAAGATGTATGAAAAAGGCAACTATGATGAAGCTGTGCAACTGGCGGCAAGGAAATTGCAGAAAAAGCCCAATGACGCGGCCACGCTTGATATCCTGCAAAACGCTTATCGTTTCGCTGTAGAAGATCATGAAACCACGATTAAAAATAATTCCAACAGTACGAATGACCTTCGCTCGGAATGGAACTACAATGAATACCTCAGCCTGCAACGTTTATACGATGCGATCCGCAAGACGCCTGCGGTTTTTGATATTGTGCACCCGGCAGACTACTCGTCTTTTGTAGCCACTTTCCAGGAAGAAGCCAGCAATGCCCGTTATGACCGGGGTGTTTCTTTAATGGAAAATAACAACAAGAATAGTTACAAGCAGGCTTATTATGAATTTCAGAAAGCCCTGGACCTGAAACCCGGCGACCTTTCCGCCAAACAAAAAATGGATGAAGCGTATTCCAACGCGGTCACCAATATCATCGTACTTCCTGTAGCTCAATCAGGCTATCAATACAGCTCTTATAATTATAATTACGGCAATTTTGATTATAGCATAATGAACTACCTCACTACTAATAACAATAACCCATTTGTTCGTTACTATTCACCCGGGGACGCAAATGGCCGGAATATACGTACCGACATGATAACAGAATTGCATTTCAGTAATATTGATATTGACCATTACCGCGATCAGCGCAGCAGCCGGGAAGTTTCCAAAGAGGTAGTGGTAAAAGAAAGAGTGATAAAACCTGATTCTGTGGTAAAGGAATATGCTACGGTAAAAGCCAGGATCACAACTATCCGGAGGACTTTGCAATCCAATGGCCTCTTGCAGGTAACAGTAAAGGATAATACCAATCGCTGGATATGGAGTGATACTTACCGCGGAGATTATAACTGGAGCGCTGAGTTTTCATCTTATACCGGGGATGCAAGAGCCCTGAGTGAGGAGGACAAGAAACTGGTTGACTACCGGGAACAATTTCCTCCCGGGAATGATGAGATTATACGGGTCATCATGAACGAGATACAAAATAAGGCGGCCTGCGGGATCAAGGATTATTTTAACCGGTTTTAAAGGTCAGACCGCTACGGTAAATCCTGTAGTTTCGGACAAAATCTTTTCAAGCGGCCTGAAGGGTCGGGCCGCTGCATTAATCCTGTCGTTTTGACTAAATCTTTTCAAGTGGTCAGACCCGTTCCAGGCAGCCGCAGCTTTATCTTTGCGTCCATGCAAAAAAGTGTAGTGCGGAAAATCCGGAAATGGATCAGGATCATCCTTGTCGTTTATATTGCTTGTGGCATCACGCTTTACTTTATCCAGGAGAGATTTTTGTTTCATCCCCAAAAGCTGTCCGAGGATTATGTCTTTCATTTCACCACGCCTTATAAGGAAATTAATTTACCTCTTAATAATGAAACAAACCTTAGTATTGTTCAATTTACCGTACCTGACTCAATTTGTAAAGGCGTAGTACTTTATTTTCATGGCAACCGTCAAAACATAGAGCATTATGCTCCTTTTGTTTCCAATTTTACCAAAAATAATTACGAAGTATGGATGATGGACTATCCCGGTTTTGGAAAAAGCACCGGGGAAAGAACCGAGTCGGTCTTTTACGAAGACGCTTTGCAACTATATAAGATGGCAAGAGCAAGATTCGCGAAGGACAGCATTGTCATTTATGGAAAATCCATCGGGACGGGTGTTGCCGCACAGTTAGCCTCAGTAAGAGATTGCAAAAGGCTGATACTGGAAACGCCTTATTACAGTATCGACGCGTTATTCAGGCATTATGCGTTTATTTATCCTGTAAGCTGGATGTGTAAATTTCATTTTCCTGTTTACCAGTATATGGAAAAGGTGGATGCGCCGATTACCCTGTTTCATGGTACCCGGGATGAAGTCATACCTTTCGGGCAATCCGGGTGGCTGATGAACCTGCCGAAAAATGTTTTCAGATCCGGCAGGGAACTAGTCGTGATAAAAAATGGAAAACATAATAACCTGGATGATTTCCCTTTATTTCATGAAAAACTGGACTCGGTTTTGCAGTTGCCCTGATCATACAGGCAACACGAGAGCGCTTTTATTTTTTTTGATCTTTTCCGGAACAGCGGCAATGATTTCTTTCTTCAGTATCCCGATCAGGCGTTTCTTTACAAAATCCCGGTGAATGACCAGGCTTACTTCGCGCATAGGCGCAGGCCGCTTGAATTGACGCAATTGCTGCTGTTGTTTTGCATTCAGATCCATGGTCGCCAGTTCCGGCAAGATAGTAATGCCGCCTGCGAGTTCCACCATTCTCCGCAATGTTTCAATACTGCCTGCTTCATATTCGAGGGAATGGCCCTCCCTGCTGGCTTTCTGCAATTCACAAAGATTCATGATTTGTGAGCGAAAACAGTGTCCTTCTTCCAGCAACCATAATTTTTCCGGGTCTATATCCTGCGCGAGTACATAGTTCTTTTTGAAATCATCGTTCTTCTTCGATACATATACCAGTAACTCCTCATAGAACAGCACATCTTCTTTAATCCCGTATTCCTGCAACGGCGTTACCAATATTCCCGCGTGGATAGTTCCTTCCCGCAGACGGCTAATGATAAGATCGGTCATCATTTCATTGATGATCAGCTTTACATTTGGGTACTTGCCGGTGAATTGATTCGTAAACAAGGGCAACAGGTAGGGCGCCAGTGTAGGTATGATTCCTACCTTCAGGTCGCCACTAATAACCCCTTTTCTTGTATTTACCATTTCCAGCATCTGTTCCTTACCCGCTATAATTTTTTTGGCCTGTTCGATGATCTCTTCCCCGGCTTCTGTAGGGATAACAGGTTGTTTGCTCCGGTCAAATATCTTGAGGCCAAGTTCTTCTTCCAGTTTGTGTATTTGCATGCTGAGTGTTGGCTGCGTTACGAAGCAATGAGAAGCGGCGCTGGCGAAATGCCTGTAGCGGTCGAGCGCCATGATATATTCCAGTTGGACCAGTGTCATACCTATAGATTTTATCTATAATTATATAAAATTAATCAATTAGGACGATAATTGATTTTGGCACAAATTTGCCTGTACAATGGATTCAACCCGTAAACTTTAGTAATTATGAGTGAACACAAAAAATTAACCACTGCCTCAGGCATTCCTTACTATTACCACGAAGACACCCTGAGTGCGGGGCCCAGGGGGCCTCTCCTTTTACAGGATTTTATCCTGCATGAAAAAATGGCCCATTTTAACCGCGAAAGAATTCCCGAAAGAGTCGTACATGCCAAAGGATCGGGCGCGTATGGAACTTTTACTGTTACCAATGACATTACAAAATATACCCGGGCAAAACTCTTCAACAGGGCCGGCAAACAAACAAGAGTATTTATGCGCTTTTCTACCGTAGGTGGCGAAAGAGGAAGCGCAGATACAGAAAGAGATCCCCGCGGGTTTGCCATGAAGTTTTATACGGAAGACGGAAACTGGGACCTGGTAGGAAACAATACACCTATCTTTTTCATCAAGGACCCGAAAAAATTTGACGATTTTATTCATACACAAAAAAGAGATCCTCATACCCATTGCAAAAGCCCGGCGATGATGTGGGATTTCTGGAGCCTGAACCCGGAAAGCCTGCACCAGGTAATGTTCCTGATGAGTGATCGTGGCACACCTTACAGTTACCGCCACATGCATGGCTTCGGCAGCCATACCTTCAGTTTTATCAACGCTGACAATAAGAGGCATTGGGTAAAATTTCATTTCAAAACTGCACAGGGCATTAAAAATTTCACCAATGACGAAGCGGTGAAAATGAAGGGCGAAGATCCTGATTGGGCGCAAAGAGACCTGGTGACAGCCATTGCCAAAGGCGATTTCCCAAAATGGTATGTGAAAGTGCAAATCATGACGGAAGACCAGGCTAAAATTTATAAATGGAACCCATTCGATCTTACAAAGGTTTGGCCTCACAAGGATTTCCCCTTGATGGATGTAGGCGTAATCGAACTCAATGAAAATCCTCAAAACTATTTTGCAGAAGTAGAGCAAGCCGCTTTTGCTCCCGCGCATGTGGTGGACGGAATCAGTTATTCGCCTGACAAAATGCTGCAAGGCCGTATTCTTTCTTATCCTGACGCCCACCGGTATCGCCTCGGCAGTAACTATGAGCAAATACCTGTAAACAGGTGTCCTTTTGCAGTAAATAATTACCAAAGGGACGGGATGATGAGGGTGGATGGAAATAGTGGCAGCGCGCCCAACTACTTTCCCAACAGTTTTGATTCTATTAAACCGGATGAAGGTTACAAGCAGCCTTCCTGGGTATTAGATTCAAATGTGGCAGACTGGTATAGCCGCAATGCAGAAGGCGAGAACGATCACTATACGCAGCCAGGCATCTTTTACCGTGAAGTGCTTAGCGACTATGATAAGAAGAACCTGGTCAATAATATCGTTGGCGCCATGAAAGGAATTGAAGGCCCTAAGAGAGATGAGATCATCAACCGCCAGCTTTGCCATTTTTTCCGGGCGGATATCGGTCTTGGCATGGCCATCGCACAGGGATTAGGCGCAGATATGAGCAGCCTGCAACAGCATATGCCTGCAAAACATGAAGCTGTAACTATTTAAAAGAAAATTTGAAAACAGATCAATCAACCAAAGCCGTTGTTTCGGGGCCTTTTCAAAAGATAGAGGAAGAAATAACCCCAAACTCCTGGTGAATAAACTTTTGGAGTTGGAAAAGAAAATAGAGGCTATAGAGAAAAAACTAACAACCCCTTTGACAAACTGACATTTTCCGCAATAGTTAACCGGATACCGTCCCGTTTGTACCGGGACGGTTTTTTATTCTTCCAGCATTACTTTGCTCTTTCCCACTCTCAGTTTGTACCCTACTCCTATCTTCAATGCATAGTTTTCTTTGCCATGACTCACCGGGAAACCAAAACAAACCGGGTAGTCATATTCGCTCACTGCATCACGGATGATCTCGTAAGCAGTTTGCCCGAAAGGCCGTTCCGTATCTTTCATATCCGTAAAGCCGCCGACAATAAGACCCGCTAGCTTTGACAGTTTACCACTTCGCTTCAACTGGTACAACATACGGTCTATATTGTATAAGTACTCGCCAATATCTTCTATGAATAATATACGTCCCCTTGTTTTACTGTCAGAGTCTGTACCGACCAGGTGAGCGAGCAGGGAAAGGTTTCCTCCTGCCAATTCGCCGATCGCTTCTCCTTTCTTATTAAATTCATGCGGGTCGGCTGTGTATTTTGCTTTCTTCCCTTCCAATGCATTTCTTAAGGATTGAACAAACCGGTTGATATATCCCGCGCCATTAAAAGCCGCCGCCATGGGCGCATGCAGGGAAGAAATATAATAATTGGCATAAAGATGCGAATGAAGCACCGTGATATCACTGTACCCGATGATCCATTTGGGGTTCTTTTTGAATTTCTTAAAACTGATCTTGTCAATGATACGTGTCATGCCATACCCTCCTCTCGCGCATAAGATGGCTTTGACTTCATCATCATCTATCATCTGCTGAAAATCATTGAGTCTTTCTTCATCGGTTCCTGAAAAATAATTAAACTGGGTCCCGATGGTTTTGCCCACTTTGGTGCGGAACCCCCATTCCTCGTTCAATACACGGACGCATTCAGAAGTCTTTTCAACAGGCATCGCCCCGGAAGGACAAACAATACCGATCACATCGCCGGGTTGCAGGTAAGGAGGAGTCTTAATCATATTTTTTTCTCTGGGGTTAAAGTTATGGAAATTGGGTAGTGTGTCAGTTTGCCGGTGAAACGGATTTTAATTTCTCGCAGCGTTCGCAGCGATAAGGCGACGCAGCGAGCGTTGCCCCACAGCGATCGCCGCGTGAAATATATTTTCAAACTGGTACATTACCCACATTTACCAATAGCTTTATAACCTGGCCCAATTGTAATGCCATCAAATTAAGCTCAAAGTCGTTAAACCGATTGACAACTGATCATTTTTTTATAGTCCACAGATTAAACTCAACCGTTAGGGCATATCTTTTTAGAAGTGCCGTAGGCACTACAGGATCGTCGCGTGAAATATATTTTCAAACCGGTACATTACCGGCGATGCATTGATTTCACCCCTTGCCCTTTAATCTATATTTTTGCAGAAATAACCGTAGAGACGCTAAGGCGCAGAGTTTATCATTTTTTCTCTGCAACTCCCGCCTCTGCGGTTAAAATTTAAAGAATGAATCAACCCAAACGATATTTGATCACTTCCGCCCTTCCTTATGCCAATGGGTTAAAACATGTGGGTCACCTGGCAGGCGCCTATATCCCCGCTGACATATATGTCCGGTACCTGAGGGCCCGGAAAAGAGATGTAGTATTTGTATGCGGAAGTGATGAACATGGCACCGCGATTCCGATACAGGCCATGAAAGAAGGAACAACCCCGCGCGCTATTATTGATAAGTATCACCAGGCTATAAAGCAGGACTTTGAAGACCTTGCTATATCCTTTGATATTTATCACCGCACCAGTGAGCCCATACATCATGAAACAGCGCAGGAGTTTTTTACTTACCTGAATGACCGGGGTGAGCTGGAAACAAAAGAGACAGAACAGTATTATGACGAAGAAGCCAAAACATTCCTCGCTGATCGTTATATAAAAGGAACCTGCCCTGTTTGCGGAAGTAACCGCGCCTTTGGCGACCAATGCGAGAATTGCGGTTCCACTTTAAGTCCTGATGAGCTGATCAACCCTGTAAGCACATTAAGCGGGAAAAAGCCCGTCAAGAAAAAAACAACACACTGGTACCTGCCGCTGGGCAAACATGAAGAGTTTCTGCGCGAATGGATATTGAAGCAACACAAAGATGATTGGAGGGCGACTGTGGTAGGACAATGCAAAAGCTGGATAGAAGGAGGCCTCCAATCAAGAGCTGTAACCAGGGATCTTGACTGGGGCATAGAAGTGCCGGCCTCCCCAAACCCCTCCAAAGGAGGGGCTTTACAACCCTCCGTTGAAGGCAAGGTCCTTTATGTTTGGTTTGATGCACCGATCGGCTATATCAGCGCTACTAAACAATGGGCAATAGACAATAAGCAGGATTGGAAGCCCTATTGGTACGACGCAGATACTAAACTTGTCCATTTTGTCGGTAAAGACAATATCGTTTTCCATTGCATCATCTTTCCCGTCATGCTGAAGCTGCACGGAAATATTCTCCCGGCCAATGTTCCTGCTAATGAGTTTTTGAACCTGGAAGGTGATAAGATGAGTACCAGCCGCAACTGGAAGCTGGATATGAGGGATTATATCAATGATTTTGTAAAAAAAGAAAATGGCGGCGGGCAGTGCGTAGATATGCTTCGTTATTACCTGACGCAGATCGCGCCCGAGACCAAGGACAGTGAATTCACCTGGAAAGGTTTCCAGGATGCTGTAAACAGTGAGCTGGTTTCCATCTTCGGTAATTTTGTGAACCGGACCTTTGTACTCATGCATAAACTATGCAATGGGAGAGTACCGAAGCTCCATGAAGATATCCTGGATGAAACGGATAAAACCTTAATGGCTGAAATAGAAAATGCTAAACTGAAAGTGGAAAATCTATTGGAGCAATATAAATTCAGGGAAGCACTATACGAGGTAATTGACCTTTCGCGTAAGGGTAACCAATACATGCAAAAGAAGGAACCCTGGATTCTCGCCAAACAATTAGAATCTTCGAAATCCTCCCCCCCGGGGGGAAGGTTGGAGGGGGCCCGTATTGACAATTGTTTGCATCTTTGCCTGCAGTTAACGGCCAACCTGGCTGTCCTGGTCAATCCTTTTTTACCTAATACAGCAAAAAAAATGCTGTATATGATGAAGGTAGTGGACAAGATACTGGATTGGGAAAATGCCGGTAAATTGAAATTATTAAGTGTTGGTTACAGTTTAAGGGAGCCTCAATTACTATTCAGGAAAATTGAAGACGCGGAGATTGCCGGACAGGTTGAAAAATTAAAAGCGGGATTAGTGAAAACAGATACCAGTTCCCCGTTACCGGTTACCGGGCAACCGGCAACCGGAAACTGGAAACCGCAAATCGTGTATGACGACTTCGCCAAACTGGATTTGAAAACAGGCACTATCCTGGCGGCGGAAAAAGTAGCGAAAGCGGATAAACTGTTAAAGCTGGAAGTTGATCTTGGTTTTGAAAAAAGAACCATTGTATCGGGTATTGCTATCCATTTCAAACCGGAAGACATAGTGGGCAAACAAGTAGTGGTGGTGGCTAACCTGGCTCCAAGAAAAATGAAAGGGATAGAAAGCAATGGCATGATCTTAATGGCAGAAGATAAAGATGGCAGGCTTATATTCGTCAATCCCGATGAAGCAATGGCCAATGGGGCTCCTGTAAGCTGATCCGTCCTCCTTGTCAATAAAACTGATTGCAATGACAACGATCGAAATCGTAAAAGGCTATATCAACAGGCTATGTGCCGAAGCAGGGGCTGACCCCCGGCAAATATATAACCATGAGAATGATGCCTGGTACTTTTCAAAAGGTGAGTCCACGCTTGAAGTATTTCTGACATCGTACGAAACGGCGGAAAAAGTGGTAAGAACATTTGTCCGTTGTCTTTCCGCTATCTACCCGATACCAGTTGAACCGGTAAAAAGACAGGAATTATATTTCGTAGCCCTGGAAGTAAATGCCCGTAATATGGGGGTCAAGATCGGTACCATGGCAGATAATGGGTATATGTATGCCATCGCTGAAAGAGAGATTGATGGCATGGACTACCGCGAATTTGTGATACTGGTCAATGATGTCGGGTACTGGGCCGACCAGCTAAGTGACCTGTTTAAAAGCCGCTTTGGCGAACCGTTATCCAACCTGAACTGACTTCCTGAGCAAAACGAAGAATCAAAATCATTACCATCACCATTCGTTCCCCCGCAGAAATTGTAGTAAATTCAGGTTTAAATTTTCTCCGCCCTTGATAATAAGCCCTTTTAAGAAAAAGATCCTGAGGATAATCGCTTATGTTCTTGGCAGTGTTGCCGCCCTGCTCATTGGTTTCCACTTCTGGTTTATTAATCACGCGGAAAGACTTTTGGAAGACCTGGTAGAATCGCAATCAAACGGTAAAATAAAACTGCACGTAAAAAAATTCAAGTTCAACTGGTTCAGCTACGATATGCAGCTACGCAATGCGGTGTTCTATTCCACGGATACTACTGCATCCACTTCGTACCGCTTTAATGTTGAAAAAATTCATGTTCGTGTCAAAGAAATATTCCCTCTGATTTTTGAAAAGAAAATGGTGTTTGATTCACTTCACCTGTTAAACCCGGATATACAGGTAACACGATTACGGTCAAAAAACACCGATACTGCCAGGGACAAGAATATATCCCTGACACAGGAGATGGGAAAGGTGTATAATTCTATCCAGGATGCTCTCCGGGTATTGAAAGTAAAACAATTCGTGATTGATCATGGAAAATTCACCCTGGCCAACAAAACGCAGCCGGATGAATTACCGGTTACTATTACTAATATTAATCTCCACCTTGACAACCTGCGTGTGGATACCAGCGAGACATCCGGTAAACAAAAAATATTTTTTAGTGATAATATAGCCCTGCAAACCCGTAACCAGGATATTTTCTTCCCGGATGGCCGGCATAGTCTCAGTTTCCGGAGTTTTGGCATCAATCTTCTCAAAAAAAGAGTGGAGTTTGACAGTTGTACCATTGCCGCCAGTAAAGGAGACAGCGCAAGAAGTTCCTTTAAGATCTTCTTTGACAAGCTTCAGCTCACCAATATTGATTTTGATACGTTATATCAAAAGGAAGTAATTAAAGCCGACTCCGTCTATTGCATTAATCCCCGGTTCAGGCTGGATGTGGAGTTGGAGAAAAAAACGGGTAAAAAAAAGCCGCCCCCGAAGCTTAGGGATCTTATTCAGCAATTAACCGGAGATATGCAACTCGCGTTTGTAGTAGTAAATAATGCTTCTTTTGATATCAATACACTCAGGGAAGGCAAGCCCAGTTCGTTTACCTCGGATCATAATAATTTTGAAATGCAGGGGCTCCGGATTGAGAAAAAATCACCGAATCCGCTTACGGTTAAAAGTTTTGCGATGGCCATCCGCAATTACGAAAATTTTTTGCGCGACAGCGCGTATGCCATGGAGTTTGACAGTGTGCTGCTTATCAACAACAGCATTTACCTGGATAATTTTTCTTTCAAGCAGATGCAGGATAATACTGTAATAAACAGTTTCAATATACCCCGGTTTGAACTGAAAGGCCTCTCCTGGGATGATCTCGTATTTGAAAGGACCCTGGCTGCAGAAAAAGCAACACTCTATCGCCCTGTGATCAATTACTCGGTAACTGCGGGCAATCACCGCCAAAATAAAAACCAGGATATCTTTCAAACCCTCGCGGGTATTGGCAATATCATTCAATTAGATAATCTCGATATTGCCAACGGGCAGATCAATGCAGACTTCAAAGGAGGAGCGCATTTGCACCTGGAAAACGCGAACCTGTCCCTGTTGAGCAAACAACTGACAGCAGCAAACCGTATGGATGATCTTCAGCAATCGGTCAGCCGGCTTCGGTTTAAGAATGGTTCACTTACTATGGGCGACCTGACAGCTAAAATGGAAGATGCTGATTTCTCCGGCAAAGACGGGCATCTTACCGCCGGGGCCATGCATCTTACTACTAATAAAAAAAATCTTACCATTAATGCAAAAGAGGTTGGCATTAATAGTATGCAGATTGATAACAATTCGTCTACCACCGAAATCAGTGGCCTACATTGGAAGGAAGCGGATGTGCAAATAACCGGGCCGGCCACTCAAAAAAATATTGCCCGTGGTTTCCTGTTAAGAAAAATCCAGGGCGCCAATACTACTTTCACAACCCTGGCAGGCAATCAAACACTCAGCACTTTTTTTGAAACCCTTTCCGCAGACGAGCTGGCCCTGCAAGCAGGTAATAAAGCAAGGGTAATAAACCTCAATGCAGCCGGGAAAAACTTTGCATTTGCCAACGGCAACCTGCGCCTGAACATCGATCATTTTCTTTTTTCGGATAACCGCAATGCAGATTTACAAAATCTTCGTTTTATAAGTAATACGGCAACCGATTCGGTATCTGTCTTTATTCCTTCCCTGGCTTTTTCCACGGATGTTAATTCAATTATCAGGGGGTCAATCACTACCGGCAATGTCAATATCAGTCACCCCGTGATCATCCTGAAAAGCCATCCAAAAGAAAATATCAAAAGAAAAGACCTGCCCGAAATGGTCGCGGACAAAATAACTGTTCAGCAACCCAGTTTATCATTCAAACGGCCGGGACAAAACGGGTTATCGAAAATAGAATGGCGCAGTAAAGAAGAGAAAAACAATTCCTTTGAACTTACCAATTTTAAGATCGGCGCCGGGTCATCCATTACAGCGGACCAGCTTTTCTTTTCGTCGCATGATTTTTCATTTACCGCCGGTGAAAAAACATTCAATGCAGGTGACGGAGAAGTAAATGCAAGGATCAATCAATTTATGCTGAAGCCCGCGGAAACCGGTGAATGGGACTGGCAGGGGACTATCAATGATCTGCAGGCAAAGAATTTTTTATTCGACATTTCCGGAACTCATCCCGGCCAGCTTAAAATAAATTCTGTAAGATTAGATAACCTGGCTATCAGTTCATCATCCATTTTGCATACCCGGCAGTTGTTAAAAGAAAATACAGCTTTCCGGTTAAAAGAAATCACGGGTAAGTATACCAATGAGAAAAATCGTTTTGACTGGCAAAATGCCAGCTATGATCATCTCAGTAAAACTGTTACAGCAGACTCTTTTTCTCTTCATCCCCTGCTATCGAAGGAAGATTTTATTGCCGGACAGAAATACCAGGCGGACTACCTGGCGTTGCGGACAGGCGCCATCAGCGCCGGTTCTTTTGATATTACCAAATACCTGGATGATACAATCATTGATGCGGCCACTGTCACTATCCATGATGCTGTACTGGCTGATTTTCGCGATAAACGTTTGCCTTTCCAGAAAGGTATTATAAAGCCATTACCCACCGACCTGCTGAAGAAGATCCCTGTGAAATTGTCCATCGGCATGATCGCTGTTGATAATGCCGATATTGAATATGCCGAGCTGAATGAAAAAACAAATCAAACCGGCACGGTAAGAATAAACCGGATGAACGCAAGAGTAACTTATGCAAGGAACTATGATCATCACCCGGGAGACAGCCTTCATATCCATGCGCAGGCTTTCCTGATGGATTCCGCCAAAATGCAGCTTGATTTAAGAGAATCGTACAAAGATTCGCTGGCTGGTTTTTTACTGGTGGCCGGTATCGGTCCTGCGAACGGAAAAATATTAAATCCTGTTCTTGTTCCTCTTGCTTCGGTACAATTAGAGTCAGGCAGGCTCGACACGCTGAGCATGGTTATCACCGGCGGGGAATATCTTGCGACCGGCGAAATGAAAATGTTTTACCATGACCTGAAAATAAAATTCCTGAACAATAAAGGGGAAAAGAAAAAATCACGTTATAAAGGTTTCGCCAGTTTCCTGGCAAATACATTTATTATAAAGAATAATAACCGGGTACGAACCGGGACTGTATTTTTTGAACGACTCCGCGATAAGTCATCTCTTAATTATCTTGTAAAAATTACCCTGAGTGGCATTAGCAGCAGTATCGGTATAAAAAACAATGAGAGGCTGTTACGGCGATACAAAAAAGAAGTGCATAAACGCAACCTTTAAAGACCCGGTTACGATTCAGTTGCATGTGTCAAATTTCAGTGAGTTCCGGGGGATATAAATCACAATTATGAGTATCGAATCCATCGTAAAGGCAATATTGGCGATTCTCGCCGTTCTTCTCATTCTCCTCTTTATAGCTATTAAAAAAAAGAAATTTGTGTGGCCGGTTATCCTCCTGATTATCGTCACTATCGTCTTTGGGGCCTGGAAGGGTTGTACGGAATATAACCGTCGCAACAAAGACCTCGGCACTGTTAAAGCGGATGTAAAAATTTCCGCCGTTGATCTCATTCATGACTATGAGACGAATGACTCGGCTTCCAACCGGAAATACCTTGGCAAGGTAGTTGAAGTTACAGGCTATGTTAAAGATGTTAAAAAAGATGATACGGGGAATTATACGATAGTGCTGGGAGATTCATCGGGCCTGTCTTCTGTCAGGTGCGCGGTAGATACAACTCACCAGCAGGATGCAGCCTCACTGGCAGTTGGCTCGTCTGCTACAATAAGAGGAAATTGTACGGGCTTTAATAAAGATGAAATGGGCCTTGGGTCCGACGTCATCTTAAACTTTAGTGTGATCATCAAGAATAAAAAATAAATCATGAAAAAAACAGGTATTGTAACAGCACTGGCTTTTCTTCTCTCTTTATCGGTAAATGCGCAGGGAAAATTTTATACCAAGACCGGCAAAGTATCTTTTTATTCCAAAACTCCGGTTGAAAACATTGAAGCGGTTAATAAAAGCGCGGTAGCCGTATTGGATACCAAAACAGGTGACCTGCAATTTGCCACGCTGATAAAAGGGTTTGAGTTTAAAAAAGCGCTGATGCAGGAAGATTTTAACAGGGATTATGTGGAAAGCGACAAGTTTCCCCGTGCTGAATTCAAGGGGCAGATCACCAATAACAGCGAAATCAATTATACGACTGATGGGAGTTATACCGCGAAAGTAAAAGGCAAGCTTACTATCCATGGCGTCACGAATGATGTGGAACTCACCGGGACCATTACGGTTAAAAATGGTAAGATAGAGGCCAAATCCGTATTCAATGTGCAATACGCCGATTATAAGATCACTATTCGTCAATTATACAAGGATAATATTTCTTCCACTATCAGGGTTACCGTGGATTGCTCATTGGATCCGCTGAAATAAATCAATTGTTTATATAAGGGCTGTCAATAGCCTTTCATTTCATTTTCCGAACCTGCAGGCTGTGACACGAAGTCCCGGCGTAAGATCGTCGCAGCATCCTTCTTCTTACATCGCACTGTTTTATTTTCCGGGTATTCCTTTTCCAGGGCATTGAAAACAGGTTATCTAATGGAACTGGAGTTTGACACCCATAGGGAAAGAGCGGGTAGGAGAACATCATATCCAAAGCGCAGTGAACATGGGAGGCGGCCTACTCTACCCTTAGCGAATGCGCTTTTACTCCCTGAACCACAGCTATTCGGAAGATCATAATAAAGATGAGTAATGAGTAAATGAAAATAAGAAAACCTCGCATTTATCATTGGCATATAAGACCGATGTTGCCATAAGAAAAACAGCTAAAGCCGTTCAGGGATTATTTCCTTTTCATCGCCCACAGTTCAACCCCTGCTGAGCAGACAAAACAAAACGAATTTTCCCGGATTTTCTTCTCCCCCAAGTGAGTTTTGCAAGACAGGCTAATAACCCAGGCAAAGGTAACCCTGGTGTACCTGACCCATATCTATGACGTATAAAACAGGGATCAAAGACGGAGATTTTCCCTCTTTTATCCCTGTATAGTCTTATTTTTCTCCCTGTATTACTATTTTTTAATATTATTTATACCCGAAAAATCCGGGTGGAACAAGGCATCGAGTCGTTTTTATTAATGCTATCCATTCATGGATAGCGGCTCCGGGCGAGCCTATTATTGGCTCATCCGGGAAGGGGAATTCCTTATGTAAAAAGATCTTATCAAGAAAGCACAAAACCTGCATCCAGGTTCCTTTTCTACAGCATACAGATGTGCACTGACCGCAGGGTTTAAACCGGGGCTATGAAAAAGAGACTACCCGGTAGTCGTTTTAACGATTTCAGGTATTGGCCTGGAGATGGTGAAAATCTTCCGAACAGTTGTACTCTATAGACGGACCCAAGCGGCATCCAACACACAGAGGAAAACCGGGCAGGGAACTGTTCCCATTCCTTTGTTTTATGAATTCAAAATGAAATACTATCTGCGCGCTCGTTATGTCGGACTGCCGGAAAGCCGGAAAGAGAGAACAACTTGCAAATCAAAACTTACCGGTTTCCGGTTTTATCGGGTATTTTCAAACTGAAAGATTACTCCTGTGCGTTTCATTTTTTAGAAAAGTCATAAAACACCTACCTTCGACCTGGCAATAGTTGTTTAACTAACTAATTGACTGGTTGTATGAATCGAAGCATCAAAAAAGTGGCCGTATTGGGAAGCGGAGTAATGGGTTCCCGGATCGCCTGTCATTTTGCAGGTATTGGTGTCCAGGCAATCTTATTGGATATTGTTCCGAAAGAAGCAACGGAAAGTAAAAAACCCTCAGAAAGAAATAAGATCGTTAACGACTCTCTCCAGGCTGCCATTAAAAGTAATCCCTCTCCTGTCTATCATAAAAATGTGATTAAAAAAATTACTACCGGCAATTTTGATGACAACATGAAAGATATTGCCGGATGTGATTGGATCATTGAAGTAGTGGTAGAACGACTCGATATAAAGAAATCCGTATATGAAAAAGCAGAACAATTCCGAAAGCCGGGTACGCTCATCACTTCCAATACATCGGGCATCCCGATCCACCTGCTGAGTGAAGGCCGGTCAGAAGATTTCAAAAAGAATTTTTGCGGCACTCATTTTTTCAATCCCCCGCGTTATTTACGTTTGCTCGAGATCATCCCCACTCCTGATACCGATCCGGGAGTGATTGATTTCTTAATGCATTATGGCGATCTCTATCTTGGTAAGACAACGGTGCTTTGCAAAGACACACCTGCCTTTATTGCAAACCGTATCGGGGTATTTGGCATCATGGCCATCTTTGGCCTTGCCGATAAAATAGGTTTGACCATTGATGAAATAGATGCATTGACCGGACCGGTTATCGGGAGGCCCAAATCAGCGACTTTCCGTACTGCCGATGTTGTAGGTATTGATACGCTGGTAAAAGTTGCCAAAGGTGTTTATGATAATTGTCCCGGCGATGAAGCAAGAAATTCGTTTATTATTCCTTCCTGGCTGAATAAGATGGTGGAGAATAACTGGCTCGGTGATAAAACAAAGCAGGGTTTCTTTACCAGGAGAAAAGGGGAAAAAGAAGAGAAAGAGATTTTTACACTCGACCTGAAAAGTTTCGAATACAAACCGAGAACAAAATCAAAGTTTGCTACTGTTGAAGCGGCTAAGCCTGTTGATGACCTGAACCAGCGTTTGAAAATGTTGGTAGCGGGCCCTGATAAAGCCGGGGAATTCTATCGCCATTTTCATTACGGGCTCTTCTCTTATATTTCCCATCGTATTCCCGAGATCAGTGATGAAATTTATCGTGTAGATGATGCGATGATGGCGGGCTTTGGCTGGGAGATCGGCGCTTTTGAAAGCTGGGATGTACTGGGTGTTGAGAAGACAGTAAAAGCCATGAAAGATGCAGGCTACAAAGTTGCAGCCTGGGTGGATGAGATGCTGGCAAACGGAATAAAGTCATTTTATAAAATAGAAAACGGCAAACGTTTATATTACTCACCGTTGTCACGTTCATATTCCTTTTCACCTGCCGGCAGAGACGGGGTTTTCATTGTCATGAGCAATTACCAGGATAAATTGATTTGGAAGAATGCCAGTTGCCGTTTGTATGATCTCGGCGATGATGTATTGGGTCTCCAGTGGTTCACTAAAATGGGAAGTATCGGTGGTGATGTGTTAGAGGGTATTCAAACTTCTATTGATAAAGCAGAAAAAAATTACAAAGGCCTGGTGATCGCTAATGAAGGCGCCAATTTTAGTGCCGGTGCCAACGTGGGTATGATCTTTATGCTGGCGATTGACCAGGAATATGATGAACTGGACATGGCTATCCGTCTTTTCCAGAATACCATGATGCGGGCCAGGTACTCTTCTGTCCCTGTCGTAACGGCTCCGCATGGTCTTTCCTTAGGTGGCGCCTGTGAATTGAGTTTACATTCGGATAAATGTTGTCCTGCCGCTGAAACGTATACCGGCCTTGTGGAACTGGGTGTGGGTCTGATACCCGGGGGTGGAGGTACCAAAGAATTTACGTTGAGAGCTTCGGATGAAATGCACGAGGATGAGCCGGAAACGATCACTTTAAAAAATCGCTTTCTGACGATTGCTACCGCTAAAGTAGCCAGTTCTGCTTTTGAAGGTTTTGATACAGGTGTTTATAGAAAAGGGTTGGATGAGGTAGTATTCAACCAGGGAAGAAGAATAGCAGAAGCTAAGAAATCGGTGATAGAGATTTCCGATAGCGGTTATACAACTCCTGTCCAGAGAAGAGATATAAAGGTCCTGGGAAGATTGGCCCTTGGCGCCCTGTATACAGGTATCAACGGCATGTGGAGAGCCAACTATGCTACTGATCACGACGTAGTGGTAGCAAAAAAACTAGCGTATGTGATGTGCGGTGGTGATCTAAGTGAGCCTTCATGGGTGTCGGAGCAATATTTACTAGACCTGGAAAGAGAAGCTTTCCTGTCGCTTTGCGGTGAGAAGAAAACACTGGAAAGGATACAGAGTGTATTGAAGAACGGGAAGCCGGTACGAAACTAAGTACTTCAAAACTTCTAAGATATGACCTGCACTGTTGTTGATTTTGCCAAAGATGCTGTTGTATATACTATAGCCGGTACCACAAAAGAAGAGCTGGATAATAAACTCAACCTTTTTTTTACGTCGGAAGGCTTTTCCCGGAAATCGGATACAGGGGCTGAAAAGATCTTTCAACGGGGGAACAAAATTACCCGGATACTGTTTGGCGTTTTTGTAAAGTATTTTCAAGTAGCGGTTTCGATTAAGGCGGAAGGCCAGGCATTCTCCCTTCATTTGCGGCGGGATATGAATTTTTTTCTTTCGGGTGGATTGGCAGGCATTGGAGCATCCCGCAAAGAGTTTACAAGGATCTCCGATGCTTTTAAGGTTTACTTCAATAATTGAGCGGTTTTATATTAGCAGCTCCAACCTGTTATTTATTTTATTATTGTTGGTTAGTTATAATAAATAGTTTTTAATTCGCTTCACTTAAATGGGTACTGCAGAAATTAGTATAGCCAATAAAACGTTGTTTATCTATTCCCACATCATTACCTATGGCAATGCGGCTAACCAGGCTATTACCGAACAAATGCGTGATGAAATAGAAACCATGTGGAATGAACCCCAGGGAATCATTGAATGGAAAAGAAAAGAGCTAAAGGTCGTTTTTATTATCACGGCTTCATGGGAACCTGGTATTGATCCTGCTGCTATTTATCAAAACACCAATCCGCGCAATAATTATTTCCGTATTGAAGAATTTGCACAGGGCAATATCTCTTTTGTTGACGGGATCGGGTGCAATAGCGGTTATTTCAAACTTGAAAACCTGTATAAAGGCTCTACGACCGCGGCACATGAATATGGACATACACTTGGACTTCATCATCCGGTTGATCTTGATTTGCGTGGCAAGGGCATACCCGGCATCATGTATCCAAGGGGAACTTTGGTAGATCCTCCCTACCAATACAACCCGGCAGGCATGCCGGGCGATAGCAATAACGGAGGTACCCTGTATCCGAAATACAGAAAGGTATTTCAACAGGATATTGACCTGTTGAAACTTCATCAACTTGATTTTGAAAATGGAAAAGCTGTTATCGGCGAATTTACCAGTATCTGGCACCCGGATCATTCTTCCATTACCCAACAATAGCTGAAACCGGGCATCAGCCGCTACAACCACTTTTCAATTCTAACCGCCCCATGATATAATTAATAAAACCATACTTTTTTTCTTACTGCATCTTCCGTAAATTCATTTCTCTTTTCTGAATTTATTTTCCGGTTAATTTTAAAATTTTCTTGTATGGGTAAAGCCTGTTTGATCATTTTGTCCCTTATCCTGGTTACCCCGGCATCTGCCCAGCCCCGGCTTCCGAAAGATTATTACTGGCAGAAAATGGATAATGGCCTTGAAGTAATCGTTATCGAAAATCACAAAGTACCCCTGGCGACCATCGAGATAGCTGTAAAGAACGGCGCTTATACAGAAGGCCCGGAATACAGCGGTCTTTCCCATTTGTTCGAGCACATGTTTTTTAAAGCAAACAAAGATTACCCTGACCAGGAAAAATTCATTCGTCGCACCGAAGAGCTGGGAATGATCTGGAACGGAACTACCGGTGATGAAAGAGTCAATTATTTTTTCACTTTTGATAAAGACAGCCTTGAAGCCGGTCTTAAATTTATGAATGCGGCGATACGATTCCCGATCTACCGTACAGAAGATATGCAAAAAGAAAGGCCTGTAGTAGACGGAGAATTTCAACGGGGGGAAAGCGACCCGTTTTTCCAGTTATGGATGGCTGTGAACAAGAAAGTATGGGGCGACCTTTTTACCCGCAAAAACGCCATTGGCGATCATGATATCATCAATACCGCTACACCGGAAAAAATGATGATCATCAAAGACAAATATTATTTCCCGAACAATTCTTTGCTGGTGATCTGCGGAGATGTAAAACCCGACCAGGTTTTTGACAAAGCAAAGGAAATCTTCGGGGACTGGGAAAGCAGCGGTTTTGATCCTCATGTTAAATACCCGATTCCTGAATTCAAACCGATCCCGCAAACAGAATACCTGATCAAAGAATCTTCCATTGCGCAGACTCCTTATACCATGTATACCTGGCAGGGACCTGATACAAGAAACGATTCTATGTCCGCTCTCGCTGCTGATGTCTTTTCTACTATCCTTGGATTGAATTCTTCCAAATGGCAGCAATCTCTCGTGGATAAAGGTCTTGCCAGCTTCGCGAATATCAGCTACCAGACAGAAAAATATGTTGGCCCTGTGTCAATCTTTGCCGTACCTAATCCGGGAAAATTAAAAGAGTTCTGTGCAGAAGTGGCCAGCCAGATCAGTCATTTTGCCGACGATGATTATTTTACGGATGAACAGTTACAAACTGCCAAAGAAATTTTACGCCGGAATCATATCCGCAATACTGAAAAGCCTTCGTCACTGTCCAGCGACCTCACGTACTGGTGGTGCAGCGCCTCACTGGATTTTTTTACCGATTACCAGGCTGGAGTAAAAAGTATTACGCGCGCCGATATACAGCAGTACCTGAAAAAATACATAATCGGGAAACCTTATGTTGCCGGTATGATCATCAATGAAGACATGAACAAGCAACTAAAGCCGGCTGAGTATTTCAAAAACTTAAAATCGTTCTGAGATGAAAAAATTAATCCCCTATATAGTAGCCCTCGCCGTTGTCATCGCGCCATTCCTCCTTTTGGCACAGAAAACACCGCAACAGGCATATGATATGAACATCAACGGTGTTAAAGTAATCGTACAACCAAGCGGTAACGAGATCGTAGTGGTGCAAACCGTTATAAAAGGCGGTGTACAAAATTATCCGGCCAACAAGGCCGGCATAGAGAATCTCGCCATCAACGCGCTGACTGAATGTGGTACTGTAAAAGATGATAAAAACAGTTTTAAAAACAAACTGGATAAGGTTAGCGCCCAGGTAGGCGGCAACCCGGGTATGGATTTCGCGTCTTTCACGCTCAATTGCATCAAAAGCGATTTTGAAACGGTGTGGCCTTTATATACAGATGCCATGCTGACACCCCGTTTCGATGCCAAAGAATTTGATCGTATCAAACAGGATGCGATTAATTTTATCCGCGCCGATGAATCGAGCCCTGATAATGCCATAGATAAAATGGCAAAGCAAACAGCCTTTGCCGGGAAAAACTATGCAAAAGACCCTGAAGGCACCGTAGCTACCGTCGGCAGTCTTACTGCCGCCGAAACAAAAAAATACTGGCAATCCGTTCTTACAAGATCAAGGCTGGTGATAGTAGTGGTAGCCGACCTCGAAAAAGCCGTGATTGAAAAAAAGATAAAGGAGTTTTTGAGTAAGGTACCTGCAGGCGCCCCCTTCACGCTCAAAAAAGAAAGCTATAACCCGCCTGCCAATACATTCAAACCCAGGGAAAGAGAAAACGCTACGAATTATGTACAGGGTATTACCAGCGGACCTCAACCCGGTACTCCGGACTTCAATGCTTTTGTATTAGCGATGCGGATCTTTGCCAATCGCCATTTTATCGAAATAAGAACGAAGAATGGTTTGTCTTATGCCCCTCAATCATGGTTCAGTGCCGGCGCTACTTCCTATGCTAATATTTCTGTCAGCACTACTGATCCCGACAAATATATTGCCGTCGCCAGGAACCTCATTGATAAAATAAAAAAGGAAGGATTCACTGCAGCGGAATTAAAAAATGAAAAAACAGGTTACCTGACAGGTGTTTACTATCGCCAGGAGACTAACCAGGCACAAGCGGCGGCCTTTGCTTCCAACGAAGTGTTGCATGGTAACTGGAAAAGAGCGATAGAAATACAGGATGATATAAAAAAAGTGACGCTTGACCAGTTAAACGAGACCTTCCGGAAATATATTAATAATATTACCTGGGTATACCAGGGTGATCCGAAAAAAGTGACTACGGCATTGTACACTCAAAAAGAAACGCCAAAGATTCCCGAAGAAAAGAAAGGGTTCTGATTATTCTGCAACGGCGCTACGTCGCGAAGAAAGATTCCGATACTACCGTTGCGTTGCGGGAAATAAATTTTTCAGTTTGTTGAATTATTGCAAATCTTTCAAGGCCGTTTCAAGCGAAGGGTATAAAAATGTAAATCCGGTACCCCGGAGTTTTTGAGAGCTGACGGTAGTGCTTTTCAAAACTTCTATGCTCATTTCACCCAGCACCATTTTCAATACAAAAGCCGGTACACGGACAGGCACAAAGAGTTTTCCTCTTTTTATCCGTGCCAGTTGAAGAATTAATTCTTTATTGGAAGCAGGACCAGGTGCGACGGCATTATAGATACCCGTCATACTTTCATTTTCAATAGCGTCCACGAATAACCTTGCCAGGTCATCCATATGTATCCAGCTGATTATTTGTTTGCCGCTTCCTAAAATTGTCGCGAGACCAAAGTGTAAAGGTTTTTTGAATTCGGGTAATGCGCCTCCCTCATTACTTAATACAATCCCTATCCGCAGGCTGACCAAACGCTTGCCGGATTGGGCGAGGGGCTCAAGACTTTTCTCCCATTGCAGACAGGTTGTTCCTAAAAAAGCAGTATCCGCCGGCTTGTCTTCAGTGAAAGGATTGGGGTTGGGAATAACGGGATCAGCTCCATACCATCCTATAGCGGATGTGCTGACGACTGCTTTTACTTTATTGGAGTTTTCTTTTAATGCCTTTACCAATAACTCCCCGCTTTTTACACGGCTGTCAACAATTTCCCATTTACGTTTTGTTGTCCATCTTTTCTCCGCCACTCCTGCGCCTGCAAGGTGAATGATATAGTCTGCATTAGTAATAGCGTCTTTATCGATAGTTTGCTCTTTGGGATTCCATGGCGCATAAGAAAGGTTGCTGGTCGCGGTTAGCTGGTTAGCGGCTGTCCTGGACAAGATGATGACCTTGTAATTTCTTTCCAGCAGAGCCTTTGTCACAGCCTTGCCTATCATACCCGTACCGCCGGTGATGAGAACTGTTGCCATTTTTGAAATTACTTCTTTCATAGTCTATTTAATGCTGTTGGTCGGAATTTTTATTTCAAAAACAGTAAAAAGTTTATCTTCATCCGGTAAACAACTACTATATATCCATGAGTTCAGTTCTTTCTCTTCAAAACATTTCCAAATTTTATGGTTCCGTGCGGGCATTGAACGGTGTTTCATTTGAAGTGCCCCAGGGAAGTGTATTTGGCATATTAGGTCCTAATGGCAGTGGCAAGACAACACTGCTCGGCATCGTAATGGATATCCTCAAAGCCTCCTCGGGTAATTTCCTTTGGAAGGGGCAGCCGGGCAGCAGTAATAAAATGAGAAGACAGATAGGCACTTTGTTGGAAACACCCAATTTTTATCATTACCTGAGTGGCCAAAAAAATCTCCAGATCGCGGCGGCTATTAAGGAAAGAGGAAAAGAAGACATTCCTGCTGTACTGGAAAAAGTAAATCTTACCCAAAGAAAGGATTCAAAGTTCAGCACCTACTCTCTTGGTATGAAGCAGCGTCTTGCCATAGCTTCTACCCTTCTTGGCAACCCGGACATCCTTGTTTTTGACGAGCCTACCAATGGACTTGACCCGGCAGGTATCGCGGAAATAAGAGAGTTGATCAGGCAACTGAACAAACAGGGCAAGACTATTATCATGGCCAGTCATATATTAGATGAAGTAGAAAAAGTTTGTACCCATGTTGCCATTATCCAGAAAGGTGATTTGAAAACGGTGGGAACAGTAAACGAGGTATTGGCTGCCACACACGGAGATAAAGTGGCTACTGTTGATGTTGAACTGGCAGCTGAAAACCTGGCTGGCCTGCAGGAAGCATTAAAACAAATGCCCGGTATCATTCACCTGTATAGTGCCGATAATAACCTGTCCATAGAATGTGAAGATCACATTACGACCGCCGGCATTAATAAATTTTGTTTTGAAAAAGGAATTGTGCTGAGCCAGCTCAACCTGAAACGCAAATCGCTGGAGAAAAGATTTTTAGAAATAACCGGCAATCAAAGCGACCGTTAATTTGATTTATTAAAAATACTTATAGCTATGTTCAGGAACTTGCAAATAGAATGGATGAAAATAAAGAATTACCGGGTGTTCCAGGTATTCTCTGTCTTATACCTTATCGGCATCCTTATTATCATTTATATCTTTTACAGGGTTTACATTCAATTGACGGGAAGAATAATGTCGATGGGTAACCCCAACTCAAGAGATGGGCAAGATCTCTTCCGGCTTTTTTCGCCGGATAGTATCTGGACAACAGTATGTTTCTTTACAGCCTTCCTGTTATACCTGCCGGGAATGGTATTGATCAATCTTTTTATCAACGAAGTAAACTTTAAGACCCATCGCCAGAATATTATCGACGGTTGGAAAAGAGAAACTTTTATTTATACCAAGATCGCCCTGATCGTTTGCATATCCCTGGTAGTAATGGTCATGAACCTTATTGCCACACTGATTATGTGCCAGGTCACGCATACGGCTTTTTCCTTATCATCAGCAGGAATTGAAACGCTGGGATTGTGTTTTGTTCAGACCTTTATTTACCTGATGTTCGCCTTGCTGCTGGCCACGTTCTTCCGGCGGAGCGGAATCGCTATCATTGTATTTTTTGTTTACGGGCTTCTGCTGGAATTCTTTTTTATGTGGCTATTCAGCAAGATAACACCGGGTATGCAGCATTTCCTGCCCTTGCAGGTAGCCGATTCACTGATCGTCTTTCCGAATATGGGCGGTGTATTTGCGAATAACCCGGGTGTTTCAGTATTGTTGCCTGCGGCGCTGGCTTTTGCCGGGTTATATATTTTCCTGGCAGTGAGAAAATATAAGTATGATGATTTGTAAAGCCTCACCTAAATCCTCCCAAAGTATAGAACCTCGAACATTCCGATTACTAAATGAAATATCATTTTAGCAGATGACTCGAAAGCCTACCCCACCGGGTGAGGTTGGAGAGGCCGTTAAAATAAACCCCCCGATGGAAATCGGGGGGAACAACTAAAAAACACAAGCCTATATCTTGTGGCTTCATTGGAACGAATCCCTTCGCTTAGCTCAGGATGATGTCCTCTGCTGCGCTTAGGGTGACATAGGCACGGCTATTACTTAATCTGGTTTCTTTCCATCTAAAAAAGTATTGATTGTGCTGATCTGTGTTTTATTATCAGCGTCGGTTTTTACTTCGTAACTGCTGTAGAAATTTTCAACGTGCGAGGAGCTGTTGTACAATTCCATATTGCGGCGGATATAAGCCGGCACTGTCTCAAACTCATTATTCGGGTCTGCACCGTTAACATTGAATGACAAGTTGCGCAGCTTGTGCAGTCGTTCGGTTGCCCTACGTTTTTGCTCTTCAGCTTCGTCCCGCAGAGCGGGATCCTCAGCCTCGGTGGTCAAAGGTGGTTGAGTCTGATGGGCCAACGGCATATCCGCCGCCGGAATGTCATCCCTTTCTACCAGTTGCATTTGCAATTCGATGAGTTCTTCCTCTTCGTTTGCGGCATAGCCGGAAGGGACCGGTTCTTCAGCAGAGGTATTTGAGGCATCGGCCTCTGTTTTTGATTCTGCGTAAATATTGGATGGCCTGGCCAGATATCCTCCCGATGCTGCAGACACCGGGGCAGTACTATCTTTCACGCTGAGGGTCATCTCAGCACTGTTTTCTTTAGTAATAAATGGTGATAAGGTGGTTTCCTTAGAGATCTCGTCCTTGTTTGTCGAAGGGGATATAGATTGTGATTGGTGAAACGAATGTAAGTCTTCCTTCTTTTCAGCAATCAACATTTTTCCACCAGTAATTCCCCTATCATCAACGGTGTTTTTACTAAGTATTTTTTCTTTCCCGGTATTCAATTCGAATAAGATCAATGGCTCCTCTTCTTTGATAGATTCAATTTCCACGATATCATTCATTCCCGGCATCGGCACGTCGGCCATGGGAAATTCTTCTACAAGTCTTGGCGCAAGATGGTCGTGCTTCGTCTCCACTTTCTCCACCGGGATTACCGGGAGAATCTCCGGCGATTTTCTCTCCTCGTTATTCATCTTAATAACCTTGGATAAGTTGGAGGCTATTTCTGCTTTTTTATTTTCTTTCATCCTGGTTTTTTCCAACATATCTTCGTCTGTTTGTCCCAATATCATGATTATTTTTTCTTCCTTCTGCGGTTCAGGTTTCTTAGGTTCTTTCCGGGTAAACGGATCTTTATGTTCAAAACCGGTAGCGATAAGCGTAATGCCGAGTTTATCACCCAGGGTATTATCATAGCCAAGACCCAGGATAACATCTGTTCCTTCGCCAGCCTGGGTTATTAAATGACTTTGTATCACTTCTACTTCATCCATGGTGAATTCATTCTCTCCCTCGGAAGAATTGATATTAATGAGTATCCATTTGGCGCCGCGTATATCGTTATCATTCAACAGCGGCGAGTTCAGCGCTTCCTCGATTGCTTTATGCGCACGGTTTTCCCCGGCTGTTGCAGCGCTGCCGAGAATGGCGACGCCACCATTGCGCATGACGGTGCAGACATCCGCAAAGTCCACATTGATCTGGCCGGTACTGCTGATCACGTCCGTAATACATTTGGCAGCAGTCGCCAATACATTATCGGCTCTTTCAAATGCTGCGCGCATTTTGAGGTTGCCGAACTGGTGACGTAATTTATCATTACTGATCACCAGCAACGTGTCTACATACTGCTTCAATGTTTTTATTCCTTCTTCCGCCTGCAACTGGCGCTTCTTTCCTTCATAGGCAAAGGGTGTAGTGACAATACCGACAGTAAGAATGCCAAGGTCCTTACAAATCTTGGCAATGATAGGCGCTCCGCCGGTTCCCGTACCACCACCCATGCCGGCAGTAATAAAAGCCATCTTGGTATTTACTTCGAGTATGCGTTTGATCTCTTCGAGAGATTCTTCAGTTGCCTGCCGGCCAATATCGGGATTAGCACCGGCTCCAAGACCTTGTGTCAGGTGCGGCCCCAGTTGTACCCGGTTAGGAACAGTACTACCCGACAAAGCCTGCGCATCGGTATTACATATTATGAAGTTGACGCCTTCAATAGACTGGCTGAACATATAGTTCACCGCATTACCGCCACCGCCGCCAACACCAATTACTTTGATAATCGACGATTTTTCTTTAGGCAGATCAAAATGTATCATAGATAAAAGATTAAGGGGCCTCTCCCAACCTTCCGCCAGCTGGCGGAGAGGCTTATGAGGCCGTTTACAATCAGGTTAGTGTTTTTATTCGCTATAAAAAAGAACTTTTAATTCTAATGACTCTTCGAAAGCCTCCCCGCCAGCTGGCGGAAGGTTGGAGGGGCCTTATAAATGACGATCTTCTTCTTCTTTGAACAGATCAATAATTCCATCCTTAAACTTGCCCCAGAAATTGCTTAATCCCCTGCGCTGTTTCACCTTTTCCGGTGTTACCATATCTTCCTCAACAGGTACTTCTTCTTCCTTTGTTTTCTTTAATCCATCGGGCACTTCTACTTTCTTGAATTCTTTTTCAAATTCTTTGCGATTATGCTCATAATCATCATATCCTTTTAAGATAAGCCCGATACAGGTAGAATAAGTGGGTTTAGCCAGTTCTTCAATATGTCCTGCTGCAAGATGTTCGTTGGGGAAACCGATCCGCGCTGGCAGGCCTGTCAGATATTCTGTCAGCTGTATCAGATGCTTTAATTGAGAACCGCCTCCTGTAAGCACTACTCCCCCATTCAATGATTTATTATCCAGCCCCACCTGCTTCAGGTGATAAGTAACGAAATCAAGTATCTCGCTCATTCTTGCCTGGATAATATTGGCGAGGTTCTTTACACTGATCTCTTTCGCCGGCATACCCCGCAGGCCCGGTATCGTGATGTACGCGTTGGTCTTTGCTTCATTGGCCAGTGCACTACCAAACTGTACTTTCATTTGCTCGGCTTGCGTTTTTAACACGCCCAGTCCTGTTTTGATATCATTCGTAATATTTTCCCCGGCAAAGGGAATAACTGCTGTATGTTTTAAAATACCTTCATAAAAAACAGCAAGATCCGTGGTACCGCCACCGATATCGACAATAGCAACACCGGCTTCCAGGTCTTCCTGCGCCATGACAGCAGAAGAAGAAGCCAGGGGTTGCAATACAAGGTCCTTTGTATGCAAGTTTGCTTTCTCAACGCTACGGTTGATATTGCGGATAGCATTTTTATCCCCGGTAATGATATGGAAGTTGGCACCCACTTTTACACCGCCATAACCGATCGGGTTGGGGATGTTTTGAAAATTATCTACTGTAAATTCCTGGGGTATTACATCAATGATCTGGTCGCCGGCAGGAATATAGGTTTTATACTGGTCATTGATCAACTGATCAATTTCGCTTTGCGTGATTTCTTCATCGGTAGATTGCCGGACAATATCACCTCTTGTCTGCAGGCTTTTGATATGATGACCGGCGATGCCGACATAGACTTCATTTACTTCGAGGTTGGGATTAGACGCATAACAATTATCCAGGGCCGTACGGATAGCTTTGATCGTTTCATCAATATTGAGCACCTGCCCATGCTTCACCCCGTTAGAATTGGCTTTACCAAAACCGAGTATCTCCAGCTTCCCGAATTCGTTCTTACGACCGGCAATCACAGCGATCTTGGTTGTCCCGATATCAAGACCGACGATAATGGGTTGTTCGTAATTCATGTTGTTCTGTTTTTAGTTGTTTGTATAATACTAATTACGCTAATACACGCTAATGTTTGCTAATACATGCTAATGTTCGCTAACCAGTTTTACTCCTTTACTTCCCTTTTAGGGTTGGAGGTTTCATCACTGCTTTTGGTTCTTTCTTTTCATTATTGGATTTCGGATTATCTTTTGGTTTCTCACTTTTCTTAGGATCAGAAAAAGGTTTCATAGAGACTGGATTAGTCACAAGGACTGGATTAGGGTTACTTTCTGCCTGTGCCGGTTCATTTACGTTCTCAGCAGATGTATTTTTTTCTGTAGCAGCTATCGCAGGATCTGCTTTTATTTCTTTCTGTTCTTTGATCGCTTTTTCCGCGATCAGTGAATCGCTTTGTACTTCACTGCCTTGCTTTAATAACTCTTCAAGATTTGACCGTAACCGGGCCGTATCGGCTTTGGAAGCCTGTTTATCTCTTACACCAATTACCTGGCCCGCGTATTCCACATTAATAGTTTTATAAGCATTAAACCCTGCCTGGCTAAGTATGTTTTTATAAAACACGAATAAACGATGGAACTTCCGGTCAATATTTTCACCAGTTCCCAGGATCACGGTATGATTACCCACTACCGGCATCATTTCAAAATTCTGGTCAGGAGTAATATCTACCTGTGCTACTTGTGCCATCCAGAAAGGATCGTGAAGAATAAAGCCGGCTGTTGATTTTACATCTTGCAACAATGCACTATCTCTTTTGCTGATAACTTTTTCCGGGAAACCGGTAAATACCGGGACTTTTGCGCTGATTTTTTCAGACAACGGGATCATTTTCCCTGTTTCGTCTATGTAGAAAGATTTGCCGGTAATCGTGAATAACCGGGCAATGGGTTCTCTTTCCAGTACAGATACATGTAATACATCCCGGTTATCGAAATAAAGCTCAGCATCTTTGATCCAGGTATTTTTTTCCAGTTCCTGCTCGATCTGCAATAAATTGAATGATGATTTTGGCTGGCCTTTAATGTTACCCTTTGCAGCCGCTTTCAGCAGTTTTATTACATCCTGCTCATCAACAAATGCATAGCACCCGGTGGAAAAATTAGTTTTTACTCCTTTTATCCTGATGGAAAAATCTTTGCAATGATCTTTCTTTTGCCTGCCGATGGCAGCGATCAGCAGCGTGAGCATACCTCCCCCAATTGACACCCATAGCGCAATAAATAAAATTTTCCTTATCGTCCCTTTTGCATTCACTGTTCTTTTTTTATGGCCTTATACATCCTGTTCCAGGCATTTTTTAATGGGTTCCACCAGTGTGTCGATATCGCCGGCGCCGGCCGTTATCAATATTTCGCCAAATTCCCGGTCAATATTTTTTATATAATCCTTCCTTATCCAATCCATTAATTTTTCCTTCGTCATAACTCTTTTATGGTCCGTTTTCATCTTTTTTATTATCATTTCGCTGTTCACTCCTTCAACCGGTAATTCTCTGGCCGGGTAGATGGGCAACAGGATCACTTCATCGGCCAGGTCCAGCACTTCAGCAAACCCATTGGCCTGGTCTCTTGTTCTTGTGTACAGGTGCGGCTGAAAGATTATTGTACACTTTTTTTGGCGGAAAAGACTTTTAGCTCCCGTTATCAAAGCTTTCAATTCTTCAGGATGATGGGCATAATCATCAATGAAAACCGGCCTCGTCCCTAACCTTCCTGTTTTCGAAGAAGGAGGCAGAATATATTCAAATCTTCTCTTCACACCCCGGAATGATTCTATCGCCGCTTTGATCTTTTCACCATCAATTTTTAAAGAACTTGCTACCGCTATAGCCGCTACTGAATTCTCCACGTTATGCATCCCGCCCATATTCAGTCTCACATTATCCAGTGTATTATCTTTCATTACAACATCAAACTCATAACTGCCATTCATCATCCGGATATTGGCAGCATATAGGTCTGCGCTTTCATTCTGCAAGCTGTAAGTGATATGCTTACCGGCGTTCAATTCCTTTCCCCTTTTCAATCCAAACTTGCTGATCAATAAACCACCCGGCTTTACTTTCCTGCTAAAATCAATAAAGCCTTGCTCTACCGATTCTGCTGTACCGTATATATCCAGGTGATCGGCATCCATCGATGTGATGACCGCGATATCAGGACTTAATTTCAAAAAGCTCCGGTCATATTCATCCGCTTCCACTACGCAAACATTTCTCTCACTTCGCCAGAAATTCGTTCGGTAGTTTACGGAAATGCCGCCCAAAAACGCATTACAACCATACCCGCTGTCGCGCAGCAAATGCGCCGTCATCGTCGTAATAGTCGTTTTACCATGCGTACCGGCTATACATATATTAAAAGAACTTTCCGTTATCAATTGCAATACATCACTTCTCTTTACAACCTTGTACCCATGCTGCTGATAATACAGCAGCTCTTTGTGATCTTTTGGAACAGCTGGTGTATAAACTACCAATTGAGCCTCTTTCGGAATCAATTCAACATTCTCTTCATAATGGACGGCGATTCCAGCCGCTTCCAATTCTCTTGTCAAAGCCGTGGATGTTTTATCATAACCACTTACCCTGACACCTCCTGTGTGAAAGAACCTTGCTATCGCGCTCATCCCGATCCCACCGATACCGATAAAATACACTTCGTTCAGCTTGTCAATCCCCCCGAAGGGGGTATTCATAAGGACAGTATTGCTTGTATCATTCATAACCCTTAAAGGGCTTTTATAATTTCATCAGCGATTCTTTTATCGGCATCCGGCCTCTCCCTTCCGTCCCTCTCCTTCGGAGAGGGAAACTACACCCTGGCTTTACCGGATATTCTTTATAATCTCATCAGCGATTCTTTTATCGGCATTCGTAATAGCTAATTTTCCAATATTCTCCTTTAGTTCAGCTTGCTTATTTTCATCCTTTGCCAGTTCGATGATTATCGGCACCACTTTGTCCAGCGCTTCGCTATCTTTTACCATCAGCGCTGCATTTTTATTAACCAGTTGTTTTGCGTTCACCGTCTGGTGATCTTCAGCTGCGAACGGGTAAGGCACAAACAAAACAGGCTTTTTTACCACACATAATTCCGCTACGGTCATCGCTCCCGATCGCGACACTACTATATCGGCAGCGGCATAAGCATATTCCATCTGGTTAATGAAGGCTTTTACCCAAACTCCCCCGCCCGTTGTCGTTTTTGGCGTATACAGTTTACCCGTTTGCCAGATCAGTTGTAATCCCGCCTTCAACAGTTCACCCAGGTGTTTGTCTATTGCTTCATTAATAGATCTTGCCCCAAGGCTTCCCCCTACCACGAGTATTGTTTTCTTTTTTTCTTCCAATGAAAAGAATTTCAGTCCTTCTGCCCGGGTAATGAGGGATCGGGCAATACCAGCCCGTACAGGATTTCCTGTTACAATAATTTTGTCCTTTGGAAAAAACTTTTCCATTCCATCAGTCCCGGTAAACACTTTCGTTGCCTTTTTTCCCAGCATAATATTCGATCTCCCGGCAAAAGAATTCGATTCATGAATGAAAGTCGGGATTTTCTTAGCCTGCGCCGATCTCAAAACAGGGAAGCTTGAATATCCTCCTACACCTACTGCGGCATTCGGTTTAAATTTTTTGAAGATGGACCGGACCTGCAAAAAACTTTTCACCAGCTTAAAGGGTAAGCCGATATTTTTTATCAAAGAACTACGGTTGAAACCCGCTATATCCAGCCCTTCTATCTTGTATCCTGCCTGCGGTACTTTTTCCATTTCCATTTTCCCTTTGGCACCGACAAACAATATTTCAATATCCTTATCTATCTCTTTCAATGCATTGGCAATCGCGATTGCCGGGAAAATATGTCCTCCTGTCCCTCCACCTGCTATTACAATTCGTTTACTCATTCTGTATTTTGTTTCGCCGCCGACACCGGACAATATTCACCACTCTTTATTCGCTCTCACTACTCACCGCTTGCGTCTCCCCTTCCAATTGTTCAACATTTCTTGCCACACTTAATATAATTCCGATAGCCAGGCATGTAAATATGAAACTGGTGCCTCCCATACTTACCAATGGCAATGTGACACCGGTAACCGGGAACAGGTTCACCGTTACCGCCATATTTGCAATGGCTTGTATGGCGAGGGTAAAGCTTAATCCCAGCGCGAGGAAAGCTCCGAACGCGTAAGGGCATTTTTTGAATATCCTGATACAACGAAACAGGAACACCAGGTAAATAAATACAATGAAAGCGCCGCCGATAAAACCATATTCTTCCATGATGATCGCGAAAATGAAATCATTGTATGCCTGCGGCAGATAATCTCTTGTAGTGCTGTTGCCCGGACCCACGCCAAATAAACCTCCGTTAGCTATGGCGATCTTAGCCTGGTTTACCTGGTACATTTCATCATTGTCTGCTTCTTTACTGCCATATATAAAATTCTCCACGCGGCTTATCCAGGTATCCGCTCTTCCGAATATACCGGAAGGGGTTTTCTTTACAGCGACCACTTCATCCACATTGTTGCCGGATTTGTGACGGATCACTGCAGCAGCAACAAGAAATACAATAGGTATCGCGGCGAGACCGATCGTTGCCAGTATATGTTTGGTCCTTGCGCGACCAATAAATAATAACATCAGGCAACTCGCTCCAAGCAGTAATGCTGTTGAAAGATTAGCAGGCGCAATTAATAAACAAGTAATGCCTACAGGTATGATCACCGGTAAAAATCCTTTTTTCCAGTCCTTGATCACTTCCTGCTTCTTGCTGAGCAAACGCGCCAGGTACATGAACAAGGCGAGTTTGGCCAGGTCGGAAGTTTGCATGGTCATATTGATGAAGGGCAGCCGTATCCAGCGGCTTCCCTCATTCATACTTACACCAAAGAATAAGGTATATACAAGAAGAGGAATGGTGAGAATGAATAAGATCTTCGCAATCCCTGAATAAAAAGTATAGTTGATCCTGTGTGCAAAATAAACTACAAACAAGCCGACTAATATAAAAGCTACCTGCTTAAAAAGATATACTTCGGTATTTCCTTTATAATTTTTATAAGCCAGTGAACCGGTAGCGCTGTACACCGCCAGTAATGAAACCAGTACCAGCAATACTGTTAATGCCCAGATTACTTTATCACCTTTAGTCTTGCTGACAAGATGACCAAAAGGGCTCTGCACCGGTTGTTGTATGTTGATTGCTTCTGACATTATCTATAAAATCACAGTATCCTATTTCGCTCCTGCGGGGCGGATAGAATTTTGTTTTAAATTTTTTACTACCAACCTTACATCTCTACGGGATGTCCCACTACTCACTACAGATCTTTCACCGCCCTTTTAAACTGCGTTCCCCGGTCCTCATAATTCTTAAACAAATCAAAACTCGCACAGGCAGGGCTTAATAGCACAACATCTCCCTTGGTTGAAAAATGAAAGGCAGCATGTACGGCTTCTAAGGCGCTGCCTGTATTTACAATAGGGCTAATCATATTTCCAAAAGCTTCATGAATTTTCCTGTTGTCTGTTCCCAGGCAAATGATAGCTTTTACTTTTTCTTTTACAAGATCAGCGATCAGTGAATAGTCATTTCCTTTGTCAACTCCTCCAAGGATCAGGATCGTTGGCTTTGTCATCGTCTCCAGGGCATACCAGGTAGAGTTCACGTTGGTAGCCTTGCTGTCATTGATAAATTCAACCCCCCTTATCGTAGCTACATATTCCATACGATGTTCAAGGCTTTGAAAACTTACGATGGCATCCTTTATCTTTTCCTTACTGATATCCATAGTAGTAGAGGCTACGCAAGCTGCCATAGTATTATACTGATTGTGCTTTCCTTTCAAAGCAAAATCATACACGCTCATGGATACAAAGTCTTGTCCTGTTCTTATGTACATATCCCCGTCTTTAATAAATGCCCCGTTGGGTAATTCTTTTTTCATACTTATCGGCAGTTGTTTAGCTCGGATATTGAACCCGATAGCTATCGGGTCATATATATATTTCATAGTTACTTCATCGTCCGCACAGTAAATAAAATGATCAGTTGACTGCTGGTTCTCTGCAATCCGGAACTTACTGCGGATATAATTTTCGAATTTGTAATCGTACCGGTCCAGGTGATCTTCCGTGATATTGGTCAGTATGGCGATATCCGGCCTGAATGTTTTGATATCATCCAGTTGAAAACTGCTGATCTCTGCCACATACAATGCTTTGGGATCCAGGGCTACCTGCCGCGCAAAGGAATGGCCGATATTTCCTACCAATGCGCAATCCAATCCCGCCTTTTTACAAATATGAAAGGTGAGCGCCGTGGTCGTTGTTTTTCCATTACTGCCGGTAATCGCGATGATCTTACTATTGCCTTTGAAGCGGTAGGCGAGTTCTATTTCGCTGATGATAGGAATGCCCTTCGCCCTGATCTTCTTTACCATTTCATTTTTCTCTGGTATGCCGGGGCTTTTCATTACTTCTTCGGCGTTGAGAATTCTTTCTTCATTAAGCTTACCTTCTTCAAATTCAATTCCTGCCTGCTGCAACTCGGTACGATAATTTTCCTTCAAAGAACTTTCATCGGAGACAAAAACATCATATCCCATTTTTTTTGCCAGCAATGCAGCGCCTGCACCGCTTTCCCCTCCTCCCAATATGACAAATCGCCTGCCCATGGTTTATGCCGCACTTTTGTTAGCCCGTGCGGCGATAAGGCCTGTGTACGGATAATGGTTCTTCAAAAGCATTAGTTTCTCACTTGCACCACAATGACTTTATTTTTTCGTCCAGTTTCCAGCGGGGTAAAGGATGGTGGTTTTTCATTAACTCGTTTTACCCACCTTTATCTCAACTTCAGCGTAACTATACTTAATAAAACCAGCAGCACCGTTACTATCCAAAACCTTGTCACAATCTTTGCCTCATGATATCCCTTCTTCTGGTAATGGTGATGCAAAGGGCTCATCAAAAAAATTCTCCGGCCAGCACCATATTTTCTTTTGGTGTATTTAAAATATCCCACCTGCATTACCACACTTACATTCTCCACGAGGAATACTCCGCAGAAGATCGGTATGAGCAATTCTTTGTGAACAATGATGGCCAATGCTGCGATGATGCCCCCCAGTGTCAGGCTTCCCGTATCACCCATGAATACCTGTGCCGGGTATGAATTGAACCACAAAAAACCAATACAAGCCCCGATCATGGCTGCGATGAAAATGGATAACTCACCAAGATTGGGGATGTACATTATATTCAGGTAATCGGCAAAGATCAGGTTGCCACTGGCATAGGCAAAGATTCCAAGCAAGACCCCTATCAACGCAGATGTACCCGTTACCAATCCATCCAGGCCATCGGTTATATTCGCTCCATTCGATACTGCCGTTATGATAAATATTACAATCAGTATAAAAAGTATCCAGCTATAGTCTCTCAAGCTTACCGGCAGCAATTTTGAATAATTGAATTCATGGTTTTTCACAAAGGGTATGGTCGTTACGGGTACTTTCGTTTCCACAAAAAACCTTTGTTTTCCATTAATAGTGGTCCTGATAACAGAGCTGTCGGTAGCTGTTGGCGTACCAATAAACTCTCTCCAGGTTTTCACATTACTATTAAAATAAAGTGTAGCGCCGACAATGATACCGAGCCCCACCTGTCCCAATATTTTAAACCACCCCGCTAACCCGTCCTTATCTCCTTTTTTATAAGTTCCACCCTGTTGTTGCGCCAATCGTTTTGCTCTCAGCTTTAAGTAATCATCAACAAATCCAATAATGCCGAGCCATATAGTACTTACGAGCATCAGCCTGATATAGACTTTATTCAGGTTGGCCAATAGCAATGTCGGTATAAGAATGGCCAGGATGATAATGATCCCTCCCATCGTGGGCGTTCCTTTCTTGCTTTGTTCGCCTGCCAATCCAAGATCACGCACGCTTTCCCCTACCAGCTTTCTTCTCAGATACGCGATTATCTTGCGTCCGAACAACATAGATATTACCAACGCCAACAGCATGGCCATTATCACCCGGAAAGTGATAAAATCAAACAAGTAGCTCCCCGGGAACTTTATTCCTTCCTGTTTAAACCATTGAAATAAATGATACAGCATTGCTGGTTATTGGTTATAAGCATCGCCCTATTAGCCCCCTCCCTGCTTCGCTTTGGCCGCAATGACGCAGAGAGGGAGGCCGGGTTTTCTATTTTCAATCAACTGTTGTAATTGAGCATTTCAACTACATTAATTCTGTTCAGCTATTGGCCCCTGTGTCAGCGAGTCCTTCCCTTTAGGGAGGATTCAGGCGGGGCTTCTATCTTTCTAACTCTTCAAACATCAACCTCACCACTTTCTTATCATCGAAATCATATTTTATTCCTTTTATCTCCTGGTATTTCTCATGCCCCTTACCTGCTATCAACACTATATCTTCCGGCTTCGCAAAACTGATCGCCGTTTTTATCGCTTCTTTCCTGTCTGCTATTGAGACATATTTTCTTTTTGCCGCAGCAGGTAATCCTGCTTCCATATCTTTTATAATCTGCAACGGATCTTCGCTTCTTGGGTTATCACTGGTGAAGATCACTTTATCACTATGCTCACAGGCTACTTCCGCCATTACCGGTCGTTTCGTTTTATCCCTGTCGCCGCCGCAGCCCACTACTGTTATTACCTGTTCAAATCCCTTTTTTAGTTTTTTTATCGTTCCCAATACATTCAGCAACGCATCCGGTGTATGAGCATAATCCACAATCGCGATTATTTTTTCCTTAGCCGACACTATATAATCAAATCTTCCTTCTGCACCTGTCAGCACACTCAGGTTCCTCAGTACTTCATGCTTATCCTCGCCCAGGCAAATGGCCGCACCATATACTGCCAGCAGGTTGTAGGCATTGAATTCACCAATCAGCCGGAAATGCACTTCCTGCGCATTAATATCCATCACCAAACCTGTCAGGTTGTTTTCAATGATCTTGCCTTTAAAATCCGCCAGGGTCTTCAGGCTGTAGAAATACTTTTTGGCATTTGTATTCTGCAGCATAACCGCTCCTCTTTTATCGTCAGCATTGCTGATCGCAAATGCAGCCGAAGACAGCGAATCAAAAAAGGCCTTTTTCACCCGGATATATTCGTCAAATGTTTTATGATAATCCAAATGATCATGCGTGATATTGCTGAAAAGCCCTCCTTCAAACCGTAATCCTGTGATGCGATGCTGTTCAATGGCATGTGAACTGGCTTCCATGAACACATGCGTACAACCCTCTTCCGCCATCTGTTTTAACAGGGCATTCAAGCTAATGGCATCCGGGGTAGTATGAGTAGCCGCTACAATTTTGTTGCCGATCTGATTTTCAACCGTACTTAACAACCCGCATTTATATCCCAGCGATGTAAAGAGCTTATATAGTAATGTCGCAATTGTCGTTTTCCCGTTCGTACCTGTTACTCCTACCACTTTCATTCTCTCCGATGGCTGACCAAAAAAATTATGTGCCATATATCCCGCTGCCACCGCGCTGTTCTCCACCTGTATATACACGGCGGCTTCACTCATCGCTAAAGGCATTGTTTCACAAACAACAGCTACCGCGCCAGCTTCAACTGCATTATCAATGAACCGGTGACCATCCGCGGCTGTTCCTTTTACCGCTACAAACACAGACCCTTTTTTTACTTTCCTCGAATCAATCTGTATATCCTTAGCTTCAATATTTGTTTTACCAACAACCGACCTGATACTCACTTTATATAATATTTCCTGCAGTTTCATTGCTCATCAGCATTTATCCGGCCAGTTCAAGCATCACCGTAATTCCTTTTGCAAGACTCATTCCCGGCTTTACCGACTGCGTCATAATTTTGCCTTTGCCTTTTACTGACACTTTCAATCCCATATTCTCGAGCAGGTACAAAGCATCCTTTAATCCCATGCCTTTTACATTTGGCATCACTTGTGGCCTTACAGTATTGGCTTTCATAACAGGCTCATTATTTACAGCATATACCGCCGCCCATTCATTCTGCTGTACGGAATCCGAAAATCCGACATGTAATGTTTTGTACACATCTTTGATATCATTGGTATTACCGGCATAGAGGTAAGCCAAACTGTCCTTCCTTATAGCGTATAGGGTAGGATCCTTTTTCCGCACATACATCGCGTAGAGTTTAGTCGCAACTTCCCTGAAAACAGGGCCCGCTAAATCTCCACCATAATGCACTGCTGCATGGGGTTTGGTTCTTATCACAACTATGCAGGTATATTGCGGATCATTGGCAGGGAAGTACCCGACAAAGGATGCCTGGTAAACCATATCATAATATTTTATGTTTCCATCTGCCACATGCGCTGTTCCTGTTTTCCCGGCTACGGCGAACGGCATATCTTTAAATGCAAGCTTGCCCGTTCCTTCGGTGATCACCGCTTCCATACTTTTTTTGGCTGCCTCTATGATTGATGCACTGCAGATATTATCTTCCAGAACGGTTGGTGAAAATTGTTTTATCATGATACCATTGCTCTGGATACTGTTCACCAGGTAAGGCTTCATCATTTTACCATTATTAGCGATAGCGTTATATAGGGTGAGTGTGTGCAACGGGCTGACCTGGATAGCATACCCAAAGCTCATCGTTACCATATTCATCAGCCCCCCGTTTTTCTTTTCCAGTGAAGCCAGCTGGGGTGCGGGAATATCAGGAAGATCAATGGGTGAGCGAACATCCATGTGAAATCGATGAAGATATTTTTTGAATTCTGAAGGGTTATCTGCAAATGCTTTATAAGCTACTTTGCTCATGCCCACATTGGAGCTGTGAGCAAAACATTCTTCGACAGTCAGTACAGGCTTAGGAGCACGCTCGGCATCGTTTACGATTCTTGGCCCTACCAGCATCTGGCCGGCGCTGCCTACTTCTACCAGGTCATTTAATTTAGAACTGCCTTTGTCCAACACCGACAAAAGTGTAACCAGTTTAATAGTAGAACCCGGTTCAGTAACCCGCAATGCATAATTATCATCTTCCCAGTAATTACCGTCGGGCTTCCGGCCAAGATTGGCCATAGCTTTTATCTTGCCGGTTTTTGTTTCCATCACCATGCAGGTTCCGTATGGGGATTCACTTTTCACGAGCATATTCAGCAAAGCATTCTCGGCTATATCCTGCATGTTGACATCGAGCGTGGTAAAAACATCTTTCCCGTTCTCCGGTTCTACCTGGAAACCTTCTACCGGTACAGCGCCGCCGGCGATGAAACGCACAAGCCGCTGGCCTTTTTGCCCGCTGAGTAAACTGTCATACTTTTTTTCCAGCCCTACATTTTGTTTTTTTGTTTTTCCATCGCTTACGATGTATTCGCGGGAAAGACCAATGGTCCTGTTGGCAAGTAACCCGAAAGGTGATAATCGTTTACTGTTTACTTCTACGATTACTCCGCTTTTATTCTTTCCAAGCTTTACAAGCGGGAATTCCCTGAAAGTCTTGTACTGTTCAAAGGATAATTTCTTTTTTAGCAGGTAGTAGCGGTTTTTGCTTTTATAAGCCTGTAGTAATTCCTTTTTATATTGTGCCTGGGTTTTATCATTAAAGAAATCAGCCATGGCAATCGTGAAAGAATCAATATTCTCCCTGAAAATCTTTCCTCCTTTATCTCTCAATCCGTCGGCCAGGAAGTCCATATAGATATCGAATTGCGGAAGCGAAGTGCTAAGCATCTGACCGTCCTCGCTATAAATGGTTCCGCGATCGGCATCCAATTCAACGATCCGCTGATGCATGCTATCACTCATACTGCGCCAGTAGGTTCCCTGGAAACGCTGGATGTAAAACGCTTTCCCAAGGATCAGGAGGCTCAATATGGCCATGCCAATAAAACTGAGATATACTCGCCACAATATGTCACGCCTGACTTCCAATGCCGCTTTAGTTGTGTTGGTTTATTTAGTTGTCGCCGTTCCGTTCTTCATAAGTCTGCAAGCCGGAAAACCCCGAAGCCTCTTCGTTATAACCAGCAGGTCTTTCCGGCTTCCGTTCTTTCTGACCACTGACTACTCACCACTCATTGCTCACCACTATTACTTTTCGCCTCATTATCTTTTAATACCACCGGGGATACAGTCAGTTCTTTTAACCCCAATGGCTCTACTGCTTTTGCCAGTTCGCTTTGCTTACTCCGGAACATCATTTCGCTCTGCACAGTCTTATATTCATGCTGCAGTTCTTTTACCTCCTTAGAGGTGCGGTTGATATTACGGATGGTATTATCGGCATAGTGACCATTATATATATATATTATCGCCAATAATGCCAGGAATAAAAAGAAGGGGATCTGTTTTACGATAGATTGGTAATTCAGCCAGCGCTTCCAGTCGGGACGCAGTTCTTTTTCTTTAATTGATTGATCTTCCATAAAAAAATTGAATGTGGATTTTACTCTAGAATTCTTTCTATATCTGTTTAATAGTGAGCAGGACTATGGTGATTAAAAAGTGCAACGGTCATTTTCTCATACCATCATTATCTTTTCGGCTATCCTCAACTTTGCACTTCTTGCTCTTGGGTTTGTTTTCATTTCTTTCCCGGAAGGCTGGACAGGTTTTTTGGTTATTACATTCAGCTCATTTACTTTTTCTTCGTTGATAAAAGGGTTCTTTTCCGGCTCATCAAATGTGCCGCGACGGAAAAAATTTTTTACCAGCCTGTCTTCTAAGGAATGGAAAGTAATGATAGCCACCCGGCCTCCCGGCCTCAGCAGTTTTGGTGTCTGCTGCAGCATCTCTTTCAATGCACCCAATTCATCATTCACTTCAATGCGCAACGCCTGGAAAACCTGGGCAAAGTATTTATTAGGATTTCCTTTCACAATTTCATGGAGAGCATTTTTAAAAGCATCGGTCGTCTGAAGCGATATAGTATCCCGGGCCTGTACGATTGTTTTAGCCAGTGTTTTTGCATTGGTAACCTCGCCATACTGCTCAAATAATTTGTGCAGTTGCTGTTCGCTGAACGAGTTCACAATATCAAAAGCTGTCAATGTTTGCCGCTGATCCATCCGCATATCCAGCTTGGCATTGAAACGGGAAGAAAATCCTCTTTCCGCCTTATCAAACTGGTGGCTGCTTACGCCAAGATCGGCCAGAATACCATCCACAGCCGTAATGTTGTGCAGGCGCAAAAATCTTTGCAGGTAACGAAAATTATGCGGCACAAAAATTACCCGTTCATCATCCGGAAGATTCTTTTTTGCCTCCTCATCCTGGTCGAATGCTATTAATTTACCCTTTGCATTCAACCTTTCGAGAATAGCTTTAGAATGCCCGCCGCCGCCAAATGTGCAGTCCACATATATTCCGTCTGGCACAATCTTTAACCCGTCTATTGTTTCCTTAAAAAGGACCGGTGTATGATAGGATTGTTCCAAATAATCAATAATTATTCATTAATAATTATTCACTGATTTTTGTTCATCACTTCATTTGCCAGGTTGCTGTATCTCTCCTCTGAAAATGATTCAAAGAGCTGTTTGTACTTATTACTATCCCAGATTTCTATTCTCTTGATCTTCGCCACCAGCACTATATCTTTCTCCAAACCGGATTGCTCCTTCAGGTTCGGCGGTATCAGCAATCGCCCCGCACTGTCCGGCTCGACGAAAGTGGCCCCATTCAAAAAGTTGTCGAGAAACTCCCTCACTTTAGGGTCGAAATCATTCAATTTCTCGATATCATCAAAAAGCTGATCCCAGTTCTGAATAGGGTATAGATTCAAGTTTTTTTTAAACCCCCTGTTAATAACAAAGCGCAGGTTTTCTGTCTCCGGGAGCTGCTTTTTGAAGCCCGCCGGCAGAAGAAATCGACCCTTTGTATCCAAAGTAGCCTCGTATTCGCCGAGAAACCTTATCATTATCAGGGGATTGAATCAATTTACCATTAATTGACACAAAATAACATTTTTCTACACTCATTTCCCAATTTTTTTATTTTTTCTTTTTTCCACGCCAAATTTTAGGCTGTAACCCTTGTCTGTAAAGGGTTTTGCCTGATTAAGGAAAAAAGGCCTCATTTTTAACGTTAATTGGCTGTGGATTACAGTGGAAAATCTGTGGATAAATACAAAAGCTGAAGATTTCAGCCACGAAATCCTGGTTTCAGGATTAAGGTTCTTCATTTCGTATTTTGTATTTCAAAATTGGCTTTATGGCTACAGCTGGTTATTCAGGAACACCCCTGGTTAAAAAACTAGGTATCCAACCCGGATCAATTGTTTTACTAATAAATAAGCCTGCCGATTATTTTAAACTGCTTGAAACCAATTTGTCCGGCCAACTGTGTAAGAAGAATGAAGCTCCTGATATCGTTCATCTATTTGTCAAAAACAAGAAGGAATTCGAAAATGAAATGAAAAAGCTGAAACCTGCTTATAAGAAGAATACCGCTATGACGATCTGGGTTTCCTGGTATAAAAAAACAGCAAAGATCCCTACTGATGTCACCGAAGACGTGATCCGTAATTATGCTTTGCAACATGATCTTGTTGACGTGAAAGTATGCGCTGTGAGTGATATATGGAGCGGGTTAAAATTGGTTGTGCCGGTGACCAAACGATAGTATTTTTGCCAAATCAATAAATGCGACAGTTGGTCGCATGAATATGCATCCGAAAAGTATTTCCATAAAGGATTATACCTATGATCTCCCGGAAGAAAAGATCGCCCATTATCCATTAGACCGGAGAGATGCTTCCAAATTGCTTATCTACAACGAAGGAAAGATAACGGAAGATGTTTATCATCATATCGCTGCGCATATTCCCCCAAATTCATTAGTAGTTTTCAATAACACGAGGGTTGTGGAAGCAAGGTTATTGTTTCAAAAACCCACGGGCGGAACTATAGAAATATTTTGCCTCGAACCGCATGAGCAGTACAGCGACATTGCTACTGCCATGCTGCAACAGGAAAGGGTGCTCTGGAAATGCCTGGTGGGTGGGGCCTCGAAATGGAAGAGAGGACAAGTATTAGAAAAGAAATCGGCGAGTAGCGGGAAAGAAATAATTCTCCGGGGGAAATACATAGAAAAAAGACCTGGTTGTTTTATTATTGAACTTTCCTGGACACCTGCTGATTTGAGTTTTGCGGAATTGCTGCATCGTACCGGGGCTGTTCCGTTGCCGCCTTACATCAGCAGAAAACCCGAAGCAAATGATGCGGAACGCTATCAAACCATCTATGCTCAATCTGAGGGGTCGGTGGCTGCACCAACAGCGGGTCTTCATTTTACCAAAGCTATTTTTGAAAAACTGGCAGAAAAAAAAATCCAAACTGCTTATGTCACCCTCCATGTAGGCGCCGGAACATTCAAACCGGTAAAAAGTGACACAATGGAAGAACATGAAATGCACGCGGAATTTATGGATGTTTCCAGGAAAACAATTGAAACCATTCTCGAAAATGGTAATAATAAAATTATTGCCACCGGCACAACATCTTTACGCACAATTGAAAGTCTTTATTGGCTCGGCAGGAAAACAATGTTCTCTCCCAATCATCCAGACCTGCAATTATCCCAATGGGATCCTTACGACCTCCCGGTTAAAAACATACCTGCAGCGGCCGCCCTGGAATCCCTGCTCGATTGGATGGAAAAAAATAATGAAGAACGATTAATTACAAAGACCCGTATAATCATCGCACCGGGTTACCGGGCAAAAATTGCAAGCGGACTGATCACCAATTTTCACCAGCCCAACTCCACCTTACTTTTGCTGGTAGCGGCTTTGACGGGTAATGACTGGAGAAAAATTTATGATTACGCTTTACAGAATGGTTTTCGTTTCCTGAGTTATGGAGACGGAAGCTTGTTGTGGATTCATCCTTCTTGCCGTGACAGCGGAGGCTTGTAAGTTATTATTTTTTTAATGGCAACTCAATGGTAAATTGACTGCCTTTTCCCAACGTACTATCTGCCTTGACAGTACCATGATGACCCTCGATGATCGTTTTTACATAGCTTAAACCAAGACCAAAACCTTTTACATTGTGTATATTCCCGGTATGCGCCCGGTAAAACTTTTCGAATACCCGTTTTAATGTCTCTTTATTCATGCCGATGCCATTATCCTCTACCTTAATCATAAGATTTTTACCATCTACCTGCGTAGTGATTTTTACAAATACCGGCGTGTTTTCTTTTGCGTATTTGATCGCATTATCCACCAGGTTGTTGACCAGGTTGGAAAAATGCACTTCATCCGCTTCCACGAGGTCGTTCTCTGCATTGAGCAATAATTCCGCCTTCCCGTTTTTTTCTTCCAGCTGTAAAGAAAAATTATCCGCCACATCTTTTATTATCTCATGAACATGCACCGGCTTGAGATTCAGCTCAACTTCCTGTCTTTCCAATTGCGATGCTTTTAAAATGGTTTCCACCTGCCTGTTCATCCGCTGGTTCTCTTCTTTAATGATCTTGCTGAAATAGGAAATCTTGTCCCTGTTTTGTATTACTTTCTCATTCTTCATGGCATCTACGGCAAGGGAGATGGTCGCAATCGGCGTTTTAAACTCATGCGTCATATTATTGATGAAATCATTCTTGATATCACCTAATTTTTTCTGGCGAAGTATAGTGCGCACAGTAAGGTAAAACGCCGTGATGATAATGATCGTGAAAAGAATAATCAGGGTAATATTCCAGCGCAATGACTGGAAAGCAAAATCTTTCCAGTCCAGGGCCACTATAAACAATGTTTCATCCATGGCCAGGTTCTCGGCCGCCGATCCACTGGGTGTAATCAATATATAGGCCTGGGAATAGTTGTTGGCACTGTCATCATAAGACTTTCCAAAGTTATCCGTATGCCGCTCGATCTTTGCCACCTGGTTGGTGCGCGGATCACCCAGTATCAGCCCAAATTCAAATTTCATTTTTTCAAGACCCATCTGGCTGAACGCGTTTCTTATTTTTTCATTCAGTTCCGCCGTGTTGAATCGCCTCCCGATTGTTGGTGGCTTCAGCAACTCCAATGAAAAGTCGTCTGAAAAAATATTTTCAGCCTGGGATTTGGAACCTGGCCCCAGGGAATAACTGCCTTTGTATTGCTCCAGCTCCTTGCCGACAATTTTGGTAGCATCATAAATTTTTTCCTTGATCTGGTCCTGCCGCAACAATATCATATTCCTGAGCCAGGATACCTGGAAATAGATGATACCCACCAGGGATAGGGTAATAAATATCGTAATTATGGTAAAGATGCGCTTCACAAAGAAAATTTCGATTCAGGCTGAAAGATAAAGGGTTTTTAATAGAATGAACCTATCCCGCAAAAATACGCCACCCCCTCTTCCTGCTATTATCTACCCCGGTCAGCCGGCTTATTTTACGAGGGTTTTAACAACCATTCCCGGTACAACGATTGCGTAAGGTCCGGAAGAAAAAATATCCATCACTTATTTTTAAAAAGATTTTATACTAAATTGAACTATGATTGAGCCTGGTCCGGGCATATTACTCATAGCCGATCCTTTCCTGAAGGATCCCAATTTTCTTCGTACAGTAGTTTTTCTCTGCGAACACAAAGAAGAGGGTAGCTTTGGTTTTGTACTGAACCGGAAGTATGAAAATACTTTAGATGAACTGATACCCGGGCTGGAAGACCTGAAACTTCCTGTTTATTATGGCGGGCCGGTCCAAATGGACACTATTCATTTTTTGCATCAATACCCGGATGAAATACCCGGCAGCGAAGAAGTAATAAAAGGCGTGTATTGGGGAGGTGATTTTGAAAAAGTAGTTGACATGCTGAAAACAGGAATGGCCGATCCGAATAAGATAAGATTTTATATAGGCTACTCCGGTTGGAGCGATGGGCAGCTAAATACGGAACTGGAAGAAAAATCATGGCTGACCGTAGCTGGTTCACATAAACTGATATTTCACCGCAATTACCAGGAAATATGGAAGGATTCTTTGAAACTACTGGGCGGCGATTATGAAATGATGATCAATTTCCCGATTGATCCGCAGTTGAATTAAATGTAAAATATCGAGTGTAAAATATAAAGTGTAAAAGGGGGAACAGTCTGGGGACCGGGCATTACTTTTACATTCATTATTTTCTATTTTACATTTACCCGGTAAAAAAATATCATGAAAAGAATCTACCTGGCCCTTATCCTTAGCCTCTCCATTTTTCTTTCATCCTGCGACACCATAAAGAAAATAGCCGGCGCTCTCGCTCCATCCGAACTTGAAATGGCTACCGGCCTGAAAGATGCTTTATCACAAGGTCTTTTTAAAGGCTTTGATGCGTTTGCCGACCCCAATAGCAATCCATTGGTTCGTTTTGCTTTTCCGGGCGATGCCGCTAAAATCGAAAAAACACTTCGTGATGTTGGGATGAGTAAAATGGTAGACCAGGTGACCGGTAAATTCACGCGAGCGATGTCATCAGCCGTAACGGCCGCCAAGCCTATTTTTCTTAATTCGGTAAAACAAATGACAATCAAAGACGCGGCAAGTCTCCTGCTGACGGATAATAACCATGCAGCAACAGAATATTTCAAAACGGCGATGACACCTGAGCTAATGGTAGCTTTCCGGCCCATCGTTGACAGCACTATCAAATTAGAAGGAGCCAATAAAGACTGGAGCACCATCGCTACCGCTTATAACAAAATTCCTTTTATCAATAAGCCCCTCGAGCCCAGTCTTACAGATTTTATCGCTGCCCGTGCCATTGATGGCATGTTTGTCAACGTAGCGAATG
>JAUZOA010000032.1 GCA_030706685.1 Bacteroidota bacterium
AAGATTTTGATTTTCACGATTACGACCGCTGGAGCGTCAAAAGCGACAACAAAATTGTTTACCGCGTAGATGAATGGAATGATAAGGTGCTGAGTAATCAACCTGCAGCCGGCAAGAAAGTGGTTGACTTCTCCCTTACCCAGGGCGAAGTGCATCCGACATTTGTTCACCATGGCAACCCGGTTGCCGATGGTAATTTCAGGTTACCTGACAATAGTAAAGGGAACCCCGTGACAACAGGTATGCTGAAAACGATCGCGGAAAGTGTAATAGGCAGGGATACTACGATTGTTCTTTGCCTGGCTACCAGCACACCCGTGCAGTTGGCAGATGCCATTTTCAGACTCTATAATGAGATTATAGCTGTACCGGCATAGCAGGTATATCTTATTACACCATGCATGGCCCTGCTCCAGGAAAACCGGCGTATGCTGAAAAGCCTGCCTGCCGGCCAGCAGGCAAAAGAGTAAGCAATCATTTTAAAAAATTAAACAATGCAAAAACAACTTACCAAAAGGCCAAATGCCTTAAGAGATGAAAGAGATTTTGCCATACAATTGGCTGAAGCCAGAGCGTTCTTCAACGATGAGAACCTGCCTGCTAAACCCAAATACCTTACAGAAGATAATCCTTATGCTGATAAGGACGGGCTGGTAGAATTCATAGTAGGGGTAGAACTGGTAAATGATCCGGTAGTGATGGAAAATCTTACCAAGCAGAAAAAGTATCTCGTTGCGCTGACATCCATCGTTACAGATTATGTAAACCGCTATTCGGAAGCGTATGGCAAAGAGTATAAAACGGATGTTGAGCTGTGGACGCTCGCTTTATCAAAGATCCCGCTGATGGGACCCAGTAAAGTAGATGAGCAGTCATACTCCAGGCATATCAGGGGGATCACCATTGCCACAGAGTTTGTGGAGTTTTTATTGGAGATTGTAGCCAGTGAAGGCACATCAGCTTTAGCCAGTTTCTCTACCTTCCTGTCCAAACAAGGCGATGCGCTCAGGTTCGGTATTGAACAGAACAAGGACTATTATAAGACCATTACGGTCGGGGTTTCTGTAGAAGTATTCAAAGTGGGTGATGAGGTAGTCTATACGCCCAAGGTCAAACAATATCGTGTAGAATTTGACCGGGAAAACTCTAAATGGACATCCGCCTGCGTGAGCTATGAATACGTGGATATTAACTTTGACTACCAATATGCCGCCAATGTATTCGATTATGAAGCCCTGGAAGACCCGGATATTAAAAAAGATTTCGAGAAATTCATCAAGGATTCACGCTCAGCGCAGATAGAAAAAGCTACTACTTTTTTCAATGATGACTTCCCTCCCAAGAAGCCACAGTGAGTAAATAAAAGGGGCTGTCTTCTATGCAGAAACCAAGGCCCGGGGGCAAAATTTCAATATTGCACCAACTTTAAGGTTGGTGCAATGTTTTTTAAACCCTATAAAACAATTCTCTTCTTAACAGGCATTGATATTTCATCTGCAAATTCCAGTTTTATTTTTTACAGGCAGTCAAATGCAAACTCAAAAGGTTTTTATTTCACGCAAAGGCGCTAAGGAGCAAAGGACGCAAAGTATAAGACTCCCGTTGTGTCGCTTCATTAACTTCTTTGCTAGAATTTTTCTCAAAAGGTTTTTGTTTCACGCAAAGGCGCTAAGGAGCAAAGGACGCCAAGTATAAGACTCTCTTTGCGCCGCTGCTTTAACTTCTTTGCGAGAATTTTTCTCAAAAGGTTTTTGTTTCACGCAAAGGCGCTAAGGAGCAAAGAACGCAAAGTATAAGACTCTCTTTGCGCCGCTGCTTTAACTTTGCGCCGCTGCGTGAAATATTCTTAACGACATCATTAATATTTTCCGCTAAATGAAGTCAGATCAGGCTTAAGAAAAATAAGAGAGCATCAACAATCTGTAATTCGCTCCGGTATGCTTACTTGTCAGAATGGAAAATCATTATACTTCGTTTGACTAGTTTATTTTTCAAAGAACTCATCCGGCAACAGCATAAAAGATTTTTCAACTTTACTTAAACGCATTATTATTTGCAGTCACCGGATCGCCAATCGGAAGCCCAACTAAGTCGTTCGGAAAATAGAGCTTATATGCCGATACAAGAGAATGTAGGTTTGCCGCATACGCAACAAATCCATGCGCATGGGGTTGCTTTTTCTTTTTTGTAACCGGCAATTACTGCCTGCAACAGGGCATGTACTGTCAATGCATCGTATTGTAAAAAACTTAACCTTAAAAAATTCTCAAGTATGAACAACAAAAAACTAACCGGTGTCCTTTCCCTGTTAATCATAACTTCCCTGTCGTTTACTATCGGGTGCAACAAACCACATGTCATTGATAACAACGACCTGCGGGATTTCCAGCAGGTCAACCTGGTGGCTAATTCATCCGAATACAATCCTGTAACTGTCGACCACACTTTATTGAATGCCTTTGGTATCGCCTGGTCTCCCAACGGTATCGCCTGGGTAAACTCGGTAGGTGGTCATGTCAGCGAATTGTATACCGCGGAAGGCGCCATTGCAAGATCGCCCGTTAATATTCCGTCTCCCGCTGATACAATTGGTGGATTTCCCTGTGGTATCGTCTTCAGCGGAGGCAAAGGTTTTAATCTACCCAATGGCCCGTCTCTTTTTCTTTTTTCAGGGTTTGACGGAGTGATCTCCGGTTGGAATCCTGCTTCAGGCAATAATGCCCAACGTCTCAGGAATCCGCCAGGCGCCAGTTATACGGGTCTTGCCATTGGAGCAAGCGGTGGGCATAATTTTATTTATGGCGCCAATTTCGGAGCTAAGAAAATTGATGTCTGGGATACAGCATTTAACAGGGTCACGATGACGTTTAAAGATCCTACCCTTCCCGATACTTATTCTCCTTATAATATCCAGGCTGTGGGCGACTTTCTTTTCGTGATGTACGCGGAGTTAGCGACATCCGGACCCAATGCAGGACATGGAGTAGCAGGAGCGGGCAAAGGATTCGTAAGCGTATTCAAAACTGATGGATCATTTGTAAAAAGGTTTGCATCACGCGGTACACTGAATGTTCCCTGGGGTGTGACCATGGCTCCCGCCAATTTCCTCGAAGACCAGGATATGGACTCAGATGATCATGGAGAGAATCATCCTAATGGCAATAACGATCATGAACTTCATGACCCGAGGGATCCTGTCATACTGGTAGGCAATTTCGGGGATGGCCATATCAATGTTTATAGTGTCGACGGTCAATTCCTGGGCCAATTGCAAACACATAATAACCATCACCCGGTTGTTATTGACGGACTTTGGGCTCTTTCTTTCGCGCCTTCCGGTTCAGGCGTTGATCCAAACAGGCTATATTTTACAGCAGGCCCTGATCATGAATCAGACGGTGTTTTTGGATACCTGGTTAAACGATAACAGCATAAAATTTAGTAGTGCCCCGGTTTGAAATAGCCGGTAAAGCGAGGAGGCGGGAAGTTTAGATTTGCAAGTCGTTTTTTTATCGTCTTCCCGGCTTACTAGTCAACTGGTACACTATCCAAAATTTACATTTGCAACAATGGCCCTCGAATGGAGGGCCATTGCTTTTGTGGAAAGCATTTATATAAATTTTATAAAGAAGCCTTCCTGTATTCAGGCACGAAACGAACAGGAGTTAGAACTGCGTGGCTGAACATCCCTCTGAAATTCAAGAATTAATCAATAGCCCTGTAAAAATGAGTAGTGCCTCAGTTTGAAAATAGCCGATGAAACGGGAAGACCGTAAGTTTCGGGTGACAATTCTTTCTTATCGTCTTCCCGGCAACAGGTACACAATCTAAAAATAATCTAATGATAATAGAACCTGCATTGAATGATATGAAGTCTTTTGTCCTTAACTGCATAGACTAGTCTATGCTCATCGGTAATACGGCGGCTCCAAAAACCCGATAAATCTCCTTTGAGGGGTTCCGGTTTTCCAATGCCTTTAAAAGGGAAACGCAAAGTATCTTTAATAAGTTCATTAATTCGCTGAAGAATTTTTTTGTCCTGTTCCTGCCAATAGAGATAATCGTCCCAGGCATTTGTCTGCCAGACCAGTTCCATACTTATTTTTCAATCAGGTTATGCTTAATTGATTTCCCTTTTTTCATCTCTGCTATAGCCTCTTCCAGTCTTTTACGGTTAGCTTTTGTGCTGGTCAAATGCAAAGTCCCGAGAATAGAATTATAGTCATCCAGGTCCATGACAACTACGTTTTTACCCTGGGTACGGGAAACTATTACAATTTGTTTATCATCATTTACTGCATTCAGATTTTCAGTAAGGTTATTTCGAAACTCTGAATAATTCACTACTTTCATACCGTACTTATTTAAGTACAAAAATAAGTACAAATATTCAGACAGTAAAACTATTTTATTCGTTTTTGGAGAATAAAAAAAGCTTTATAATTCCCTGGTAACAAGGCTTTGTGCGCAGACCTAACCGGGGTTCAGATTTTGTGATTGAAAATCTGGAAGATAACCGGGGATTTAACTTATAAGCGGGCTCGTTGTTTTGAATAAAGTTTTCCTATTGCAGAACAATTCCCCGACGATGTCCCGCCCGGGAAGAAAATGGCCCCCGGTATGAGCGCGATTGCTTTTGCGGAAGGCGGTTATAAAAATTCCATAAATAAACCTTATCGTATTCGGGCACAGAACCTGAGCTGGTTTAAAATCTGTTATATCGCCGCAGCAGGGCAACGAATGAATAACTTGACTCGTTAGGATTATAAAGGAAACAGCAGGATGGGAGCCATTATTATATAACTGTTCATTTGGTCTTCGCATACCGTACAGCTTTCACTTATCCGGGAAAGCCAGCCGGAATGAATGCTGCCGGTGTATGGAAGTTCTTAACAGCGCGTTATAGAGTTTTAATTTTCTCCACCTCCTGAGGATAAATTTTCCTGTTGTGCAACTTTATTCTTTTTAAATTGTCTTTTTACTACGATGAAAAAATACCAGGTTATCATAAAATTCGAAATGGATGACGAATTCATGGAACTCGTACCTCCCCACAGGACTTATATCAATTATCTTATCAATAAAGAGATCATTGATCAGTATGCGGTAAGTATGCAGACACAAAGGGTCTGGATCACCCTTAATGCCAAAGGAAAAAATGAAATTGAAAAATTATTGGAAAAGTCCCCGCTTTTTAAATACTGGACATTTGAGATTGATGAGTTGTTTGTTTTAGACGGGCAGCATTATCGTTTACCTGCCGTTCAGCCGAACTAAAAGCTGTTAGCTAATAGCTTTTAGCCGTTAGCAGGAATACTCACCACTCACAACTGGCAACTCACTTCCCCACCCATTTCGGCTTTCGCTTCAGCACTTTTTTATAAACAGGGCATGATGCAATATGCGCGCCGGGCAGGTAGCCTGTACTCATGAGGAATTCATTGACAATCTCGCCTCCCGTAAAACGAAATGTCGTTTTAAATATCTTCACCCATGCTTCTTTGGATTTGGGATGATGTGAATCGAGCCAATTGGCGAAAGAACCGAATTCTTTTTGAATAGCTTTTATTTTTTTCGCATTGTCAATTGTTGATTCAATCTTCAGGCGATTGCGGATGATACCGGCATCCTGCAATAGTTTTTCCTTTTTCTTATCCGTATAGCGGGCTACTTTATCAATATCAAAATTGTCAAAGGCCTTGAAAAAATTATCTTTCTTTTTTAAGATCGTTTCCCAGCTAAGACCTGCCTGGTTGATTTCCAGTATCAATCTTGCGAAGAGTTCATTATCGCTGCGCAGGGGAAAGCCGTATTCATGATCATGATAATGGCGATGAACGGTATCTTTTCCTTTGTCTTGTACAAATTCACAGTAAGAAGAAGCCATAGATCAGGCGAAATTAGGAAAAACTGTGTTCCGAAATCTTGCGATGAGCATTCTCAGTGTTCCATCCGGTATCCTGGCTATTGAACGCTGCCGGAGCCAAAGGGCTTTTGCGACAGGCAACTTATATTTTCTCCCGGTTGTACATGAAAATAGTTACAAAAATATTTGTAGTAGTCGTACCGGTAAGCAGTTTTCTCCAATTCTTTTTGGATCCCGCATTCCACTCCCCCGTTGATGACATTAACAGTTGCGCCAAAACCGGGCAGCCGGTTATTGGATATATCGTCTTTATTGGGCTTCCATTTGCCCGTCATAATATCATGACAGGAAGGCTTGGGCGGTTGAGCTGTCATCCAAAACCAAATGGCGGAAGCAAAAGATAAAACCGGGTCGCGGGACAACCATTCCGGATGTATCAGCAAAGAATCTTTGGTACCAAACCATGCTTCGCTGAATTGACCGTAATTATAATTCCAGCTTAATTGTTTGGGGCCGCGGCCATAATAATGCTTACCTGCTACAGGAGCGTAATTCCGGTTCGCTGTATCGGCATAATTATTTTTTTTGTTTTGCTCTTCAAGAAAATAAAGTCCCCACTTGAAATAACCACCGGGGGCATTGGGCCAGCCGCCGCTTGTTTCCTGGGCTATATTAGCCAGAAAGGCAGCCAGTTCCCTTTTTTGCATGCTTTCATCGCCGGCCGACAGAAACCCGGGGAATGCATTGCAGGCCTTAACGAATGACTGGAAAGAATAGAAATCAGGGTTATTATTTATTGAATCCTTCAATCCCTTGCTATAGCGATTAGGAAAAAGCTCATTCCATTGTACAGCATCTAAATATTTTACCAGGTTAGTTCTTCTGTTATTCCGGGTTGAATATTCCTTTAAAGGAATGGCAGTATGCTTTTCTTTTGGTTGTTGTGAATAAGCAACAGAGATGCTTAAAAGGAAATAAGAATACAAAAGACGATACATAATGGATAATGATATGAATTGGTAAAATTATCTTACTTTTTAGGAATAGTTCCTCATCTAAGACAAACCCGGCAGATATCCATTATTAACCCTGCGAAAAATTCATTATTGCTGGACAGGAAAATCCGGTAATGGGTCAGTTTGAAATATGTCCACTGAGAACCGCAGAGATAAAGAGCGCCACAGAGAGACTATCATGAGCCCTCTGAGATTGTCTGTTTCTCCGCGGTTCTCCTGTGGCCCACATAAGTATTAAAACTGACCCACTACCGAAAATCCATATTTATGATCGTAGTAGTACTGATGATGAAGCCTGGCATCCTGGGCTTTATGGGAATTGACAGGATCGAACCGCCGACCCTCCCGATTATAAATCGGGATGCCCTGAACCAATTAATCTTTCAATCATTTTACGGCTTTTCCAATTCTTTACTTCTCTTTCCCGTTGATAAGCCTCTGGCTTTGTCTTATATAGTTCGGTATAAACAACTTTCCAGTCGCCTATTCCACCGGTAAACCCTTTATGATTGGAATTGTGCCGACGTATTCTTTCATTAAGTTCATCGCCTGTAAAGCCAATATAATACCGGTCCAGAATTGAAGAATATAAAATATAAAAAGTCCACATAACAAAATACCCGGCAATAATTACCGGGTATCTGTGGGAGTTGACGGGATCGAACCGCCGACCCTCCCGATTATAAATCGGGATGCCCTGAACCTGCTGAGCCAGACTCAATAAAAAAAGGTTTCAGTTAAATACTAAAACCTCTCTGGTGGGAGTTGACGGGATCGAACCGCCGACCCTCTGCTTGTAAGGCAGATGCTCTGAACCAGCTGAGCTAAACTCCCTTTTTTGGGAGGGCAAAGATAAGTATGAATACTTTTTAGCCAAATTTTATTTGACCTGCTAATTTACAGGCAGTTAAATGATCCGGACCTCGTTCATGACTCGTTAGGGGTTAAAGCCTTCTCAAAGCTTACAATTAGGCACATCCTTCTATAGATAGCCAACTCCGGAGGAGCATCCTGTTTATAGCATCTATCGAACAGGGTAAATGGGCTCCATAGGAACCTCCTGTAGTAAAAACATTTGCATAGGAGACCCCTACCGATAATGGACATTTGATTTAAAAAAAGATAATACATTATAACCAGTCGTAAGTTTACCCTCCTCGTCACGGAACAGAAAATCAACATGGCTATTATTATTAAACCCAATACCAGGCATTTCCCGTACCGCACAGCCTGTGCATCGGGGGTCCTTCGCTTTTATAAATACACCGCCCGGGCCGGTTATCTTTTTCACGCTCACTATTTTACCTAATTTGCGAAAGAGCCTGCCGAAAATTCTCTTACAAAAAAAATTCTTTATATTTTTGTAGCGGACACTGGACAATGGCAACAATCAAAAACGATACACTTACCGACAGCCGGTCAGAAACAGGCGTGCTTACCGGGTATGAAGAACCCTGTAATCTTGTTGTATGGAATGATGAGGTGAACACATTTGAATGGGTAATCCAGGCGCTGATCGAAGTATGCGGCCATAGCCCTGAACAGGCTGAACAATGTTCCTATATTATCCACTTCCAGGGAAAATATGCAGTACAGCAAGGGTCCTACGAAGAATTAAAGCCCCTTTGCGATGCTATTACGGAAAGAGGTATCGGCGCTACCGTTGAAGTAATAGCTGAATAAAATTTCCCACCTCCCTTTTTTATTTTACAATCTATTTTTTGTGGATGGCGTTGTTTGCACTTGATAAAGAATTGGCTTTTCCCCCTGCAGACCTGGCAGGACCCGACGGTTTGCTCGCCATGGGCGGCGATCTTTCGCCGGAAAGATTATTACTGGCTTACCGCAATGGCATTTTCCCATGGTACGAAGGAGAGCCTATTTTATGGTGGTGCCCCGATCCGCGTTTTGTTCTTTTTCCCGATGAATTAAAGATCAGCAAAAGCATAAAGCCTTTGCTGAAAAAAAATGAATTTGATTTTACCATCAATAAAGCATTCCCCGAAGTCATTCATCAATGTAAAAAAATAACAAGACCCGGACAGGAAGGCACCTGGATTACCGATGAAGTGGAAAATGCATTTATTAAAATGCATGAGCTCGGTTATGCACACAGCGCCGAAGTATGGAAAAAAGGCGAACTGGCAGGTGGTCTTTATGGCATCCGGTTAGGTAACGTGTTTTTTGGTGAAAGCATGTTCAGCCGGCAAAGCAATGCTTCCCGGTTTGCGTTTATCAGGTATGTACAGCATTTAAAAAAGGAGGGAGTTCAGCTGATAGACTGCCAGGTATATACAGAATACCTGGAAAGCCTTGGGGCTACCATGATTTTGAGAAAAGATTTTATGCTGCTGCTGAATAAGCTGATTTATCCATGATCATGAGAGAGAGCCGGGAGGATTGGGAAATTTTCCAAACCCGCTTATTCAAAATTTCGAACGAAGATAGCTGGGCAACATAGCCCGCCAGGTATCCCAGTCATGTGGCCATTCCTGCCCCCATATATCCAGTTCGTACCAGATGCCTTTATCATACAACACTTTTGCAAAACGCCCGCTGGCCCCGGGGTCTTCATAAGCTCCCCCGCCTGTGACAATATGAATATTCCTGCTCTGCCTGATCTGTTCCAGTACATTGTGATCGGTCATATTAGGCATGTAATGGATCGGGCTGTTGAAATAAACATTATCATCATAATGCCCTTTCGTATATTCAGTAAGGTCATAAACGCCGCTCATCGCAATCACGCCATTGATAATATCCGGCCGTTTCAGAAATAAATTCATGCTATGCAAGGCCCCAAAAGAAGCGCCGCAGGTAATGACCGGAGTTTCCCCGCTGGTACTGTTTTTTATAAAGGGGATCACTTCATTAAATACATAGTCATTCCACTGCTGGTGACGGACAGATTTATACCAGGGATCTATGTTGTGGTTCATCCAGCTTTCATTATTGATACTGTCAATGGAAAATACTTTTACTTTTCCGCTATCAACAAAGGGCGCCAAATGATCCATCAATTGAAAACGTTCGTACTCCAGGAAATCTGCAGCCGCAGTAGGCACTAATAATAATGCAAAGCCATAATCGCCATAAGTGGCTATCGGCATCTCTTTATTGAGCGAAGGGCTATGCCACGATGTTAATTCTCTTTTCATACGCTTTTTTTATTGATTGCTGCCTGTACTACTGATCACTGTACTTCCGGCAGATAAACAACCCGGCAATTTAGTTTCGGCCTCTCCCCTTTGGGAACAAGTACAATGATACGGCTGGTAGCCGCCTGGCCATTTCTCAGCGCATACCCGACCTGCGCATTGATCGTTTTATATTTATCCTTGACAGATTCATCGGGTATCCTCACATTGGAATACCAGGGTTTGGCGCTGACAGTTCCTTTTTTGGCTGTCAGCCTCTTTCCTGTTGCGTTGGTACAATTGAATTCAGCTATCATAAAATTATCTTCGCTGGAAGTGCTTCCACTGCTGTTCCACCCGGCTTTAAAAGGAATCAGCTTCAGGCAGCCGCTTGTATTCGTCACTGTAAGGTTTATTTCATAACGCTCATAATCCTCCCCCTTTACTTCCTTTGAGCTTTCATTGCTGATATAGTAGCCGTATTCGAGCCCGTTATAAGAATAAGGCTTGCCTTCTTCAAGGTCAACTACTTGCTGGGCCTGCCCGATTTTGCCCAAAAATAAAACAGCCAGCAAAAATGCTGATTTTCTCATATGCATATTTCTTGCGAATATAATTCACCCTTAAATACAAGCAGGAAAACCTGTTAAAGCCACCATTATCACCCGGCTACCGGTAAGCCATTCATAATTATTAACCCCTACTGGTCAAAACAGTTCTTGATTTTTTGCAAAAAGATAGAAAAATACTTGGTAGTTTATCTAAGTAATACTACTTTAGATTTTCAGTATTTTTACCATTTTCATTTTCCCTGACCCCTCCTGAGAATCAGCTATCCTTTTCCTTGTAAGCCACTAAAAACTAAACTTTTGGCAGGAGAAGCCAATAGGCGAGCTTAAACAATCAAAAGGTAAGAACTATGTCTGGTCCTATCAGAATAATCCTCGTGGACGATCACGACCTGGTCCGTGAGTCATGGAAACAACTGCTGAATAATGATCCTAAATTCAAAGTCATCGCTGTATTAAAAAATGGCACAGAAGCCATTGAGCAGTCCATCAACCTGCTTCCGGATATTATATTGATGGATATCAATATGACCCCGGTAAATGGTTTTGAAGCTACAGAAAAGATACTCAGCTCTGTCCCATCAGCAAAGATCATCGGTATCTCTGTCAATAACAACCCCCGCTATTCTGCAAAAATGCTTTCCCTTGGCGCCAAAGGCTTTGTCACCAAAACTTCCACGCTCAATGAACTGAAAAAAGCGATACTGAGAGTGCACGGTGGTGAGACCTATGTTTGTGAAGAGATCAGGAAGAAGGACAGGCAGTGAAGATTTTGAAATTGGGAAATCTCTTTATACAGGTCATTTTCTATTGTGCCAGGGGTCTAAGTCAGGTCGAAGAGATAATGAGATTTCAATCCTAAGCAAATTTCCCAATTTCCCAATTCCAAAATACTCTCTCCCTTTCGCCATCTACCCAAAAGCGGGTAAATTTGCGGCCTTATGGAGTTGTCGAAAAATTTTGAGCATACTATCGCCGAACAAAAGTGGTACCAGCATTGGTTGGACAAAAATTATTTCAACAGCAGGCCGGATGAAAGGGAGCCTTATACTATTGTGATGCCACCACCCAATGTTACCGGTGTGCTGCACATGGGCCATTGCCTCAACAATACCATCCAGGATATATTGGTTCGCAGGGCAAGAATGATGGGCAAAAATGCCTGCTGGGTTCCCGGTACAGATCATGCTTCTATCGCTACAGAAGCGAAAGTAGTACAGATGCTCCGCGAAAAAGGCATCAATAAATCATCTCTCAGCCGTGATGAATTTTTAAACTATGCCTGGGGATGGAAAGAAAAATATGGCGGTATTATTCTCCAGCAATTAAGGAAATTGGGGTTCAGCCTTGACTGGAATCGTACCGCGTTCACGATGGACCCGGATTACTACCAATCGGTGATTAATGTCTTTATTGATCTTTATAATAAAGGCTATATCTACCGGGGTAAACGAATGATCAACTGGGATGTAAAAGCAAAGACAGCATTGAGTGATGAAGAGGTGATAAGAAAAGAAACACAGCAGAAGCTTTATTTTCTTCGTTACCAATTGAGTGATGAAAATGGGCAACCTGTTCCCATCTCCCCTTCAGGGGCCGGGGGTATCACTATCGCCACAGTAAGACCTGAAACCATCATGGGTGACACCGCTATCTGCGTTCACCCGGATGATGAACGATACAAGCATCTTCATGGTAAGTTTGCCTTTGTACCGCTGATCAATCGCCGCATCCCCATCATTCCTGATGATTATGTAATGATGGATTTCGGGACCGGCGCATTAAAAGTGACCCCGGCGCATGATATGAACGATTACCAGCTGGGACAAAAACATCATCTCGAAATCGTCGATATTTTTAATGAAGACGGGACGCTGAACGAAAAAGCACAGGTATTCGTTGGTGAAGACCGCTTTGAAGCGAGAAAGAAGATCGTTAAAGAACTGGAAGCGAAGGGACATATTGTAAAGATAGAAGACTATACCAGCGAAGTGGGCTATAGTGAACGAACCGACGCGGTAGTGGAACCCCGATTGAGCCTGCAATGGTGGGTAGATATGAAAAAGATCTCAGGCCCGGCGTTAAAAGCCGTCATGGAAGACGAGATCAGGTTCTATCCCGGCAAATTCAAAAATTTGTACCGCTACTGGATGGAGAATATCCGGGATTGGTGCATCAGCCGGCAGCTTTGGTGGGGACACAGGATACCGGCATGGTATGATGAACAGGGTAATGTATATGTTGCGGCTACGGAGGAAGAAGCGAGAAGGCAAGCCCTTAGCCGTGAGCTATCAGCCGTTGATAATACTGGCTCACAGCTAATAGCTAACAGCTCAAAGCCCAGCTTAAGGCAGGATGAGGATGTACTCGATACATGGTTCTCTTCCTGGCTTTGGCCATTTGAAGTTTTCAAAGGATACAGTAATCCCGGCAATGCGGATATTCAATATTATTATCCCACCAATACCCTTGTAACGGCTCCTGAAATTATTTTCTTCTGGGTAGCCCGGATGATCATGGCCGGTTTTGAATATAAAGGTGAAAAACCTTTCAGCGATGTTTATTTTACAGGTATTGTCAGGGATAAGATCGGTCGAAAGATGAGCAAACAATTAGGTAATTCACCCGACCTGTTGGAAATGATTGAGAAAGACGGAGCCGATGCCGTTCGTTTTGGCATCATGATCTCCTCTCCTGCCGGTAATGACCTGATGTGGGACCAGGCGGGAAATGAACAGGGAAGATTTTTCATTAATAAGATATGGAATGCATTGAAGCTGGTGAAGATGTGGGAAGGGAGACAAGCTGTTGGCCAGGAGAGCCCTGGAAGCTCACAGCTAACAGCTAACAGCTTTGCAATTGATTGGTTCGCGAACAGGATGAACGAAGTGAATGCAGAAATTGAAGACTTGTATAAAGATTTCAAATTAAGTGAAATTCTTAAAACCATTTATTCCCTTATCTGGGATGACTTCTGCAGTTGGTACCTGGAATGGATCAAACCGGGTTTTGAACAGCCTGTTGATAAACCTGTGTATGAGAAAACGGTCGGATTCTTTGAGCAATTGATGCAATTGCTGCACCCTTTTTTGCCATTTGTCACCGAAGAAGTTTATCACCAGTTAAAAGAAAGGAAAGATGATATAACTGTGAAGCAATACCCCGCTTACCGGTTGGCTGATAAAGTTGTCCTGGGAAGAGGAATATTGCTGAAAGAAACGATCACCGCGATCCGGGATGCCCGAAACAAGAACCAGCTAAGTCCGAAAGAAAAAATCAAACTGTACATTCAAACCGCGGTTCCGGCAAACTACGAAGCTATTCAATCCATTCTTGCCAAACAGGTCAACTCTGAAATTATCAGTTACACGAAAGAGCCTGTGGCCAATACTATTGCCATAGTTGTCCAGAAAGATAAATTCTATATTGAAACCGCGATGGAATTTGATACGGCTTCACAAAAGCAACAGCTTGTAAAGGATCTCGAATACCAGAAAGGTTTCCTGGCCTCCGTAGAGAAGAAACTGGGCAACGAACGTTTTGTACAAAATGCCAAACCGGAAGTAGTAGAAATAGAAAAAAAGAAAAAAGCCGATGCCGAAGCTAAAATTAAAGCCATTGAAGAAAGCCTTGCCAACATTGTATCATAATAAAACTTTCCTGCCAGGGATCATACTGCTTCTCGCCGTATGCTTCCTGGGGTGCGCCTCCGCTGTGGCGCAAAATAATAATATTGATTACCGCATTTTGCGGGCGATCAGTCATTCAAGAACCGAAGCAAAAAACCATTTTTTTAAAGATGTTTCCGACGCTACCAGCTATGTGAATTATTCGTTACCGGCTGTTTTATTAATTACTGCGATGATTCGCCATAATAAAGCCGGGAAACAAAAAGCATTGACGATCCTGGAAAGCCAGTTGTTAACCGCCGCGTGTACCTGGGGCATCAAACATGTTTTTGACCGCCCGAGGCCTTCTGAAAATGACCCCAGCTTTGTGCCCGTTGTTTATGAATTAAGCGCATCCTTTCCATCGGGTCACACGGGTGAATCCTTCGCTACTGCCACCGCGATAAGCTTAGCTTACCCAAAATGGTATGTAATAATTCCTGCTTATGCCTGGGCGGCCACCGTTGGCTATTCAAGATTATATCTTGGCGTACATTATCCCAGCGATGTCCTTGGGGGCGCTGTCCTGGGAAGCGGTTGCGCATTTCTTACCTATAAGATCAATCAATGGTGGCAAAGGAAACAATTAAAGAAAAAAGGCCAGGTGCAAAAGCCCTGAGGTTTGATATGCTAAAAGCTGACAGCTAATAGCTGTTAGCCATTAGCTTCACCTCATTTCGGCAAAATACTCACCGGCAATATAAATTCATACACTGTTCCTTTGGAATGGGTGTAGAAATCATTATCCAATAAATGGCTGACCCTGAATCCAAAGGTCAGCGGGTATTGATTCCACCATTTGGTATCCACATAAATCTCGCCGCCAACACTTCGCTGGTCGGCTGTGGCTTTTTTATCCAGCGAAAACACGCGGGTGAAGTCGAAGAATACGTTACCTCTTATCCTTTGCAGGTAAAGAATATTGGCGATCCCGAAATCAGGATATACAATGGGAAAATGATAATTGCCCGATAACCGTTCCATGCGTGAGAAATAAGGCACATTGTATCCTCTTGAATAAGGAAAACGATTAGAAAACAGCGCATTCAATGTATCCGTTTCCTGGAAAGCGGCTGTTATTACGAGGCTATGCGAAGGGAAAATTCCCGGCAGGTAGAAGGAACCTGTAACCAGCGGCTGCCAGCTTTTATAATTTGTTATAGCATGAAGGTAGCTGAAAGTGATAGCATATCCCAGTTTTGGATAGATATGCTGTGGCACCATCTCGGTTTGCTGTCCCACGGAAATAAAATGAGAAAGATAGCTGAAATGGAAATGTGTAAATAAGTCTTTATTTACGCCTTTATTAAAATCATTGCGATAAACATAACTGCTGCCAAAGTTCACCTGGTTAAATGTTTTTCCGCTGGCCCAGCTCAACGGTATGCTGAAGCCAACTCTTGAATTCAACTCGTCCCATTGCCGCAGCTTATTGCTTATTACCTGCTGGCGGTTGAAAGTATATTGTGTGCCGGTACTCAGGTAAGGGAACCATGCGCCATACGTAAAATTAAACCCGGCAGCATTGGTCTTATCATCTTTGTTGTAGAGATAATATATTTCCGTTTGTGTTGTATTCAGAATATTCTCGCCATATAATGAAAAAGTAAATTCGGGGTCCTCGTAATAAGGCCTCCAGCTATGAAAATTGAAAAACCCGGTTCCTTTGCTGTATTTACTGGCAACAAAATCCCTCGGGGGCGTATTCAATAGAACATCATGCACTTCCTGTTCGTGGCTCACCGGGAACTGCTCAATCATTTTACCGGCTACATCTTCACTGACGGGTGTCCATTGAATATCTTTTTCATCTGCCTGCTGCAGTTGATATCCTTCTGCTGTGAATGCTGACCAGGTAATCTTTCCATTCGCAGCATTGACAAAATAATTTCCCAGCGGGCCATGACTGATTTTAAATAGCTTCTTATCACTCAACCGGAGAGCAAATACATCATCGTTGCCGCCATAGGAAGCCGTGAAATAGACAAGGTCGTTATCAACACAGGGAAAACCTGCTACATTATAAGATGCCGGTGTAAGCCGCTCAATATTCCCGGATGCAATATCCGCTCTTGCCAGCGCCGCTCGTCCATCCTTCAACCGGGCAACAAAAACAACCGATTTATCATCAATAAATTTTGGATCAGTAAATAAGGCTATCTCCCCGGATTGAATTTCCTTGATTACAGTTCCGGTTGTCGCGTCCAGTATATGCAATGAGTTTTTGCCGTTAGTGCTTACCCGGACGGCTGCTATCTTCAAACCATCGGCAGAAATATCCGGTGTAAAGTATCTTGCTTTGGGAGAGACTTCATACTCCCCCATGAAATGGTGGGAAGCATCGTAGTGATAGCCTTTTTTGCCCCCGACAGTATGCTGTTCTTTTGTCTTCACATCCACTATCCTTATCACACTGTAATCCCTCCAGCCCCACCTGGGATCGGACTCATAAGCGGCATATACAATTTTTCCATTACGGTAGGAAAACTGGTCATCCACCGCGATATCCCTCACCCGCAGCCGGTGTTCTCCATCATTATCTTTAATATAAAAAGCTGGGCGTCTGTTATAACTTGTCTTTAAATAAAGTAAGGAATCCGGGGATATCGAATAGGGAAATAAATAATTGGTAACCACATTTGTATTGACTTTACTGATATTCCTTGCCATGGAATTCGGTACCCCCTTTTCTTTAGAGAGGGTTGGTGTGAGTCTTTTATAATATTCAAAGGCTTCACGATAAAAAGTTTTGTAATTAACACCGGCATGCGTTTTTACGGCCTTCTGAAATGGATAGAACAATCCTTTAAAAGCAGCCGCGTCTCTTGTCACCTTGCTCCAGAAATCCAGGCCGTATTTTTCGCGGCCATAATTCACTAAAAGATATCCCAGGTAATAATGATTGGGCACATAATCCTTCAGGGATCCGTTCCGCAACTTCATCCATGAATATTTTTTCCCGGCCATCCATAGCGATGGATAAGCATCCAGGAAAAGCGGTACCCGGCCCCTTCCCTGGCTGGATAGTATCGTTTCATTGTATACAGCATCTCCTTCATAGAACCAATCGGGGATCGAAGCATTGATCGCAAGCGAATAACCGTCATCCCCGAACAATATATACATCAGCTTGCTCAATCCTGTCCGGAAATTATTGAACTGTTGCACATGACGGTATTCATGTATGGCCAACTGATCCACCCAGGGGATCGTCCCTTCATCAAAATTATTAAGCGCAGGATTGATAAAGAACTCACTCCGGTAAGGCCCAAGAGCTACATACGCATTGGCTATTGTCGTTTGGTTTTGTAATACAATATTGATCTTATAAAGCTTATCGCCGAGGGCCACCGGCTTGTTGGCCGCAAGGTAGTGGACTAATGACGCGGCTCTTTGCGCCTGGCTATCCAACCCAACGGGAAAAATAATCCTCGCAGTATCCGTATTCAACTGTTTCCATTTTAAGGACGGGGGATTGCCACCGAAGCGCTGGCCAAATGACAGATAAGAAATGAAAAATAAGAAATAAGAAATGAATATCGCTTTCCGCATCGTTAGGCTATTTTAGGGAAAGTTACGGAGGAAAATAATGTACTGATAAGATTAGCCGCAGGAATTCACAAAGCAGGTTGTATCCGTTCAGCATCTTTCCGGCATTTAGTTCGTAGTTTTATAGGAGTTCGTTCCCGGAGCAACCGTTTGGCACAAGATTTTCGTCACACCTGTAATAAAAAGAACACGGTGAAAAAAAGGTTGTCATTGTTTATGTTAATCATAATTTCCATGGCCGGTCATTCACAAAAGATTGACAGCATTTGCTTCCATCTCTATACAGACAGCCTGAAGAAAGGGACTTACAATTATATAAATGTTGATGGTAAACTATCCAATGGCGCCTGGGAACCATTAACAGCAAAAGAAATTCAATTCACTTCTTCAGCCTGCATGTTTTCGAATAATGAGCTTATTATTCCTGCGGATTGCAAAGAAGAAAAAATTACTGTTAAAGCAGTTTTAAAAACAAACCCTGCCCTTGCCATCGAAAAGACAATCTGGATAAAAAAGAAACCCGACCCGGATATCTTACCCACTAAAGAAGAGATATTGAATGGAAAGCCCCGAAAAAATAAGCGAAAATAGAAGTATAAAAAAGCTGTCTCCAAAAATGATTTTAGGGGGAAAAGACGGTCAAAAAAGATTAATGGCAAAATCAATACTTCTTGCCTTACCGTCTTCCCGGTAATTAATTTTCTTTAAAACAGCCTTTATTAATCAGAAAATCAGTTAAGCCGATTTCTTCGCATCTTCCAGGAACTTGGCCAGGCCAATATCCGTCAATGGATGTTTGAGCAAGCCAAGAATAGAATCAAGGGGAGACGTACAGACATCAGCTCCGGCTTCCGCGCATTTAACAATATGCAATGAACTCCGGATAGAAGCTGCTAATATTTCTGTTTTGAATCCCTGGATAGAATAAATCTGCGCGATCTGGGAAATCAGTTCAACGCCGTCCCAGTTGCCATCATCGATACGGCCAATAAAAGGAGATACATATTTGGCGCCTGCCTTCGCTGCCAGTATCGCCTGCCCGGCAGAAAATACAAGAGTGCAGTTTGTTTTAATACCGTTATCCGTAAACCATTTCATCGCTTTCACACCGTCTTTGATCATCGGCACTTTTACAATAATGTTCGGGTGAATAGCGGCCAGTTTTTTCCCTTCTTCTACAATAGCCTTGAACTCAGTAGAAATGACTTCCGCGCTGACATCGCCATTCACAATTTCACAAATAGTTTTGTAATGATTCATCACAGCATCATGTCCTTTGATGCCTTCCTTGGCCATCAATGAAGGATTGGTAGTAACGCCGTCAAGAATACCTAATTCATTGGCTTCTTTGATCTGCCCGAGATTGGCTGTGTCAATAAAAAACTTCATGCCGAAGACCCTTAAAGGGAATTTTAATGTAAAGAATATCCTGATGTATTTATATCCCCCCTCAGGGGTCAGGGGGCAAAAAAACGGCAGGCTGATTACATCGCACCGCTCAACCACCTACTCTTGCTGCCTTCCGGCCCTGGGAGGGTTCAGCAGGAGCTGGTCGTGTAAGACCTGCCGGCGGCAAAGGTAAGGGTTTAAGCGTTAAGGGTTGAATCGTTCAAAGGTTTTTATAGCAGGTCATTTCACTAAAGAAGCCACATCATTAAATAACCTTTAAACGTTAAGCGTATCACCGGACTATTAAAGTGTTCAACTGCGCATACCCGATCAGTTCATCGGATCTTGCTCCAAAAGCTTTGTAGTAAACCAGTACAGTGTAGTTATTCTCTGTATTGTTGTAGTTGCCTTCTGTATTGCCAAAAGAAAAACGGTTACGGTCCTTTTCCCGGCTATCAACGGCTATATAAGAATAATTATAATAACCCTGTTTCAGGAAAAGAGTTCCTTCATAAACTCCTTTTTCCGGGTTGAATACCATTCGCGAAGCGTCGTCAGGCGAATAATTGGTAAGCTCACCAAACAGGTACAGGTCTTTCCCCGCATACGCCCTGTTGCCGGGGGGCACAAAAGTAAAATGAACGTAGCCATAATCGCTTTGCCAATCCGGGTTATTGCCATCCGAATTTTCAACGGTATATATCCCGTTCAGGTCCCGGTAATAGACATATATCTGTCCTCTTCTTTCAGCATCCGGTTTTACAAATATGTGCGTTTGTTTTGCGCTGTCACTTATTTTTTGTACCCTGTCACTCATCAGTTGCATGCTGCGCAGATCCACCCATCTCCACTCTCTCCCTCCCGGGAAGCTGGTGGCATCATCATTATATTCATAATAATTGCCGCGATAAATGCTGGGCCTGTCAACCGTGGCCGCAGTCAGCCATATATTATTTTGCAAAACAACCACTTTCAGATCCTGCGGCGATAATGTATTGATCTGGGAATTGACCGTACTGATCACTATCCGTATCCGCTGATCGGTTCTTGATAATTCAACATTGAAAGGTTCCATCAATTGCGTAGCTATGGATACCCGGCTATCGGTTACGAGGAATCGTTTGGTAAAAAAAAGCTGGGATGTGTCATTATTCAGAAAAACCTTGAGCAGGTAGTTGCCGGACCGGGTAGGCACACAATTACGATCGGGTAGTGTAGCGTCATAATGTGTATACCGGTCCAGGGAAATCGAGGAATAACGATAAGTAGTGATACGATTGCTTTGGAATCCGCGGATATAATCAAAAGGCTGCAGGTTAGAAGGCGACCAATCGGCATTGCAAAGCTGGTAAGTATAGTAATAGTTCTTTACGTCTGCATCCATATCATCAAAATGCAATTCCAATTGATCCCCGCCATTAAGCGAAAGAACAGGATAACTGTATATATCACCCGATTTATATAATTTGACTGAGTGGATATTGGGCTGGTAAATATGATCAGGCAACTGGGCATGTACGATCAGTGCTGGCAGCAATAAAAGAAGCAAAATGATTTTCTTCATCTGGCCGGGTTTGTTCTATATTCTATGCAATATGCGAAAATTGGTTAAAAAAACAGGCAAAATGTTTTAAGCGGCTTATTTTTGTCCGCAAGACTCCACTAAAGGAGAAGACAAACAATTCAATTTGAAGGTTGCAGGCTTTATAGCAAATCGTATCGCATTTAACCAGCAAAAGTCTTTTTCCAGGTTCATCATACGCTTATCCATCGTAGCCACTGTGATTAGCGTGGCAGTAATGATCATTACGCTGGCTTTTGCCGATGGCTTCCAGGAAACAGTGAGCCAGAAAGTATTCAGCTTCTGGGGGCATATACATGTGCAGGATAAACAACCTTACAAATCAATCATTGCCCAGGAATCGTCCATAACCAAAAACGATACTCTCGCTGACGAAATCAAAAAAAATCCCCGGGTAGAAAGCATCCATCCTTTTGCGACAAAGTACGCCATGCTAAAAACAAAAGATGAAATCGAAGGTGTATTGGTAAAAGGCCTCGACAGTACTTACAATTTTGATCATATCCGCCGGTTTATCCAGCAGGGCAGGCCGATACGGTTCAATGACAGTACCTATAGCCGGGAGATCATGCTTTCCGCATATACCGCCGGGCAACTGCATTTAAAAGTCAACGACAAAATATTAATCTATTTCATCAAAGTGGATAGTTCCGGTGACAGTAAAATACGACCCGATAAGCTGACTGTCTGTGGCATTTATAAAACCGGTATTGATGAATATGACAGGACATTCGCTATTGGTGATCTGAAACTGATACAACGTCTCAATGCCGACAGCAGCAACAAGAATTGGAGAAATGATATCGGCGGTTACGAGATATTCCTGAAAGATTATAAAAAGATTGATGAGGTGGCGGATGAGATATACAGCATGGAAGACTTCCCGCTTACCTGGGATACACGCAGCGTAAAGGATATCTCACCTAATATTTTTGACTGGCTCAACATGCAGGATGTGACCCGCAATGTACTGATCGGCTTCATGATTCTTGTAGCGGTTATCAATCTTATCACCTGCCTGATCATTTTAGTACTGGAAAGGATCAGGATGATAGGCATTTTAAAATCCCTTGGCGCCAGCGACTGGACGGTACAGGAAATATTCCTTCGTCATTCCGTTTTTATTACCCTTACCGGGATCATTACCGGCGCTGCATTTGCTATCGGGTTTCTTTACCTGCAAAAAGAAACCGGTTTTATCAAATTAAAAGAAGAGGCCTATTATGTAAGCGAAGCGGCTGTAAAGATCGTCTGGTGGCAGGTGGGCGCTATTTGTGCGGGTACTCTGCTGGTTTGTTTTTTAGTATTGATGATCCCTTCGATATTAGTAAGAAAGATACAACCGGTGAAGGCGATACACTTCAGGTAAGCAGGTGAGATAATACAATCCCTGCTGCTACTCCTGCATTCAATGACTCCGCCTGCCCTTTTCCGGGAATCGTTATTTTTTCGTTGGCCAACGCAATTATTTCTTCATGAATACCTTTGGATTCATTGCCCAGGACAATCAATCCTTCTTTCAGCGGATTCATTTTCGTTACATCTTTTCCTTCCAGCATCGTGACATAAATACCAATATCCTTCTGCTGCTTTAGCCAGGAAACAATATCCGTATAAAAAACTTTTACTCTTGCCAGGCTGCCCATGGTTGCCTGTACTGTTTTGGGATTGTACAGATCCGCGCAATCAGTACTGCAAATGAGCTGTTCAATACCAAACCAATCGGCGACACGGATGATTGTACCGAAATTACCCGGATCCTGGATAGTATCCAGCGCCAGCGAAATTTTCCCTTTTACAACGATATCTTTTTCAGCATCGAATTTTTTAACCACAGCAACTACCTGGTGAGGGGATTTTAATTGGGATAATCTCTCCAATTCTTCATCGCTTACTTCTGTGAAAACTTGCTTTTGCGCATGATCGCTGTTATCTTTTAGCCATTCTTTAACAGCGTATACTTCCTTTACATATCGTGGCACCGATCGCAATAATTCCCCGACGATTTTCGGGCCTTCCGCAATGAACAAGCCTTCCGTATCCCTGTGTTTTTTCTGGCCTAAACTTTGAATATATTTGATCTTCGGTTTACTAAGCATCTTTTGTTTAATTAATTATGTCACCCGGCCAACCATCTTCTAACCTCCGCTTTTTGAAAACTATCATAGCCGGTTGGTTTATGGTATCGGCTGTTTCCTGCACTATCGTCAAAAAATATCAGCCCAATAAACCGTTTGTCTACAAAACAAATATCAATCTTATTGGGAACTTCTCCAATGAAGAAAAGGACCGTCTTATAACGAGCCTGAAAGGCCAGTTGGATGACAGCGTAGTGGTGAAGATAGCACACAACCCTTTTCCTGTTATCAGGCATCCGTCCCAGTATGACAGCACTGCCGCCGACAGGTCAATTATGTTCATGCGGGCATTACTCATTTCATTGGGTTATTTTGGTGATTCCATGTGGTATGACCATAAAATAAAAGTGGTAAATAAAGATCAGTACCGTACCACAATTAATTTTTATGTACGACCCGGCAACCAGGTAAAACTTGATTCAATCAGCTACTCGCTGAAACAGCCGGAACTGCAAAGACTGACCGATTCTTCCAGGAACCAGGCCCTCATTAAGAAAGGCGATCCATTTGCGAAAGCCGCCATATCGGCGGAATTGGACAGGCTGACCGAGCTTTATCGTAATAACGGGTACCTGCGATTCACCCGCGATCAATTGGTCGGCATCTGGGATACGCTGGACGTTTCTTTGCTGCAACCCAACCTCGGCTTCTTTGAACAATTGCAGGCGTTAAAAAGGCAGAGCGAACGAAGGCAAAACCCCACCGCCAATCTCGAGATCTATTTAAAGAATGCTGACAGCGTCAAATTAACCAAGTATTATATCGGCAATGTAACCATCTATCCTGCCTATTCCGTCGACACTTCTGGCCGGAAGCGAGAAGATATAGTAAAAGGGATCAGGGTGATTCAATATGGTAAAAAGAAATTTAAGGCAAGCATATTTCCTCCTAATATTTATCTTCCCCGCGACAGCGTATACCGCCAGCGACGGTATGTCCGCACACTCAATCGCCTCAATGTAATTGGCGCCTGGCGGCTGGTAAATATTGACCAGGTACTCCGCAAGGGCCAGGATACAGTTGATTTTGTGATCCGGCTTACCCCGGCAAAGAAACAATCGTTCACCACCAACCTTGAAGGAAGCATCAACCAAAGCGCTATTTCCGGGACGCTTTTTGGTCTCGGTGTCAACGCTGGAATTCAAAACAGGAATGCCTGGAAAGCCGCCAACTATTCCAGTACCAACCTCCGTTATGGTATTGAATTTGGCAACAGCGGAAGCGACCAGTTTATCCAAACAAGACAAATCAGCGCGAGCAATAATATATATTTCCCCAGGGCAGTACTTTTTGATAAATATATTCCGGAGAACAGGAAAGACAACTGGAGAACCGTTTTCTCCACCAATGCCGCATATACAGACAGGCGTTTCCTGTTCAGCCTTACAACATTTAACGTTGCCTGGGGTTACGAATATCAGAGAAGAAAACTATTGCTGACATTCAAGTTCCCCAATATCGAGTATTCCTTCCTGAAAAAAAGAGATAGCCTGGATCACCTTATCAGGGACAATCCATCCCTGAAAAATATTTTTACCGATGGTCTTATTGTTTCTTCTGTAGTCAATCTTACACTTACCGGCGGCAAAGGAAATGGCCTTAATGTTTTCCGCGCCAATTTTGAAGGCGCTCCTTATTTCGCAGGCTGGATTCATAACAACGCTTTTCTCGATTCGCAATTATATCGTTTCGTCAAACTGGACGCGGAATTTGCACGCCTGGTCCGGTTCAGAAAAAGTTCTATCGCTATGCGGGTATTTGGCGGCGTAGGATTAGCGGACCCTTTCAACACCACCGTAAACCCGGATAAGACAAAATCATTGCCTTTCTTCAAACAATATTTCAGTGGTGGTCCTAATAGTATGCGTGCCTGGTCATTGAGAAGATTGGGACCGGGATCTACGATCAAAGATTTTGTCGGTGGCGATGGAACGCCGGACCGCTATGGAGATATGCAATTGGAAGCTAATCTTGAATATCGTTTCCCGATTGCCAAACCCTTGGGAGTAAAAGTAAATGGCGCTTTGTTTACCGATATCGGCAATGTATGGCTCCTGAAAAATAACGCCGGTCCTCCTGAAGAAGTTTTTGATTTCAGCCATCTTGGGAAAGACATCGCTGTGGGAGCTGGCGCGGGTTTGAGGATTGACCTTGATTTTTTTGTAATCCGTTTCGATTATTCCTACAAAGTAAAAGATCCAAGTCCGTCATTAGCTAATGCATCCCTTCAAAATAAATGGTTTGGCTACCCATTTTTCAAAGGCGCCCAATTCCAGTTAGGTATCGGCTATCCATTTATCTTTTAATTTCCTGTTTGCTGGATGCTGGATACTGGATGCTGGATACTAGATGCTGGATCTTACAGCGGGTAGTTGTTATATTAGTTGAGTCCACTGCTTTCAGTATCTAGTATCCAGCATCCAGCATCTAGTATCTGTCATCCGGCGCCTGCTGTTTCTCAAACTCCGCAATCGTCATTGCATCGCTTAGTTTGAATTCCCCGATTCGTGTCCTGCATAAACTGCTGAGATAAGCTCCGCATCCCAGTGTATTGCCAAAATCATGGGCAAGGCTCCGGATATATGTGCCGGTAGAACAAACGACACGGAAATGCACCACCGGCATCTCTATTTTTGTTATTTCGAATTCCTGGATCGTTACCTTTCTTGGTTCAATCTGTACTTCTTTCCCTTGTCTTGCCAGTTCATACACTCTTTTACCGCCAATTTTGATAGCCGAATGAGCAGGAGGCACCTGCATAATGTCACCCGTCCATTGCGCAGCAGCATTCATAATATCCTGCGCGGTTATATTATCCAAAGATTTAAAATTCCCCGGTTCACTTTCCAGGTCGTAGGTGGGTGTGGCAGCCCCGAGAGTAAAAGTGCCGGTATATTCTTTTTCTCTGGCCATGTATTCATTGATCTTTTTGGTAAACTTTCCGGTACAGATAATCAACAACCCGGTAGCCAGCGGATCCAATGTGCCTGCGTGTCCCACTTTCTTTATCCGGATAAGATTGCGGATCTTTCTTACCGCATCAAAGGATGTCCATCGCAGGGGTTTGTTGATAAGCAGTACCTGCCCTGCTTCGAAGATTTCTTTGGGTTGATTGTCCACCGGGCAAATGTACGAAGTACAAAGTACGAAGTTAGAAGTACGATGTACGCCAGTCTGGCAATTGAAATGTCTTTTGAACTTTCGGAGAGGCGTACATCGTACTTAAATCGAGGTTCTGGTCTTTAATTCAAGGTACTTATTCACGGTAGTAACCGTCAGGTTTTCCGGCGAAGTGAGGATCGAAAGGATGCCATTTTGATGTAATTCCTTTACCATTAGCCTTTTTTCAAAAGCAAATTTTTCCGCTATGGTTTTGATATAAATATCTTCCAGTTTAGCGGCTTTTTTATCAATCAGTGATTTCAGTTCAGTATTTTCAAAAAATACCACGAGCAATAAATGATAATGGGCGATCTTTTTTAAAGCAGGCATTTCCCGTTGCAGGCTTTCCAATGATTCAAAATTGGTGAATAAAATAAGCAGGCTGCGGTTAGTGATCCGGTTGCGGATGACCGAAAACAATTTTTCGAAATCAGGTTCCAAAAAGCGGGTTTGCTGCTTGTACAATGTCTCAAGCACAAGATTCATCTGGGTCGGTTTTTTATCCGCCGGCACAAAAGTGTCCAGGTTCTCTGCAAAAGTGATCAATCCCGCTTTATCCTGTTTGACCAATGCTACATTGGCCAGTACCAATGACGCGTTAATAGCATAATCCAGCAGGGTCATCCCGTTGAAAGGCATTTTCATTACCCTCCCTTTGTTGATAAGACAGTAGATTTGCTGGCTTCGTTCATCCGTATAATTATTTACCATCAGGTTATCCTTCCGGGCAGTCGCTTTCCAATTGATAGTCCGGTAATCATCTCCCCGTACATATTCTTTGATCTGTTCAAACTCCATACTATGTCCAAGCCTGCGAACCCGTTTTACACCTACCTCCTGCAGCCGGTTGCTGACGGCCAGCAACTGGTATCGCCGCATCTGCACGTACGAAGGATACACTTTTACTATTTCATTTGCCGGGAAAGTATAACGCCGCTTCACCAATTGCAGCGGCGCATGTACATATACATTGATATTATCAAAAACATACTCACCCCTCGAGGCGGGTTTAAGGGAGTATTCCAGTTCCCGTTTTTCATTACCACCGATCTTCAATTTTCTTATCCATTTCCTTTCCTGGAATTGTACCGGCAGTTCATCTATAATACTTATCCTTACCGTGAATAAATATTTGTTTTCAAGATGAAGCGCTATTTTATTTTCATCCCCGATACTGAAGCGGCCGGCCGTGACGCGGGTGGCAGAAAAACCATCTTGTTTGCCGTATACCAGCAATGCGTCGATCAATACCGCAATCCCGAGTAATAATAATATCAACCCGCCAAGCCGGAAAATAAGAGGGAGAAAATAACTCAATACAAAGATCACCGCCGCTGCACCCGCGATGTAATAGACGATTTTGTTTAAGTAGAAGGACTTTATCAAAGTTAGTTATGAGTTATAGGTTATGAGTTACGGGTTTTAGCCCTCCTTTCATCGGTGATTTTTTGTTTTACCTTTTTTATTAATTCTCCGATTTGCTTTCCAAGAAATTTTGCTTCATTATTAAGGCTATTCCCGGTCGTTTCATCTATATAATTCATTTTCCTGACAAAAAGAATCTTATTCCTTATTTCGCCACAAGATCCTTTTGCAACACGTAAAAACCTGTGAAAATCAGGATTATTATCATATTCAAAACCTTCAGAAATATTATCTGAAATTGATATTGCTGCGCCTTTTAGTTGATTTTTCAGCGTATGGTCTTTATTAATAAATCTATTTGCATCTGCAAGCTTGTAAATCTTGACAGCAAGCTCCTGCGCCTTTTGCCATATAATCAAATCTTCAAACGATGTTATTTTATTTGACATGGAATAATTATTGATTACATGATAGTCCCCTTAACACGTAACTCATAACTTTTAACTCATAACCCCCAATCTTACCTCGGCACATCCATCCCCTGAATAATCTGCCTGATTACTTCATCTTCGGTAATACCTTCCATCTCTTTATCAGGCGCAAGGATAATACGGTGACGAAGAACCGGTATCACTACTTCACGTATGTCATCCGGCGTTGTAAAATCACGTCCCTGCATAGCCGCAATGGCTTTAGCAGAATTCATTACCGCTAACGAAGCCCTTGGAGAAGCGCCGAGATAGATGGATTTATGATTCCGGGTCTGGTGAATAAGCCTGGCAATGAACTGCAAAAGCTTTTCTTCCATTAAAATATTTTTGATCTGGGCTTTCAGGCTGTTTATTTGCTGCCCGTTCAAAACAGGTTTGACAATATCGTTGACAGAAGTATTTCCCATTTGGTGAAACTGTGTAAGAATCGATAATTCTTCCGATTCATCGGGATAGGGAACAATTATTTTAAATAAAAAACGGTCGAGCTGTGCTTCCGGCAAACGATAAGTTCCTTCCTGTTCTACCGGGTTTTGCGTAGCCAGTACCATAAATGGTGAAGCCATAGGATATGTTTTTCCATCTACCGATGCCTGTCTTTCTTCCATGATCTCCAGCAATGCGGATTGCGTTTTTGCCGGAGCCCTGTTGATCTCGTCTACCAATACGATGTTACTGAATACAGGTCCTTTTTTAAATTCAAAAGACGCTTCCTTGGGATTGAATACAGGCGTGCCCAGTACATCGGAAGGCATCAGGTCAGGAGTGAACTGAACCCGGGAGAACCCTGTGTCAAGGCAGCGGGCAACTAATTTAGCCGTTAACGTTTTGGCGACTCCGGGCACTCCTTCTATCAATACATGCCCATCGGCCAGTAAGGCTGCAATAATCAACTTGACCATTTCATCCTGGCCCACGATCACTTTTTTAATCTCCTTACGGATAGCTAATACTGCATCGCTTAATGCAGTCAGGTCGGTTCGTTGCTGAAATAACTGTTCTTCCATGTTTATTTTTTGGGCCTCCACCTCTTCCCCTTTTCCATAAATGGAGTGGGGTCCGGGGTGAGACTAAATTTTATTATAAAAAGATTCCAATCGTTTATGAAAATAGATCAATTGATGGTCATTTATGACAGGAGCGCCTTCCATATCCCGTATAAAGAAAACAATGTTTCGTATCTCTGTTTCATCCGCGCCGGTTTTAAACTGCAGGTTTTTTATAAGATCTTCGTTCAGCACTGTAGTAGACAGCTTATACCGGGTGCGCACATGTTCGAGAAAATAAGCTGCCATCTTGCGGCAAAGATTTTTGTGATCCCCTTTATCATAATATAGCCGGCCAATGGTTTTTACAAAATCAAGTGAATCATTGCGGGGCCTTGTTATCAACGGGATATACCGTTGCTTTCTCCGCATTTCCAGCAACACATATACCAGCAAAGCAAAAATAGCCGTCAGTAATCCCCACTTCAGTGAATCATATTTAAACAAAGCTGATAACCATCCCTTGCTGTTGTCGCGGCCCCGGCCCCGGGAAGATGACTTTTTCTGCAGGTAATATTCGTCCCATACAACTGTTTTTGTATGCTGCGGAATAATAGAAAGGATGTCTTCGTAATAGCCTATATTTCTATCGCTGAGTAAAAAATAATTGCTGAAAGCCATAGGCGCAAGGTGAAGATAAAGATTCCCTTGCCCGGCTTTTAAATGTATAAAGTTGACAGCGCCATTATCTCCTCTTCCAAGAACGGTTGTCGTAGAAGAATCTATTTTATAAAAATGACATCCGAGCCGCTTGCCCGGGTAAACATAGCTATAACTTCGCCTGAAAGGAGGGTTGGTCAACGAAACCCTCAACGTATCTTCTTCTTCCACTCCGCTGTCAAAAAAATCAAACATATTGAGATAGCTGATACTGCAATTCATGATTTTTTTGGCTTCATCCGAAACAATGGCCGTGCTGATAAAAACATCATTACCATTCTCCGCAAACCGGATAAGTTTCTTCATCTCAAATTCGTCGGCATAAAACACCGGCGACACAATGATCAATGCCTGTCCGCCGTCATAATTGGAAAGCGAATCCCAGTAGCCCGGTTCCTGGTTATTAGCTGAAATGGACGCCCCGGGGAAGAGATGTTTCAATCCTTCATAAGCGACGTAAGTACCATAAGGAATCTTATCCTTCTTCCGGAAAGAGATACGCTCATCAAGCGTTTTTTCGTGGTAATTACTGGCGGTAACTACCAGGAAAACCGCGGCGATGGCGATAATGCCGATAAGTGTATATGGGAGGTATTGTTTCAATATTATTTCAGCCTGTTGTCAAAGTTTTCAAAATCGTTTTTTATGATCCCGAATTTTTCAGGGTCAATATCGAATTGCCCGTACCAGCAATATTCATAATTGCGGGTAAGGCGAAAAAAATCACCATAATAGTTTGAAGAGTGAAGCTGTAACAGGTAATCGAAATTAGTCCGGTTCTGCTTATAGTCGATGATTTTTTTATTCGAAAGATTGGTGAGCATACGTAAAAACATCAGCCGCACAGCAAGACGATAATTAGTATCCTTTATTGCTTTTTCAATTCCTTTCTGGTAATTGATCTCAAAAATATTACCGGTTTCTGCATCACTTTCCTCTCCCTCCCCGATAATTTTATTTTTCCGGCGAAATAAGCCGACATTGCTGTTGGCCAGGTAAATGATCACAAAAGCTGCAAATCCCCCGATGATGGCAAGCCATAAGATTGTCTGGAAAAGAGGCCGCCGGGTAAAAGGAATTTCGCTTTCCGGGTCTTTCTTTTGTTTTTGAAAAACATGATTCGCATACCAGAAATCATCATCCGCTGCCATTTTCCTGGCTACGCTATCCGGTAATTTTCTCAGGTACAGCGAATCGGGTCCGCCCCCGCCTGGTTGTAATTCCTTTTTGGTGAAATATTCCGGCGTGTTTGTTTTGGACGAATCCTGGTATTGAGTGCCGGTATTTTCATCGGGATTCTGCTCATAGGGGGCGGCGCTATCCGCTTGCGGTTTATCCTGGGCATAAAATGATCCGGGAATAAGAACGAAGAAAAGGACAGGCGTTATTTTTTTATAATAATATTTCAGGAAAGTCGCCACTATACATCCTCCTCGTTTAGTTGTAATGCTAATTTCTTTGAAAGTGTAATAGGATAAATAATAAAATACCAGATTACGAAAAGAACAGAGAGTGAAACAATGGCCGTTGTCAGCCATGATATGTCATTGTACAATCTTGTAAATAATCCTTCAAAAAACGCTGCCAGCATAAAGACCGGCAACAGCCCGATCATCAGCTTTACCCCATCTTTTGCGCCCTGTTTGAGCGCGCTCAGTCTTTTGATAGTTCCGGGAAACAAAAAACTTTTTCCCATCACTATACCTGCTGCACCCGTAATGATATACGCGGTTATTTCCAGCGTACCATGTACAAACACTACAAGGAAGAATTGTGTGCCAAATCCCCGGGCAGCAAAGATCTCATCGAAAGCGCCAACTTGCAGGCCGAATTTAACGAGGTCATTAATAGCCGGGATACCACAAAGAATGCCCGAAGCAAAACTTCTTAACGCGACAATGATATTATTGATCATGATCCATATCCAGCTCAGCAACGGGTTACCGGACTCATAGATACCAAAAGGGTTTTTCTTGTCAATATATTCCTGGGTTACATCAATGTAGCCCGGCGGTAAAAGAGTACTTGCCACCGATTCATCCTGCCGGGAAACAAAAAAACCTATGCTAAAAAAAATGATAAAAACAATAAAAGAAAAAAGGATAGTTACATGATGTTTGTGCACAGTTAATGGCAGATCGTATTTCCAAAAAGTAACCAGGCGATTGGATTCCTCCTTCCTGTTTTTATAAATACTCAGGTAAATCTTTGACGCTTCGGCATTGATAAACTGTGTCACTTTACTGGACGGATAAAAAGTTTTAGCATAGGCAAGATCATCCACCAGCTGGGTAAAATCCTTAGCCATATCATCCGCGTCTTCAGCGGGCATGGCCTGGTTCTTTAGCCAGCGATCACGGTTTTTTTTGATAAAAAGCGCTTCTCTCAATCGGGAATGATTTTCGTTTGTAAAATACTATTTTTTGTATAAGATAACCTTCCGCCATGAAAATTAATATAGTCAAAAAGCACTAATTTAACGCTTCAAAACAAAGAAACGCCGGATGGGAGTGATAAAAGTTCCAACCACCTTTAATATTGATGTGGAGTTTGAAATCCCGGAATTTTACAGGAGGTTTATTGCCCTGCTTATCGACAGGCTGGTTCTTTTCTTTTACTGGAAAATTGCTGTCGAGATTTTGACATCGGTAGCTGAAAGCAGCGATTGGTCAAAAAATGATACCTGGTATAATTTGAATGCAGTAAAGCTCCTGTTGGTTCTGCCCATGTTTTTATATCATCTTGTACTCGAGATCACGATGAACGGGCAAAGTGCCGGTAAAAAAATCATGAATATAAAAGTAGTGAGTGAAAATGGCGGGCGACCCAGTGTCAGCCAGTTCCTGATCCGGTGGATGCTTCGTGATATATGGTTCATATTATTATTTGAAATGGCTATCTATAACGAGCAACTGGGGAACAAAGGCGAAGCTCTTTTCCTGATCGTTTTTGTAATCGCCTATTTCATTACGGATATCGTACTGGTGGTGTCTTCCAAAAAAGGCCAGCGTATCGGCGATATCCTGGCACATACTATCCTGATCCGGACGAATGCCCGGACCAGCATTGAAGAAACGGTATTCCAGGAAGTAGCGGATAATTATACCCCCGCCTTTCCACAGATCATGCAGCTGAGCGATAAAGATATCAATGCCATAAAGAGCATATTGGGAACTGCCAAAAAGAAAGGCGATTTTCAAATGGCGTCTGCCGCCAGTGAAAAAATAAAGGCGCACCTGAAGATTGATTCCTCCATGTCTCCTTTTGATTTCTTAGAAGTGCTGTTAAAGGACTATAATTATTTATCGGTAAAATAAAAGACCCCTGGTAAAGAGGTCTTTTTTTATTTGACTAATGAAAATATTACCGGCTGACACTGCTACCCGCCAACGCAATCAATAACAAGATAAGGTAGAATGCCAATACAATGATCGTCAGGACTCCCACATAACGGAAGGTCTTTTTCAAATTCTGAAAAGAGGTATTCAACGTATTCTGATCGTTAGAAAATAATGCAGCTTTCATTTTTGTCGCAAATTGAAAAAGAAAGAGACAGGGGAAAAAATACAATACGGCAATAAGGATATACACTACTGCCATCGCTGTTTCAAGTCCCTGTGTACTTACATCCGTTTCCCCTTCAAACCGGTTGTAGCGGGTGCTTGTAAGAGTAGCGAAAATCGAACCAGCGAAAATGCCAATGATAACTATTAAAGCACACATGATAAATCCGATAATAGCAAGAAATTTCGCCCATTTGGCAGCTTCGGCCAGGTGATTTTTTGATGTTGGATCAATGCTTAGCCCGAATAAGGATGAGTCCTGGTTTTGTTCCATAATAGTTGGTTTTAGTAACTAAAAATAAGGCCATTTTTTCTTTTACAAACATTGTTTTGTCCACTGAGAAATTATCCTATAAACCAGCTATCAGGAATAAATACCTGCGAAAAGGAGCAATGTAAGCAAGATAAAAATAACGAAGACAACAGACCATAAGATAATACCGTTCCTGATAGCCGCCAGGCCGCTGTTCATTAACCGTTGGTCCTGTGTATTCAAAGCGGTGGTTGTCCTGTTGGAAAAATTAAGCGTAAAGATCGCCCCGGTCACAAATACTGCCGCTAATAATATACAAACAATAAGATAGCGTATGGCCAGTTGCCGTAATGCCGGAGAACCACGGTAGGCGCCCCGGTAATCAGGTGTAAGCTTGTTATATAGAACAAAGCCCATAATGAGGATTAATACTCCAAGAATGAACCCGAGAACAGAAAGGAATCTTCCCCATTGTGAAGCCGTTCTGAGAGTAGTCGCAGCCTGCTGATCAATACTTAATTCAAAAAGAGAAGGTGGCTGGTCTTGTTCCATGATGGTTAGTTTGGCACTTCAATACGCTCTTGCAAACAACACCCGTTGATCCGATGGCTTTCCTGTTAAAATGCATTGACCGGACTCTTTTTGATTATTCAGCGGTATGCAGCGTATCGTAGCCTTTGTTTTTTCTTTGATCGCTTCTTCCGTTTCTGCGGTACCATCCCAATGCGCCAAAATAAAACCTCCTTTTTCATCCAGCAATTTTTCGAATTCATTCCAGCTATTGGCAGGAGTAATATGTTCATCGCGGTATGTTTTTGCCTTGTTGAACATATTTTGCTGTATCTCGTTCAGCAGCTCGCCGATATAGGCGGATAATCCATCCAACGGTACATTTCTTTTTTCCTTCGTGTCACGGCGTGCAATTTCAGCAATATTATTTTCCAGGTCCCTTGCTCCCAGGGTTACACGTACCGGCACGCCCTTCATTTCATATTCAGCAAATTTCCAGCCCGGTCTTGCATTATCATTATCATCATACTTTACTCTTATACCTGTTTCTTTCAGCCTGGCGATGATCTCCTTTGCCTTTATATCGACAGCCGCCTTTTGCTGATCACCTTTATAGATTGGAACAATGACTACCTGTACCGGCGCGATTTTAGGAGGCAATATCAATCCCTGGTCATCACTATGCGCCATTACCAACGCACCAATCAATCTTGTACTGGCCCCCCAGCTTGTGGCCCATACGTATTCCAGTTGATTTTCTTTATTCAAAAATTTTACATCAAATGCTTTGGCGAAATTTTGCCCGAGAAAATGCGAAGTGCCCGCCTGCAATGCCTTACCATCCTGCATCAGCGCTTCGATGCAATAGGTATCTTCCGCGCCGGCAAAACGTTCGCTGGCCGTCTTCACACCTTTGATCACAGGGACTGCCATCCAATTTTCTGCAAAATCAGCATATACCCCAAGCATTTTTTCCGTTTCTTCAATAGCTTCTTCTCTGGTGGCATGGGCCGTATGTCCTTCCTGCCATAAAAATTCCGCAGTACGCAAAAACAATCTCGTTCTCATTTCCCATCTTACCACATTCGCCCATTGATTAATAAGCAGAGGTAAGTCACGGTACGATTGTATCCAGTTTTTATAAGTACTCCAGATAATCGCTTCGCTTGTTGGACGAATGATCAATTCTTCTTCCAGTTTTGCTTCCGGGTCAACTATCAATTTCCCTTTTTTAGCCGGATCCGCTTTCAGGCGATAATGCGTAACAACGGCGCATTCTTTCGCAAAGCCCTCCGCGTTTTTTTCTTCCGCTTCAAACAGGCTTTTAGGCACAAACAGGGGAAAATAAGCGTTCACATGCCCGGTATCCTTAAACATCCTGTCCAAAGCTCCCTGCATATTCTCCCATAAAGCAAAACCATAGGGCTTTATGACCATGCAACCCCTGACAGCCGAATAATCGGCCAATTCGCCCTTAATAACGAGGTCATTATACCATTGCGAATAATCCTCGGCCCTTGACGTGATCTCCTTGCTCATTGTTTATTTTTTATACTCTTTATTTACCCTGGAATGCTTGCTGTACCTGCCTTTTCCTCAACAACCCCCAACCCCTGGGATGACAACAAAAGTTGATAAGGGCCCCGGAACTTGGTTCTAAAACCTTAGATTTTAATTAACACTGCCCCGGATACTTTTTTCAACTAAGCTTCGCAATTTTGTTACACAAACGTTTGTGTAAACCAAAAATCCGCACAAAAGTAGTAACTTCAATTTTAAACCGATAAAACCGTTTGCCATGAAACCCCAAATTTTACTTCTGGCATTGACAGCAGCCGCTTTTAGCAGTTGCACTTCCGCTTACAAAACCGGTCAAACTCCTGACGATGTATATTTCTCCCCTGCCCAGGCCGCGGACGAATATGTTCAAACAAAGAAAGAGGATGACCGCAGTTACCAGGGTCGGGACGAATACTATGATGATCGCTACCTGCGGATGCGGGTAAGTAATCCAAGGCTCTGGTCGGAATTGGATGACTATTACTATTATGGCAATCGTTACGATTACAGCTACTATAATAATAGTCTTTACTGGAACAATCCCTGGACACCCTGCAGTTACTGGAACAGTCATTACAATCCTTATTACCTGAGCTATGTTATTATCACTCCCAGCAGCCCCGTTTTTACGCACCCGAGAATTACGAACCTGAACACATATAATAACACCCTGCTCACAAATAATAACTATTCGAATCCCAGCCATCCTGTATCGGGAATCAGGCCATACACGAATTCCGGAAGTAGCAGTTATAGCAACAATAACAATAGTGGTACCCGGAGCAGGAATAGCGGCAATTCCAATGCGGGTAGTTTCCTTCGGAATCTGTTTAATAATAATTCTTCTAATAATTCCAGCAGTTCTTCCAGCGGCTCACGCCAGAGCAACACTTCATCCAGCAGCTCTTCCAGCAGTACACACTCTGGTGGATCATCAGGTGGAGGCAGCGCACCGGTAAGAAGATTTTAAAGAAATGATAAAACCCTTTTGCCTGTTCAGCAAGAGGGTTTTTAAAAACAGGAAACTGCAAGGGTTAAAATTTATTATTCAATACAGATAACTCATTATACGATGAAAAGAATTATTTTCATAACCTTATGTATTGCCTCATCTCAATACATAATGGCACAGGAGCCGCCGGATGCGCTCCGTTATTCCTGGTACACATCCAACGGTACGGCAAGACAACTAGCTATTGGCGGGGCAGGCGGATCATTGGGCGGTGATATTTCGGCTACTTTTGTGAACCCCGCGGGTCTTGGATTTTATAAAACCGGAGATTTTGTATTAACACCCGGTTTCAATTCCCTGAAAAATAAAGCCACTTATTTTGGCCGTACAGAAAAAGATAATAAGACTGCCTTTTCATTCGGAACCTCAGGTCTCGTGATGGGCGGCCCCAATAATTTTCATTCGAACAAAAGTTCTGCTTTTGCTTTGGCTGTGAACAGGGTCGCCGATTTCAACAGCAATATTCTTTACCGCGGGACCAACACCCAATCATCCTATTCACAAAAATTCCTTGAAGAGATCAGTAACAATAATGATCATGATGGCAACTCGGTAGCGCAAAATTATCCTTTTGGTACCAGCCTCGCTTTTAATACTTACTGGATTGATACGGCCAACGGATGGAGCAGCGGCAATAAACAGTTTGTATCGATGTCAACGCCCCTGCTGGCCGGTGCAGGTCTTTTGCAGGAACAAAGAGTGACGAATAAAGGCGGCATTACAGAATTGGCGCTTGCCGGCGCCTGGAATAATAATGATAAATTTTATGTTGGCGGTACTTTGGGTATTCCTTTTCTCCATTATAGTCGGGAATCTGTGTTTACGGAAGCAGACGCCACATCCAATCCAAACAATAATTTTGATTTCGCAAGCATCACCGAGAATCTTACTACCAGCGGGGTTGGCATCAACCTGAAACTCGGTATGATTTATAAACCCGCCGAATACGTCAGGCTTGGCCTTGCCTTTCACTCCCCAACTTATTTTACGCTGACGGATAAATACAATGCCTCCGTAACTACCAATACCGAAGGGTACCAGGGCCAGTGGACACAGAGTTCCGATTTGTTTACCAGCGGAAAAGATGCTCAATTCAAATACACCCTGTTTACGCCTTACCGCGTCATCGCGAGCGGGTCCTATGTATTTCGTGAAATAGAAGATGTAAGAAAACAAAAAGGGTTTTTAACCGCCGATATTGAATATATCAATTACAAGGCATCTTCCTATAAAACAGATCCTAACGGTGACAATAGCCAGACAACAAAAGACTACCTGAAATCATTAAACAAAGCGATTGACAATGCCTATAAAGGCGCTTTGAATTTCAGGGTCGGTGGCGAATTAAAATTCACCACGATCATGGTTCGTCTTGGCGGCGCTTATTATGGTAATCCTTATAAAAATATTGCCGGGGAGAATGGTCATCGTTTCCAGTTGACAGGCGGCCTGGGTTACCGTGACAAAGGATTTTTCATTGATCTCGCTTATGGCTATACGATGGGCAAGGATATTCATTTCCCTTATCGGCTCCAGAGCGCAGCTTTTACCGGCGCCGTAATCAAGAATACGGGAGGCACAGCCTTATTAACTTTTGGATTTAAGATATAAGTACAACCGAATATAAACCTCCGGGAAGGGCGTCGCTGAGATGCCCTTTTTATTTTATATTACCCGGACCTACGGAATGCAGTAATTTTATGTTGCTATCACACTGCTAAATGGGAAATACCGCTAATCTTTTGTACCATATGCCTGATAAAATCAATATGAAAAGGCCTGCTCTCTTAATCGTACTATCCATCTTCCTGCTTACGCAGTCCTTCGGTGATAGCAACGCAGAAAAAAAGAAACCCATCATCGTCTGGCAGCCCTCCCATCAAACCGATACCGGGAAAGACTTCAGTGAAGCGCTTACCTGCGGCGCCATCGTAGATGCGGCCATGAAAACAAAGCCAGGATTCAAAGAATATAAAGTATGGAGCCTCGGCAAAGAAGAATACCATCACGCCGACTCCGGCAGCAATACTAAAATAGAACATACAACGGCTATCCTGGATGGCAAGATATCCGGTTACGCTTATGAATTGCAGCAATCCAATAAATATCATCCCAAAATATTCATAGCTGTCCATAATAATGGAGGAACCAGGCGCAATGCTGTCTGGGGCTATATCCATTACGGGGATACCTATGAACCGGAAAACAGGGAACTGGCTGCACGATTAACAAAGGCTATTTCTTCCGTAACCGACCTGGAAAATCGTGGCGTATGGCTCGATTCTACCACCGGCAGAAATGATTATCGTTGCCAAACGACCGGCAAGCTTGGCTTTTATAGCCTGGATGAGAACATGAATACGGCTCCCTATCGTGTTCTGCTCGAAATTGGTGACAACGCAGCCAGTCGTGAACTATTGATAAGTGACGATGGCCGGAAAAAAATAGGTGAGGCGATCAAAAAGGAACTGGCAGCCTGGATCGGGGAAAAATTTTAACTATTTCCCTTTTTGGCAAACTCTATTATCTCTTTTAACTGATCCGGCGCAAACCATTTTATTTCTTTATCCTTCCTGAACCAGGTCATTTGCCGTTTGGCATACTGCCTTGTACTTGTTTTAATATCATGGATAGCCTGTTCCAAGGATATTCTTCCATCGAGATAATTAAATATCTCTGAATAACCCACTGTCTGCAGCGCATTGAGATGCTTAAAGACTTCCGTTTTTTTTACCTCTTCCACCAACCCGTTCTCTATCATCCTGTCCACTCTTGTATTGATATTTTGATGCAATTGCTCCTTGGGCAGTTCCAGCCCTATTTTAACGATACCGAAATCGCGCTTGATCTTTTCTCCCTTGCGGAAATGAAGCACAGATTCACCTGTTGATTCGATCACTTCCAACGCGCGCATTACCCGCTGCGGGTTTTGTATTTCTCCTGCCTTATAAAATTCCGGGTCTTTTGATTTTATTTCTTCCTGCAACCAGGACAATCCTTTTTCTTCAAATTCCGCATTTATCCTGTTTCGTATTCCCGTTTTTACCATGGGTATATCATCCAATCCTTCACAAAAGGCTTTAATATATAAACCGGTGCCGCCCACCATTACGACTGTATCATTTTCTTTGAACAGTTCATTGATTTTTTTTAAAGCGTATTGTTCAAAAACAACGGCATTGACTTCGTCTTGCACAGAATGGGAAGCAATAAAATGATGTTTAACCTGCCGCAATTCCCCTTCTGAAGGCCTCGCCACGCCGATATTGAGTTCTTGAAAACATTGGCGGCTGTCGGCAGAAATAATTTCCGTTTTGAAATGCTTCGCTATTTCAATGGCTGAACCCGTTTTACCTGCGGCTGTTGGCCCTGCAACTATAATTATTTTTTTATTTTTAGTTAAAGCCATTGTTTTATTTAAAAACCCCGGTTGGAAGACCGGGGCTGCTTATCATTTGGATCAGTAATTTATACTTGTTCTTCTCCCCCGCTTTCTTCCGGTGATGCGTCACTCCCCATGCCCAGATCACTTTCTTCCGATTCTCCTTCTCCTTCTTCAACAAAACCATCTGTCACCTGCGTCAAATCATATTTTTCTTCCACGTCGGCGAATTTTTCTCCAAGCAAACCTTTGGTTCCATATTGACTCGGCGCAATACCTTCTGTACGCACGGTGGAAGGGTAACTTATTTTCGGGTTTTCTTCTTTGGCTACATTGATCAGCTCTACCAGGAATGTCCAGTTCTTATTAAAATCATACTGGTAAATGAATTTCTGGTTAGGGTTACGGATCTCGGAGCCGATGGTTGTTTCGCTCATCAACAAGGGCGGGGCCTGGTATTCCTTATCATATTTTTCCAGGCTGATCTCCCGGCCACGCACCCAATGGTCATTACTGCGGTAAAAAGTAGCCTTATGTTTATTATCAAACTCATACGCTTTTAAGATCGCTTCGTGGAGATCTAAAAAAGATTGTGTATGACGTGCGGCCACATCCCGGTAAATACTTTCATCCTCTTCATAATATATCCTGAATCGTAAAATTGCCATACACAAATTTATGATTTTATTGTCTTTAAACCCATTTCATTTGCCCTTGTTATCAGAAATTGACAGGCGGCCTCGTAAGTATTAGGAATTTCTCCGTCAAGTATGGCATCCTTCAATGCATTTTTAAGGATCCCGACGGGTTTTGAAGGTGTTAACCCAAACATTTCCATGATCTTTTCACCGGTCACCGGGGGTTGCCAGTTCCGGATATGATCGCTTTCCTCCACTTCCTTGCACCGTTGCCTGACCATTTGAAAGTTTTCTATATATCTTTTTACTTTCTGTTTATTTTTTGAAGTAATATCCGCTTCGCAAAGGAGCATCAATGAATCAAAATCTTCTCCTGCGTCAAATAATAAACGTCTTATCGCCGAATCAGTGATATTCTCCTTTGTCAGGCTGATCGGCCGTAAATGCAGCTCCACCATTTTTTTTACGAAACGCATTTTCTCGTTTTGCGGCAACTTTAGTTTTGTAAATATCCTGGGCACCATTCTCCCCCCCACTACTTCATGCCCGTGAAATGTCCACCCATGACCTTCTTCAAATTTTTTGGTAAGTGGCTTCGCGATATCATGCAAAACAGCGGCCCACCGCAGCCATATATCATCAGAGACCTGTGCCAGGTTGTCCAGTACCTGCAATGTGTGATAAAAATTATCCTTATGCCCGTGACCGTCCTTATACTCGGCCCCTGCAAGGTCAACCATCTGGGGAAAGATAATATGGAGCAATCCTGTTTTATATAAAAGATCAAAACCTATGGAGGGCCTTGGCGAAGCAATGATCTTATTCAGTTCATCAGTAATCCTTTCCTGTGAAATGATCTTGATACGATAAGCGCCATCTTTGATAGCCTGCAATGTTTTTTCTTCAATCAAAAAATGCAGTTGTGCGGCAAAGCGTATAGCCCTCATCATTCGCAGCGGATCATCGCTGAAGGTTTGCAATGGATCGAGCGGCGTTTTAATGATCTTATGTTTAAGATCGCTGAGCCCATTGAATGGATCCACCAGTTTACCATAATCTTTCTTATTCAAACTGATGGCGAGCGCATTCATGGTAAAATCTCTTCGTTCCTGGTCCTCTTCCAATGTGCCGGGTTCCACTTCCGGTTTCCGGGAATGAAGCTGGTAGCTTTCTTTGCGGGCGCCGACAAATTCGATATCGAAAGCCCCGGCCTCCCCCAAACCCCCTCCTTTGGAGGGGGCTTTCGAAGAGTCATTATTGTCGGAAAGATTTATCTTGATATGCGCTGTGCCGAAAGTTTTAAAATAATTGACAGGCGGAACAGGATCAAAACGTTTAGCGACGGCCATGGCCAGTTCTATCCCATCGCCGGTACAAACTATATCCGCATCTTTGGTTGGCCGGCCAAGCAGTTTATCCCTTACAAAACCGCCTATCAAATAAGCTTTCACCCCCAGTGCGGCGGCAGCATCAGTAATCTTTTTTAATACCTGTAATTCCTTTTCAGTACAATGTATTTCCATAAACCACGCAAAGTTAGTTTATGAAGGCCCAAGGAACAAACCCAATACAGCTTTCCTGCAAAGTGAACTTTAGCTATTTTTACTGATATTACATCATTAATTCCAATTCATGAAACGTATCGCCATTGCTATCCTTTATTTTGCCATTTTATGTTCAAAAAAAATAATAGCCCAACCACATCTTCCTTCCTATACAGAAGTGGCAAAAGAGTTTTTTATCAACTACTCGCATGAACGGAAAGACAGTAACGACCGTGTATTTTTTGTAAAAAAAAAGCCGGGATGGTATGTTCGCATCGCTGATCAATATACCGACAGTGTAAAAAACGAACAATTATTCTGGGCCATACAAGACAATAAATACAAACCATTAAATGGTTTTGGGCCGGGGATCTCCCGCGAAGAGGCGGCAAAAAAGATTAAAGAAGGGCTGCAGGATTCCTACGGGCCTTTTATATATGGCTTCGAACGATGCCGCTATTTTGGTTATAACGAATGGGACAATGATATGATAAAGGATTTTGGCGGCGCCATTCCTGAAAACGATACTTTGCTTGAAGGTCTTGCACGGGCTTATAGTTCTTATGCTGATAGGTATTTAATGTATCAAACGGGAGGCTACCCTTTCGACAATGATTCCTTAAAAACAAAATTAGCGAAGGGCAAGATTCCTGGTAAAGAAAGAGTCGCACAATTCCTGGCCTGCACAAACAAGGCTATTGACTGTTATCGCAGGCTCGGAGAAAGGAATCCCGGGTACCGGCTGCTCGTAGGCACTCCCGAAATGAAACTCATCAATGAACAATTTTACCAGTACCAGGAATTGCGTACGTATGGGTACCTCGAAGAAGCAGGACGGGTAATGGCAGCTATTAAAAGTAATGTCATTTACAGCCAGATCGGTCATATGTACCTGGATGCCTGCCCGGCTAACAGCATCTTAATTTCGTATGGCGACAATGATACTTACCCACTTTGGTATGTCCAGGCTAAAGAAGGATACCGAAAAGATGTGACCGTACTGAATTTCCAATTACTCAGCACCGTTCAATACCTGGATATGCTTAAACGGAACAAGGAAGTTGTTTTTTCTACGGACCTGTCCATCTTAAAAAAAATAAATTCCGATTATTTTTATTTCCGGGATGAGGCCGGACAACCGGCACAGTTATCTGCCGCATTAGCGGCTTTCATAGAAGATATACAAAAAGTAAAATATCCATTCCCCCGGCAAAACGATACGATAGCTTCCTACAGAACCAAAGAAGTTATCGCCGATATCAACCTCGCTCTTTTAAAAAAGATCTGCAACCAGTCCAATCTTGTTCCGCTAATGAGTTTTGAACTCAGCGACTATATGTTATTGAACGACTTTATACTTCTCGACCTGTTGAATATGAATTTATATACAAGGCCCATTTGCGTCACCACAAGAATGAACCTTTTTTCCGAAAAATACATGGAGTGCGAAGGATCCGTGTACAGGATATTGCCGCTTGATGAAAATGCAACCGCTGAGAAAGCCCGTATTGAAATATTGAAGATCAGCAGTTTTCTCGCGAAGCATGAAAAGCCCGTAATAGTTTCATACGGCGATAAGCAGTCACCCGGGTATGAGGATGTACTTCACGGCCTTCATTCAACATTGTTTGCGGTACTGATCAGCGATTATATCAGTCTGGAAAACCTGGCCAAAGCGAAAGAATGGGCCGGCAGGTACCTTGCCAATCCTGATTTGAAAAAACTTTCTCCCGTTATTGCCGACCTGGACGTTTTCGAATCTTTGATTAAAGCGGGATATGTGGACGAAGGCAGGCTCCGCATTGAAGAGATGGCTAAAAAATTATCGTACCCCAGCCGGGATTATTCAGCCATGTCATTTTTTCATTCAAAAGAAGACCTGCTCGATACGCTGGAATATTTGGAATATATTCTTGACAGAAATAAGGCCTCCACCGGTACCATTGAAAAAATAATGGATGATATAAGAAAAGAAGATTAACAGTCAAGTAATAATTTACGGTCGTAATACAGTAGCCGTGCCGTCTTTGTTCCATTTGATAACCGAAGAAGGTTCTGCGGGAATAGCATCATCCTGGCGGTAATTAACAATATAATCAACCCCGATCTTTATTTCAATATCAATCCCGGAAAATGTTGCCGGCACCGGCTTTCCGGATATATTAGCGGATGTTGAAACAATCGGCTTGCGAAATCTTTTCAGGAGATGACGGCAAAAATCATCCTGGCAGATCCTGATAGCGATGCTTCCATCCTTTCCTACAATGTTTTCCGCCAATCCAATCGCACCCTTATATACTACTGTAGTTGGCTTAGTTGCCTGCTCCAGGTAATCAAAGACGCGGAGATCTGGATTGGCTATATGTTGCAGCACATCACGCTCTTCGGCTACCAGTACGATCATGGCCTTGTTATCCAGGCGCTTTTTCAATTTATATATACGTTCGGCGGCTTTTTCATTGGTGGCGTCGCAACCTATTCCCCAGACCGTATCTGTTGGATAAAGGATAAGGCCTCCCCCTCTCAAAACTTTCAGGCATTGTTCAATATCGTTATTAAAATCTACCATACCATTTTATATACATTCATGACGGAATCCGCACATTTTTGCTGCGTAAAGTTTTGCGCATGTTGCCATCCCTTTTCTTTCATCATTTTTACAGCATCTTTATCCGTATAGATACTTCGCATGCCTTCCGCGATCTCTTCGGCGCTGTTGGGATTAACATAATAAGCTCCTTCGCCACCCGCTTCGGGTAAACAGGAAACATTCGATGTAATAACAGGAAGCCGGCTCCATAAGGCCTCCAGCACAGGTATACCGAAGCCTTCAAAAAAAGAAGGATAGATCATGGCGATGGCCGATTGATAGATAGCAGGAAAATCAATCGCGGACTGAAAGGCTTCGGAAGATTTCGCGGAAGGTTCCTCTGAAAGAAAAATTATCTTCTGTTCCAGCCCGTTTTGTTTAATATAGTCTTTTACCTGTTGTTTGTATTTTCCCCCTTCCCCGATAGCCACCAAAGGAATATTTATTTCATTCCTCAGCAGGAATATGGCTTTACAGATTCCCAGCAGGTTTTTTCTTTCAATCACTGAGCCCACATATAAAAAGAACTGGCCGGGAAGACCATACTTTGTTTTTATTTTCTTTTTTTCTTCTTCGCTTATTTCTTTTCCGAAGGCGGGATTACAACTCTGGTAACAAACAACAATCTTATCTTCCCGTATTTTATAAAATTCAATGATGTCCTTCCTGGTTTGCTCACTGATGGCAATTACTTTATCAGCATGTTGACAGGCATAACGGAATTTCCTGGAATAAATCTTTACATCTATCGGGTTATATTGTTCCGGGAAACGTTCATGGATCAGGTCATGAATGGTAACTACCGACCGGGTCCCGGTTTTATCAATTCCAACAGGTATCTCATGGCTAAGACCGTGATACAGGTCAATATGATATTTCTCCAGGTCTTTTTTTACCCAACTGCTTCGCCAGGCGGAACGAAATAAAGTAGAAGGAAAATGTTGTGGCCTTATTTCATGAATATTATTCGCGGTTAAAGTAAATAAAGAGGAAGCTTTGGGATTGAATAGATAGTATTGATGATCGGGCCAAAATTCCGACAATGAACGGATCAGTGTCCGGCTATAATGGCCGAGCCCTGTGCCATTATGATAAGCTCTTTTTGCATCGAACCCGATGTTCATAGTTTGCAAAGATAAGCTGTAAGAAGTCCTGAAGACGGAAAGACCAGAAGTTCGAAAGACTATTCAATATAGACGTAAGGTTCTTTCTGACTTCCGGACTTCCGGTCTTTTCGACTTACATTCCCACTTTCCGGCTAATTTTGCTTTAAACTTCAAACATGAAAGAATTGGTACAAGAAGCCTGGAACAATCGGGAACTGCTAAAAAGAAATAAATATGTCGATACTATCCATGTTGTTATTGAAGAACTGGACGCGGGAAGATTGCGGGTCGCTTCCCCGGTGGGTGAGAGCTGGGAGGTAAATGAATGGGTGAAGCAGGCGATATTAATGTATTTCAGCATCCAACCGATGCAGACATGGAGCGTAGAACCTTTCGAGTTTTATGATAAGATGCTGCTGAAGAAAAATTATAAGGAACTGGGTGTTCGCGCCGTACCTCATGCGGTAGCAAGATATGGAGCTTATATTGCCCGAAATGTGGTACTGATGCCTTCGTATGTAAACATAGGCGCCTATGTGGACGAAGGGACGATGGTAGATACATGGGCCACGGTCGGGAGTTGTGCGCAGATAGGCAAAGGGGTACACCTGAGTGGTGGCGTAGGCATCGGTGGCGTACTGGAGCCCCTGCAGGCTTCTCCCGTAATTATTGAAGACGGTTGTTTTATTGGCAGTCGTTGTATCGTGGTAGAAGGGGTAAGAGTAGAGAAAGAAGCGGTACTTGGGGCCAATGTTGTTTTGACTCAATCGACAAAAATCATAGATGTCAGTGGCAATGAGCCCAAAGAATATAAGGGAAGGGTACCGGCGCGAAGTGTTGTCATTCCTGGTTCATATACTAAAAAATTCCCTGCCGGTGAATATGGTGTGGGTTGCGCCCTGATCATTGGTCAGCGTAAGCCAAGCACCGACCTGAAAACAAGCCTGAATGATGCGCTGAGGGATTTCAATGTTTCGGTATAGTCGCTTATATTTGCAGCCCGCTAACAGCTTACAGCTATTAGCTTTTAGTTGCCCGGGTGGCGAAATTGGTAGACGCACTGTCTTCAGGTGGCAGCATCCGAAAGGTTGTGCTGGTTCGAATCCAGTCCCGGGCACAAATACAGAAAGAGAAAGAGAGCGGGGAGCGTCCAGACACTCTTTCTCTTTCTGTTTCTCTTTCTGCTTTCAATTTTGCCTCTATTCCAAATTTTTAATCATCGTATATAAGATTCTTGAAATTTCATCAAAATCAGAGTATGGCTCATTTTTCAAGCCATCAGGTATTTCCCCTACATCGTGCAGGAAGTTAATTAGAGATGAACATTCAAATACTGAGCCCCTTGCTGTAACGAAGAAATTCTTTCTGTCCTTTGCGCTGAATTTGGCACTCCCCTCCGCAATATTGAGCATAATGCTAAGACATGCTCTGCCTAACTGGTTTTTAGGGTATAAAGTGAATTTTTTCAATGTTTTATGTTTATTCGATTCATAGCTTACCCAAGAATTATACTTTCGCAGGTTTGACTGATAATGTGGAAAGAAAATTTCTTGAACATCAATCCGGCAGAAATAAAACGACAAGGCCTTACAGGCCATTTAAAATAATTTACGCTGAAGAGTGCTCAACGAGGCAAGAAGCACAGGAGCGGGAAAGATACTTGAAACCAGGTGTTAGAAAGGAATATCTCACATCACTTCTATAAAATTAAGAATTAATTATATGGCGAACAGCCAGAAACAGCTTAATCCGGCTGTCTGCATATAACAATTTGAAAACCGGGTATCGCAGGCTCATCGCAGTAAAACTGCCACTCCCTTTTTTGTTTCTGCCGGTTGACCTTCCAATTGATAGGTACATATCCAGGCAAAAGCATTTGTACCCGTTTTATTACCGGCAATACTTCCATCCCATCCTTTCTGTAATTCAGTCGTCTCGAAAACTTTTTGTCCCCAGCGATTGAAGACAGTGAACCGGTAGCTTATCACATGTCCCACTAACAAAGGATAAAAAAGATCATTTTTGCCATCTTTATTAGGTGTAAATGCATTGGGAATAAAAAAACCTTCCAGGCATTGCCTGGGGCTGATGATTATAGTGTCTCTTCCCGTACAATTGTTATCATCCGTCACCTGGAGCCAATAGTTACCTGCCTGGCTGATGGTGATCGTATTGGTCGTTGCACCTGTATTCCACAAATAAGAGCTGAACTGTGATAGCGGTTTTATTTGCAGGTTTAAATAATTACATAACGAGGTATCGGCTGGCAAGAATGCAGCAGGCGAAGGGAGTATTGCTTTGATCCTCGCAGTATCACTTCCATTACATCCATTGTTATCGGTGATAGCTACCCAATAAGTGCCCGGCATACTGACACTGATAGCGGGTGCATTGCTACCCGTACTCCACATATAGGTCGGGAAGTCGGGACCCGGACTCAATAATTGGCCGGCGCCTTCGCAAAGACTGGAATCTTTGGTCAAATTGACTACCGGTTTACTATAAACATGCACGACTTGAATGGTATCATGGGAACTACATCCATTCGCAGCCGTAGCGGTTACCCGGTAATACCCCGCATTGTGTACCGTGATGAATTGACTATTTGCTCCCGTATTCCATTGATAGGAAACAAAACCGCTGCCCGCATTTAATAATAAAGAATCACCTGAACAAAAACTTGTATCTGTCCCAAGATTAATGACCGGAGAATGATTGACATAAACATGAATAGAATCATATGCAAAACAACCCGGTGTTTTTTCAGCCGATACTTTATATAAGGTATCTGTTTCGGGAAAGACAATGACCGATTGACCTGTCGATGCAGATATATTGTATGCCGGGTACCAGTGGTACTGTAAAAAACCCGGCGGAGCAGTTATTGTCAATGAATCAGCATTGCATTTGGTAAGGTCAGGGCCCAGATCAAAAGGAACGGGGGCAGCCGCCGAAATACGGATAGTATCCGATGATGTGTTGCCGCAAAAATCGGTCACCGAAACATAATATGTGCCCGCTGAATGCACATCGAATAAGGAATCTGTTGAGCCATCCTGCCATAGATAAGTCATATAACCAGGACCAGCTTTAAGTGGCAGGGTATTGTTTGGACAAATACTCGTATCCGGCCCGAGGTTTAGCAAAACGCTTGTCGGAAAAATATGAATGGCGGAACTATCCTTTTGTGTGCCGCAACCCGTGGTCAATGATTCAAACAATTGTACAGTTCCCGGTCGATTAAAATGAAGGGTAACCTGGTTGGTTGAAGAGGTTACTATTTGCGCAAATGAAGTATCAATAGAGAAAATGGCATTTCCGCAATCGCCGTAAGTGTTTGTTTGGTAAATGGCTGTCTGACCTGCGCATAAACTATCAACGCCGGTCAATTGCCCGAGACTGCAGGTCCTTAGCGAAGAACAAATCTTTTCAACAGTCAGTTGCCCGGCCGTTATTTCATGAATATCACTGCTGGTATTATTAAAAGCCAGCGCGTTAGTAGTAAGCGGAAGGGTCTCGCCGGATACTATGAAATTTGTTGTATTGCAGTTGACAGTTTGATAATTACAATTGGAATCTATGACCTGGTTATTGTTCTTTATGATCAACGCTTTGGTCCAATCGGCAGGCATAGCATAACCTATGCTTAATAGCGAAACAATGGAACCTGAATCAGCACAATTGCTCATGTCATGAAGAACCTGGTTGCCCGGCGATGCCCATCTAAGCGTTTTCAGCCCGGTGTTGCCAGGTTTAAAAAATATTATATCATTACTGTCAACAGAAGGAGTGTAGGCTCCAAGTTTTAAACGATCATTGTAGATGAATGGATTGTCGGACAGTGTATTTTGCCCGGGCATCAGGTAGCATACTGCACCCAGGCAGGTCCCGGATGTATCCAATGTAAAAAGGGCGGGGGATATGCCCGGCGAGCTAAACCGACTCGTCGATCCGGTTACGAGCAGGTAGCCGTTAACTGGTTGTACGTCTGTAAAAGAAACATCGTAGTCATTGGTTACAACAGAACCATAGGTTATGGCCCATGCGAGGTCTCCCGATATTTTGTTCACTTTTGCTATGTAGGTAGTGGTGCCCCTGTTACCATTAATAAGACCGGTACCGACAATATAAAGTGAATTCCCTGACTCTGTAAAATTCTGCGCATTCATATAGCCCGAACCGGCACCATAGTATTGCGCCCATTGCAGCGTTCCTGCACTATTTATCTTTCCGACAAATATGCCGTTGTTGCTATTGCTGCCCGAAAAGTAAATGCCGCCGTCATCCGTAGGCCGAATAGGACCGATGCCCCCGGATTCAAAATCATATTTATATTTCCAAATGATATTGCCATCGTAATCGAACTTAATGATCAAATGATTTTCGCCTGGATAATTACCGCTGCCGGCAATCACGAAAATATTGTTGTCGGACGTCAGGATAGAATTGCTGAATTCAGATTCATATCCATCCGAATCATAACCCAATGTTTTACTCCAAACCAGGTCGCCGCTTCCCGATAGTTTTCCAATAAACCCTTTAAGCACTGTGCTTGTGGAGGAAGAGTTGCGCAATCCCGTGATGATATATTCACCATCCGGTAATTGTTTTATCCGGTTAATTTGAATGTATCCGGGACTGGAAATCGTTTCTTTAAATGTGATGGAGACGCAGGTGTCAGCAGCTAAGAGTCTTTTTTGCGCCTGAACCAAATAAGGGAACAGCAATATAAGCAGCAGAGCGTATTTCACATTGACAAGGGTATAATAGCAAGTCTAAAATAATAAATCCCTTTCAAAGGTAAAGAATGGTTGGCGCAAACCTGCCAATTAACTGGTCCGCACCTGCCTGTATGCAGTTATCATTATTTAGCCATCGATTGCTGTTAACGAGTGCCGGCTGGTTTGCAATCTTCTTTTGTACCTAATTCCGTTCCCGGCAATCTTCCAAATCAATAAACATAGTAACAAATTTACAGTTGTTATGTTTTGCTTACAGCTAAGGCGCCGGTTTTTTGTTAGCTTATTGGTGCATAGATACGCAAGGCGTAGCTAATAAATCTGAGAATATATTCTGTAGCCTGGCGTTATTCGTTAGCTGGATATGCCGCTGAGTAACAATATGAAGTTGAGAACAGATTCGTTAAGCCGCCATATAGCTTAGCCTCATGTCGTACGCCGTAATTAGTCGCAATTGAGATTGTATTCTATGTCTGCAATTATTTTGTCTTTGTCATTTGATTTGCTGCCGTCAGGGTTAAAAAATTTCCAGTCAGTTGTCGTTAATGATGATTTGTGAAACTGGTTGTCTATACCGGTATGTGCTTTCGTAATAATTGTCTTATATGTTCCCGTTGCTTTTATCTGTCCATTGTCCCTTTCCCACGAGTCTCCGAATTTCAACCTCTTTCCCGACGATGTCTCGCCCGGCGGCAATTGCAATATAAAAGAATTTTGTGGGCGGACTCGTCGCAATAGTCCATTTCGCATAGTGCCATACATAATGGGCTAACTTATTCCCGGAATTTATTCGTGATGTCCCATAGTAATGAGTCCGCCCCTGCTATTTTCCTTAATCAGTTACTTCAAGCCGGGCTATGAAGGAGAGAGGGTTACCCCCAATCGTTTTAACGATTTCAAGCAGTGGGTCATTTTGCCGGGAAGTCGGGAAAACGACTTGTAAATCAAAATTTTCCGCCTTCCGTCTTACCGCTATTTCAAACCGGGACACTACTCGATTTCAAACAGGTTTCTTCCATTATTTAATTGATCATCAATTTTTTAGGGATTATCTAAACTTACTCCTATCTAAAGCGGGGTCAATTCTATCTATATAGCCACACTTTGATACCTCTATGATACCTTTTATTTTAGTGTTATAGTAGGTTCTTAATAAGGTGTTCGTAAGTTTATCCTTAGATATTTTACTTAGAATAATCTTAAGATAACCCTAAGATGACCCTAAGATGAACCTACTATAATAGGTACATAGAGGTATCATTAGCCTGAATGTCTATGCAATAG